>CADBLQ010000025.1 GCA_902795615.1 uncultured Pseudomonadota bacterium | reverse complement strand
TTAGTGCAGACTTTGCATCATGTGACAACGGAGTTGCCGTAGGAGGCGAATTATGATATCAGAGTTACTGTATTTGATATTGGTGTTTGTATTATTGATTACTAGTGCATACTTCGCCTCCTGCGAAACCGCTCTTACGGCTTACTCTAAACCGAAAATGTTCAGTGTAGCTCAGGACGGTAATAAACGTGCACAGGTAATAGTTTCTTTGCAACCCGACATTACACTAGTACTAAGTGCAATATTAACATGTTGCACTATAATAAATGCACTTGTTGTATCGTTATCTAATTCATTATTTGTTGACGTTTTTGGAGACAGTGCAATATTTTATGGTCCTATAGTAGTCAGTATATTTATTGTTCTATTTGCTGAAGTACTACCTAAGATGCTTACGATTACTGCTCCAGAGCGTATTTTATTGCCGTCTGCATACTTTATTAAGTACTTATATATTGTATTAAAACCATTAAATAAGATAATAGCTTTTGTTGCAGGAGGAATTATTAAATTAATAAGAATTCACCCTGCTAATAAGGAAGATGAGTATATGGAATCACTTGAGGAATTAAAAGGAGCAATTGACCTACATAAGGGATTAAACCAAGATGATACAAAACAAGAGAAGGAAATGTTACGAGGCATTTTGGACTTGGGGATGGTTGAAGTTGGAACAATTATGGTTCACCGTAAAAATGTAACTATGATTTGTGCTGATAAACCAATTGAAGAAATTGTCGAACAAGTTTTGAGTTGCCCATTTACCCGTATTCCGTTATGGCGAGGTAATCCTGATAACATCATCGGTATTTTGCATGCTAAAGACTTTTTAAAAGCACTTAAAACTACTCCGATTGAGGACATAAATATTGAAGAAATTTTATTAAAACCACATTTCATCCCAGAAAATAAAGACTTATTGGATCAACTTCAGTCTTTTAAATCTACTCATGAACATTTTGCAATAGTTGTTGATGAATACGGTGGCGTAATGGGTATATTAACTTTAGAAGACATTATTGAGGAAATTGTCGGTGATATTTCCGATGAACATGATATTACGACAATAAATGATGTTCGTAAACAACCAGATGGTTCATATATCGTTAACGGTAGTACAAACATTAGGGATTTAAATCGTGAAATAAGTTCTAAATTTAAATGTGATAACGCTTCAACTATCGCAGGTCTAGTAATAAATTCAATTGGGATTATCCCCGATGTTGGTCAAACATTTATTCTTTTTGGATATAAATTCGAAATTCTCAAACGCTACCGCAACCAAGTAACTTTGCTTAGAGTTACTCAGTTAAAAGAGAAATAAATTTTGCTTCTAAATTGTATCGTTTACTCTCGTACTTTTACTACTGATTTTTTGACGCGATTTTCGAGTTCTATCAACAACGCGTCTTTTGTCGTTAGATAACTTTCATGTTGTGAACATTCTTTTAAAATATCTTCCATTGTGTTTAAGACGTAATCATACGTGACATACAGATAAATATCCTGTTTTTGACGTTTATTAGATAAAACGACCTTATAATTTTTGTATTTTTTTACCATTTCAACAAGCTTAGTTGTAAAAAAGTCATATGTATCTTTCCAAATAGCTTTGAAATTTGGGTCGTTTATGGTTATGTCTGTGTAGTTTTCACAATCATAACCATAAGTTAAATTTATGAAACGGACAACAGCATCTTTTAATGTGACAGAATGTATGCTGAGCATATAAAAGGGATTTTTTCCGGCCAATTCTTGTATTTTTTCCCATAGTGTATAAAATTTATCGTCTGGTTGGCTATTTGCAAGTAATACCCAAAATTCATTATTTTTCTTAATTTTCTCAAGGAATTCATTTAATGCTTTTTGCGACTCAAAATTATCGAAGCAACGTGTATCTTGTGTCTTTATGAAGTCAACCACTTTCTTACGTATTTTCTTGCTTTTAACGTATTCATAGACAAAGTCCTCTATGTAATACCTCGTAGACAGTGTTTTTTCCAACTTGCCAACCAATTGCTTAAATTTTGTATCTGTTTCTAGTTTTGTATAATAAGTATTGACCTCTTGTATCTCTTCAAATTTTCCTCCATTTTTTTTGAAATCAGCACGCTCATGAACGGATTCCACGATTTTTTCAGCTAGTTTATACAATGCTGAATCATATTGATAGATTTCCGCCAAAACTAATGCCCTGTAAAGTTCATAGTTGTTAATATCTCTTTCTTTTAATTTTTTCCCAAGTGCTACTTCAATCTCTGACTTTGTAAGTTTATTATTGGCAACATCATCTTTATACGTATTTGTCAATATTTTATATAGCTCGTCAATCGCCATCTTAATGAAAATTGTTCCACTATTGTTATTATTTTCTACGGCTTTTGATATCGCTTGATTCAAGAAATTTGCTGTGTTGGCAACCATGGTGCTAAAGCCATTCTCGTTTGGTATTTTTGTTAATTCATTGTGAGCAATACATTTGCCAACGAGTTTAAAACATGATTTTAACTTTTCCATATCATCTTCATCATACATAGACTCTTGTATAATCCCGAGAGATGTAGCGACTTTTTCAACTGCAGTTGCAATATAGTTCTCACGGTTCATATTTGAATTCGATGTTTTATTAAGTGTTGCCAGATTTTGTTTTTCAAAAACAGAATTATTTTTTAGTTTATTTACTTCAGTTTCTATATGTTTCAGAGCAGGAGGTATTTCGATACAAAATGAACCGTCTAGATTTGGAACTTTAATTTCCTCAATAATACCAATATCTTTTAGATAACATTTAAAATCATGGAAGAGATAGTTCTTAAAGTTAGTTTCTGCATTGG
>CADBLQ010000024.1 GCA_902795615.1 uncultured Pseudomonadota bacterium | reverse complement strand
GACTATATTAATAGTATATTAATTAAGTAGTGAATATAGATTTTTTAATTACTAAATTAGAATGATAGTCTTTGTACTTTGTACTTTATACTTTGTATTTTAATTACACCATGTTTTGTGTTGAAAAGCGAGGGGGGAGGGGAGGGAGGCAGTACAAAGTATGTATCTTATTAATATGTATCTTATTAATACGATCATCGTTAAAATGATGATTTTACATCACAATTAAAGTTTGGTTGAAAGATTTTTAAACAATCGTTATATAATTGCATACTACCGTTTTGTGCAATATTTTTAGTAATTTTATTAGCAGTTATAATGAATTCATTAACTAATTCTTGCTCCATGGCATTTGTAATATTAAAAGTTCTATATTGTTTTCTACCACTCTGCCTTATACCGTATATTTCTCCTCCTCCACGGAGTTTTAAATCTTCTTCTGCAATAATAAAACCATCATTAGTTTGTGTCATAATTTTCAGACGCCTTTTAGCTAATCCAGTACAGTTTTTGTCATACAGTAACACACAATATGATTGTAAATTGCTACGGCCTACTCTTCCTCTAAGCTGATGTAATTGGGCTAACCCGAACTTTTCTGCATTTTCTATAATAATCACTGTAGCATCAGGAACATCAACACCTACTTCTATTACTGTAGTTGATACTAGTATATGTATTTCTCCATTACTAAATTTTTTAAATATTCCCTGCTTTTCAGCAGTATCCATTCTGCCATGTAACATATCAACATCATCATTAAAGTATTTACGTAAATATTCAAGACGTTCGATTACACAAGTATAATCTAATTTTTCGCTATCTTCAATTAGCGGACATATCCAATATACTTTTTGACCTTGTTCTATAATCCTGTGTATTGCATTAACTAATATTGCTATCCTTTCCATAGTAATAGCTTTAGTGATTATTTCCTTGCGTCCAACTGGCTTTTGTGTAATTGAGGACGTATCAATATCGCCATACATAGACATTATTGTCGTTCGCGGAATTGGCGTTGCTGTCATACTTAAAATATGAGGATGTACCCCCTTACGAATTAATGCTAAACGTTGTACTACGCCAAACCTATGTTGTTCGTCTACGACTACCAATCCTAAATTTTTAAATATAAGTTTATCATTGAAGATGGCATGTGTACCAACTAATATTTGTGTAATACCAGTTGCAACATATTCCAATATTTGTGTCCTTGTTTTACCTTTTTCGTTAGCAGTAAGGATAGAAACAGTAATATTCATTTTTTCCAAATATTTTTGTAATGTTTGTAAATGCTGTCTGGCTAAAATTTCAGTTGGAGCTAGTATCGCACACTGATAACCCATTTCAATGGCATTTAACATCGCTAATATTGCAACTATAGTTTTTCCAGAACCAACATCTCCCTGCAATAATCTCCGCATTGGTGTCGGTTTCAACATATCAGTAGCGATTTCATGATAAGTGTTAAGTTGAGCATTAGTAAGTTCAAATGGCAAATTAGATACTAATTCTTTTACTAATTCCTGATTAGTTTTTTGGGGAGTATTAATAAAAACATTTGATAATTGTTGAGCTTTATTTATTTGAATAACTAATTGTTCAGCAAATATTTCATCGAAGCAAAGACGTTGACGATATATATTATTTAGTAAAGATGCATCTATGGTTTGTGGATTATGTACAGCTAATAATGAGCCAAAAAATGAATAAAATTTGTATCTTTCTAAAACTTTTTGCGGTAACCATTCATGAATTTCCGCTCCGCATGTTATATCGAGAGCTTTATGAATTATTGAATTAACTGCATCTTGAGTAATACCAGTACGTAATGGATACACGTTTGATATACCTACTTTCGTTTTAAATGTTGCTTTTTTAGGATTAATTATTTGATAACGACCTCCGGAAGCAACAGTTAGTTTGCCCACTATTTTAGGAGTTTTACCAACGTCAAATGTTCCACGTAGATAACATGGTTTATAATTAAAAAACAACAATTCAATTCTATTGCTACCAATAGTACATGTCACTGTAATTGGGCGAGTTTTTGAAAAATAAGCATATTCAATAAACTCAACTTTGACAGTTATTATAATGTTTTTTTCAATAAGCTCGGGAGTAAGTTCAGATGCTGATACTGTTTCAATAGTGCTACTGGGCATATACAACAAAGCATCCAACACTTTATTGCCAATAAGATTTTGTATTAAACTTAAGCGTTTTTTATAAAATGGTTCAACACATTTAGAAATATCTTCATGTAATGAATCTATGGACATAATGCACAGTATGTAAGCATTTGTTTCATTGTATCTAAAATTAACAGTTTGTTAAAAATTAACTCGATATACTCACAATGAAATTACAAGTGCAATGCAATATATGAATAAAGCCCGGTTAATATCATATTCTTGTTTATTAGTTGCGATATGCAATGGTTACGGTGAAGTATCTGAAATTGATAAAGCCACAAAAGGAATTAATGCAATAACAAAGGCTTTTGGAGATAGTGCCCTTTTATTCAAAAAGACATATGATCAGATTGATCCTAATGCAGTTAATACCAATAAAACTATTGCAGCAAATAATGCACAAGTAAAAGACAAGGATGCAAAAATAGATGCTATATTGGCGGGCGTCAAACAGTGGATGATAACCGATTCTAATACTAAACAACAAGCATTGCAGGCATTGCAACAAAATGTAGACGTTATTGATAAAGAAGTAAGTAAAGCTAAACGGCAATTAGAAATTGCTAATGCTGCGGTAGCAAAAGTATCTCAAAAAGATAAAGCAAATTTTACAGATGCAATACAAGGAGCAGCAAATGCTGTATCTGCAAATACCCAATATTACATGGCAACAAAAACTAGACTTGATTACGAAAAAAAATATAAAGAACTACTTGATACTCGTAGTAAACGATTGGATATGGTGAAAAGGATAAATGACCCATCGGTAATACGTGAATTATTATCTGACAATAATGACTTATCAAATAAGAAATATGCAACTCAACTAAGTGATTATGTTGATCAGGATGCTAAACTCCACGATAAGGTGTATCGAAGTCAATCTGAAGAGCAACCTGTAAAGCAAGCCCAACCTGGGCAACAGATGCCACCTGGGCAACAGGCACAAAATACATTAGCAAAAGAAGTAAGCCAATTACAAACACAGCAGAGTACTCAACAATTAAATCAACAAGCACCACAATACGCAAACACACAAGTTGCACAAAATACTATGCCTCAAATTAATCCTCAGCAATTAAAGCAACAACAACCACAGCAATTTAATGTTACTGAAAACGCTATTTGGCACAATGTAAATACTTCAGTAAGCACTGGTGTAAAAATCCAAGCCGGTCAAACAACGCAGTTAGCTCAATTTCAACAGATACCTAACGCAATGAATGGTCAAGTCTCTGTGAACCCTCAAACTTCAAAACAGTCAAACCCTACAAATCAGACTTCATACATAGTACAAAAGAATATTGTTCCTCAGCAACGTACTAATATGCAACCGTCGTATGTAACACAGAAGCTAAATGACATACAAGTTGTTAATAAAGCTTACAATGCTGAAGGTCAGCCTAATCAAATGAACCAAAGTGCAACAATTGTAAATATTGGAGATGAAAATAGTCAGACAACTACAGAAACAATTCTTAAATCTACTGAAAAACAACAAGTAAAAATAACTACACTTAATAATGCTGTAAATAGTACTCCATCAACGACTCGCAATACTCTAAACAAGAAAATATCGGGTACTCCTGCTAAATTTTCCATTCCGCCAACATTAGTAAAAAAATCATCAAATAACGCTATATCGACCAATCAAATGACAAGTAGTAAAAGTAAGCTGAAGAAAAAACTACCCATGCCAGGGTTACTAGCTTCGTTGCCTTCTGATAGTCGGTAGGAATTTAACTGCATGCTACTGTCTCGTTACAGCAGTAGATAACGAAAAACAATGCGGTTTTAATAAAGCAAAAAACCGTATTTTTTGGGGAGCTATATAAATCATTGCCAACGAAAAAATTAACTTTTTGTATTTTAGTATGTATGTAAGAGTACTATAAATTGGTGAATTGTGAAACCGTTAACGCTCATGACACTATCCATACTAGTTTTCACAATTATGAGTAGCTCTGTCATTGCCACTGTAGGTGAAAATCCTAATGAACTTTACGAAAAAATGTCAGATAGAAAATGCCATGTAGAATTTGATAAACAATCTAATACTGATCTTATAGAAATTACTAAGCAAAGAAGATACCGGCCGGAAAATCGCTTAAGTGAAATACGATATGCTGAGCTTGCTGATCGTAATACAAATATCGTTAACACTAGCTTAAATTCAGAATCAGAAGAACAAGAGCTAAATATCAATCCGATAGTTCACAAGCGTAAATTCGATATAGAAAAGGCAGTTGAAGGATTTATGTCAGAAGATAGTGAACAAGGTAATATGGATAAGTGTTGTACAAAAAGCGATAAAAAAATTTTGGAAGCACCAGCAAAAAAGTCAACACACGGTAATACCATTAGAAATGACGTGGAGAAGGAAACTAAATCAAATTACCATAATTTACAATCCTGCAACTACTCTGTTATTACCATCGAAAACGTAATTTCAGAACGTAGAAAAAACATATCCATTAAAAAATTCTCACCCGCTTACAACAGATGCTTCTTTGAAAGAAAGGAATTAACTGAAAAACTTCTAGATGAAGGAATAATTGTGAAAATAGTTGCTCCTTAGCAAGCACTCTCATACTAGATGCTACACATGGGCGGACTAAAAGATTTTTAGATTTGAAATGAATCCCTTTTGAAAAAAAGATGTTTAGTAAAGAATAATTCTAAAGATACGTTGAAGATACAGATATCTTATCTGGTGTTATTATAGAATTTTTGAAAAAAATCAACTTAACGTAGCACGCAAAACTAAATATTAATTTTTTGCTAATTTATCTGGTTGTGTCGTATCATCTATGTTGTCGACAGAGAGCGGTTGTTCATATGCAGAGACAAGACGACTCAAATTTATCACGTAAAGTTGCCGATATTCATAATTCCCATTCACCCGAAAGTTTAAACGACAAGTTCTATGGCGAAGATGTCCAAGGAGATAAGTCATCAAATTGCCAGCCTGCCGTAAATTCTCAAAGCACATCATTACGAACAGTATTGGGAATACCAGTAACAGTATGGCAAATTGGTTTTATGATGTGCCTAATGAATTTATCATTTGTCATAGCATACAGTTTTTCAGGTCTTTATGTAAAAAACATACTTGGTGCTACTGCATTAAGTATTGGTCTATTGGAAGGAGCCTGCGAAACTGTTTCTTATCTGATGAAACTGTGTTCTGGGGTCATTAGTGATTGGCTTAAGAAACGTAAAGCTGTTATGATGTTTGGTTATGGTTTTTCTGTTATCAGTAAAATTACACTTGGCTTAAGTAGCACGTTTGGTTTGGTTTTTACTTCTAAGATTTTTGAACGTTTTGGAAATGGTGTACAAGCATCACCGCGAGATGCCATTGTTGCTGATGTTGCTCCTAGCGGTCATATTGGTGCTTCATATGGTTTAAAGCGTTCACTAGCACACACAGGGTCAGTTCTAGGTGGTTTCGCTGGTATATTAACAATGAAATTGACCGGAGGTAATTTTCAACATGTATTTTTGATAGCCTCTATTCCCGCAGTAATTGCATTTATAATCCTTGTTTTCTTTTTAAAAGAACCAAAAATCAATAAGTCGACAAACAAACAAAATCCTGTTAATAAGGAACAAGCTATACCTGCTATAAATGCACAAATTGCCAGCCCTAACAAACCGGAAGTTAAGTTTTCTCTAAAGAATTTGAAATGTCTAGGAACTGCCTTTTGGTCAATTATGCTGGTTAATGCGGTATTTATGGTTTCTAGAATGAATGAACAATGGTTGATTCTAAATTATAATGAATCGTTTGTTCATGATGTATATCTTGCTCCTACCGTTATGATAGTAATGAACGCGGGTGTCGTACTTTCATCATATCCATGTGGTCGAATTGGTGATAAGATCAATCGGTCTAACCTATTGTTTGCAGCCATTGTGTTTATGTTATTTGCTGACTTAATAATGTATTTTGCATCAACAACATTTGCTATGTATTGTGGAATTGTCTTTTGGGGCATTCAGTTAGGTGTCAGTCAGAATGTCTTTTATTCGCTTATAGCAGAAAACGTTATACCGGCTCTTCGTGGTACTGCGTTTGGAATATATTGGTTTATAAATGCAATTGCTGCGTTCTTTGCTGATTATATATCAGGTGCAGTTGCTCATTTAGTAAATTATCGAAGTGTATTCTTAAGTAGTGGCAGTGCAGCATTGCTTACTATTTTTATTCTGATTTTGCTAATCTCAAAAGGACGCATAAAGTATAAAAGTTAGTATGACTGCCAACTAGTATATTTTGTTATACTAGTTCCGGTGAGGTGCTGGAGTGGCTGAACAGGACGGTCTCGAAAACCGTTATACGGGCAACCGTATCGAGGGTTCAAATCCCTCTCTCACCGCCAAAGTTCAAAAATTTTCACCTATGATAACAGAGAGGGATTGCTCGCAGTTGCTTGCGACGCATTACAGGCGTTCGGCAAAAGCTATATTCCGAACAGAATTCTCACTGCCAGAATTCAAAAATTTCCATCTATGGTAACAGAGAGGTTTTTGGGAATTACTATATGTCGATATTGCTGACACGTGTTTAATCTACTAGTTTGCGTTAGTTAGTAGCGGGCGGTAGATACATAAGATTGTTAATATGGAACTTACCTGAAAATTTTGCCCTTTAGAAAACCTAAAAAAAAGAGTAAAAAAGAAAAATTAAAAAATTTTTTTTAAAGGGGTGTTGACACGGTATGAGGGAAATATGTAATAATGACTGAGGAG
>CADBLQ010000023.1 GCA_902795615.1 uncultured Pseudomonadota bacterium | reverse complement strand
AATACATCTTTGTTCTCTTCTGTTCCAAACACTTGTTTGAATACAAAATCATTCTTTAAGTCTAATAATTCTACTGACATAAAATCTCTAACATCCCTGACATCTTATACATTTTAGCATGCTCACATTTTATTGTGTTATTACCTTCAAACCAGTAGTTTAATGCTATAATTACACATCTTATTTTCGGTATTCAGAATTACATATGAGAGAGACAGTGTTGCAAACGTTAACTGCAATAGTAATTTATACACCATATTGTGAAGTCAGTAGAAAGATATGTAATGACCGTAAACAAGTGTTTCAAATGAAATTGATAATAGAATATATGTTACATGTTTCAGTTTTGTTAAAATCTCATATGAGATGAGGAATTGAAGAATTATGAAAAATATATTAATCATTGCCATTGATTTTTACCAGAAGCTGACTGCAGGAACAAAGCCGTGTTGCCGTTTTATTCCGTCATGTTCGGAATATGCCAAGCAAGCAGTTGTAAAATATGGAACGATGCGAGGTATACAGCTTATAATAAAGAGGATATTACGATGCAACCCTTTTGGTAGTTTCGGATACGATCCAATTCCATGACAAGAAAAATTTTATATGAGGTAATTTATGCAATTTAATAATTTTAATAATAATGATAATAATAGGTTTATTATAACGTTTTTCATTTTGTTCATTGCTTTATTTTCAATAGATTACTTTATTGGTCAGGGCAGAAATACTGATACAACACAGACTATACAAAAAACTGAAACAAAAATAGATAATGTACAGGAGAATACAAAATCTGTCCTACAAAACAGGAACGAAGGAATAAAAACTGCAAAAGTTAATTATAGTTATATTAAACTACAAAACGCCTCAATGCGGGTTAAAATAAATTTGCATGGCGGATTAATAGAAAGTGTAAAATTAAAAAAGTATAATGAAGTCGCTATATCTCAGCCTGGTATATATCCGCAAGCCGTAGAGCTATTATCCCAACCACAAAGACCGTACTATATCTCAATAATTTACAAAGGAGGAAGTGCCATAGCAGATGATACGTCTAACTGGCAACGCTCTCCTACTGACTCAAACTCGTTAGAATTAAGATCTGACGCACTGACTTTTAAACGTACATTTTTACTTGATAAAAATAAAGTTTTGAAAAATACTGAAGATGATTATACAATCACTATTATCGACAAAGTAACAAATACTGGAAATAAGCCATTATCTGTTAGTAAAAGCATTGGTGTTTTTAGAAAAGACCCACAAATTTACAATTATGCCGTAGTCCATGAAGGAGCAGTTATTAATACTGAGCATACAGTTAAAGAAATTAAATATAATAAAATCAAAAATGGAGAAAGGTTATCAAACAGTCAATGGTTTGGTTTTACAGACAAATATTGGTTGTGTGCAATCTTAAATCAAACTAAAAATACTGCTATTAGTATGAATAGTAATGCCACCTGTTATCGGTTAAGTACTGAAGATAAGCAAATACTACTTAATCCAGGTGACAGTAGTGAACTGGTGTATACAGTTTTTGTAGGTCCTAAGGACATTAACGTACTAAATCAATATGCCGAAAAATTAAATCTCGATAAATTTGACAGGGCGATAGATTTTGGGTGGTTTTTCCTAATTACCAAGCCTTTAACGCAGTTTATGGGGTGGTTATCATCAGTAATTCCTAACATGGGTATAGTTATATTGTTGTTGACATTACTATTTAGGTTTTTAACATATCCTTTAATGAAAAAGTCATTTGTATCAATAGCAAGGATGAAAACAATTCAACCACGAATTGCCATGTTACAAAAAATGTATGCAAATGATAAATTACGACTTAATCAGGAATTAGTAGAAATTTACAGACGAGAGCGTATCTCACCATTATCTGGATGCTTGCCAATGTTTTTGCAAGCTCCTATATTTTTCTGCCTGTATAAAGTATTCTTTATAAGCATTTCAATGAGACATGCTCCATTGTTTGGATGGGTTAATGACCTTTCCGAACCAGATATGTGTTATATAACTAATTTATTCGGACTGATTAACTGGACGCCACCAGGGTTCTTGCAAATTGGCATATGGCCCCTTATTATGGGAGCGACTATGCTGGTACAACAAAGAATAACTAGCACTATAAATAAAGTTGATACAACTAATGAAACACCAGAGCAAAAAGCACAAAGAAAAATGATGTACTTCATGCCTATATTTTTTACGTATGTATCAATTTCGTTTCCTGTGAGCGTTATTTTGTATTGGACAATTAGCAATATAATAGGTATCTTACAACAACAGTACGTTATGAAGAAGATTAATAAGGTTTAATATGGATTACACAACACAACGATTAGATCGATATTTAAGAAAAAAATATGGAATAATACCACAATCGGTCATTGAAAAAGCGATCCGTAATAAAGATATTTTAGTAAATGATAAAAAGGTTAGGTCTTCTGAACGGATATCAGATAATGATAAGGTGTATGTTCATCCCAATATAGAACGACTTTTTAATAATTTATCTCTATCTGTTAATAAAAATAAAAATATATCCGTCAATCAAAAACATTTAGATTTATTTAAAAAAATTATAATCTACGAAGATGATGATTTACTGATTGTCAATAAACCGGGTGGCATGGCTGTACAATTAGGTTCAAAAATTAATATTGCATTAGACGTAATTGCAAAAGCATACAATTCTGAATTGCGACTGGTTCATCGTATAGATAAAGAAACTAGTGGTATTACGATTTTTGCAAAAAATCTTGAATCGGCACGTTATATGCTTGAGCAATTTAAATCCAAACAAGTTAATAAAACATACGTAGCACTGTTGTCCAGAAAAGTACTATTTAAAAACAAAACAATACGGGTAAAACTATTAAAGGAAAAAGATAAAGTAATCATAGATAATATACGCGGAAAACCTGCTGTTACTGAATTTACTTTTGTTGCAAACGTAAGTGGTAAATCTCTTATCATAGCAAAACCTCTTACGGGGAGAACGCATCAAATAAGAGTGCATCTAGCCTCAATAAATGCACCAATTTTGGGAGATCGTAAATACGGAAGTACAGCAAATAAGCATTTGTATCTACATGCCTATGAAATTGTATTTAAACAGTACCGTACTGGCAACGGTCTCCATATTAAAGCTCCATTGCCTGAATACTTTAAGAAACCAAAGAACATATTAGAGTGATGAGGTAATATTCCTCCGTATAGTATTTACTTTCGTGTCGGTATACTGAATATGAGACTGCTCAACTTTGGAACACGAATTGCATAACGCCCCCTCAACAGTAATACTGCAGGCATTAAAATTACAGCTTAGGGTTTATGCAATTCAAAAAGTTAGATAATAGAACCTAAGAATGCGAAGCTAAAAAAGTCTTAGAATTTATATTTTTATTTTCCAAAAGTTTTTAATATTCTCTGTTTATTTATATTCCAGCTTCGTTCTTTTAACGTATTGCGTTTGTCAACAACATTTTTACCTCGAGCTAAAGCGATACTGAGTTTTATTTTGCCGTTATTATTAAAATACATAGTTAATGGAATGATAGTAAGTCCTTTTTTCTGTACAGCATCAATTAATTTAATTTTTTCTCTCTGGTGTAATAACAAAATGCGAGGACGTCGCGGTTCGTGATTGTTATAACTAGCTTCTTTGTACTTCGTGATATTTGCATTAAAAAGGTATAAATGAGGTTTGCCAGCCATTGTGCCAACAAATGATTCATCCAAACTAATATTATTATTTCTAGTCGATTTTACTTCAGAACCAGTTAATACTATGCCAGCTTCGTATTTATCTAGTATCTCATAATCAAAACGTGCCTTATTATTTTTTGCAACTACTTTAAAGTTTCCATCATTCATATCGCAGCTACATTGCATATTATTCACAAGACATTTTACCATCTCCAGCTTCTAAGACACACATTCCTATAAATAGCTATTTAAATATCGATGGGGCAACATGAACTACAAAGTATGCACTAAAAGAGTTTCCGGCATATCTGTGCCGGCAACTGCGAGTTTGGTGCTAGGTTAGCTGAACAAGGTAATAAGTTGCCTGCTGAAATTAGTTATTAAAAGAATATTCCTTTATTAGCACTGGGCTGGATAGGTATACATATTCTAATTTATCTAAATCTACGATAGGTTGAGCAACTATATCCTGACCAACACTAATAACCTTTGCGACGGGAATATTTATTTTAAAAATGCCTCCTTCACCTGAAGTGTATAAAATATCACCTACCTTAATAGGTTTTATATTATTTGTAGAAAGAGAATAATTTTGTTGTATTGCTATTGAAATCATTGAGTTATCATTATTACCCTTTAATACTAAATGTAAGCCCTGTTTTGTTTTTACTGGCACAGCTATACGCTTGTTTGTCACAGTTGTGACTAATGCTACATTACCAGCGATGGCAGTTATCAATCCAACCAATCCATCATTTGATGATACAATGTACCCGACATCCATTTTGTCAGTAGCATTAATAAGCATTGACGAACTGAAGATAGATTGCTCATAGCCTAATACTTGAGATACAAGAACATTTTTCTGTTGTAATGGTAAATTGTTCGTCTTCTGTTGTTTTAGCTGTAATAATTCAAGTTTAAGTCGCTTATTTTCATTTGCCAGTCGTCGATTGTAAGTTATGTATCCCATTTTTTGTGGAAAATTTTGTACTGTCTGGGCAAATTCATGTACAGACTTTTTTAAAGGAAAAGTAACTTCATATAAATATTGCTTATATTTTAATAAGAAACTACTTTGTTTATATTCAAATACAGCTAATAGTAACGAACAACCTGCTACTACTAAAAACGATACGTTACGTTTTATAAAACTCTTAACGAATATTTTTAGCATAGTTGTTTAGAACTTATATTTTAATTTTAGCTTGCGTAGTTTTGTATTAAGTGTATTTCGACTAATACCCAAAATGCGTGCAGAACGACTTTTATTAAAATTTGTAATTTTCATTACTTTATCTATTAAAGTTCGTTCTACATCCTTAATTACTGTATCATACAATTTTTCTATTTTATCAACATTTTTACGCACATTAAAATATTCAATAATTGTAGAACTTAATACTCTATCTGCACTTCTAGTTGTCATAAATATCTTCAACTCAGTTTTTTCAAAATTATTTTAACTCCTGACTCTTCTAACTCGTTACAGTTATTTACCTCAAAAATGTTTGCATGGTATCCATGACGCTTCATAATACGACGAACATATAATGCCAAAGCATTAACGACATTAGCTTGCACTTCTTCCATTTCTGCTATATCGTTAATTTCCTGGGGTAAATCATCTGCTTTTGTATTAAATAACGATATACTGACACTTTCCATGTTTGCGTCTTCTTCAACTATAATTGTCTGCACTTTACCACTACGTAAAGAATCCACAACAACTAAGTACAAAATACCACATACTACGTTTTGCTCATCACAATTTTGCTCATCATTGCGAGTATTAATATCGAAAATTAGTTTTACATTTGACCCTTTACACATCTGTTGTAGCATTTCATACAAGTTGCCAATATGAGCACCATCAACAGCTAGATTTTGGAAAAAACTCAGACGAAGACTAAGTTTATCTATGCTTTCCAGTAAATTACTAAGTCCTGTTTGAATATCAACTGTTCCATCGGCGATATCCTCTTTTAGAAATGTAATTACCGATAAACAATTTTTCAGATCATGACAAATTCGAGCAACTAGTAGTCCATCTGCATTAGTATTTGTTAAATTGTGTACCATTATTTTTCCTTTCTTTTAAATATCGTATTTTCTTCACCAAAACACGTAACTCTACAGGTATTAAAATCACCATTTGCATCCGGATAGAACACAACATATTCATCTACATTACTAAAATTAATTAACAATTCTTTGTCATGGAATGAAAATATATTTCCATTTACATGAGTTAATTCCACAGATTTTATTCCATTTGACAATATTATCTTTCCGTTTTTGTTTGAAAAAGTAAGTTCTCCATAAATATCACTCTCAAACGTTCCTTCATACTTTTGAGAAGAAGCCATTGGAGTAGAATATTCCAACAATGTTGCTATATTCTTGCTTACGATCTGTTTGTACTTCTGTTGACGATCAATCTCGGCTTGCACCCAATCTTTTTTTGAATAACCAAAGCATAAATCCATGAAGTAATTACACATGTATTCAGCAAATAATGTGTGTGACGTACCACCTAAATTAATGATCATACCTACACCAATATCTTCTTCTGGGCAAATTACAAAATATGATGCTGCACCATATGTTCCGCCCATATGAAACAAAATATTTTTTGGATTTTTCCCGTTATCAGCATACTTAGCAATAAATGTGCCTATACCGTAATGCAAATCTTCTCGAGGAAACCTATCAATTGTAAAAGTGTCATCTGTCGGTTTAATTTTTTTCATATTAACTACTGGTGTCGTTATTTTTTTGAATGTCTCTTGTGCAACTACTGTATTATTTCCATATTTTCCCTTTGATAGAAGCATTTGTATCCATTTAGCAAACTCTGTAGCAGAAAACGCAATTCCCGAAGTAGCTGGATAGATATGAAAATAACCTACTTCCGGTAGTTCAACTATTCCATCCTTGTAGTAAGCATGTCCTGTAACACCTGCTTTTGGCTTAAATGTGAAAATTTCCTTAACGTAATTTATTAATGCTCCCCACAAACCAAGACGTTTTTTATCATAATTAAAACGTGAGCTTAAATACTTTATATGTCCCCAACGTGATGTTTCATAACCAAGTCTTATAGCACTTGCATTTTTCATATCCATTTTATTGAACAGATATTTCCGAACTAAGTCTTCATACTTCTCACCCGTTACTTTTTCCAATACCGTTTTAATTAGTCCAAAAAATACATTTTGATACCCGTAATACTTTCTAAAATCACCTGGAATTTGCTTAAAATACTCAAATGCATTAATCGTCTGCTGTTTTGAGTATCCGCCAGCCCATAGACTATCGCCGGCAAAGTGTTTAAAGCCACTACAATGTGAAATCAGGTCTTTTATAGTTAGCTCTTTTGAAAATTCTTCACTGTGGATAAAAAAGTCTTTATCATATTTGCGGACTTTATTTTCCCAACTTAGCTTTCCAGCATCCACCAGTGCTCCTACTAAAAAGGCAGTTACGTTCTTAGAACCTGACGAAATAGGAAATAAAGTATCCGATGTAATAGTTGTCTTTTTATTCGCATCCGTATAACCAAACGGGGTAATATATATTTTATCGTGTTTAACTACCACGAGTACACCTCCTGGTATCTTACATTTTTTAAGCCCATTTGGTATTACAGAAACCATTTGCTTGCGAGCACTCTCAATTTGTTGTTCAGTGAGAACAGCATTAACCTCTGAAATGAAAAGTATTGAAAAAGCAAGTGACAAAGTAGCAAATGTTCGGAAAGTGATTTTCATAATAGTTACAAATTAATCATTCGTTAACCATTGAACCAGCAATATGTTACCATAACCTGTTAAATTTAGAATAAATCCGTATGATTGCAAATGTAAAAATTACCCTCCTTATTTGTTTAACATTCATAACTTCTGCTGTTTTATTTCTATCATACAGCGAATATAATCATCGTTATGAGCTTATAACTACGCAAAACAACGGCATTTACATTTTCGACAAAAAAACCACTACTCTAAATAAATGCGAAAATGGTAAATGTGAAACAATTCAAACAAATTTTCCAACTGACCGCATTTTGGGTCGCTTGTCTACGTCCACTCCTGTTCAGGCAATACCGCAGACAGGAATACCGGCACAGAGTTCATCAAATACACCTGTATCAATTGCTCAACTTGGAACAAATAATTCTTCAGTATCACAGAAACCTGGTATACAACCTGCTCCACAAGTTGCAACAACTAGTACAAGTTCTCAAACTACATCAGATGGATTGCCGACATTGCAAAGCAGTTTGACACCAATGTAAGACACTTTTGGAATAAAAAGATACTTTAAGCAGGTTTGGATAAATCAATAAATTTGCAATTTACTGCTATGCCAAACTTGCTTTACAGTGCAAATACGTAACAAAATTGATATATTACGCATCTAAAATATTCCGCATATCGATATTTCAAAATATAAATTATTTTACAAGGCCAATTTCCTCTTTAAAAACACCAAATACATCGGCTTTTTTGACCCAGCCTTTAAATTTTTTATTTCCCGACTGGCAACTGATGTAACACCAATTCCCACGGATTTCATTTAGTTTCATTGTTACGTTTTTACTTATTATTACAACTAACTTTGCTTTTTCATTTGTTCCTGACAGAAGTTTTACGTTATTTTTAATTGTAATCACATATCTTTTTACTGATAACTGATTTTTATGTAACCAACCTTGTGTACCTTCAGGATCTGTAATTCTCCTCCAATGGTCATATTTAGCATCTATTAAAACAGGAACATTTCTCATTATATATTTTGATACTATTTTATAATTTCTACCAGGTCCTATGTGCAAATTGATCGGAGAACGTTTTATTGATGCAAAATACGGTTTACATAATCCACTAGAAATTTTTGCACTAATGGGTATACTACCAATTTGCAATACCATTAAAAATGAAAAAACAGTTTTGATTACTTTCACTGTATTACAATTCCCTCCAGTTACAATATCTTAATAAAATTCCTTCTTCCCCGTCTCTTGCATTCTAACATATGCTATACGCATAAGTTTTATGCGGTTTTGTATCTAAGACATTTAACTAGCTCTAAAATTGCTACTTTTACTTTTAAAGCTTTAATTTCTCGAAAAGCTAGTAGTAACTCATCCTCCATATTATCTGGCACAGCAGAACATGCTGAGACATCAGATAGTGGAGAACCAGAGTACGTAGATTGTTGACAGTTTGCCCCACCTATAAAATAATCTATACTGCAATGTAATACATCACAAAATTTTAATAGTAGTTGCAATGATATTTTATTGATACCAGCTTCATATTTCTGTATTTGTTGGAATGTTACCCCAACGGTACTAGCTAATTCTTTTTGCGTCATATGCATAAGTTTACGTCTTATTTTTAACCTTTGTCCTATAATATTCTCGTTGACTTTTGTGTATATAATATTGTTTTTCATAAATATAGTATACCATTACAATTTTCTTTGATGATAATACATAATTGTAAATATAAAGTTAATTCATTGTGGGCTTGGTAGCATATTGTATAATTGCTAATATTTAACCAGGAAAAACATTTTGGAATTAGTATGTCAGGACATTCACAATTTCACAACATCATGTTCCGTAAGGGAGCACAAGATGCGAAGAGAGCAAAGATATTTGCAAAAATAGCACGAGAAATAACGGTAGCAACAAAAATTGGCGGTGCAGATGCTTCGTCTAACCCAAGATTGCGTGCAGCATTAGCAATGGGGCGCGAAAATAACATGCCTAAAGATAATATTGAACGTGCTATTGCTAAAGCATCTGGACCAGATGGCGAAACAAACTATGATGATGTACGTTATGAAGGATATGGGCCAGGTGGAGTAGCAGTAATAGTCGAATCTCTAACTGATAATCGTAATCGTACTGCTTCAGATATCCGTTCAATATTTTCAAAATTTGGTGGCAACTTAGGAGAACAAGGAAGTGTTGCTTTTTCATTTGATAGAAAAGGTCATCTTATTTACAATAAATCTATTGGTGATTTTGAAAAAGTATTTGAATTTGCAATTGAGGTTAATGCGGATAACGCGGAAGAATTCGATGATTGTATAGAAATCATTTCTTCCGTCGAGGCATTTTCTGCCATACGAGAAAAATTTATAGCCAAGTTTGGAGATCCGATTGAATCGGGTCTGACATGGATACCTCAGAACTATTTAAGTTTATCAGAAGACACAAAAAATTCAGTTATGAAGATGATTGACTTACTTGAAGATAACGATGATGTACAAAAAGTGTATACAAACATGGAATAATATATACCCTCGTTTTTGATAACGAGGCTATATTCACTTTTAACAAATCTAACGCTAATAACCATTTTGGTTCTAGATTATTGCAAATCTAAGCTAAAATCTTTATTAATTGGCTATGTTTTAAGGTCAATGGTACAATTGTTAGTAGTTGTATCTTAGCGAGTTTACGATGGAAAGTCCAATACTTAACGACTATGTATTTAAACAAGTATTTGGTAAACAGGAGAATGAAAGAATATTAATATCTTTCCTCAATGCTATGTT
>CADBLQ010000022.1 GCA_902795615.1 uncultured Pseudomonadota bacterium | reverse complement strand
GGCAACTCCGTTGTCACATGATGCAAAGTCTGCACTAACGACTAATAAAGCGAACACCAATATCAAATACAGTAACTCTGATATCATCAACACTTCCAGGTACTTATGTAGGCAGAAAAAAAGCTCTGTACTTGCCCTATACACGGTTATTGAAAACGCTGTTTGCATCATTCACTAAATTTTTTTTGTTCCTCAATATTAAGAATTGCTTTTTCTGCACTTTCAGATATAGATATGTAATGACATTGAGCGTCGCTATCAGGTATATCCTTTTTGCCTAGGAGACTAGGTAATTCTTCTTTATTGTCCAACTCTACAAACTCTTGTATATTTTTTTCTGTTAAAGGAGACAGAAGTTCCTGTATTGGATTATTTAATCTATCTAATCGAGATGGCTTTCGGCAATCTAAAGTGATAATAGCATGCCCTTTCACTTGTTTCGATGATTTAGGCATATCCTCCAGCATTGTGTCAGTATTATTTGATTTGGTATTATCCTTTTTTTCTAAACATTTCTGCCCTTTAATTAAAAGATTATACTTTTCTACAATGTCATGCATATTATTATTAAATTTATCAATTTCGTTTTTCAATTGTTCTCTTGTCAGCTTATTCTTACCGACCATTCCAGCAAGCAACTCCTGCGTATTTTGAATATTAACCAACAGTTCATCTAAGTTACCAGTAAAGTTGCCCTTTTTTAAAAACTCTTTAATCGCCTGCAAAGAATTATTTTTTCTAACAACTGCCAATTTAGAAACCGATTTATTTGCATTAGTTTTATTTGTAGGTGAGGCAGTGCTATATTCCGATACTGTTCCATACAGGAATAATACACTTAATAACAAAAGCCGTACCATACAGCAACCTTAATTCCCCATACACTGAAAGTCTAACATAATGAATGTCTATTTACTGATATATAAGCCCCATTGCATCTTTTACCTGTCTAAGAGTTTCAGTAGCGACTTTTCTTGCTTCATTTGTACCATCCATTAAGACTTCTAGTACTTCTTTTTCGTGTACACTAGCTCTTTTTGATCTAATTGGTTCTAAAATATGAGACAAACAGTTGTGTAGCATACTTTTTAATGCAACATCACCCAATCCGCCTTTTTTATACTGATTTTTCAAATCCTCAAGTTCCGCTTTATCCGACCAGAAGGCATCAAGATATGTAAAGACTACGTTTCCTTCTACCCGACCGGGATCAGACACATTGATATGATTAGGATCTGTATACATACTAAAAACTTTAGCTTTTAAGTCAGCTGGTTCTTCACAAAGCATAATTGCATTTCCTAACGATTTACTTGCTTTTGCTTTACCATCAATACCAACCAAGCGAGTAACATCGCCTAAAATCCCCCTGCATTCCTTTAAAACATCACTCTTATAAATACTATTAAATCGCCTAACTATTTCATTTGAAACTTCCAATAGTGGAAGTTGATCTTCTCCTACTGGAATAGCAGTTGCTTTAAACATAGTTATATCTGCCATTTGACTCACAGGATGATTGAGAAAACCTGAAGTAATATTATTTGCAAAACTTTTAGTTTGCAATTCCGCCTTAACAGTAGGATTACGCTCCAATCTTGCAACTGATATAAGGTTCATTGCATATATAGTTAACTCAGTTAACTCCGGTATCATTGACTGTATAAAAATAGTTGTTTTATTCGGATCAATGCCAACTGCCAAATAATCTTTACAAACTTCAATAACGTTTTTTCTAACTTCTTCTGGATGGTCAAAGTTCGCAGATAATGCTTGCACATCCGCCACTAATAGGTAGCACTTGCATTTATCTTGCAATAGTACTCTGTTTCGTAAGGAACCAACATAATGTCCTAAATGTAGACATCCTGATGGTCTATCACCTGTCAAGACAATATCGCCACTTGTAACGCTATTTATGTTTGTCTCATCTATTGTCATAATTAATCACTCTCCATTACTAAATTGTCATCCTCAATACTACCGGAAACGTCACTTGTACCGTAATCATCAGATATATCAAATTCCTCGTTCTCTAGAATAGCAAACTTTTTATGTTTCTTAGTTGCTTTTCCCGGCTTTTTCTGTACATTTGCCTTAAATTTAGTTCCGCATTTTGGACATACAGCATCGAGCTTTCGCATATCATAAAAGATATTGCTACATTCTGAACAACAAATCTTCTTTCCCCACTCGGGTTTCATAAAAATTTCCTTAAACTAAAAACTGCATTCACAATACTATAACCTATAACTATTTACAAGAGAGTTAACACAATTAGATAATTTATCCTCTGAAAAAATAAATAACGTTATACGCATCTTGCACGTTGTAGCTTCAGTTTGTTATACTCTCAGTGTCAGTTGGGGCATAGCCAAGCGGTAAGGCAACGGTCTTTGGCACCGTCATCCCTGGTTCGAATCCAGGTGCCCCAGCCAGTTTCGAGCGTTTTTCAACAAATATTAATTGCAACTGTACGCGAGTTCACGAGCAATCCAGGCACCCCAGCCAGCTTCAAGAATTTTTCACAAATATTAACTGCAACTGAAATGCGAATTTATGAACAATCTAGGAACTAAATTAGTTCAATACTTCTTGATGCAGTGCTTATAGTACTTAAACATACATTAATGACTTGCTGTTTACTATCTATTGTGCTTCAGTACTAGCAATTGTTACGCAATGTATTTTTTTTGCACCAGCATCTTTTAATACTTTTGAACATTCATTAAGAGTTGAACCTGTCGTCATGACATCGTCAACAAGTAGGACATTACGTAGAGTATTTCCGCACCATGAACATGAAAAGGCATTTCGTACATTTTTAATACGTTCAATTTTGGATTTTTTATGTTGATATCTGGTATAGCGAACTCGTTTTAAACAGCGATTAAGTGCAATGCCTGTTATCTCATGTAGCCCCCAAACTATAACATCTGCTGGATTAAATCCCCGAAATAATATTCTCGACCAATGAGATGGAACAGGAATTATAACATCAATGTTGCTAAACAAATAGCTATAACGTATTACAAGCATTTCACAAAATTTTTTAACCATATTTCGGTTACCAGTTTGTTTTATGTGTACGATTAGTTTTCGAACACCACAGTTGTACAAAAATAACGAACGTGCAAGGTCAAAAATTCGTTCGTTTTGATAGCATTCTGTGCATAGATTACCATTATATGTGCCTTCAGAAAATAGTTTTCCACATTTTTGACAATATGGTTTTTCAATTAATGTAACTTTTAAGAAGCATTTTTTGCAAAAAATACCCCCATCGCTTTCTTGGTGACATAGAAAACAAACTGTAGGAAATAACCAAAAAAAATTATCTGTTAACATGGTGCGTTCTGAGGGAGTCGAACCCACGACCCACAGCTTAGAAGGCTGTTGCTCTATCCAACTGAGCTAAGAACGCCCAACACATGTATTTTAACACATGTTGAGCAACAATCAATCTACGCTATTCAAGTGGTGATGCTATTTCTCCCAATGATACTATTTAATATCAATTTCATTTAAATCATTTTTAACTTCTTTTAATTTTTCAGAGTTACTTTTACTTTTCCGAGGCGTATATTCTTTATCACCCATTTTACTATTATAATTTATATATCTATTATTATCAATATTACTATTATTTTTACTGTAGTTGTTTTTATAATCATTATTATTATCTATGTATGAGTCTTTATCATCCCTTATATATGAAAGATTGTTGTTTGAGTAGTCAGGTGTTTTCTGTTCAATTTCTGAATTATATTCACTATAACTACTATTGGTATCACTTGATATTACTGTATCATCTACTTTACTACTATATTCACTATTCTTCTGTCTATATAATGAATAATCGTCGTTACTATCGGCATCGTAATATCCGGATTTATTTTCTGTAGTGTCAGTTAATTTAGATGTTCCTGTATATTCATAATCATTTTCGTCATTTAATTTATTATTCTCGTTTCTCTCAGTTGCTTCCGATTGCAATATTCCGTCGTCATAATCATATGATGAAAAATGCGTTTTATCATTTTCAGCTTGATTACGAGATAAATCTGCTTTCCGTTTATTTTCATCTTTTTTACCATAATAGTTTCTCTCATTAAAATTGCCAAACAGATTGCGTTTATATTCAGTTGCTTCTTCCAAATCCGAATCTTCAGAAGTTTTTGTTTCGGTGTCGTAATTCACGTCAAACTCATTTGCAGAGTTATCATCATTAGTATTTGTTTCTTCATTTTTAATGTTGCTAAAATTATTTTCGATGGTCGTGTAATTTTCCTTTTCCGAATTATTACTTTTCACATTTTTAGTTTCGGTAGTTCCATTACCATAAGAACTACCTACTATTTCATTTTTGCGAACCCTATCATCAGCATCTAGATAATCAATATACTTTGATGCTTCATCTTTTATTTTTTCCTCGTTAATAAAATCATTTTTTTCCATTGCATCAATCTTTTGTATGATCTTTTTTTCCAATTCATCGTAAGCTGTGTTTATTGCAGTTTTGGTGTCTAAGTCATTATTTGCATGAATATATTCCAATGCCTTTTGAATAACAAACCTTCTTTGATTTTCTTTATCAAACCAATCAAATAATTCCCATGCATTAAAATCATCATCTACAGATATATCGTCATTAACTTGATTTATTATAGTTTCCATAATTTTTTTATCTTCTAAATTAAGCAAGACTTCGCTATTCGAAGCAGTGCTAACAGATGTTAACGTAAATAACAATCCGATTAACAAGAGTTTGTTTTGCATATCAGCCTCCTATAAAAACTTCTCTATGCTTACATAATATCTTCTAAATATTAAATTTACGTTAATTTTTTTCAACTATTTTTTATTCATATTTTTTCTCTAATTATCATAGAATTAATACTAAAATTGTTATTAATTCTTTTTTCCTATAAATGGTCTTGCGTAGCTTGTTCTAGCCGACGTAACAATTCTTTTTTACTAAATAATCTCAGAGTATCAGTCAGTCTAGGTGCCTTATCAAGTCCCAAAATAGCTTTTTGTAGTGGCATATACAAATCCCGACCAAATACGCTCATATCATTAGACACAGCATTTAATAACGTCATTACTAGGTCAGAAGTCAGATATTCAAAATCCGTATTTTCTAAATGTTTTTTAAAACTTTTTATCACTAAGTTATCAATAAGATGTGAATTTGGATTGTACCCTGGTTGCAGTATTGCATCCCACTTTTTCAAATCATTGTAGTTATCAATATTTTCTTTTATAACGTTGAATTGCTCTTCTGACATTCTTAATGACTTATGTTTTGCAACAGTTTCGTATGGAATAGTACGAATTATTTTTTTGTTCAGCATAAATAGTTGATCAATGTCAAATTTTGGAGAATTCATACTGAATGATGCTATATCGAAGTAATTTGCTAACTCATCAATACTTAATAGTATTGCAGTATCCTTTGCTGTTCCCAGTGTCGCAAGTAGATTCCATATTGCCATTGGGTCAATGCCTTCAGAACGTAAGTTACCTAAGTTTAAACTTCCCAGGCGTTTTGAAAACTGGGAACCATCTTTATTAACTAACAGAGAAAAATGACCAAACAGAATACCATTATCTTTTTTAGAAATTGCTTCAATCATTGCAATTTGTGCTGCTGTGTTAGTTACATGGTCTTGTCCCCTCAATATATGGGTTATACAATAATCTAAGTCGTCGATTACCGAACAGAATGAGTATAGGAAAGTCCCATCGGATTTAGCTATTACTGGGTCACTAATATTTGATAATGCATATGATGTACTACCCAGTACTAAATCGTCCCATGAAACTGTTTTGTTTGGTAATTTAAAACGCCAATAGGATGGAGTACCTAACGTTTCAAGTTCAGCAATTTGCTTTTGAGTTAGTTCTAACGCAGATCTATCGTATACCGGAGGTTGTCCTTTCAACAAGGCGCGTTTGCGTTTAAACTCTAATTCCTCAGGTGTTTCGAAGCATTTATAAACATAACCTTCATTGCACAACTCTTTTAAAACCTCGTTGTATCTCTCTAAACGTGATGTTTGTCTAAACGTTTCATCGTACTCAATACCTAGCCATTTTAAGTCATCTTTAATCGAATCTTCGTATTCTTTCTTAGATCTCTGAGTGTCGGTGTCATCTATTCGAAACAGGAATTTACCACCATTTTTTTTACAAAAAAGATAATTAATAACAGCAACACGTGCATTACCTATATGCATGTAACCAGTAGGACTTGGGGCAAAGCGTACCTTGCAACTTGACATAAGATTTTAAATCCACTCACTTTTGTTCGACATTATTATAACATTCACTGAATTTAACGTGCTTCTTAACTGTTTTTAAACCTTTGCTTCGTATATTTGTTATAGGCTATAAAAACAAATGGACTTTATATGACGGTGAAAAAATACGTATTATTCGTAGCATTACTTGCAGGAATTAGTAATTTTAGCACTTATGCATCCGAACATGAACGCACATCAATAAATAATGACGAATTACTAAGCAAATTACCAACTGCACTTTTAGAAAACTTAAAGAGAGACCTACAAAGTCAAGAGGAAAAAGAGAAAAAAACTATTGATAGCATTGCAGGTATTCCAAAAGATAGACTCGAGAGCGAAATAATAAAACGTAATTCAGAAGATCGCTCTAAAACTATAGGGACTAGAAGTATTGATCCAAAATCATTACCTGGACCATTGTTAAAATATATCGCAGAACGTGGAGTATCGTACGAAGGCTGTAAGCCTCAGGATGCAACAAATGAAATACAAGCTAGATTTGGAGTGGTAGCGGATTTTCCTAGTGGCTTAGTGGCAAACATGCAAGAAAGGCACACTAATGAAAAACAAGAAAAGTCCGCTGAAGAATTTGCAAAAAGGGAAGATGCTGAAGATTTAAATGCAACTTTAGAAGATATAAAAGAAAATATTGAAAAGGGTAAAGATCCTTCTGTCGCAAAACAAGTAGAAATGGTTAAAGAAAAAGAGCAACATTCAAAACCTACTACAACTGATACTCTACAAAAAGTTATTAATGGAGAGCAATCAACCCCAGTTCCACACGGTTATAATGAAAAAGCCCAAAATGAAAGAACCTCCGATGAAATTAAAAATAGTCAGAAGGATGTTGCGACCCGTGGCATAATGGATGAAAAAACAGAAGAAGAAATGTCGTTGTGGGAAAAAGTAAAAAAAACGATTGGTAATTGGCTTAATGGGAATGAAGAAAGCAATACTCCCAACACCTTAAAAAATGAGACAAATAACCTTTTGGAAAATGAAGAAGTAGCAAAAAATTTAACATCGGCTCTCACTACTGCGGTAGAAGATGCATCATAAGCATTAATGGACCGCTTCTATAATTTCTGCTAGTCAGATAATACTGGCTAGTAGTTTATATAATTGAACCAGAACCATGAATTCATTTGGCATCAAGCATAAATGTTTTTAATTTACGCTTAATACACGTTTTGAGTACAATAAATGGAAAACAAAGGTAAACTGATGTATAACTTTTAAAACATTAATGCACTATTAAGTAACTGTTTGATGATGCTTATCAGGTAAGTGGTAATGTTAATGCAATTAATTACAAATACAAAATAAAAATAATTGTTTCATTATACTATCAGCAAAATAAATGAAAGACAGGAAAAACTGCTAACAAAAGTTTGACTACTTTTATGATAAACGTTTGTTGTTACTACGAGTAACTTATAAGGTTACAGCGGTGGAGCAATAGCTAATGAAAAAATGGTTATGCCTATTTTTAGGCTAGAGAACATGATATTTATGATACATATAGAGAATGAAAACAAAATTTCATTAAAAATGTTATAATTACTAACGGGTATAATTCGCATGGTTTTTTAATAGGGACTGATGCTATTCATTAGATTAGTTCTTCCTTTTTTTTCATATTAAAAACTTTCCTATATGTTTTCGTAATCCCAGTTGTTTTTTTTAAAGCTAACAAAAAGTTGAAATTGATACTCTACTTACCAATTGGATATACCCATTAGGCATATTTGCTCCCGCCCCAGCGAACATTGCGTGATATACTAACGAGAGGTAATTGTATTCTCCGCAATTTAAGATGTTAGATATAAATCAAATAAAAGCGAATCCAGATATTTTACATAACGCATTAAAAAATCGTAATACAGAAGACGTTACAGACAAATTATTGTCTTTACACAGTAACTATCTAAGTTTAACAAGCAAATTACAGGAACTACGTGAGCAACGTAATTCGCTAACTGATAAATTTGCTATTGCAAAGCGTAATAATCAAAGTACTGACGAACTAAGTCAAAAATTATCAGAAATAAAACAATCGATAACTGATGTTACCCCGCTATTGAATGAGGCAAAAGAGGAGTATGATAGCTTGATGGTTACTATTCCAAATATACCAACATTAGAATGCCCTATAGGTATTGACGAAACAGCAAATAAGATTTTAAAACAAGTAGGAACACCTCGCAATTTCGATTTTAAGCCGAAAGAGCATTATGAATTAGGTGGTTCAATGTTGGATTTTGAACACGCAACTAAAATTGCAGGTTCTAGGTTCGTATTTTTGTTTGGGCAATTGGCAAGGTTGGAACGTGCGTTAGCACAGTTTATGTTGGATTTACATCGAGAACACGAATATACGGAAGTGTATGCCCCCCTATTGCTTTCGGGAGACGCCATGTTCGGCACAGGGCAGTTACCAAAATTTGAAGAGGATTTATTTAAGACTACAGTTGGTTCATATCTTATTCCGACAGCTGAAGCATCTTTGACTAATATCTACAATGGTGAGCTTTTAAAAGAAGAAATGTTGCCACTACGGTTTACTGCATATACACCATGTTTCAGATCTGAAGCAGGAGCTGCAGGTCGTGATACTGCAGGTATGGTAAGGCAACACCAGTTTGGTAAAGTTGAACTTGTAAGTATTACTACGCCGGATCAGTCTGCAGATGAACATGAGCGTATGACATTATGTGCTGAAGACGTTCTAGAAAAGTTAGAATTGCCATATCAAAGGGTTTTATTATCAACTGGAGATATGGGTTTTTCATCAGAAAAAACTTATGACTTAGAGGTATGGCTTCCTGGTCAGAATAAATATAGGGAAATTTCGAGCTGTTCAAAATGTAATTCTTTTCAAGCTCGTCGTATGAATACACGATTTAAAAATACAAGTTCTGGCAAAAACGAGTTTGTTCATACCCTTAATGGCTCAGGTGTAGCTGTCGGCAGGTGCTTAGTTGCTGTAATGGAGAATTATCAACAGGAGGATGGTTCGATTGTTATTCCTGATGCTCTACGTAGTTATATGGGGAATATGCAAAAAATCTGTTCTGCCAATTCGAATTGAATTTTAGGGGTACTTCTCTATTTTTGTTACTCCTAGTATCTAATTGAATTTTTTCATGACTAACGTTTTTAAGTTATTCAATGAATGGTTTTTTGCCATTTGTAATATCAAAAAACTGATTGGACACGTCTTGGAAATTTTTAAATACGCTTATATGTTCCTTATTTTCTAAATAAGAGCTAAATAAGTTGGTAACAGTACTAAGTTGATTAAGTATACGAATTAGATTTTTGCCTGTTAGAATGCAAGTATAGTCTAAGGGGGTATAGACTCGCCATTTATTTGTAACCAAGATATGAGAATAGGCATCAAAGGCAAATACTCGTAGTAGCATTAACGGAAAGACATTTTGCCCGGTATTAAAATTCGCAAACATTCCACTCACATATTCATATATATTGCCAATATAGTTACTGCTATTATTTGAAATTACACCTTGAATAAAAACTTTTTTTACGATTTCCTTTAATATATATGAAGTCTGCTCAGAGTATTTGAATCTTTCAAAAATATCAGCTATTTCTAAGGATAATGTTTGAAGTTCGTATACTAGCTTCTCAATGCCATTTACATCCTTAATTGTTAAATTTTTACTGTTTTCAATACTACTCGTTTTTTCAATAGGTGAATTTATTATACACAGGGCTACCTCAAATAAGTTTTCTTTAAAATTGTTTATTGAGTATTCTATACTGTCAGTAGCATTACGTAAAAGCTTGTTTAACTTCCAAATATATTGGTCTTCTCGTTTGCAAACATCACATACTGTCTTTTTTTTGACTCCAAACATTTGATTATCTTTCTCAAAATTTATCTGTTTGTCACATTTAATAACAGACTGCTTTTCACCAAATATCAGATCACGTTCTCTATTAAATTCTTGTAATTCTCTTCGTAGCAAGAGCATATTTACGTAAACATTATATGCATGAACTAAAATAAAAGGATATTTCCATGCAAAACTAGTCCCACTGGAACTACAATAAGGTAAGGCTATAGAACATATAGGATACAAGTGCCAGTCACTTGTTTTAATAATGTATTTTTTTGCGAAATTTAAAATTTCTTTTTTTTCGACTGTATTATTTTTCTCTATGAAGTATTGCAGTTTAGGTAAAACTTTCTGAATAACTGTAATTGGTAATGTCTCTATATAATAAATATACTCTAATATGTCATGGTTACTCAATGCAATTTTCATACCAGGTTTATTTTTTTTAACACTATTTTCTGCGGTCGTATCGCCATCTTTCTTAGTGGCATTTGTTATTTCATTGTATTTGCCACGCAAAATTTGATACATAGTTTGTGAAGCTATAGGACGATTTTTAATATCTTCTAGACAAGAATCTAACCAAAGGAGATCTTCAGGTTGAGGTAGTACATGTATCAATGGGAAACTAGGTTCATGACCGGTTTGATATGAACCGATACTTTTTGATGAAGCGACAACACACTCACTCAACGCGTTGTAACCTAGAACATACAACACTGCCATCACCGCATAAAATTTTTTCATAAGGTTGATAAGTGACTTTACCTTACACAATTATGATATAAAATTGCTTACAAATTTGAAAAATTATTTTTTATATCTTTCCAAGTAATTGCGTTTTTAGGACACAATTTTTGACATAAATGACAATTTGCACATCGAGAAACATTAAATTCAAAATGCTCCTTATCAATAATTTTAATGCATTTATTTGGACATATACGCACACATGTCTTGCACGCTATACACTTTGCGGGGTCTATTGTTAGGTTATTACAAGTGCGTTTTGCCTGCTCTAAAATTGTCTCCTTATTAAGAGTTACTGGCTTTTTAAAGGCACATTTAATCCCGAGCCAAATTTCCGAAATAAAACTAATTCCCATAAAATTTGTATCCTATTCTATCTAGCACACCTTGCAGAACAAAAGTTGCAGCAACTTTATCAATTCGTTTTTGTTTTTTCTTTATTGAAAACTCCGCATTTGACAACGCTCTGCTTGCAGCAACTGTACTTAATCGCTCATCGTATTGCATTATCGGTAGATTAAAGGCGTTCTCACTCAAAAATTTCTGTAATTGCTGAGCAAATTCATTCACAATTTTATGTTGTTTACCGTGTACCCCACCATTCAATGCTACTGGTATACCTATGACTATTAGACCGATTTTGTATTGTTGTAGTATTTTTGACAGACCCTCATAAATTTTTGAAGTTTCCAGTATTTTTAAAGGTGTAGCCACTGTCCAACTAGCATCGGAAATCGCTATACCCGTTCTTTTATTGCCATAATCTAAACAAACTGCACATCCTGTCGCAATTACCTTTTTCCAATCGTTAATATCATCAAATGAAATCATGAGTAGTTACTATAAATAAATTTAAATACCCCACTGTTCATTGTAATCTGTCATCATTGCTATCAAATCTGGTAATTTCATTTGAAAATAACGTGCGACCGCTTCAAGCTCGATACCATCTGCTAGCATTCTTCGGGCAATAGGAGCTATTGTGTCGCGAGTACGGACATATTCAAGGCTATTTTTCTTTATTTCTTCATCGCTCATAGCATCAAGTTTCAATCTTGTATCAGGATCGGCACTAGCGTAATCTAGCTTTTTCCTGGCCTCTATAATACCCTCGTCTTTATTAGAATTATCAATTAATGTTGGTGTATTAAAGAACTGTATCCAGGATTTTAATTTATCATTTAATTCTTTATCATGTTCGAATTTATCCAAAAATAATAGAATTATTCGACCTTTGTTGGAATATGGTGCAAATTCTTTGTCATATACCGTTGGTTTGGCACACAAAACTATTTCCTCTTTGGCACTTTTACGAATAGAAATTTCCCCTTTATGAAGATTTTCCTTCATAATCCAAATACTTATTGCACGAGACTGATTATATTTTTTACCCGCACTTGTGGATGCCGTTATGAGCTTAGATAAATAATATGCTGATCTATCTGGTATTTCTCCTGTATCACGGCGTTGAATTTCTATATCCAAATAAACGCCATCAGCAGTAACTGCGTATACATCGAGACGACACGATTTTTCGTCAGGATAGTTTTTATCCATTTCAGTATTCTGGATAGTAACATCTTTTATAGTTGGATCTCCGCCTAGTATCGCATTAAGCAAAGATATTAGAGGGACTTTATTCTTGGTGTCTCCGAATATTTGTTTAAATATAAAGTCCGTTGTTGGATCTAGCAACCCGTAATTGCGTATCATACTATTTTCCCCTTATATTTCTTTTTGTTTATCTTAACATAGCCCGCTTGCGTCAATTATTTTCTCTGCCTGTGCATTATTCATTCTCAAAAAATCAATGTTCTTTTCCAATTTAAATGTTTTATCACCCATTGAGAGATAGGGACCAAAGCGTCCTAAAAATAGAGTAACTTCCTGTTTATATTTAGAATGTTTGCCAAGTTTTTTAGGTAAATTAGACAGTGTCAAAGCATCAGAAATAGTTAACTCATCGATATTTGTAATAAATTTTGGAAGAGCAAGGCGTTTAGGTTTTTTCTTAACTTCATCTTTTGTTTTTTCCCATTCCAGATAATATCCATATGGTCCATTTTTTAAAAATAGATTATCATTATTATTATCTGGATCTTGTCCAAGAATTCTCCTGTTTTGTTGTTCTACATTTATAACCGGTACATCCTGACCATTGATAGATTTTGTTGCTTTGCATTCTGGATAGTTGGAACATCCCAAAAATGCTCCCATACGACTTAGTTTTAAGTGTAGTTTTCCTGTATTACATACAGGACAAGTATATACACCATTTAAATTCCTAAATATATAATCGTGTAGACTGTTTTCTAGTGTATCAATTACATTAGTAACCGTTAGGTTTTGACTTGCAGTGATCGTTTTTGAAAATTCTATCCAAAAATTATTTAATACTGTTTCCCATTCCATTTTGCCATTAGATATATCATCTAGTTCTTCTTCAAGATCCGCAGTAAATCCATATTCGACGTATTTAGAAAAATAATTTTTAAGAAAAGCAACAACTAATACCCCAATATTTTCAGGTATAAATGCTCGTTTTTGTAGTGTTGCATATTTACGCTCTTGAATGACATTTATTATTGTTGCATACGTTGATGGGCGACCAATACCCAATTCTTCCAATTTTTTAACTAAGCTTGCTTCGTTGAACTTCGCTGGTGGCTGTGTAAAATGTTGCTGTTTAGTAGTCTCTTTTAAAGACAAGTCAGTCCTTTCACCAACATTTGGTAATCTCAATTCATTTTCTGAATCGTCTTCACTGTCACTATATACTTTCAAAAAACCATCAAATGCAATGGTTGAACCGCTGGCTTTAAAACGGTATTTTTTATCATTAGAAATGATATTAATAGTAACGGAATTTAAAATGGCATTTTCCATTTGTGATGCAATTGTCCTTTTCCAAATCAACTCGTATAACTTAAGTTCGTCATCTGTTAGTATCTTTTTTAGTTCCGACGGCGTTCGTGTACACGATGTAGGTCTAATTGCTTCGTGAGCTTCTTGTGCGTTTTTAGTTTTAGTTTTATAAATTCTAGGTTTGTTAGGCAAGTAATTAGCATCAAAATTGTCTCGTATATATTTACGAGACGCTTCTAGTGCTTCGCTGGATAAATTAGTGCTATCAGTTCTCATATACGTAATTAATCCAGTCATCGTACCACTAATTGAAATACCCTCATATAGTTTTTGAGCTATCTGCATTGTTTTTTTAGCTGGAAACCCTAATTTACGGGATGCATCTTGTTGCAATGTAGAAGTTGTAAATGGAGCATATGGATTACGTTTTATAGATTTTTTATCAATGGTATCAATAATATAAGATTTTGTGGACGCATCTGCTCTGATGGTTTCAGCTTCATTTTCTGTTTTAATATCAAGTTTTTCCAATTTTTTGTTATCAATATGGGTTAACGTACTTGTGATATCACCCTTATCAGTGTTAAACAAATTATGCAAACTCCAGTATTCTTCAGGCTTAAATGCTTCTATTTCTAACTCACGTTCTACAATAAGTCTTAATGCTACCGATTGTACTCTTCCCGCAGACTTAGCACCTGGCATTTTTCGCCATAAAACAGGTGATAACGAAAAGCCTACTAGATAGTCTAGTACTCTGCGTGCTAAATACGCATTAACTAAGTTTTGATCTATTTCTCTTGGATTTGCAAAAGCCTCAGATACAGCACTGCGAGTAATTTCATGAAATACGACACGTTGTATTTTTTTATTTTTTAATAATTTTTTTTCATTGAGAATTTCTAATATATGCCACGATATAGCCTCGCCTTCTCTATCAGGGTCAGTTGCTAGGAACAAATTATTTGACAACTTTAAGCTATCTGCAATTTCTTTTATTTGTTTTTTACCCCGTACATTTGTCTCCCAAAGCATTTTAAAGTGATTATCGGGGTCGACTGAACCACTTTTAGATACTAAATCACGCACATGTCCGTAACTAGCAATTACTTTATAATCCTTGCCCAGAAAAGTAGACAATGTCTTAGCTTTAGCTGGCGATTCAACAACAACTACACCTTTCATTTTTGTATGGCATAATAATCCGCATATCCGTATATTACACTGATATCACGAAAATTAATAATTCGTAAATATCAATTCATTGTGCTGATTAATGTTCATTAATATATCGCATCATGTCCAATTCATACGCATTAAAATTTTTGAATAATTTTTGTAATTTGTTCATTTCATCGTATTGTGTAACAACAAATAAACTCTGCCTTGTATCAAAATTAGTTAATTGTAAATAAATCAATTTTGTATTCGTTACAAAGCAATCCGTTAAACTATCAAATCCTTTGTGACGTAATTTTTTTACTGTATCTATAACATCTGTTGTTGTAATATAAAAGTAGCTATGTTGCTCAGAGACACTACATTCTTGACCAACTATCTCGAGAATTTTATTTACGTCTGAAAGCATCTAAAGAGATTATTTTAGAATTGCTTGTCGTAGTACTTCCTATTGCTGACTTAACGGTTTGGGGAACATCTGATAAGTCAGGCACAAAGTTTAAACAAAAATTTTCCGAAGGATCTTCAAACGAAATCAGTGATGAATACGGAATGTACAATGAAGCATCAGCTGTTTCAAATGCTACTCCAACTGAAAATCCATAATCGTCCACTTTTAAATCCCAATACTCATATTGCAGTACGATAGTTAATTCGTCAGTATTTTCAGTATCTTCAATCTCAGGTTCAATTTTCACTCCTGGATGTTTTAAAGAAAAAGTAATATACAAATGCTGTTTTTTGAAAAAACCATTTTGAGAAACTTGTTTCAAAATTTTTTTAACTATGTCTATTGATGCTGTACGCAACATTTGTTCATAATTTATTCTTTGTGTCATTAATACCTCCCTACCGGAATAGTGGGAACTTCTGTTGCTCGGCGTTCCCAGACCGCATGACGTTACCGCTATGTTAGCATAACGGCACTGGTAATTTTAACTCCCCTTAAAAAAGGAAAGAGTTTTAATTACGCAGCAAGGTCAAGTCCGAAGGCACGCTTTCTGTTAAGATTGCCTGCCGAACGGCTACGACGACGACATCTATTGCTTATCCGATTAAGGTTGGCAATTATAAATTTTCAGTCCGATAACGGTGGTACAATGCCGAGTGACGAATTCACCTTTAATACTTTATGTCGAACCTATTTCGTCCCCATAACATAATTGGTGGAGACGCAGGGTACTGCCCCCTGGTCCATAAAGTCTATTTCGTAAACCGTTTATCACTATAGTACTTATCGTACATGTTAATTTTAACACACAAGCAACTCAGCTCATACCTAAAGTAATAGTAGTTCGCCTAAAACTAGAATTAGTACTTGAAACCTATGTATAAGAACTAATTCTATAGTTTTGTATTCGTTTATAAATTAAAGTTATTCTGGCACTTGACGTGCAGTACGGAAGCATGATATACATAGATTAATAGAATATTAATAATTTTGATTATGAGTACATTTGAGGTTGGCTCATGGGTTGTATATCCAGCACATGGAGTAGGGAAAATTGAAAAAATTGAACATATAGATGTGGGAGAGAATAGCGTTGATTTTTTAGTTATTGCTTTTGCTAAGCCTGATTTGATTCTTAAGCTACCAGTTGATAAGTGTCAAACGTCGGGATTACGTCCCCTAGTAGATGAAGTAACATTAGATAAAGCTATGGAAATATTGTCACATAAAAGTAAAAAACGTAAATCGATGTGGAGCAAGCGAGCTCAGGAATATACAAATAAAATTAATTCAGGTAGTTTGCTTGACCTAGCTCAAGTCTTACGCGAATTATATAAAGTAGGTGGTGATGTTATGCAATCCTTTAGTGAGCGTCAAATTTATCACCAAGCGATGGATCGATTGGCAAAGGAGATGTCATTAGTTAAATCTACTACAGAAGAAGAAGCGATTAGAGAAGTTGAAACTATTTTGCAAGCAGCATAATGCTAACAACACGAAAATTTTATAAAAGAGTAGCATTATTAAGCATTTTTGCCGGCTTGGGGATATTGTCATATTGCGTCTATTTATCTATCAAATCAGTAAATATGTTGGAAAAAAGTACTACGCATGTGATCGGCGTAGTAGATGGTGTTTTATTAAAAAACCAAGCAAAATGTTTTGCTGTACATCAAGAAACAGCCAAGATGCTAAACGATGTATTTACCAAAGTTCGCAGTTCTGAAAAAAAAATTAAAGCGGAATACGAACAAGTTAAGTCGAATAAAAAACTAAAACCGAAACAACGGCAGCAAGAAATTATAAATATTGAAAAAAAATGGAAAACAATTTCCGCTGATTATAGCAAACAGGCAGAAGACATTCGAAACTTAGATGGCAAATTAATGGACTATATAAATGGTGCATTAAATGAGGTTCTATCTAAAATTTCAGTAAAGTTAAACCTTATACTGGTAATTAATAAAGGAACTGAAAACTCTTTAAATGTGTTCTACAATGTACCGCGTTTGGATATAACTGCTCAGGTTGTAAAAGCATTAGATGAAAGACTAGCCGATTTTAGTATAAAATCTGTTCCGTAAGTTTAATTATTAGCCAATGCTTTTTTAATATAATGCTTAACGACGTTTAGATTTGGATTAGTTAAGATAGGTAAAATTTTTTTTATTTCATCTGTGGATTTATCCCACCATTTGAATTTCAATAATAGATTAATTAATTCAGTATTGAACCTTTTTCTAATTATGCGTATAGGATTACCAGCAACGATCGTATATGCATCAACATCGTGACTAACGACACTGTTACAACCAATAATAGCACCATCATAGATATGAACTCCCGGCAAGATGGTTACATTTTGACCAATCCAGACATCATTACCAATAATAGTATTGCCTTTGTATGGCATTACGTCCTTTGGTGGAGGTGACCATCGCCAATCGTCAAAAATGAAGAATGGAAAAGTTGAAACTGCATTCATTTGATGGTTGGCGCCATTCATTATAAATTCAATACCTTTAGCTATCTGGCAGAATTTTCCAATTATTAATTTATCCCCAATAAAATTATAATGATGCGTAACGTGCTGTTCGAAGTCATCTCCGTCATAGTATGTAAAATCGCCAACAATAATATCTGGATTCGTTATCACCGATTTTAGATATGTAATCACAAGGTAATGACACAGAATTTTCTACAATTAATAGTAACATAGGATTGATACGTTTTTGCTAAATTGTGTTATCATGAATGCGTTGAGGCGGAGTAGCTCAGCTGGTTAGAGCAGCGGAATCATAATCCGCGTGTCGGGGGTTC
>CADBLQ010000021.1 GCA_902795615.1 uncultured Pseudomonadota bacterium | reverse complement strand
GACTATATTAATAGTATATTAATTAAGTAGTGAATATAGATTTTTTAATTACTAAATTAGAATGATAGTCTTTGTACTTTGTACTTTGTATTTTAATTACACCATGTTTTGTGTTGAAAAGCGATGGGGGGAGGGGCTTGAATATTAGAAAAATTTGAATAAAAAAGTTAACGACGAAGTGGAGGAATTACTGTCCTGCTATAGCACAACAAGACCTCCATATGCTTATCGCATTTTTCGTAAATTTTAATTACAATGTTACACAAATATACAAGTTAGTTATAATTTTATAGCGAATTAGATTTATACTTTCTCTTTTGAATTTCTATATCGCATTTCGGACAGTATTTATGTTCGCCTGTTAAATAACCATGTTTTGGGCATATAGAAAATGTCGGCGTTATTGTAATATAAGGTATTTTATATTTTATTAAAACTGTACGAACTAGTTTTTTACATGCTTGTGCATCCGATATACGTTCCCCCATATACAAGTGAACTACCGTGCCTCCAGTATATTTACGTTGTAATTCCTCTTGGTGATCTAATGCTTCAAATAGATCGTCAGTGTATCCTACTGGTAGTTGCGTTGAATTTGTATAGTACGGAGCACCTTTTTTGCCAGATTGAATAATATCTGAATATCGTTTTGCATCTTCTTTTGCAAACCTGTACATACAACCTTCAGCAGGTGTCGCCTCGAGATTATACATATGCCCAGTTTGTAATTGGAAATCTATTAATTTAGCTCGCATGAAATCTAAAAACTTCAAAGCAAATGCTTTGCCTGTCTTTGTAGTAATATTGTCCTTACCTCCTGTGAAGTTAAGTATCATCTCATGCACACCATTTATTCCTATAGTAGAAAAATGATTTCTATAAGTTCCCAAATAACGCTTGGTATATGGATACAACCCTTGATCCAAAAATTTTTTAATAACTTCGCGTTTTATTTCCAAACTTTCCTTTGCTAACTCCATTAAATCGTTAAGATGTTTATACAAACCCTGTTCATTGCCTTTATGCAGATATCCCAATCTAGCACAATTTATAGTTACTATGCCAACAGAACCTGTCTGCTCTGCCGAACCAAATAAACTATTTCCTCGCTTTAATAATTCACGTAAATCCAATTGTAATCGACAGCACATAGATCTGATCATATTAGGACTTAAATCAGAATTAATAAAATTTTGAAAATAAGGAGCACCATATTTTGCTGTCATCTCAAATAATAGATCAACATTTTCACCGTCCCAATCGAAATCTTTTGTTATATTGTATGTAGGTAGCGGAAACGTAAATATTCTTCCTTTTGCATCTCCGGCACACATAGTCTCTATGAACGCTCGATTAATCATATTCATTTCTTTTTGCAGTTCTCCATACGTAAATGGTTGTTCTTCACCGGCAATAATTGGATGTGTATTCTTTAGATCATCGGGACACGTCCAGTCAAATGTCACGTTAGTAAATGGCGTTTGAGTTCCCCATCGACTTGGCACATTCATATTAAAGATGTACGACTGCATACATTGTTTTACTGTTTGGTAACTTAAGTTCTCCATTCTGATAAATGGAGCCATATATGTATCAAATGAGCTAAATGACTGTGCTCCTGCCCATTCGTTTTGTAATGAGCCTAAAAAATTAGTCATTTGTGAAAACGCAGTAGCCAAATGTTTTGGGGGATTTGCTTCAGCTTTGCCAATCCCTCCATTAAAGCCTTCCTGTATTAATACTCGCAAAGACCAACCAGCACAATACCCACCAAGTACGTCTAAATCATGTATATGCATAAACCCATCAATGTGAGCTTCTGCGATTTCCGGAGGATATATGCTGTTCAACCAATACTTAGCGATAACTTTACCGGAAAGATTAAGAAGTAAACCACCAAAAGAGTAATCCAAATTGGCATTTGCCTTTACTCTCCAATCTAATTTATCTAAATATTCATCCACTGTTTCAGCAACATTAATAGTGGAATATTTTTTTGCACGTTTAACTGCATGTTGCCTTCTATACACCATATATGTCTTTGCAGTAGCTATATGGTTGTGTTTTATTAAAACCTGTTCAACTATATCTTGTATTTCTTCAATGCGAGGGTTAGTATCTACATAACGCTTATTAATAATGGCAACTACGTTCTTTGCCAAAAACTTCGTTTCAGAGTACCCAAATTCTCCTGATTCCTGAACGGCTTTATATATTGCCTCAACAATCTTTTCCTCATTAAATTGTTCAAACATGCCATCACGCTTTACGACATACTGAATAACTTGGTTAACCATAAAAATTTTCTCCTAAATAATAATTGCTATCTCACTTCTGAATTATTTATACTTGCTAAACCTTGTTTGGCAGTATTACTTGTTTCATCTTTATATTCAGTCATTCCTTCAGATAAATAACGAATATTTTTGTTACTGGCAACTGGATTAAATAAAATTCTCTCATTAATCAAACTAATTGTATTTTCGATGCCGTACAAAGATATAAAAGAACCCATTTTGGGCCCACTGTCTGCCCCAAACAGTACGTTATATAGAGTTTTAAACCATGCCTTTGCATCTCCAGGATGATACTGTTTTCCAACTTCGAAAACTACGTTTTGGATTGCTTCTGCTCCCGTGCCTTCAGCTAGCTTTTGCAATTCTGTTTTCAACTTTTCCAAAACTATAACTTGTTGTTCTGTAGGTTTTGTAGGAATTCTTGAATTAGCTATAAAATCTTTATAATATTCAATTGCATAATTAGCCAATTGTGCCATGAATTCACACGTTACAATAGGTGGATTTACTAAATACTTATTTATAAATTGCATTAATATACTTACATCCGCAGTGTTGCATGCCTGTACTAAATTCAGTAGTAATGAAAACTTTAATACACCTTCGTAATACGGTGGATTACCATCATGTATGTGAAATACAGGATTATCAACAGACGGATTATCATGATACTTCTGCAATGCATCTATATACTCGTCCATAGCGCCCGGAATTACGTCAAAATATAAGCGTTTAGCACGCTTTGGTGCTTGAAACATATAATACGCTAAGCTTTCCTTAGGAGCATATTTTAACCATTCATCAATTGATAGACCGTTACCTTTAGATTTAGAAATTTTTTTAGCTTCCTCATCTAAAAATAGTTCATACGTTAAGTTTTCAGGAGGTGTTCCACCTATTACGCGACATATCTTCGAAGAAAGTTTATAGCTGTCAATTAAGTCCTTACCGTTCATTTCATAATCAACACCTAGTGCTACCCACCGCATTCCCCAATCGGCTTTCCATTGTAATTTACAGTTTCCATCTAAAACTGAAACTTCTTCCTGCGTTCCTGTTTCTGGATTTACGTAAACAATTGAATAATTATCCAAATTTATTTCATCTATGTGAACTTGTAAAACTTTATGCGTAACAGGACTAATAGGAAGAATGGGACTATAACTTTGTTGCCGTTCTTCTCGCAATGAGGGCAACATAATACTCATAATTTCGTCGAAATTTTCCAAAATTTTTTTGATGCAGTTGTTAAAAACACCAGATTTATATAATTGTGTGGAACTTTTAAACTCATATTTGAAATTAAATGAGTCAAGAAAGCGGACTAACATCGCATTATTATGCTCTGCAAAACTTCCATACTTATCAAATGGGTCTGGTACTGATGTTAGCGGATAATCTATATACTTGCTTAGCATTTCTTGCTTTGGCACATTTGTTGGAACCTTTCTAAATCCATCCATGTCGTCTGAGAACACGTATAACGTTGCTGGAATATCTGATAATCGATTAAATGCGTTCATTACCATCGTCGTTCTAAACACTTCACCAAACGTTCCTATATGAGGTAATCCAGAAGGACCATATCCCGTTTCGAGAACAACTTTGTCTTTTTTAATTTTTGCCAATCTACTAACAATTTTTTTTGCTTCTTCAAATGCCCATGATTTTGCATTCGAATAACTACATAATGAATTAGAAACCACAAATTATCCTAGAAGAACTCAACTGCTTCATGGTAGCACGTATGAATAGAATGGTAAAGGGATTGTTTTTTATTTTGATTTGTGATTGTTTCTTCCTCATTGGAAAATCAACCTTTTTATAAGCATCACTAAAACATCATTTTAATACTAATCGTTTGAAATTTATCCATACATTGTTAGTCTTATTTTTCTATTCAGCCCCTTGATTTTGAAAGTAAAACATGGCACTATAAAAGTATAATATATCAACAATCATATTATATATATAACATATACTTGACTCTCTGTTAAAAAACTATCATACTAAAACTAGAAGTGGTTATGGGTATTATCATAGATGTTTATTCCATCTATGTATCTCTGACAACTTGTATAACTTTTAGTTTAGGAGAACTTGTTATGAAGCATTCAGGATTTTTATTAAAATTGTCTCTAATGACGCTGGTAACGCTTGCTGTTACTGCAACCAACTTTGCTTATACATCTTAACAAAGGTCAAGACAATACGATTAATGAAGATAGCTCTAAGGCTATGAAAGAGACCATTAATATTGCTTCAACTGACTTAGAAGAAGGTTTAGGAAGGATAGTAAATGATGCCTTTAATGAAAACATTGGTGTTGTTGCAAAAACGGTAGAGAGTAACACTAAAAAATATGAAAAAGCATTGATTAATGGTAAGTACTGGGCTAGGTCAGAAAAGTATAGTGACAGTATAGATAATTTAAAGAAATTGTTTACTCCTGTTTGGGAAAGGGCAGGACATAAAGGGTATCGTAAAAGTGTAATTGAAGGATTTAATAGGAAGATAAGTGAACTTCAGAAAGCTGATGAAACAAGCATCAATCATGAGGAAAATAAGGAAGGGACGGCAGAAAGTGGAGGAGAATGGTTAGAGAGTGAAAGTGGAAAGAGGATTTTCGGGTTAATAAATGGACTAACAGCCTTTAGAACGTTATACAGATTTAATGAGAAATATGGTGGTTCAAAACCGAAGGACAAAATGACAATGGATAAAGTGGGTGCATTATTTACAGAAGTGTTTTACGAAAGCAAACAAGATAGTTGGTATAGAACGCTTTGTGAAAGATATTTTGGTGGTGATGAAGAAAAGTTGAAACAATACATCAAACACGATTGGGATTGCTACTTAACTCAATTCTTTGTTATTTGTCGGTACCAGATACACGGACAAACTGTGCTTGAGTCTGTGTTTGACAAAGTAGCAACAGAGATAAGAAGAGAACACTATGAAGAAGAGATTAGTTCTCAACAAAGAATAAATAATCAAGACGGCAATAAGCAACAACAACAAAGAAAAAACAGTAACTATAGCCGAAGTGTTAATAACTAAAGTATCGATGAAAATGCATCCACAATTGATAAGATGTTCAAGATCGAGCCAACGGCTCGCTTTAAGATAGAAGATAAGAATATTAAGAATAATAAGAGTAATGTTAACCTCAAAATTAATACTACAAACGAAATTAAAATTAAAAGTGATTACCCGATATTAAAATAGGTAGCAGACTATTTTGGAGAAGCTTATCATTTCCTAAATGGGGCGAGTCTAGATGCAACAGAATTTACAGAAATTTTTAAAGACATGTATCTGCTGAGTTTTAGTTCCAAAATTAACAAGTATGACACAACCAATGAATATAACGAATTTACGAAAACGTTTACAACACTTGTACAGTTGAATGTATCTCCAAAAAAGTTTGCAATAGATTACATTTTACTAAGAGCGTCTGGTTTAGTAGAAGACTACAATAGGATATCGGCTGATGATAGACCGGAATGGGTTATTGATAATATTATCAAGTTAACTGACAGACTCAATAGAATTATTGACATTAATACTGATTTTGGTAAGCGTTTTTTAAATAAGGAAGCGAATAGTGCAAAAGGCGAAGAAGAGTCTGAAAAATCACTTGAAGTAGAGCAAGAAGATTCCATTGATATTGATTCTTCTGAAGATAACGTAGAAAAAGAATGGACAAATAAAGTTATTGAACTGAAGCTGGCATCTACATTTTTGTACAAAAATCAAAATACTGTGAAGGATTGGTTCTATAAAGATGAGCCTGAAGAAAAATCAGAAAATATGTCGTGTGAAAACAGCCAAGAGGTACCCGTAAGAATAATGAATAAGTCTTTTTGGAAAACGAGTCCTCTCAAATGAAACTGAAACCAGAAATAGCTAAGAAACTTGAAGAATTACGCGTTGCTATCAATCAGTTTAGTAATGCTGACAAAAAAACAAAGGCTCATTATGTAAATGAACGTACAGAAATTAAACTAAATACAATATTGTCATTGGCACAATTTTTTATAATGGAGAGAAACTGTAACCTTGACAATATAAAAGAAATTATAAAACAGTGTGTCCTCCCTAACAAAGACCGATTCTCGTACGACGCTCTAAATTTGCGAACTGCTGAATGGATGAGGAATTTCGTTAAGCTTTCAGTTGAGCTTTCAAAAGAAAGTTTAAAAAAAAGCCGTTATTAGATAACGAGGCCGTCGTTGATTATAGCAAGCGTTTATTGGACGAAACTGCGAATGATTTCGAACTTGCGGTAAAGGCTATTAATAACATATATGTCGAGGGCTGTGAATACGGTGTAAGAAAACCACGTGATGCTGTTAAAAGGTTGTTTTGTGATGATGATAATGACAACGCATATGAAGAGACACTCTATTACAATTACGTTATTAATTCTGTTCAAAACTTTGTAGAAGAAACAACCTCAGAGTATTGTAAAATACCCGCAAATCTGCAGTTTATAACAAAGGAAACGATAGAAAAGAGTTTTTCCGACGAACAAAAAAAATATTGTGGGATCATATCAAAAAATGTGCAAATAAAATGTCATTTGAAGATTTTATTAAGTATTGGGAGATTATTAGCCATTGTTGTATAGAAAAGCCCTCTTTTAAAACGACGAAAATACTTAAAAATGAAGATATAACAACAATAATTTATTATACTGCAAAAAAAATGCGTGAGTTTTTAGAAACATACAAATTTTTAAATAACTCAGAAGAATTGGGTATATCTCCGAGTATGATTAAAGACTTAAACCATGATACAGAAAAGTTTAAGGAATTACTAAAACTAGCGGTAACGGTGTCGTATGCACCAAATGCTCGTTGCTATACAAGATTCTTATACAACCCAAAAGATGTGAACGTTTGGGAACTCACTAAAAAAATAACTAATTCCTTATTTGAAGAACTGGAGAAGCTCAGGAATGAATATAATTTACCAACAGAGGTATATTGGCATCTATATCTTTTTATAGAACAATTTCCATTAGCCTCTTATTTTAAGGATATAAACATAAAAGATATTAATGCAGTTTTTAAAAACATTATCGGTAATATTAAACACTTATTTGATTCGGGAGACTTATCGTGTAACCGTTCTAATACAAAAGAAACAACTAATTTGATTGACCTATGTTGTAAATTACATAACTACCTTCGAACCTTCAAGAAAGAGTTACAGTACTATCATATAGACATTCTGTTTTATACTGCTGGTAGGGTATTAGCCGAAACCGATGGCAATAGGAAAAAAGCGGATAATATAATATTTAAGATACTGCAACAACATGATAAAGAAATAAAATCTGTACTTGACATCTTGCACTATTTAGAATCAGTAATAGTTTAATTATCGTATTACAAACGTACGTACTGCTGAGAAACTTTTACAGTAGTACGTTATTTCATATACGATTATAGTATGAAATGTATTAATAAAACTGTATGATTAAACTTGGCAATATAGAGTTACAATCTAACGTGTTATTAGCACCAATGGCGGGGGTTACTGATTTACCTTTTAGGCAAGTGGTACGGAAATTTGGAAATTTTTTAATGTATAGCGAAATGGTTGCTAGTCAGGCAGTCATTAGAAATGTCGCTCGTACACATAAAATAATGGATGCAAACAGTGATGCATATACAGCTGTTCAATTAGTTGGGGCTGTTCCACATGTAATGGCAGAAGCAGCTAAGTTAAGTTACGATTTAGGAGCAAAAATATTAGATATTAATATGGGCTGTCCTGTAAAAAAAATAGTTAAAACCGATGCGGGTTCAGCTCTTATGAAAGATGAAAAATTGGCACAGCAGATTATACATGCCGTGGTTAATGCAACACCTCTTCCAGTAACTTTAAAAATTCGCCTTGGCTGGGATGATAACCACCTAAACGCTCCAACAATAGCTCACATTGCAGAGAATGAAGGAATTAAAATGGTTACAGTTCATGCACGAACCCGTTCTCAATTGTATAGTGGTGTTGCTAATTGGAAAGCTGTACATACAGTACGGAACATAATTAACATTCCCCTAATTGTAAATGGCGATATAGCGGACACTGAAAAAGCAAAACAAGCATTAATAGATAGTGGGGCTGATGGCGTAATGATTGGTCGTGGAGCATTAGGAAAACCATGGTTACTTAGAGATATCGATAATGCCCTAAATGGTAAAATAGTTAAGCAGTTAAGTGACAATGAGAAACTTAACGTTGCAAAAGAGCATGTAGCATCGGTACTGAATTTCTATGATAAACATGTAGCTTTTACGTTAGCAAAAAAAGTCGTTATGTACTACTGTAAGGGACGACCAAATGCTACAAAGTTTCGGTCTCTCATGTCTAATAATTCTGTTAAAACGGATACAGATCTATACGATGTACTAAAAACTGTGTTCAGTTGAACTCTTTTTGTCAGCATGTTACACTGAGCGTAGTTTTTGTATAGATAGCTTTTTAAAATATGTTTGCGGTGATAAAGACAGGTGGATTACAATATAGTGTAAAACCAGGCGATGTAATAAAGATAAATAAAGTTGACCTAGCACCTGATGCTACTTTTGAAATTTCAGATGTTTTGATGTGTTCCAATGATAAAGATGTTAAGATTGGTAATCCTATCGTTAATGGAGCATCTGTTAAATTACAAGTTATACGTCAGATGCGTAATGATAAAGTGATTATTTTCAAAAAACATCGTCGTCATAATTACCGTCGTAAAAAAGGGCATCGTCAGCCAATGACATTGGTAAAGGTTATTGATATTTCTAATAAATAAAGGAGAATAAAATATGTCTACAAAAAAAGGTGCAGGTAGTTCTCGAAATGGTCGAGATTCAGCAGGTCGTCGTTTAGGTTTAAAGTGTGGTGCAGGCCAATACGTACTTGCTGGTTCTATTTTAGTCAGACAACGTGGTACAAAATATAGATTGGATGAAAATGTCGGATTGGGCAAAGACCACACGATTTTTTCCTTAGTTGATGGGAATGTGTATTTCAAAACTCGTTCAGGTGCTAGAACTTACGTAGGAGTTAGACCCATAGCGTAGTCAATTTTTGATGCCCTGCTTACAGGGCATTTCCTTTCATACTTTTTAAAGTTTCTATAAAATTTTGGGGTACTTTGTCTTCGTGAGCATAAAAAGCAATTTTTTGTCACTAACTTCGTATATTCTCAACGCTATAAGCTGTTTAAATTGCTAATTCCGTAAGTTAACAAATATTTTTGATAAATGGGGTATCATTATTATTAGAAGTAAATATTTCGTTTACAATTAATTATGGCTCTTGCAGAACTGTACATGGAATTCAAGAATTTCCTGTCAGTAGATACACTTGCCATACTGAGTTTATGTTCAATAACAGGTTTAATAACTGTATTAATATTTTGTGTTTTTTATCGCAAGAAATATAAAGCAATTAATTATTACCTAGATATAGTACGTGCAGTTTCGGTTGCTATTGCAAAGAATAATATAGTCATTGCATTTAACGAAGACTGTGATGTGATTTTTTCGACTCACCCTTTGATATACAAAACGCAAGATGATTTTATCGAAAAACTGCATTCCGAATTAGCAGTAAATTTAGAACTTAAGGCATTATTAAAAGCCATTGATACGAATAGTAACTGTCAAGTTTTACTAAGTGGTCGAGGTCGAGAACTTAAACGTGTCATAGCAACAGTCCATTCGCTTGACGCCAAACGGTCGTTTACTGGTAATCCAATTACAGTAGTTGTCTTATCTGAAATTACACAATATTATTCTCAAACAGAAGAAATAATGAGAAGTTATAAAAAACTTGAAAATTTTATTGATAATCTTCCAATTGGGATTTTTTATATAGATAAACAGGGGAAAATTTTAGGTTGTAATATAACATTTTCTAGTTATTTACGTACAGGCAAAGATAAAGTAATAGGAACACAAATTACAGATTATATTGATAGTTTTGAAATGAGTAAGATATACAACGAGCCGTTAAAGGTTAATTTAAAATCGAGTAATTTTGGAGATGTTCCCGTATTTTTAATAAAACCACCATTGATGTCCTTTTCATCAATGCAACCACTACTTGTTTTAAAAACGTCTGAAGTTACAACTGAAACTCACAAAGATTTCTCTACTACTACTGATGTATTTGCGTCTTCCGCAATTCCTTCAGTGATTGTAGATAGCGATGGCAATATAAAATCTAAAAATTCTGCTTTTACAAAATTTGTAAATAATAACAAATCGATCGAATTGCGTAAAAACATAACAGAATACTTTAAGTCATATGATAAAACGAAATCTCTTAATAAATTTTTGACATTACAAAACCCACTTATGGATATACCGTTCAATTGTAGTAATACTGTTGATAAGCGAGTACAAATATATTATTCTAGACTTACCGCAACGAGACAATTGTTATTACAATTTATAGAACTTCCAAGCCAACAGGTAATTGATCAACAGTTTATGCAATCACAGAAAATTCAAGCAGTAGGTCAGTTAGCGAGTGGTATTGCTCATGATTTTAATAATCTGTTAACTGCAATGATTGGATTTTGCGATTTGTTATTGCGTCGTTATACCTCTGATGACCCCTCATATGATGACGTAGTACAAATAAAACAGAATGCATCAAGAGCTGCTAATCTAGTAAGACAGTTGTTAGCATTTTCTCGTCAGCAAACATTAACACCGAAAGTTGTGTCAATTACGGATATGTTAGTTGATATATCTCCATTAATAAAACGATTGATTGGACCAAATATAGATTTTAGATTAAATCATGGTACTGGCATTTGGGCAGTAAAGATTGATAATAGTCAATTTGAACAAGTTGTAATGAATTTGTCAGTTAATGCACGTGATGCCATGAATGGAAAAGGTTCATTGACTATTCAAACGCGAAACTATTACACAGATAGAGACTTTAAATGCTTTGATGATATTGCTACTGCTGGTGATTATGTCTTACTTGAAGTTATTGATACAGGATGTGGTATGGATCAGGAAACAATACGTCACATATTTGAACCATTTTTTACTAGGAAAATTTCAGATGTTAAAAAAGGTACTGGAACTGGGACAGGACTAGGCCTTGCTACTGTATATGGTATTGTTAAACAAACAGGAGGACATATAATTGTTGATTCAGTAGTTGGAAAAGGCACTAACTTCCAAATTTATATCCCAAGATATAAAGGCGATAGTACAGTAGTACAACCTGAACATATTCAGAAATTTAAAGATTTGAGCGGTACTGAAACAATTTTATTGGTTGAAGATGAGGAGGCAGTACGGCATTTTGTAGCTCGAGCATTACGAGACAAAGGTTACACAGTTGTAGAAGCATCAAATGGTACAGAAGCACTAAAAGTGGTAGAGGAACATGAATTTGCTCTACTAATTACAGATGTGATTATGCCGAAAATTGATGGACCAACACTAAATAAAAAATTACGAGAAATGAAAAAAGGATTTAAAACAATCTTTATCTCAGGCTATACAGAAGATACATTTAGAAATGATCTAGATAAAAATCTAGGTATTCATTTTATGCAAAAACCATTTACATTACGGGATTTAGTCAATAAGGTTAAACAGGTATTAAGTAATGCATAGAATTTTTACTAAACACTCAGACGATTTAATATTCTGTATATATTTAACACCTGGTTCAAGTAAAAACAGTATTAATGGTGTAAGATATGAAAATGCTAATAATATTAGTATCAAAATTGCAGTACATGGAAAACCTATTGAAAATCAAGCAAATATAGATCTAATAAAATTCATTTCAGATATATTCGATACACCAAAATCCCATATAGATATAATTTCTGGTAGTAAATCTAGACAAAAAAAGCTTTGTCTACGTAAATTTAGTATTAATGATATACCCAACAAAATTCAAAAAATTTTGAAAAGTGAACTTGATAACTTGCCGAAAACATTATTTTAACTTTATAACTCTTTCAACTATTTTTGAAAAATCTTTTTCTTCCAAGCCACAACTTTTATCAATTAAAGATTCTAATATTGATTGCCAAGAATAGATTTTCAACTCGCGACCATGTGGCCCGAAGCCATGTTCGTCTAAATCATATATTATATCGTCAATTTTCTTGTTGATCAGAAACCTAATCAATTTGATAACACTATCCACATTTACGTTTGTAAGCTTTTTAAATACTATATACTCAAACGTATCATTAATTATTAAATTACATTTCGATAGAACATTATTCTGCAAATTGCTATAACGTTTATTCTGGTGCATTTTGTTCATCACACAACTTTGTAGATAAGAATAAGAATGGGTGGTAAGTCTCAGAATGTCGATTGGTCTTAAATGCCTAACATTATCACAACCAAGTAAGGGCGTGTGTAAAACCATTTGTGTGTCTGTCTCCCAAGTATGTATTCCCTGCAATAAACAACCTGCTAAAAAACCACAAGCACGTTCACTAAAAATTTCATATTGTGCATCATTTTTAGTATCATACTTTGTCAGTTCACTTATAAACATCAAGAAATCATAGTCGTCATAATCTATTTTTACATAATGTTTAAATTCGGAGTGCCAACTATGCTTGATACACTCGTTATATCGATTAATAATGTTTTCGAGATTTGGAATCTTTTGGCTTAGCCAAATATCAATTCCTTCATTGCAAACCTTATACACTTCATGTTGGCACTCGTCATTAAGCCAGTTAGAAAGGACTTTATGGTTTGATGCAGGCTTATGCAATAACAAAAGTTGAGGATATTTATGTGTAAAGTTATCATTAGCTACCTTTTGCATCCATTTTTCTTTCAAGTAACAAGTTCGGACATATTGTTCAATCACCGAATCGCAGGTAACGTTAGTATTATCACTTGTTATGTCTCTTCGAGCAACAACATTAAACTGTTCTAAGTAGCATCGTACATCATGTGTAAAGTAGTCTTTGAACTTTTTTTCATCATTATTAAATTGAAGTAATATTTCTTCAAATAATGTTCTTGTTCTTCTACTGTCTGATTTTATTTTAATGTTTTGCATCACAGAACGAATTTTGCCAAAAATGCCATTTTTATATTGCGGATGTTCTTTATCGAACATTTTAGTAACTGAACTATATTTATAAACGTTGTTATTACTAACACAACGTACATTCTCGTCTAACAATAATAGGACAAATACACCATTTAATAGTCCAAATATTTTTTGTTTGGTGTTGAAATCGTTGTACCAATCAATTTTTTTTAAGTAGCAATTGTTGATTACACCTGATATGTGCTGTAATGTATCCCCATAAAAATCATTAAGATAAGCAAACTTTTCCGAACGATAAAATACACTTACAACCATCTTTTTCAAATATTCAATAGAAGACCTCCATTTAAGAGCTACAAAGTCTTTCTTAGCAATTAATTCTTTATTAATCGCTCTCCATGCCCAATAATCCTTACCTTTTTCACCAAGTGTCTCTGCTTTAGCACGAATATTATTATCTATAGCATTACTAATTGTTTTTCCTATTCCAGTTGTTAAATCAACGAAGCTTATTCTTTCTATCCAGGTTTTAGCATTTTTGATCTCGCAATATACACAATTTTGATTTAATATAGTTATAGTTATAGGCAATATAATTAAGGGTTTTAACAGAGGTATTAATTTATTCATAATTTTCATATTCTTACAATATCTATATCGTATTTTAACACAGAACAATATAATTAGGAAACATAACGTTGTTATGCGTAAAGCATCTGTATTACAATGGCAGTAGAAAAACTAACGTGAGGCAATAATGAGTTTTGAAGAAGGAACACTGGTATCTGCGGGACTAATTAAGCAAATTGTGGCTCGTGTTGAAAATTTAGAAGAACAGAAAGCACAATTATCCCAAGAAATCAGTGAAGTATTTAAAGAAGCTAAATCCGAAGGTTTGGATGTTAATGTGTTAAAGCAACTCATACGCTTACGCAAAAAGAAGAAAGAACAAGTTGCAGAAGAAGAGGAATTATTGGAAATCTACAGACGAGCGTTAGAACAATAATCATATATAGCGGGCCGTTTACGATGAACTATATCTACGCTTGTTCTCTGCTACTTCAATATGTTAGTTGTAAGGGATTAACGTAAATTTAATGATATATCGGTAACCTTAGTGTAGATATAATTACACAATTGAGGGTCAAATGCGTATACAAAATAAATGGTTGCTATCAGTGGTGGCAATAACTAGCATCAGTATTAATAGTGTTGAAAGTCGAGTTCCGTATGCAGTTGCAAAAGCTTATCTACCAAAACTACTAGAAGCAATCGGCATCGAGGATAAAGAAAGAAAAGATAAAGACGCACAAAACAAGGCTCTCGAGCTAAAGAAGGAAAATACCAAAAAAGATGAAATAATAAATAAAAATGAGTACGAAGAAGAATCCAAAACAGTTAAAGAATATGACGATGAAATGATAAATGAAATTAAAGTAGATAACGAAATAAATACAAACAAAAAGGAAAATGTTAAAAATAAAAATGTTAAAGAAAAAGAAGATGATAAACCAACGGAAAAAGAAAAAGCTATATTGGATATGATTTACACAGATGAAGGACAATACCGAATGGTGGATTGGCAAAGTAGTGGTCTTGTTCCAGACACTATTAACAATTCTTTTAAGGATATTGATCCGAAAGAAACACTAGACCACGACAAAAAATTTTTTGATACGTCAATAGGGTTTAGTGTAAGTATTGGCGACAAAATGTGTTCCCTTGGAGCCAGTTTGTCGTCAAAGCAATCATTTGCAGCTACTTTATTTGAAAAGTATTCAAAATTATATAAGTTCATAAAATCGGTAAAATCTGCACAACAGGCGATAGAAAAGGGTAAGGAAGAAACAGAAGTGGTAAAAGATCTATACAATGAAATAAAAGATCTATACAATGAATTAAAAGAGAAAGATGACAATAATGAACCGAAAGATGATAAAGAAAAATTAGTAACGGTTCTAAAAAATAATTTAGAAAAAATAGGTGTTAAAAAGAAAGCAAAGCTACAACATATAAGTAAGAACAAAAAATTGTCGGAGTTGTTAAAAATAACAGAAAATTTAATTAAATTCATATATAACAAGGATATTAACTCAGGTTTAAACGATTTTGTAAACTTAGGATCCATTACAGACAAGCTAGCAAGAATTATATACCTTTTGTGTATTTGCGACGTAGAGTCAGACCTTAAAAATATTATTAATTCAATCAACATAGCAACCTACATTACTACTGGTAAAGAAAACAATCAAATTAAAGATTTATTAGTAAACAAAGGAAAAGAAGGAATATATTCAAGAGAATATGATTGTCGTCCAGTACCGTATAGTTTCTCCCCTAAGTATAAGACGTACGAAAAATTGCAGAAAAACGGCAAGTTCGGTGCACTCTCTGGTAGTTGTACTGAAAATTTGATAAGACACTTAATAACTATAGCTTTGAGACCTGCATACAAGGATAAAAAAGACAAAAAAGATAGCATAAATCCGATTGCAGAAAAATGTTTATTTGAACTAAAGGAGCCACAGTCAGGTATCATAAATTCTTATAAACATACTTCTTGGCGGGATGAAGTTCTTCGTAAAATAATTGACGAATATTTTGAAAATAAAAATAACAAACTTTCTTCAAATGAAACAGAAAGTGGGGGACAAACATTAAAGGAGCCAATACCACAAATAGATTCGGGTTTGGAAACTATATGTTACGTAATTGATATAATTAGCCAAAGTATTTGCAACGGAGGTCATAAAGACATAGATGTGGATAAAAAATCCTACGAAAAATCGTTCGGAGAGGATGGAATTGAATATGTTGGTATTGCCAAAAACAATAACATAGTTCCATGGAAAATATTGGAAACGGCAATGAATAACATTTATAAAAAATTTTGCCCCGAAGGTGCCACCAATGTAGAAAGATTCAAAGTAGAACTCTTGATGAAAGATAAAAAATATTCTAGTAAAAAGGACGCAATGACTTACATTTTTGATCAAAACATAGAATGGTCTGGTGAAACATTCGGAATAGGTTTTACCGAATGGATCGAAGATATTGTAATCATATACGATCATGCCGTAGATAAAGGATATGTACTTGGGCTTTCTAGTGGTAATCATTGTGAAATTATTCGGGTTTTAAATTTGCACTTGGCGGTGGGTGATTATGAAGAGGATGACGCCAGTAAGTTCGATATGAAAGTAACATCTGATTACGAAAATGAATCCATTAATAATTCTCAAAATGACGATGATGATTGGGTATGAGATGGCAATGATTAAAAACAGAGTTAAAAAATAGAGGCAAAAAAATTATTTGTAGAAACCTGAACAAAAAAGTACAGAAACAATATGAAAATTTGTTTCTATATCAAACTTGAAAGATATTTGGTGTTTGTTAATCACTATTTTTGCGTTCCGAATCCAATTGTTGCAAAGACAATAGTCTTGTTTTTGTGGTACGGAAGTAATATGCAAATTTTTCCATAAAATGAGACGACGATACAAGGAAAGGACAAAACTTCGCATATTGAGTCTCCTGTACAGTAGTTATCAGACCGCACTCTAATGCAAATTTATCGTTGATGTAATAGCAAACAAACTCGTCTTCTACGTATGAGCATAGGCTTGCATTTTGATTTTCCAAAAGTACAGAAAACAGATTACGAACATTATTTTCATTGTAAGTTCGTGGTTTTTCGCTTGGGTCATTCAGCAGCTTTGGAATTAAATCGTCAATTATTTCCTTCTGCTTAGCTAGTGGATCTTCAGTCACAGACGATTTAGTTTCACTGAAAGATTGAGTAGGTGGTAAAGCACTCATGCTACTCACTACGTCTAACCTTATAAAACCGATCAGGGCACTGCATTCGAGGAGAATTTTCAAAATCTTCATTTTACCTCTCAAAGTTTAAAAAAATCCTTAACAACTGGAGTATAGCAAAAACATTTTTGTAGTACAAAAACATTGATAAGAGTTATTTTTAAATTTCTACCAAATCTATCTTTTAAATTTTGGTCTACAGCTTAGCTGAAACTATGGAACATTTAATTTCATTATTAATTGCTCGTATAAAGCAGTTTGGTTCAGTAGATGAAAACACGTATATCGGCTTATTTAAATTTCTAGCTAACAAAAATGCCGTTTCATCCATAACTTGTAAATTATGCTGTATTGCAAATTCGTATGTTATTTTTTCTAAAAACACTGCATCAGCATGCTTATGTGGGTCCTTATCATAAATACCATCTGTATTTGATGCTTTCAAAATAGCATCACAACATGATAGCGTAGCCCCCACAACAGACACAGTATCGGTAGAAAAATACGGTACACCAAGCCCGCCAACTATTATTATAGTTCTGTGCTGTGAAATCAGTTCTTCAATTACAAATGAATTGAGTTTTCTAATATTAAATGGTAAATCAAGTGCCGAGACAATAGCACAATCTACTCCACGATTAAGCAAATTGTCCCGCAAAATAATTCCATTCATAACGGTTGCAAGCATACCTATACTATCGGCTGTTTCACGTCGAATGGAATTATTATTTTGGAATCTACTCCCTCGAATTATATTCCCTCCACCTACGACTATGGAAACATCAATTCCTGAAGAGATAACGTTAAGAATATTAGTACAAATTTGGTTGATTGGTTCATTATTACTGCCATTTAAAGAAAATAATTCGCCAGATATTTTAATTAGAACTCGCTTGAACTGCATATCGAAAAGTTCAAATTTACGCCTGTGCCTTAATTCTGCCATCAAATCACCTCTATGTCAAATGACGTAAAAATAGGTGTAATTATGGTTTTAAAAATCCCTTTTTTATCATAATTTTTTTACGCTTTTCCGTATCACTAGTGAGCTTTCGATGCACTGCATTCATATCAACAAGTACATTAGTAAAATTTGGTAAATCTTTGTAATACTCTAGTGCAGTATTAAAAGTAATTTCATTTCTAAAAATTTGTGCTAAATCAAAGCCAAAAAACACACATAGAGGAGCAGTTCTTGTTTTAAAAAACGATTTATCTTTCAAATCAACTATTCCTGTTGTAAATGACTTGTGAATGAAGTCTTGACAGGATTGGGAAAATTGTTCATGTGTAGCACGCATTTTTTGTTCTTTTTCTCCGACTGATAAAGCATTTAATCGTTCTACAGTTCGTCGTTCCTTAGCCAATTTTGCTTTTTTTTTACTAAATTCAGTTTTTAATGCATTTTTTACAAAAGATTGAGTTCTTATTTTGATTTGTTTGCTCCGTGTATTTTCAGTACTAGATTTTTGCCGTAAAATTTCATTGATATTAAGGTTTTTTGTTAAATCCTCTGTAATCTCGTCATCTGGTATATCTTCGTTCTCCTTAGGTTCTTCTGTTGTAATTTTTTGTATCAATAACTTTCCACCATTATCCACGTTATTTTCCTGCACTATAATGTTATTTATATTGAGATTTGCAGATAATTCTTTATTGGTCGACTTTATGTCTTTATTTTCAGATTCAGCTGAAATTTCATCATTAGTTTGATTAAGTCCATTTGAATCATCGTGCAACGACAGGTTAATTTCGTTATCAGATGACGATGTAAGGATACCACCTGCATTACTAGCAATACTGGCATTATTTGCAACTAAATAAGAAACATTAATAAGAGGCATAATAAGTAATGTTTTTTTTAACATACTTCTCCATCATAAATTACATATCTATTTTTATTTTTGAATAAAAAAGTAAAAAAACGATTAACTGAAGCTTCGCTATAAACTTGGATGCAATGTACGGAATTTTAGAGCTATCAGGTTTTTCGTATAAGTCTGTTAAAATCTACTCATAGATGTTTGTATGGTGTCATTAATTATGACACATACGAAACATTAACATTATAAATTTCATTATAAGGAGCTTTTAAAAATGTTAAATAACAATAGTCATCTTGAAAAAAGTAATTACTCAGGAGATGACCATATTTTAGTAATGCCACTAGGTGGACTAGAACAGATAGGAGCTAACTGCACGCTGATAGGATATAAAGACAGTTGGATAATGGTCGATTTAGGAATTGCGTTTCATGACAAACTGGGTATTGAAGTAATTACTCCTGACATATCTTTTCCGCTCAACTTAAAAAATAAACTTAAAGGCATATTTATCACACATGCCCACGAAGACCATATTGGTGCAGTTCATTATTTTTGGTCGCGTTTTAATTGTCCTGTCTATCTTACTGAATTTTCAGCTGAAGTTTTAAAACAAAAACTTAAATCTAGAAAATTTGATCCTGAAACGTCTAGAATTATTTCAGTTTTTCCTCGGTCGCCAATTTTGGTAGATGAATTTAAAGTTGAGTTTATATCGGTTGCACACTCAATTATTGGTGCATGTGGTCTATATATTCAAACCCCAGGTGGCTCATTATTTCATACAGGAGACTGGAAAATTGACGAAACACCCTTATTAGGAGATAAAATCGACAGTGAACGTTTGACAGAAATTGGTAATGAAGGTATTGATTGTTTACTATGCGATAGTACAAATGTGCTAGTACGAGAGGATGTAGGGTCGGAAGCGGATGTAAAAAATACTTTAGAAAGGCTTATACCACAATACAAAGATAAGAGAATTACTATTACATGTTTTGCTTCCAATGTTGCTCGTATTGAAGCAATATGTGAATTAGCACAAAAAAATCACCGTAAAGTTGTTATTATTGGTCGCTCTATATACCGAATGCTTGAAGCAGTTACAGAAACAAGCTATTACACAAAGGAATTTAGGCGTTATATTGACAATATTGTGCCTGATGAACAAGTTGCAAGTATGCCACCAGAACAAGTTTTAATGATTTGTACTGGTTCGCAAGGAGAAGCAAAATCTGCTATGTACCGACTTGCCAGAGGGGAAAATAGGTTTATTAAGTTGGGAAAACAGGATGTAGTATTTTTCTCATCGAAAGTAATACCTGGTAACGAAATTTGTATTAGGGAAATGCAAAACTCACTAATTCAGCTAGGAGTAGATCTCGTTACTGCAGAGACTGAGCCTGAAATTCATGTGTCAGGACATCCCAACCAAAAAGCATTGCGACAAATATACAAATGGTTAAAACCAAAGGCTTTATTACCACTGCATGGTGACCCAATTATGTTATATGCCCATAAAGCATTTGCTGAAGAATGTGGAATTAAAAACTCAATAATTGCTGTTTCTGGAGATACGATTTCTATTCATAAGGGGGACGGTGTACTTAAGAAGACAGCCCATAGAAACGTCGTATATAATGTGCTAGATGGAAAATATGTCATACCAATTAATAGTAATTGTCTTACTGAACGTACATTTATGTCTACGCAAGGACATATAGGAGTAAGTTTTGTTGTTGATAAATACAATAAACTATTAGGAAATATTGATATTTTAGTCCGTGGCATTTTCTTAACGCCGAATTTACTTAGCACAATAAGGAGAAGTATTGCATCTATTATTGCAAACCAGTTAGCAAAATCCGATCATAAGAGTTCAGTCGTTGATGGTAGTTTACGTAAAGGTATTCAAGATGACATTAAATTATTAATTACAAAGTTATGCGATAAAAAACCTATTATCAGTATTCATGCCCATCAGGTATAATAGCCCCTGTTCTATAAAGTCATCAGTTTCTTAAAAAACTGATGACTCTAGTTAAAACGTACTGTAATGAAATTAAGCCACATAAAAAAAACTGCTCCTATTTAATCAAAAATTCTAATGTGGGTATTATTAATAACTAGTTCATCTATATTAAATAGTTGTAAGAAAATTGTATTTAGAGATAATTTTGTATATTTGTCCAGTTTGTTGCTTTATAACGCTTATAATAAAAAAATTAACTGTTACAGTGATAATTAATCCTTGTAAAAAAAATATTAGTTTTGATACTTCGATTTTAAAATCAAACTGTCAAAAAAAACATATAGCGTTTTGTTAATATTTTATATATGTTGAGTTTCATGAGTTATATATCGATATAAATAGATAAAATATCAATGTACGTTTTACAGCACATTGATATTTTGCACATAAAACCCAGATAAATATTCCTATACAAAAATGTTTATAGATTTAATTTTATGTGCTACCTTTATAAAGATACGTTTATATCAGCATGAACACCATGATTATTCAGAATATACTCGGCTAAATTTTTAATTTTTCCTTGTGATGTGCCATTGTATAACCCAAAGTAAATGTTTTCAAGATATGTTGGTTCTTTTTCTTTTTGTTGCTCAGCTGAACTATACGTGTACAATGAAAAAGCAATTGCTAAAGTTCCAAGTGCCCAGGATAGAAATTTCATAAAACCTCGCTATGAGCCTAACTCATGCTTTGAGTGTATGGAGTGATAAGTTAATTTTTGATTAATATTTATACTATTTTTAGAAAAAACTGTTAAATTACCACACTTTGTGTGATGCTTACTAAAGCCCAAAGATACTTCCTTTCTCAAATAATCAGCTTTAATCCGAACAGGTAAAATTTTGTTATCAAATATTTATTTGTAATATCACCTATGGTGCCCGAGAGAGGACTTGAACCTCCACGGATTGCTCCACACGCACCTGAAACGTGTGCGTCTGCCATTTCGCCACTCGGGCTTATACCTAATATACCATAAAACGACTTGGCTACATGCATGTACGTTAGACGTAAATGTAAACTCATTTTCTTTACCTTAATGAAAAGGAGTGGAAAACCGTTGCTTTAATGGTAAAAAAGAATGAATTGAGAACATGGATTACCTGTTTAAGTGGTTCGAAAAAGCAATTGTTGCGACAACAAAAGATATAAAAAGACACTGAAGATACTAGCCCATCTTCTTTTGATTAGTAAGCGTGTGTAAGTGCTTAATGACCAATTTAAATTCGGTTCACATCAAGATGTTTAATCATTGAGAGCTATTAAAGAATAAGGATATTTTAGGAGTTTGACTGAGCGTTAAATGTTACATGCACTTCAATCAATTTAGATGTCTGCATGACAAGGAATTTGATATTAAAAAAATCTTTTTGAAGACCTATTGCAAATTTTCCGAAGTGTATGTTAAAAATAATGTGTGGTGATCCTTGGTAGCTCAGTTGGTAGAGCAAGTGGCTGTTAACCACTGGGTCGGCGGTTCGAGTCCGTCCCAAGGAGCCATATTTTATTATTCTTCGTTGTTCATCACTTTTGCCTTAATGTTTTAGGTAGGTGCTAAAGTTGCAGTCTTTTTCTGGGTGTACCAACTATGAAATTGATTTATTAGTGTTTTTTTTGAATTTCTGTCATGTTTTCCCCAGTATAGATGTCCTAATATCGTTTACTCCACATTAAGCCACCTTCTAGACCAGTTTTTTTAGATAGGCTAAGGTCTATTTTGGTTCGTTTTTTAACCTTGCGGTCTATTGATAACTGTGCCTCATCTAAATTCCTACCCTGCTCAAAATTCAAATGCCATTTACCAATTTTCTTCCCGACTACAACTGTATTATAATTATCTGAACCATCTGTATTATGCTTAATACTGAATGTATCGATCTTTAACATTTTATTTAACTTACTAAACATGTTATCGTTCCCAGTTGCCAAGTTTTGAGCTAGCATTCCTAACGAATAAGCCTCAGAGGTTGAAAGTTCCGAATTTTCTTTTTCAAATAAAAATAGTGATAAAATATCCTGTTTACTACGCATTGTAGTAGAGAAAAAATCCATAGTAGTATTATCATTGTACTGAATAAATTTAACTCCTACTATTTCCTTAATATCTATTTTTTTTTGTCCTATAATCGTTATTTTATAGTAATTAGGCAATTGTGAATTAAATAGCACTTCTCCAGAAGATAGTTTTGCTTTTTTGTTGACAATTTCATATTGTCCGTCAATTATATTAAATTTTAAGTCCCATTTGATTGGTTGCTTCTTTATTGCAATAAAATGTCCACCTCCTTTCCATGAACTTTTTAATCCTGCTCCACTAACTATTATTTTCGGGTTAATATTTATTTTGATATTTGCATTTATTGGTAAAACGCATTCATTTAACTTTGGCGACTTAGGTTTATTTTTATTCATAAATGAGGATACTATATCTGTTGAGTTCATAGAACTACTTATTATTGAAGTCGCATCAATTGAAGAATTAATTAGCGTTACTACACCATTTATATCAGGCGATTTAATATGTCCTTTTGTAATTATGTCAGCTTCTAAGACAGACTTTATTATAGGGACATTATGTAGTGTCCCATTTGGAATTCGAATACGTATATCCATATTTAAATCATTAATATTTAATTTTCCACTTGCTTGAACTTTGCACTTTATAAAATTCTCTAAAGTAGCTTCACATTTTTTTAAAATTAATAAATCGTTATTTAACTTAATATTTATTCCAATGTTATTTAATAGCTTATTTCCTTTACTTTGTATATTCCCATTTGATAAATTAATGTCCCCATTAGCTGTATTTCTATTGTTAATGCGTTTTAAATGTAGTGTGTATTTCAATGTTCCATTGGCAACCAGATTATTTATAATGTTAAATTGTTTAATATTAATTGGATTTTTGGGAACTATATTTAAATCAAAATTATTATTTCGTATAATACCATTGCAATTAATTGTGTGCTTAAAATTAAATAGTTCCAGTATAGAATTAACTCTATTATTTATATATGATGTAGTTAAACAAACTTTACCCAGATTTACAGCTTTGCAAAAAGAATTATTAATAAGTGTGTTTTCAGAAACGATTTTACATTGTAATTTCTCATTACTATATCCATGTGTCCAGTTAATACTGTATTGGACATTTCCGTTATAAACGGTATCTTTAATTTTTAAATTTTTTACTTTTGCAATATCTACGCCTACAACAGTTAAGTCCCATTTAAATGGCTTGTGAATATCTAATTTACCATTGCAACTTAAAGTGTGCTGATACTTTGGAAACTCTAATTTTAGGTGTAAGTCATCCATACAATATGTCATTTTGGCGTTAATATCACCAATTGGCGTATTGACTATAGATAAGCTATGCACATCTAATCCAAATTGCTTATTATCTAACAAGGTCAAAGTTGCATCTGTTGTGATTCTTATATCTGATAAATTTGCCGTTGCTAAGTTTTTTTCTAGCAGAGTTCCATTTGATAAATTTCGAGCTGATAAAATTTTTGGTATTTTATTGGGAAAAAAGTGTTGTAAACACACGTTTTTTACCTCTATTCCAATCGGATTATTTTTTATTGCAAATGGGTTTAAATTACGAATTATGATATATCCTTTATCTACCCCAATATAAACTCTAGGAATTTTTGTTTTTATTAACGGAATGGCAATTGGTTGTATATAAATACGAACATTATTAATTATAATATTATCAATAAAACACTGCTTATCAAATAATTTATACCTAACCCTAAATGAACCATATGGAAGTACTTGAATATTAATAGCAAGTGGATAATTATATAAATAAACTCCTATACCAATTAATAGAGTAAAAATTAATAGCAATAACTTCCAGGCAACTGAAAATATTGGTGGCACTACTATTTTCATGTTGAACTTCAGTTATTATAGGGTTCATTACACTTATAATATAATAAATTTATTTTTTTGACTTTTCATATTCCTGAATGACATCATTAATAGTTCCTTTGAATGAAAACATAACTTCCGGGATTTCATCTACATCTCCATTTGCTATAGCATTAAAGCCTTCTAAGGTATCTTTTATTTCAACAAATACGCCTTTCCGACCTGTAAAGTTCTCAGCTGATTGAAACGGTTGAGATAAAAATTGACGAATTTTCCTAGCCCGATTTACAATTAACTTATCATCGTCCGAAAGTTCATCCATACCAATTATGGCAATGATATCTTGTAGTGATTTATATGTCTGTAAAATATACTGTACTTTTTGTGCTATATTATAGTGTTCTTGACCGACAACGTCGGGTGACATCATTCTAGAAGTTGAGGCAAGAGGGTCAACAGCTGGGAATATACCATAGGACACTATTTGACGACTCAAAACCGTCGTTGCATCCAGGTGTATGAAAGACGTAACAGCAGACGGATCTGTCATATCATCAGCTGGTACATAAATAGCTTGAATACTAGTAATAGAACCATTTACTGTAGATGTAATTCGTTCCTGTAAAGCACCCATTTCAGATGCTAGAGTAGGCTGGTAACCAACTGCCGACGGAATACGACCTAGTAACGTCGATATTTCTGAACCCGCCTGTGTAAACCTAAAAATATTATCTACAAAAAATAAAACATCTTTTCCTTCTGTATCCCTGAAATACTCTGCCATCGTAAGACCTGTTAGAGCTACTCTAGCTCTCGCACCAGGAGATTCATTCATTTGCCCATACACTAAGGCAGCTTTTGAACCCGGCTCTCCTGGTTGCTTATTAACTCCTGAGGCTATCATTTCTTCGAACAAATCCGTACCTTCTCGTGTACGCTCGCCAACACCAGTAAATACCGAAAAACCGCCGTGTTTCTTTGCAATATTGTTAATTAATTCCATAATTAAAACGGTTTTGCCAACTCCCGCACCTCCAAATAAACCGACTTTACCACCTTTCACATAAGGCGTTAAAAGATCTATAACTTTTATGCCCGTCATAAAGATCTCAGTTCCCGTGGCTTGTTTAGCAAATTCAGGTGCATCACGGTGTATAGGCAAATAGGCATCTGTTTTTATTTCTCCGCAATGATCTATCGGTTCGCCAGTAACATTAACAACTCGTCCTAACATTGCATTACCAACTGGCACCATAATAGGCTGACCAGTGTTACGAACTTTCATACCACGTGAAATACCGTCAGTTGCTGACATTGAAATACACCTAACTATCTGATCACCCACGTGTTGCACAACTTCTAGAGTAATTACATTGCCATTATCAAGCATTAACTTGAGGGCATCATGTATTGACGGCAATAGATACTGGCTTGGTTCATTTGTAGACGAAAACTCTGTATCTGAATTTTCTCCAAATGAAACATCAACAACAGCTCCTATAACCTGAGTTACAATGCCTATGATTTCTAAATCTTTATTTTTATTACTCATTACTTTCTCCTATTGAATACAATCTACACTTGCAACTATTTCAGTAAGTTCTTGTGTAATTTTAGCTTGCCTCGTTCTGTTATATAACAGTGTTAAATCCCTCGTAATATCGTCTGCATTTCGAACTGTTTTATCCATTGAAAATACGCGTATAGATAATTCCGACAGTAAATGTTCATACACTATATTGTAGCATAACGAGTACAAATATTTTCCGAACACAAAGTCAAATAATTTCATTTTTGGAATATTAAACTCTGTTTTATTAAATGTAGTAGCATCTTTTACTTTTAATGGAAACAGTTTTCTACAACGTGGTAATTGTGTCATAACGTTAATATATTCTCCACTTATAACATATACATTTGAAACATCATATTTTGTTATATAAGATAAAATCATCTTCTGTAAGACTATCGCAAATTCTTTAATTTCATATCGCGATATAATAGCACGTTCAATACTATTCGCAACTTTAGGAACTAAATTACCAGTTTTCTTTCCAAATATTTCAAGATAAATTTGTGGATGTCCTGATACAAATTTTTCTGCCTCATTTAAAATTGACTGCTTAAATGTTCCACAAAAACCCTGATCTGTGGATAAGACTATTAACAAATCTTTTCCTTTTTTTCGTAATATCCAGTGCGAATTATCAATTTCATTAGCATACTTCGCTTCACCCAGGATAATTGATAACGTTTCAGCTAAGATATCGATTTTGTCTTTAATATTTTTAGTAGGAAGACCTTTCATCTTCGACAACTTAATCGTTGAAATTAACTTCATTGCAGTTGCAGCTTTATGAATATTTTTAACTGTTCCGATCCGAGAACGGATATTTTGAATATTTTCCATTATTTTAATACCGAAACATAATTCTTGACGAATTCATCAAGGAATTTAATTAAGTTATTTTCAATATCCTCCGTTAACGCCCTAGTGTCGCCAATCTGCTTAATTAAATCAGTAGTCCTGTTTACAGTGGTTAACAACTCGCTTTCAAATTCTTTAACTTTATTAACTGGTATATTCTTTAAATACCCATGCATAGCTACATACAATACAATTACATGCTCTGCATTTTTGAATGGAGTGTACTGTTTTTGTTTCAAAATTTCTAGTAATTTCTCTCCATTATCCAATATTTCTTTTGTCGATGTATCTATATCACTTCCGAACTGAGCAAACGATGCTAGTTCATTATATTGAGCCATTTGGATTTTAATATTTCCTGACACGGATTTCATTGCCTTTGTTTGAGCGGCCGAACCAACACGACTAACAGATATTCCAATATTTATTGCAGGTCGAATTCCTTTATAAAATAAATCATTTTCTAAAAACAACTGACCATCAGTGATTGATATAACATTTGTAGGTATATAAGCGGACACATCTCCAGCCTGCGTTTCAACAATTGGTAATGCAGTCAATGATCCGCCACCCTTTTCATCAGATAATTTACCTGCTCGTTCCAATAATCTCGAATGCAAATAAAAAATATCTCCTGGATACGCTTCACGACCCGGTGGTCTTCTTAGCAAAAGTGAAATCTGTCTATACGCTACAGCATGCTTTGATAGGTCGTCATATACAATTAATGCGTGCATACCATTATTTCTAAAATACTCTCCCATAGCACATGCCGTATAAGGTGCTATATATTGCATAGTAGCTGTGTCTGATGCAGTAGCTGCAACAACAATTGTGTATTCTAATGCCCCATGTTCTTCTAAAACTTTAACCAATCGGGCAACAGTTGAACGTTTTTGACCTATGGCAACGTATATACAATAAACTTTATCCTTCGGAGCAAAGTTATCATTATATTGTTTTTGGTTAATTATAGTGTCTATAGCTATTGCACTTTTGCCAGTTTGACGATCACCAATAATTAATTCCCTTTGTCCACGTCCTATAGGAAATAACGAATCAATAATCCTTATTCCCGTAAAAAGTGGTTCATTAATCGTCTTACGGTCACGTATGCCAGGTGCTGGATTTTCCATATTGTACAAAACCGTGTCCCCTGAAATGGGACGAGGACTATCAATTGGAACTCCCAAGGCATTCACCACTCTTCCCAATAAGCCCATTCCGACATTAACATTTACGATATTGTTTGTTCTTTTTACTATATCGTTTTCACTTACATTCGACTCGTCACCAACGAGAATAACCCCAACATTGTCAGGTTCAAGATTGGTTACTATACCTTTTACGGTATTTCCAGTATGTGAAGATACTATATCAACCCATTCACCTGACTTTGCGTTATCTAATCCATATACTCTTGCTATGCCATCACCTACTGTTAAAACATAGCCTGTTTCTGCTATATCAATTTGAGGTGCAAACCCCGCTATTCTTTCCTCAAGTATTTTTGATATTTCTAATGCTTTATCATTCATACTATCTCCAACGAATTGTAATATTTTTCTAGTTGCTTTAATATCCCCTTACCTGAGCCATCAATTCTTAAACCATTTGTTTCAATTACAAACCCAGATAGAAGAGAGGTATCCGTAATATACTTGATGTTAACCGATGTATTAAAAAAACTACTAACAACGTTAGCAATTTTGTCTTTTTGAACAGCTGTTGGATTGGCAACAGATAAAATTCTAACGTCTTGTTTGCCTTGAAATTGCATCACTGTTTTACGAAAGTTCAATGCAATATTTGAGAAAAGATCTAAGCGATGATTTTCTGTCAATAGTTTTAAAAAGGAAATAAAACATGATTTTAAATCCAATTCTTTACCAATAACATCACATATAGCTGTTATTCTTTTTCCATACTTAGGGAATAAACGTTTGTTATTACAATAAAAGTCTCTAAATTTTTCAAAGTCGCCTAATAGTTCATTTAAAATATTTTGTTTTTTCCCGACTTCAAATAAGGCTTTAACGTAACGTCCTGGAATTGATGAAAATAAAACAGCCTTCGCCATATAGATTTTTCTCCTTAATTTCAACTACTAGTCTATCATATTATGTGCTATCCAAAACAAACAAACTTTTTCTCGTAGCATCTATTTAAAAATATCGATTTGCAATTAATGAAGAGTTAAAAGTGATATTCCGTTAAATTAACTCAACTACCTTGTGTCCATATTATACGATGTAGGAACTTTATTTTTCGTAGTATGGGCAGAAAAACTTAAAATGGGCAAATTTTTTACACTTGTTTTTTAGCATCACAAACTGAAAGTAGATGCATGACACTTAATGCCGGCATCTGATATCCATAATTCGTATTTTTTAAAGGAGGTTCTATGTTTAAAAATATTTTTAGTAGGTTTGCATCTAATAACCATGGTTCATTGTATGATAATAGTTCAATAATTTCATATAAGCCTGTCAAGTCCAACATGAATATTGATTATTATAATCTATCTAATAACGGATATAAACAAAATGTTGTAGTATTCAGATGCGTAAACTTAATTGCTAGAGCTATAGGTTCAGTGAATTGGTTACTGAGGGAAGTTAAAGATGGTGTAGATAGCATAGTTTATAAACATTCCATTCTGTCACTAATTGAACGACCAAATACCCACCAATCGAAAACTGCATTTATGGAAGATGCGATATCTCAACTCCTAATATCTGGTAATTGTTATGTTATGGCAACTAGAGGTATGAATGACTTACCTAATGAATTGCATTTATTGCGTCCTGATAGAGTTAACATAATTCCCGGACGATATGCCGTCCCCGCAGGTTACGAGTATACCGTTAGTAACCATGTTAGATTTTTTCCTGTTGATGCTGACACTGGCGAGTCCGATATATTACATATAAAATTGTTTAATCCACTTGATGACTGGTATGGCACAAGTCCTATTGAAGTGGCATTAAAATCCATACAACAGCATAATGCTATTGCTCAACAAAACATATCGTTTTTGCAAAATGGCGGTCGTCCATCAGGAGCGTTAATATATAAACATGAACTTGAACCACAGTTACGTCAGGAATTAAAACGTGATTTACGAGCATTATACGAAGGAGGTAGAAATGCTGGCAAGGTAATGCTACTTGAGGGAGACTTTGAATGGAAAGAAATGGGATTATCACCAAAAGATTTGGATTTTATTGATGGCAAAGAACAGGCATCTAAAGAAATTGCTTTAGCATTTGGTGTTCCGCCAATACTTATAAGTAATATGAGTTCTGCAACATTCGCTAATTACAAAGAAGCACGATACAATTTCTGGGAAGAAACAGTACTGCCGTTACTTAACATAATTGCAAATGAATTTTCAGTTTGGTTCAAGCAAATGTATAAAACAGACCTCACATTGACATACGATATGGATTCAATTCCTGCACTGGTTACACGACGTGAAGCCGAATGGAGAAAAATTAATACCGCAACATTCCTTACTGATGCTGAAAAACGTGAAGCCGTCGGCTACGGCACAAACCACATATCTCACTAAAATTTGTTTCCAGTTGTGCTATGGAAATTAGCACAACTTACTGCATTCTGCACATCAATGTTAAAATCTAGCATACTCAGCAAACGTGTTTGATAAATAGTAAGTATTATGGCTAAATTATATTTTTACTATTCTACAATGAATGCCGGAAAGACGACAAAATTATTACAAAGTAATTTTAATTATAAAGAACGAGGTATGAATACATTACTTTATACCTCTGTTCACGATAACAGGTATGGCAAAGCCAAAATCGCATCGAGAATTGGTATTTCAGAAAACGCTAATACGTTTGATGAATATACAAATATTTACGACGATATTAAATCAGCACTCGAAAAATTAACATTGCACTGTGTGCTAATTGATGAAGCACAGTTTTTATCAAAACAGCAGGTTAAGCAGTTATGTGGTATTGTCGACGATTTTAATATTCCTGTATTAACATATGGTCTTAGGACTGATTTTTTAGGTGAACCATTTGAAGGCAGTATGTACCTATTACTTTGGGCAGATGAACTGGTTGAAGTGAAAACTGTGTGTTTTTGCGGTCGCAAAGCTACTATGAATGCAAAAGTAATTAATGGAGTTGTTATTCGTTCCGGGAAGCAAATAGACATAGGAGGAAATGACAAGTATACCTCACTATGCCGTAAGCACTATAAAATTGGTAAACTACGCTGACTGTTCTGTCCACAACTTATTATCTATTAGGTGATACATTAACAAATCAGCGTGGTTTGCAGGTAGTGGGGATTTATTTTTATAACACTCATAATTCATGATCGATCTTTGGTCTTTAAATAACGCCTGTAGGCTTTCTGCCCCGAAGTATATGCCGTTTGAATCACAATAATACCAATTAGGACTTGCATCTAGTTTTATAACGCTTCTGAGATGACACGGAGGCAATACGGTATATTGAGTACCTCCATTAAAAGTTGCGTTAGTTGGCACTTTTTTAAATTCCGGGAAGTGTTCACTGACAGCAATACCTCTTAATTCATAAATTTGTAGTTTACCGTCCAGCGACATCTTAAGATTGTATTCACCATATTGATTTGGACAATTAACACCTACGGGGTCTTTTCCAATGCCATCATTTTCATTATTTAAACCTGGAATGAAATGTCTAACTGCTATAGGAGCAAGGCAATAACTCGGCTCCCCAGGTTTGGGGTTAGGATTGCAAAACTGTAAAACTCTGTCAAACTCCCTCTCATATATCCCTTCCCGTGTTTTGAATTTTTTATTGTCTAACTCGGGGAATATTTTTCTTAATATTTTTATTGACATTCCGATGCTATTGCCTTTATTACTCTTTGTTGAACACAGATAATTTAATTTTTCTTGAACAGCCTCTTTGTTATTATACAGGTTATAATCGTAGCGATTATGGCAAAAATCCCTTAATACATCTACTAAGCTTATTCTTAATTGCCATGGTTCTTTATTATACTCAAGTCCCAAAATTGCGTTATCCAAAAGGAACGACAGATTGGGATATGTTCCCCGAACAGTGTTTACCCTATCGTTCAATTTGTCATCTTGTCGTTGCTGGAGGTATTTTAAAAACTTTTCCCAATTTCCTAGTTCATCTAAATTATCAGTTGCCGTTAAGGAATATAGCATATAAAAACCCGTTTGCAACCAACATCTATTATCTCCATTGTCTAGCATTATGGGTAAAGTTATTCCTTTACTATCATACTTACGTTGTTGCTTCCACTTCCAAAAAGCTAAACTGCCCTTAATGGTATTTTGTATCATTGTTATGAGTATTTTATCAAATTTACCAACACCGGAAAGGTCATTTTTCAATAAAGTGCCATTATTTATGGAGTCCTGAACTAATTTCTTAATCCTAAAGGCATCGTCAGGTGCAACTTCACTTAATATTTCTTGTTGTGAGTAAATTTTTCCCAGAATTACCCTATATTGTGGTAATAGTTTCAGTTCACCGGCAATCAGAGCTGTTTGATATATTGTTTCAGAAAATGCTTCACTTTTTATTTGCTTACGGTTAATCAAATTGTGGGATTGACGTTCAAGTTCTTTTTTTAATAGATTAAAATAGTTTTCAGATTGAGAATATAACAATTGTCCAGCATAAATGTTAAATTCTTCGTTTGTATCTTTCAATGTACAGAACTCATTCCAATCTTGCCGTGTAATATTAGTGGTTGAAAGGTTTATCCCAGCATTTGTTCCAGGATCATGATCTCCATTGAGTTTAAAATTTTTTAGTAGCAACGAAAACTCATTACCATATTGTTCTAATTGATCTAATAACTTCTGTTGAGTTTCGTAGCGTTGAGAATCATAGCTAGGATATTCCTTTTGTGGAGTATAGCTTGGCGGGAGATAATATGATGAGCTATTTGATGGTGTAAAACCTGTTGTACCTGAACCACCAATGCCACCTACACCAACAAGGGCAACAAGTGCAAGCAAACAACCTGAAACTAATGCACTAGCAATCATTTATTTCTCCAAGTCTGATTATTTTAATTTATTATAAGAATGTTTAGTACCTTGTGTCATTGTTGGAAACAATGAAACCAAAACTATTTTTAGTTTATACCCCATGAACATCAATTGTATTACCTAAAAATGTGCAATGATTTTGACCCCTATTTATGATATAAAGTATCCTGTAATTATGGGATATATATTAGATATTAGAGGAAGTCAAATGGATAAGAATGCAGTAGCTACCGCTAAGGTTTCGTTTTTGGCAATAATTATCAGTTGGGTGTTTTATTTATTCTCATATTTTTCTAGAGTAGAGCCATGTGTATTAGTTGATAACTTGATGCAAGATTTTTCGCTAAATGCTTCACAGGTCGGCACTATCATTTCAACACTGTACATTTCATACGGAATAATGCAAATTCCGTGGGGAATAATAATTGATAAACTAGGTTGCAGATTAGTAATTTTCACAACTTGCGTAATTTGTTCATTAGGAGTACTATTGTTTGGTGTAGCTACAGCTTCATGGCATCTGGTTGTAGCAAGACTTTTAATAGGGTTCTCATCTGCTACAGCGTATTTAGCCTGTGGAAAAATTATATCTGAAATGTTACCTACCAATAAATATGCTCTCTTTATGGGATTTACAATGTTTGTCGGAGGAATTGGTGGAGTTTTAGGTAGTTCGGCAACTGCGGGACTAGTAAGTGCCTTTGGATGGCGTCAATTGACATGTGTTATGGCAATCATTGGTATTGCAATCAGTGTATTAACGTTCATATTCCTGCCTAAGCAGACAGTAAAACAAACTAATGAAAAAGGTAGAACACTTGAGGGGTTGAAATTATTAGTAACTAATCCTAGTTGCTGGTTAATTGGTTTGTTTGGATGTATGGCTAACTTACCGGTAGTTGCAGTTGCTGAATTATGGGGAACTCCTTTTATGCAAATACGATTTGGTGTATCAAATTCATTGGCGTCCATTTGTTCTGCTGTAATTTTTATAGGATGTGGTATAGGAAGTATTTTGGCTGCCAAGGTTGCCGAAAAGCTGAATAGCAATAAAAAAACTATAATTTTGTTTTCAATAGGATTGATACTATCTTTCCTAACAGCCGTATACAGTGATACAATAGGTTTTTGGACTGGAATAGCCCTATTTGGTCTCTGCAGTATATTTGCAGGAGCTGGAACATTAGCTTTTGACATGACTTATAAATACGTACCGAGTAATTTTGCTGGCACATCAACTGGTTATACCAATATGTTCGTAATGGGTGGTGGTGTTATATTTCAACCATTACTAGGTTATTTGTTAGATTTTCTTAGGAATGGAAAAGTCAACCCCGATGGTTCGCCTATGTACGATGTTGTAATGTATCGTAGTGCGTTTCTGTGTGCAATAGTCTTTATTATTATTTCAGTTATTGGTATGTTTTTTGTAAAAGAAAAAAAATCGGTATAAGTAACAGGTTAGGGAGGAGATATACTTCCCTAACTTTTTTCATATTTGAGGTACGCTTGTATCTATCTTTTTATTTTCCCGAGGTTTGAGATTTAAAAAAGTCAATAGTGGTGCAGCGATGCATGTGGAGGTTATTGTCCCAACAATGATACCTACCATCATCGGCAAAGCTAAAGAAGCAATAACCTTACCACCGAATAGGTATAATGCCACCATCGATAATAATGTGGTTGTAGCTGTCAAAACAGTACGTGAAAGAGTTTCGTTCAAGCTCTTATTGATAATTTCTGGTATGCTCAACGTACGATACTTTTTCAAGTTCTCTCTAATACGATCGAATATAACAACTATATCATTTATAGAATAACTGGCTGTGAGTAGAATAGCAGTAATTGAAGTTTCACTAAATTCCCATGGAAATATAGAAAACATTCCGAATATTACTATACAATCATGAAAAAGTGCCGTAATTGCACATAAACCAAATTGCCACTCAAACCGAACTATTATGTATAACAACATAGCTAATAAGGCGAAAACCACAGCTTTTATAGCGTTACCAACTAATTCCTCACCTACTTTTGGTCCAACTGTTTCAACTCGTTTATAAATTATATTTTTCCCCAAACTATCCTTAACTTTTTGAATGGCAATGGCTTGACCACCCCCCTCTTCTGATTTTTCTAATTTTATTAATAGATCTTTCTCTCCGCCAAACTGCTGTATAGAAACGGAGCCTAATTCTAAATTACCTAAATCCTTTCTCATTTGAGCAATATCAGGCGTTTTAGGCATCGTTACTTCAAATATATATCCTCCCTTGAAATCAATACCGTAATTCAGTCCTTTAAAAGATATAAATGAAATACATAGGACAATTAGTGTAATTGCAGTTGTTATAAAATACTTACTATATTTGATAAAATTTATATTTGTTCCAACAGGAACTAATTTTAACCTAAACATACTGTCTCCTATATAATAATTTCAGCATCGTTTTGATGCTTGCGTAACCAAATAGCAACTAATGATTTCGTCAGAAAGAACGTTGTAAACAGAGAAATTACCGTCCCGTAAAATAGCGTAACAGAAAATCCTCTAATTGGACCAGAGCCGAATTCATACAGAAATAATGCACCAATCAGCGTTGTACAATTCGAATCCAAAATAGTACCTATTGCCATTTTATAACCTTGAGAGATTGCTACTGCTGGTTTTATACCTAATCGCATTTCTTCTCGCATTCGTTCATAAATTAACACATTTGCATCCACTGCTGTTCCTATAGTTAATGCAATCCCTGCTATACCGGGGAGTGTTAGAGTTGCCCCTATTAATGTTAAACATGCAAACAAAATCATAATATTCATTACTAATGAAACACATGCAAATGAACCGAATGTGCCATACGACAAAATCATAAATAACGCCACCAAGACAAAAGCCATAATCGTAGCAGTAGCACCTGCAGATATAGAATCTGCTCCCAGACTTGGACCTACATTGCGTTCTTCAACTACGGTTAATGGAGCTGGTAGTGAACCAGCTCTAAGCAATAATGCTATCTCTTGAGCTTCTTTCATTGTAAAATGCCCTGTTACTTGGGCATTTCCCTGATTTAATATAGCCTGGAATACAGGAGCCATTAGTACTCTATCATCTAAAACTATTGCAAACTGCTTATGTAAATATCTTGTGGATAGTTCTGCCAATTTTTTTGTGCCTTCACCCGAATCAAATTTTAGAGAGATGCAAGCACCACCGGACTGTGGGTCTACATTCATTTGTGCATCAACAAGGTGCTTGCCAGTCATAGAAATTTGCTTTTTAATTGGAACCCAATTAACTTTTCCTTCACCTTTAGACTCCGGCATGTACACAACACCGGGCTTAGATTGCAGTTCGGGTTTCTCACCTTCATTAGCAATAACGTTTTCTAATTCCTCATCTACAGCGTGAAATGTCAAAATAGCCGTTTTTCCAATTAAACGCTTTACTTCTGCAGGATCTTCAACACCTGGTAATTGAACAACTATACGATTTTTTCCTTGACGTAAAATTGTTGGTTCTCTAGTTCCAGTTTCATCAATTCTGTGTCGAATAACCTCGATACTTTCATTAACGATTTTTTTCTCATACTTATCGAGGAATTTTTTAGATATAACAGCAACAATTTCATTGTTATTTATTGTTACTTCAAGTTCTTTTTCAACTTTGTTTAATATTTTCTTTACATCATTTGCATTTGATGTTTCTTTTAGAACTATCAAAATTTGAGAACCAGCAGGAGTATGCTGGACAGCCATTCGGCTATACTGGATATTTTTCTTCCGTAACTCCTTGCGAGTAGCATCAATAACTCCTTCTTGAAATTCCTTTGTAACTTCATCAATGCCAACTTCTAGCTGTATGTGCGAACCACCTCGTAGTTCCAATCCCAAACTAACCGAATGTTGTAACCATGACGGCAGTTTTTCAAATGACTTTTGATTAACAAATGATGGAATAGCAAAAATAATAGCGAATAGGCAAATAATAAACGTCAACCATACCCTAGTTTTAGATAAAATAATCATTTAGTCCCCATTTTACGATTTGTTGGCAACAATTGTATTTTTATTCTCATCCTTCAAAACTGCAACTATTGCAGATTTTATGAACTTACATTGCACGTTATCAGATACTTCAACTAAAACTTCGTTATCATTTATAACTCTTACTATTTTTCCCAGTAGTCCGCCACCTGTCATTACCTTATCTCCAGGTTTTAATGCCGAAATCATTGCTTGATGAGCCTTTTGTTTTTTTTGCTGAGGGCGAATTAGTATAAAATACAGCAATACCATGAATGCCAACATGGGTAAAAATCCCAAAAGGCTTGGTTTCGTCTGTTGAGAAACATCCGCGTACGCACAACTAAACATAAAATCTCCTAATACTTATTATGTTTAAAATACACACTATAACAACAACAAGGATAGCATGTCAGCTGATACCGCGACAAACTAGTAGGGCTTAGTCTCTGTTGTCAGTTCAAACTTTTGTTCCAATCGGAGTTTTTAATTTTATAGATCTTTTAAAAGCATTAAACTTCACCAACTGTTTTCCTGTCAGTCTCTGTAACGGTTTGGGAACAAACGATAGTGGATTTATAAATTTATTATTTTGCATTACTTCATAGTGCAAGTGAGCTCCTGTTGTATAGCCACTCATCCCACTATATCCAATTACTTGACCCTGTTTCACATATTGACCACTATGTACTGCAATACGACTGAGATGGGCATATGCCGTACTATAACACCCTGAGTGCTTTATCTTAATATATTTGCCATACTTATTGTAATTACCAGCCATTGCTACATAGCCAGATGCACTAGCACGAACTGGTGTTCCAATACTTGCTGCTAGATCAACACCTGTATGCATTTTACCTCGTCCACTTATGGGATGTACGCGATATCCGAATTTGGAAGTAATCTTTTTATACACTATTGGCTGAATAAACATTTTTTTACCCTTTTGTGAACCTAAAACAGTGCCATTAGCATCAAGATATTGCATTGTTCCATCAACCGAAAATTTATAAACTTTCTTTAATTTTCCGTCAACTGACGCTACTACTGCCAGTAAATTCGCATCTAGTATCTTACCTTCATCGGTATAGTATTGTTCATAGACTAAATCAAAATTAACTTTGGATTTAGCGTGATGAATACTGGTAACTTGCCCTAACGCGTTTAATGCGTCATTTGCGATTTTACTTTTAATCCCGCATTGTTGCAATGAGGATTTCGGGGATTTGGGTAATATTATCCCAGAAATGCTTTTAACCGAACGCTTTAATGGAATTATTACTTTTTTTGAAATGAAACGCTTACCAGACTTTTCAGCAATGATTTTATACTTTTCAGTTGGTTTAATTTCGAGGGACTTCAGTGAAGTTTTATCATTATCATCAGTTTTAATTAAAATCTCTTGACCTGGTTTCATTTTACGCAAAGGGAAAATCCTGGAAATAGCGGTGGAAACATTTTGAATATCAGTTTTATTTATTCCTGCTTGTTCTAACACATTAGCTAATGTATCGCCTTGTCCAAGAGTTATTAAATTTTCCGAGCATTCAGGGGCAGATTCAACATCATCTTCACTTTCTTCAGTGTCTTCGAGTTCGTCTGATATTTCATCGTTTTCACTATCCAACAATTCTTCTTGTGAATTGCTAGCCTTTTCATCTGTAATTTCTTCTATTTTTTCAATAACAGGGGGAGTACTATTCAGATACCGCACCACTGAAATACCAATAGCTAATACTAGCAAGCCGTATGGCAATATATTTTTAATAACTAAACCATTGGTAACCGCAACATCAGGTTGCACTACATTTTCTATATCAATCTGTTCAACTGATTTTGCATTTGATAATCTCATCATCGACAGTTTTGCCATAAACTTATTGCTCATAATGATTTAGTAACCTTGCCCCTATATACATAAATGAGTGTACTAACTATTTTAGAATTGTGTCAATGCCAATTATATGTAGTGCTACTATGCTTGTGAATGGGAATATTTAGGCATTAAAATGAACGATTTAGAATTGGCAGTAAAATTATTAAAATCGAAAGAACCAGTAGTAGCACCTACGGACACTGTTTATGGATTATTTGGAGATGCAAAAAGTGATATAGCAGTTAAAAAAATTTACGAAATTAAAGGAAGACCATCATTCAATCCGCTAATTGCACATGTAAGCTCTGTAGAAATGGCAAAAAAATTAGCGTACTTCAACGATGATGCTCTCAGACTTACACAATATTTTTGGCTTGACATAAAACGTCCTTTAACTGTAGTTTTACCTATGAAACCAAAATGTGGAATATCAAAACATGTAACTGCCGGACTTGATACAATAGCATTACGTTGTCCTTCCCATCCTGTAGCATTAAAATTAATATCAGCATTCGGTAATCCATTGGCAGCTCCAAGTGCTAATACTTCTAATCATCTAAGTCCTACAAGTGCTGATATGGTACGTGCAGATTTAGGTAGTAAGGTTCAGTTAATTCTGGATGGCGGTGTATGTAATGTAGGTCTCGAAAGTACTATTCTAAATATGTCGCAAATGCCATATGTATTATTACGTCATGGAGCAGTAACACAATCAGAAATAGAAAATGTGTTGAAAATGAAAATCACAGTACCGAATAAAACTGAGAAAGTAATTGCTCCTGGCATGATGCTAAAACACTATTCTCCATACTTACCTCTTCGTATTAATGTTATTGAACCATATCAAAACGAAGCATTTATAGCATTTGGAAGTACGGATAAACCGTATTTTTTAAATTTAAGTCCCAAAGGCGATTTGGAAGAGGTCGCAAAAAATCTGTTTGATTTCTTGTATAAAGCAGATAATACTGGGAAATTTAAAGGAATAGCAATAATGCCTATACCGAACACAGGCATAGGCATAGCAATTAATGATCGGCTGAAGAGGGCTTCGTCAAATTAATATTTTTGTTAATTACAAGTGTAACGCAACTGTCGGACCATACATTCAGTGCTGTTTCGAGCATATCAATTACACTATATATAGGTAAAATAATTCCTAATAGTGGCATTGGTATATTCATAGAAGATAATAAACTAGCACTTAAGAAAAAGCATCCCATGGGAACTCCTGCATTACCAATAGCGGCAAGTGATGCTATTACGATCCATGTTAGTGTTGTTATTAAGTCGATATTTATTCCGTAATTCTGCATTACGTAAATAACAGTAGTGAAGATAAAAGCTGCACATCCATTCATATTAATCGTTGTACAAAGCGGAAATACAAATCGACTAACATTTTGTTTAATACCTAAATTTTCCTCTGCTGATTGTATAGTGACAGGCAATGCCCCTGACGATGATTTAGCAAAAAATGCTACTGACAAAGCAGGAGCCATGCCTTTAAATGCTTTAAGAGGATTTATTCCCTTTAACGCAAGCCAAGCAGGCAACACTATTAATCCCTGCACTAAGTTTGCACAAATTATTACAACAAAATATTTACCCATGCCTTGTAAGTCCATACCATGTTGCATTTCTCGAATACTTACACTAATAAAACCAAACATACCTATAGGTAAAATTTTTACTATAAATTTAGTTATTGAAAAGAAAATACTGTGAAGTCCTTGTATACAAGCAGTTAAAACATTTTTTATTTTATTTTCTGTTATATATCTAATTGATAGTCCGAAAATAACGCTAATCAATAGTACGCTTAAGACTTTATGTTCAATAAATGCTTTACTGATACTTTCGGGAATTATTTCTAAGAAATATTGTGCGTATCCTGTTGCTGACACTGGCACATCAGAGGATGCCTGACTAAGATGTGGTACACTTGGCGGATTGATAACATAATATAGCACTGCTGCGACACTGGCAGCGACCAACGTTGTTAGCGTTGTATACTGTAACGCTTTTTTCCATATACGAGAAGTGTTCTCACCTTCTCCGTAACATGCTAAAGCTACAATTACAGATAATGAAACAACTGGCATACTGATACATTTAAAAATTCTAATAAATATTTCAGAAATAAACTTTGCTATATCTGCCACAATTGGAATATTAAAATATCCTGAAACTATACCAGCAATAATTGCTACTCCGTATGTATATAATTTATTCATTTTTACTCCTCAATTAACTTCGCGATGAACTTTTCGATACTGAAACGTTCAAAGTCTTCCGCTTTTTCTCCCGTGCCTACTCCATATATAGGTATCCGCAATTCATTCGCAATGCGAACTATTGTACCGCCTTTTGCTCCCGTGTCAAACTTAGCTAAAATCACCCCATCAACTTTGGCAACGGCATTAAATGATTTTACCTGTTCAATAGCATTTTGCCCAGTAACTGCATCTATTACAACTAAATTAAGATGAGGGGCAGTATTATCAATTTTTTTGAGAACACGGTAAATTTTTCCTAACTCATCCATTAAATTTGAATTAGTTGGTAATCTCCCCGCTGTATCAATAATCAGCACATCACTTTTAGTACTACTTAAGGCAGTATATGCGACACTTGCGGGTTCTTTATTAATACCTTTAAATAATTTACAACCTAGTTTATTAGTCCATCGTTCCAGCTGTATGTCCGCAGCGACCCTGAATGTATCACAAGCTACCACATCTACAGATAAATGCTGATTATGGAATTTATTAACCAACTTTGCAACAGTTGTAGTTTTTCCAGAGCCATTTACCCCACAGAGAGTTATAACATGTGGCTTATGTTCAGATATATTAATATCTTTAATTAATCCATCAAATATTCTGAAAATTTCTGCTGTTAAAATTTCCTTAATATTATTGCCTTTTCTAAGTTTATTTGACAATGATGAAGCCAATGCTATTCCAAAGTCTGCTTCAATCAGTAAATTTTCAAATTCTTCAATATCGATAGCCGATTTGCCTGTAATAATCTCTGATATAGCATTTTTTAAGCGGGCAAATATTGACATTACTGCTTTGTCCTTTCTAACACTGCACCACAGGCACGTAATTTATCATCTATATTTTCGTATCCGCGGTCTATATGATACAACCGATGAACAGTAGTAGTTCCTTCAGCAACTAATCCTGCTAATATCAATGCAACGGAGGCACGTAAATCTGTTGCCATAACTGGAGCTCCTTTTAAGGAGGGAACACCCACAATACGGGCAGTTTTACCATCAATATATATTCTTGCTCCCATACGCATTAGTTCTTGTATATGCATAAACCTATTTTCAAAAATGTTTTCAGTTACCGATGCTGTGCCATTACATAAGCACATTAATACAGTGTACTGAGCTTGTAAATCTGTTGGAAACGCGGGATACGGTGCAGTATATATACAATAAGGTTGTATTATTCCATTACCATTACTTACTAATACACCATCAGCTTGTTTCGTAACGTTTGCACCAGTCTGTTGTAATACAGTAAAAAAGTATTGTAAATGTTCATAAAGACAATTTTTCAAAAATATACTGCCATGTGTGGCGGAGGCAGCTATTGCATAAGTACCTGCCTCAATCCTGTCAGGAATAATTTCAAATTCTGCCCCATGTAGTTTATCTACGCCCTCTATTTCAAGAGTAGATGTACCAATACCAGTTATTTTTGCACCCATTAGATTTAATAATTTTGCAAATTCTGTAACTTCTGGCTCAATAGCAACGTTCATTAAGCATGTAGTGCCTTTAGCTAACACTGCTGCCATAAGAGCGTTTTCTGTACCAGTAACAGTTACCTTTGGGAATTCAATTTCACAGCCAGTTAAACCATTTGGTGCATTAGTTTTTATTAACCCATCTTCTATAGATACTTCAGCCCCCATCAAGACAAGTGTACGTATGTGCAGATCAACTCCTCGTAACCCAATAGCACATCCTCCAGGTAGAGACACTTCAGCAGAACCACAACGTGCCACTAACGGAGATAAACAAAGAATTGAAGCACGCATTTTACGTACAAAATCGTATGGAGCTTCAGTTGTTACAATATTTTTGGTACACATAGTAAGAGTGCGGTTCTCAAATGAGTAAGAGCAACCTAAATGTTCTAATAAAGCTAAGAGTGAATGAACGTCCGCTAGGTCTGGAACATTATGCAAAATAATTGGCTGGTCGGTAAGTAGCGTTGCAACCATAGCGGGTAAGGCTAAGTTCTTCGCTCCACTAATTGTAACTGTTCCATTGAGTGTATGACCACCTTCGATTTTCATACTTTGTAACATGTGATTTTTTATAAAGGTCAAGTGACACACTAATTAAACGAAATTTATACGAATTAGGCAAATTTTCTGTGCAAAAACCGTTCTATTAATTTCAAAAAGAAAAAAATTAATATTTTTTCGTTTAAATATACTGCACGTTCGTTTTGATAAGGTTACAATGATATAGGTAAGCTACAGGAGTGTTTAAAATGGAAAAATCAATAAAGATAACATTGCTATCTGCATCATTGTTCGCATTGATAGGTGTTACTGAGGCAATGGACATGTCGTTTGATAACTATGACAACGAAACTAGTTCAATCAATATCCGCAAAACAAGTAAGTTGGGCGGTAATACAACCAAGTTCAACAATGTGTCTAAAAATGCCAATCTTGCTGATTTTATTGACAAAAAGTTTAAGGAAAATATCCGAACTAAAGCAGAGGATGTATTATTCCCAAATGGAGGCAATAATTTTATTTACAACGATAATTACTTGCGTAACTACTGGGCATATGACGCCTTAGTAGATAAAAGCTCAAAGTTTTACCAATCTATACAAAACCTAAAGTATATCGTATTGAAGGAACAGTCTTCGAGTGATATTGAACATAACAGTTTCCTTGATAGTATGTGTGCAGAAATAACCAGAAATTTGATGGATGCAACAGTTGAAAGTACAGAAATTTGGCATACTGTCTTAGCATTATGCAATGGTTTTCTGTGTAGTGATGGGATATACAATAGTATAGCAAAGGTGCGAAACGGAGAAAAGATTGATGTTTCTGAACTATATGAGTTGGCGTTGAAGAAACTTGATGGCAACTTGAAAATGTTTGGTTATTATGATGCCGATATACTTGCAAAAATTAGAGATTATATCGCAATTACTACCAGTAAAGATTATAAAAATTACTTTCGGCATGATTTCGGGTGTTATCTAAATCAGTTCTGGGTATTAGTAGATGGCAAAACAAATGATAGCGAACCTGTAAAGTCAGTTGTATCAGCAGTAGTTGAAAAAACAACTCAGCCGTGGCAAAAACCGAATAAACAACCAGCCCAAAAACGAAACGCCAAGCCAACAGTAATGACCAAAAAACGAGAAACTGTATTCAATGGTCAAAATATCTTAGATCAATTAGAGTTAGTAATCGGCTGTAACCTTGAAACACTAGAAAATAATGAAAATCTTCAAGAGTTTGAAAAGTTTTTAGCTGATGCAAATAAACGGTACAAATCCGGGGATTCCAGGCCAGAATACGATAACAATATGGAACCAAAGGAATTTCTTGATGAGGGGGAAATGGCACAAGCCATAATGCGAAACTTCAGAGAATGGCTAAATAACAACAACTTACCTGCTAAATTTTCCAATGAGGGAGATATTGTGAGACCAGATTGGATGTATTATTTTTTAAATTACGGATCCGGAATTACCAGTCGGTGCAAAAGAGAATTCGATCATATTACAAACAAAATACTGGAACAAGTGGACAAATCGTTTGGTAAATTGAATAAAGGTACTCAAGTTAACAACACAGCGTTGTGTGATGAAGTTAATAAAAAGATGGATAATAACCCGGAGTACTCCTACGAAATTTGGCGGTTATTCCGTGTTATATGCACACTGTATGGATTCGACAAAGAGGGGCGACCATCGGATGATAATACAACTGCGATTGACTTTTGGAGTTTCATACAAGACACTGTAGCAGGGGAAAACACTTTGCAAGTGTTAAATAAAATATATAAAACGTATCCCACAGTAGTGGGAATTATAAGTAGATGGTTAATGCTGACCGGTTCCTCTGACCTAAGAGGTGTGCTTACCTCTGCAGGTCAGGTGTTGGTCGATTCATCTGGTGGTCAGATGCCAAATTATGCTTTTGCTCTATTGGTGAAACAGTGGTGTATTCATAGTAAAAACAACGCAGAGGGCTCGGATTTCGTTACAGGGGGAATTAACACCCTTAAAAAAGTAGTCGACAAACTTAAATATGCAAAAGTTAATTGTAGCTTTCTCGATAAACTAACATATGATTTCACAGAAAATTTGAATAGTACCTGGAAAGAAGAGACAACTACGGGTAGTCGTGTTAGAAAAGAAGATGGCGAGACTATTTTTGAAAAGACGAAATATTACAGTCCAGTGTTTACCGCTACAATATCCTCTTATATAAGAAGTATGTCTTATTATTATACTTATTGTGATGAAATTGAAAGTGCGTTGGACGATACGTACTCCATGTATCGGAAATATTGCAAACTGAGCAATCAGACTCCTATGACAAAGACTGACTTTCTAAAAGCTGAAGGTCTTGCCGGCGAAAAAGGAGTTGAGAATAAAAAAGAGCGTGAGATTGAACTATATAGAGTGGAAGGCTGTTTTAGTAAAGCAAGGTTTAAAACTATTTGTACTGAAGCCTCAGACACGTATGCGGGAATGTCTAGAAAATGCTTGGATAAACTGAAAAACATAGCGCAAAGGTATGAAAAGCTGTGTGAACCGTATGAAAAAGATACTAATACCACAAGTAGTAACGGTACTAAAAATGTTTCTTATAACAAAAAGCAAAACCTTGAGGAATATCGTAATAATACCGCTACGACAACTCAGAGACTGGAAGATAACTCTTCGGAAAATAATAACTATAACAGTAAAACAATCTTTGGTCGTATTCCTCGCCCTGAGTATGAATCGTATCAGCAGGATAGATCACCTAGACGAAATGGGGAAGATTTTATTTTCCCAGGTGACTATTTCGATTTCCACGAGCGATTTCAGACTGGTGCAGGTACAGTATATGGTGGGCTACCACGTGCTGTATTAGAAAGTCGTATACGAGCTGAACAGAACAGGAGTCAGTACCGACTAAATAATTCAGGACAAAATAACTCAGAATGTGACAGTTCGTCCCAAAGCGGAATGTCTTCGGGTTATATGAATGCTCTTAGAAATGCTCATCGAAAAGACAATTGGTAACTATATGTAACATAAAAATAAAAATTTAGTCTAAAAAACACTACGTATCCCGCTCATTGCATGATGAGCGGGCATTGTTGTATCATTAGTGGTGTATATGTTCGCCCTAAAAAAACAGTGGTGCGAAGAAGTTATAACTACGTGATTTTTCATAGAGGAGAATAAATAGTGGCACGTATAGCAGGTATCGATCTTCCTAACAATAAACGAGTGGAGATCGGTTTGAGATATATATTTGGAATAGGTCCTTATTTTGCTAAGTGTATAGTAAGAGATGCGAAAATCCCAGATGGTAAGAAAGTTGTTGACCTTACTACGGAAGAAATTACCGCAATAAGAGAAATTATTGATGCAAAGTACATTGTAGAAGGAAGCCTACGACGTGAAATCGTGATGAACATAAAAAGGGTTACCGATTTGGGATGTTATCGTGGACTGAGGCACAGAAAGCATTTACCGGTTCGAGGACAAAGAACTCATACAAATGCTCGTACTCGTAAAGGCAAAGCAATTCCAATTGCTGGCAAAAAGATAGCAACAAGAAAGTAGGGTAAAATATGACACAAGTAGCTACTGCAAGCAAAATGAAAAAAAAAGAAAAGAAAAACGTTGTAAATGCAATTGTCCATATTAATGCGACATTTAATAATACTATCGTTACGATAACGGATGAAGCAGGTAATACATTAGCATTTAGTTCTGGAGGAAACGTCGGGCAAAAAGGGGCTCGTAAATCTACTCCTTTTGCAGCACAATTAGCAGCTGAAAAAGCCGCAGAACGTGCAGTCGAACACGGAGTGAAAAAAGTTAAAGTCGTTGTAAAAGGCCCTGGTGCAGGTCGTGAAACAGCAATAAGAGCTTTACAAAAACTGGACTTGGTAGTAACATCAATCACCGATGTAACCCCGTTACCACATAACGGATGTCGTCCTCCAAAAGCCCGTCGTAATTAATGAGGTGTCCAACGTGACTTGGAGTAAATTAATAAAACCGGGAGCTGTCGATGTTAAATACACTGATCCATTACTACGGGAAGGTGTATTTGTTATAGAACCTTTAGAACGGGGTTTTGGAATGACATTAGGAAACTCATTTAGAAGAGTATTAATGTCATCTATTTCTGGCAGTGCAATTACTTCTATTAAAATTGAGGGAGTTACGCATGAGTTTTCAACAATTCAAGGCGTAAAAGAAGACGTAACGGAATTGATTTTAAATCTTAAATCGTGTCGGGTTTTACTAGAAAGTGATCTATCTAAAAAAGCTAAAATAATGGTCAAAGGACCAAAAGTAGTTTTAGCAAAAGATATTGAGGGTTCGTCTGACATCAAGATATTAGACCCGGATCACAAAATTTGTACTGTTGGGGAAGGTTCATCTTTAAATATGGAACTTACGATTGAACGAGGAAAGGGTTACGTTCCTGCGGTTTCACAGAAAGATGGGAACTTGTCAATTGGGACTATATCAATTGATGCTTTGTTTAGTCCAATACTGTTGGTCAACTATAAAGTTGAGCAAACTCGCGTTGGGCAACGTACCGACTATGACAAGCTGATTTTAACTATAAAAACAGACGGCTCTCTGCGACCTGAAGAAGCGTTATCAAAGGCAAGCATTATATTAAGAGATCATTTTGAACTTTTCGTCAATGAAAGCGATAAAGCATTAGAGCAACCGGGATTATCAGAGGATACGGATGAAGATAAATTAAATCCAGATTTATTAAGAAGTGTTGAAGAACTTGAATTATCAGTTCGGTCAGCTAATTGTCTGAAAAATGAGGGTATTTTCTATGTAGGAGATTTGGTTAAACGGACAGCATCGGATATGTTACACACTCCGAATTTTGGTCGTAAATCTCTTAGTGAAATTCAGGCAGTTCTTGCAAACATGGGATTATCATTTGGAATGTCTGTACCAGGTTGGCCAAAGGATTATATGAGTGCATTAGCAAAGCGTCGCGATAGCAAAATCGGTAATTCTAAAATTAAAAGCAAATTTGGTAATGAACAATCTGCTGATTGTGATTTAAAAGATAGTTGGTATCGAACACAGTCTAGTTATTTAGATAAAGAAAGGCAAAGAATGCCAAGTTATCCGACACAAACAGGTATTGGAAAAGATGATTTTGAGGATTAAATTATGAGACATGGAATAACTAAAAGAAAATTTAACAGACCAACGGCACATAGAATTTCTATGTTTAAAACGATGGCTTGTTCTTTAATTGAACATGAACGTATAAAAACAACCTTGCCTAAGGCAAAGGATTTACGTCCAATAATTGAAAAACTAGTAACAGTTGCAAAGCCAAACACATTGCACGCTCGTAAAATAGTTTTATCGAAACTACATAACAATGTTAGGGCAATGAAAAAATTGTGTGATGACATTGCTCAACGTTGTAAAAATCGTAATGGAGGGTATACTAGGATTTTAAAAGCAGGATTTCGGTATGGTGATGTGGCACCAATGGCAATAATAGAGTTTGTTGATAGTTCTTTAAATCAAGCAACAAGTTCAGATCAAAACGTAGACGTTTCAACGGCAAACTCTGTCGAATAAAGGGGTAAAAATGTTTCGTAGTACATTAGTTGCGCTGGTTACAATATTTTGTCTTTCAGGATGTGAAAAGACGATTATAAACCGAGGTTATGATATTGGAACGGCAGAATTCGATAACATTATTGTAGGGAAAGACAATATGGTAAGTGTTACTGCGAAACTTGGAACACCAACGTTTAGATCATCTGTTTTAAGAGATAATGGCGATTATTGCTGGTATTATTCTTCCAAACAGATGACTAAAATTGGTGTTTTTAATCCTAAGACAGTTCGTTCAATTACTTATGTAATCACGTTTGATTCAAATGACGTCGTTAAATCAGTCGAACGGAGTGATTACGAACAACCTATAAACATAACAAAAGATAGCGTAAAGGCTCAAACAGGTAAAAGTAAGGGTGTCATTAGAGAGACATTTGGTGGTATGGGTAAATACATTAATATGTATGAAAAATAATACCTGTATTACTTTTATTATTTTAATTTCATAGTGCAAACATCATATGAAAAAGGAAAACTGGGAGAGGCAATAGCAACTCGGGTTTTACAAAACTTGGGGTACGTTATTTTGGCAAAAAGATTACGAACTCCATATGGGGAAATTGATATTCTAGCAACGATTAACGATACTGTTGTGGCAGTAGAAGTTAAAATGCGACGGTCTTTAGGGCAAGCCCGTGAGTGTATCCTGCTTAAACAACGTAGCAGAATATATAATGCATTACTTTTTGTTATTTCTGAACGAAATATAAAATTTGAAAATTATAGAATAGATGTGATATGTTTAGACCATACAGGAGGTTATGAACATATAAAAAATGCCTTTTCAGATGAAGCATTTTAAGTTGAATATTTTGATAATAGGGATAACGGCTGTATTGTTGAATGGCTGTGCCACAGTTGCTATATTGGGAACTGGGGTTGCTACAGGAGGATATCTTGCCGGTCGGGATAAATCGATAAAAAGGTCAATAAAAGATACCCAGATTGATAATAGCGTTAAATCTAAATTGCGTAAACAACTTGGCGAACCAGCATTGGATGTATCAGTAGTAACAAACGATGGTTATGTATTACTTACAGGAAACTTACCTAATAACGATATGGTATCAGAAGCAGAATCAATAGCATTAAATGTACCTGGTGTCATTTCAGTTGACAACAATATAGTTGTTGGTAAATCAAAGTTAAGTACAAACTTAAAAGATAGTTATATTACTTCCGTATGCCGAGCAAAACTAACTGCAACAAAAAACATCAAATCTCTAAATGTAAAAATAAAGACAATGAACCATGTCGTATATTTAAATGGAACAGCAAGAAACCAGACTGAATTAAATAATATTATAGATGTTGTAAAAAGTGTAAATGGTGTTAAGAAAGTTGTATCGTATATTACCCTAGTTGGAGATTTATCATGATTAAACATGTAGCATTTATAATGGATGGTAATAGTACATGGGCAAAAAAAAGAAATTTAGATGTACTAGATGGTTATTTAGCAGGTATGCAAAACCTAGCAGAATTAATATGTAATCTTAAAATACCTTACGCTACGTTTTATGCATTTTCTACTGAAAACTGGGGCAGACCAAAATCCTGGATTGATAATTTTATGAATTTGGCTTTGAAATTTCTGGAAACTGATCCATGGATACAAAAAGTTTTGGATGCTAAAGTCAAACTAAAAGTTATTGGAAATATACTAAAACTACCGCAAGCACTACAAGAAATAATAACTAAGTATGAAAATATGACGGCTAATAACAAAGGAGTTGTTATGCATTTAGCAATGAGTTACGGTGCAAAAGATGAGATAGTAAGAGCAGTAAAAAAATTGATTAGTAGAAAAATTGAAATAACAGAAGGCAATATTTCAAATGCATTAGATACGGCAGGCGTACCAGATCCTGATTTGATAATAAGAACGAGCGGTAAAAAGCGTTTGAGTAATTTTTTATTGTGGCAGGCATCGTATAGTGAGTTTTATTCTACTGATGTATCATGGCCCGATTTTAAAATTGCTGATTTCAATAAAGCTATAGCCGATTTCGAACTACGTCATCGTACGTTTGGTTTATCTAAATAATATGTCGATTTATGCAGTTGCAATTTCTGGAGGAGTGGATTCTGCTGTAACGGCAACAAAATTATTGCATGCAGGACATGATGTGTTCGGCGTAACGATGGTTACTGACGACAAAACAAAAGATAGTTTATTAATTGGTGCAAAAACTATAGCTGAACATCTTAATATACCGCATTACATTTGCGATTTATGCTCAGAATTTAAAAAAGAAGTTATAGATTATTTTGTGAAGTCCTATCAAAAGGGGTTAACACCTAATCCCTGTGCTGTTTGTAATAAGAAAATAAAACTACATAAGTTATTACAATTTGCCCGAGATAAAGGAGCGGATTTTTTAGCAACAGGGCATTATGCAAAGGTTAACGATGGGCAACTTTATGAAGGTGCGAACTTACTGAAAGACCAAAGTTATTTCTTATCACTGACCTCAAAAGATGATTTAAAGTATGTATGTTGTCCTCTTCAAGATATTACAAATAAATCACTTACAAGAGAAATGGCGAAATCTTATGGATTGCCTAATTTTGCAAAATCAGATAGTCAGGATATATGTTTTGTACCGAACAATGATTACATTGCTGTTATACACGCCTATTCAGATGCACAAGATGTGTCCGGAGATTTTATACTGGACAACATGCCAGTGGGAAAACACAAAGGGATAATTCACTATACGATTGGGCAACGTAGAGGTTTGGGTATATCATCTCATACATGCCCACTGTATGTAACAGCCATAGATAGTGAAAATAACAATGTTGCATTAGGTAAACATTCGGATTTAATACGGACATCATTCTATGTCAAAGATGTAAATATACTGGCTGACGTTCCGCAAAATGAAAATTTATTCGTAAAAATTAGGTCTGGAAGTAAAAAATTTAATGCCAAAATTAACAAACTAGATAGTAATGCATTTGAAGTGAATCTCCTAGAACCAAATACGATAGCAATATGTCCAGGACAAGTTTGTGCCGTATATGACGCCAATGGACAAGTACTATGTGGAGGTATTATTCAACCATAATAAATTGCGTACAATAAAATATGTAAAAAGCATTAAGTTTTAACTATGATTTGTACTGATTCTCGTTTGGTCAAAAATGGAGATGTTTTTATTGCTGTCCCTTGCTCAAATGTTATTTCTCACATACAGCAAGCTTTGCAGTTAGGAGCATCTGTTGTATTTACAGAAGAACCATTAATTTATGATACACGGATAGTTGTTGTTAAAGATGCTTTTATGATGGCATCCCGTTTAGCACGAGTAGCATATCCATTCCAGCCTAAAATCGCTGTTGCCATTACAGGAACAAATGGTAAAAGTTCAGTTGCACATTTTCTTAGCCAAATTTGGAAACATTGCGGTATTAAATCTGCCAATGTTGGGACACTTGGATTATATATAGACGGCGAGAAAAGTGGACTGCCATGTGTTCCCAACTTAACTACTCCAGACGCAATGAGCTTGCATCAAATCTTAAACTATTTATACGAAAATTCAGTTAATCACCTAGTGTTTGAAGCATCTAGTATTGCACTAGACCAAAAACGGTTAAATAGTGTTACATTAAGGGCAGCCGCGTTTACAAACTTAGCATCTGACCACCTAGACTATCACAAAACACATGAGGCATATCTCAATGCAAAGTTACGATTATTTAGTGACGTGTTACATCAAAGTCAGCCTGCCATCATATCAATGGATAATGATACATTGTATCAGCAAGTAAAAGCTGTGCATCCACATACTATATCATTTGGATATAATCCTCAAAACATGATACGAGCTTATAATATCGATGCCAATGTTGATAAAATTACATTTGACTTAGATTTAGATGGAACGGTATTTAAAACGTTAGACCTAAATCTTTTAGGTGAATTTCAATTATCTAATGTTTTGGTAGCAATTAGCTTAGCGTATAGTACTGGATTGGATGCTAGCAAAATTGCAGATACCATACCTTATCTAACAGTATTGAATGGTCGTATGGAGCAAGTAGCCGTTTACAATGACGCATATGTATTTGTTGACTATGCACATACAACTGAAGGGTTTAAAAATGCATTACAAGAATTCCGGAAATATACTAATCGTCGGCTAATATGTGTATTTGGATGTGGTGGCAATAGAGATATTAATAAACGTGGAGAAATGGGAAGAATTGCTAGTGAATTAGCTGACATCGTCATTGTTACAGACGATAATCCCCGTACAGAAGAACCAGCAAGTATACGCCACGCAATATTAGATAAATGTTCAAAAGGCTTAGAGATAGCAGATAGGAAAGACGCCATAAAGTCTGCTATAGAACGTTCTCGGCAAGGAGACATTGTTGTAATTATAGGAAAAGGTCACGAGACAACTCAAACTTATGGTACTATTGCACATCCGTTCAGTGATAAGAGCGTTATCAGAGAAATAATTGAGGAATTATCATAATGAGGAAGCTCAATTTATACGGAGCTTCCTAAAAATCTATCCTGCAAGACTTGCAAGAAGTAATAATGCGACTATATTTATAATTTTGATCATCGGATTAATAGCTGGTCCAGCTGTATCTTTATATGGGTCTCCTACAGTATCACCTGTAACTGCTGCCTTATGTGCATCTGAACCTTTACCGCCAAAATTTCCTTCTTCAATATATTTTTTTGCATTATCCCATGCACCACCACCAGAAGTCATTGATAACGCAACGAAAATTCCAGTAACAATTGTTCCAATAAGCGTAGCTCCTAGTGTTGCAAATGCTGATGCCTGACCATCAAGCATATATACCAAAGCGTACACAAATATTGGAGCAATAAGTGGTAGTATTGACGGAACAATCATTTCTTTAATGGCAGCCTTTGTCAGTAAATCAACTGCTGTCTTATAATCGGGTTTTGTTTCGCCAGTTAAAATGCCTTTAATTTCCCGAAACTGTCTGCGGACTTCAACCACTACAGCCCCACCTGCTCTTCCAACTGCTGTCATTCCAAAAGAGCTAAATAAATACGGTAGCATACCACCAAACAGTAACCCTATTAAGACGTACGGACTTTGCAGATTAAAATCTATTGATAGATTTGGAAAATAGTGTTTTAAGTCTTCAACGTAAGTTGCAAATAACACTAACGCTGCTAGACCTGCAGAACCGATAGCATAACCTTTAGTTACCGCTTTTGTCGTATTGCCTACAGCATCCAATGCATCTGTAATTTCTCGAACATCTTCTGGTAGTTCAGACATTTCAGCAATACCGCCAGCATTATCAGTAACAGGTCCATATGCATCTAATGCTACAATTATTCCCGCGAAAGCCAACATTGTAGTTGCTGCCATTGCTACTCCAAATAATCCTGCAAACAAGTACGAACCGATTATTCCTGCACATATAACTAATGCCGGTAACGCTGTTGCCTCCATTGAAACTGCCAATCCCTGAATGACATTTGTGCCATGTCCCGTTTCTGATGCTTTTGCTATTGAGCGTACAGGACGATACGCAGTAGCTGTATAGTACTCAGTAATCCAAACTAATAACCCAGTAACAGCAATACCTATAAAACTACATTTTAATAAATCAGATGGTGTAAATACAGAATTACCTAGACCTTTCAGTTCGGTACTTAAACTATCAAACATAGTACAAGTTAATATATAGATTAACATTGCTGAAATAGCACCTGAGGCAATTAGACCTTTATACAAGGCTTTCATAATTTTGTTTGAAGAGTCCAAACGAACAAAATATGTGCCAATTATTGAACCAATGATACAAACTGCACTTAGTGCTAATGGATACATCATCATTGTTGATCTGATAGTATCGCTGAAATAGATACTTGCAAGTACCATTGATGCAACAATTGTAACTGCATATGTTTCAAATAAGTCAGCTGCCATGCCAGCACAATCTCCAACGTTATCACCAACATTATCAGCAATTACTCCAGGATTACGAGGGTCATCTTCAGGAATGGTAGATTCCACTTTACCTGCCAGGTCAGCCCCAACATCAGCACCTTTTGTGAAAATACCTCCACCCAATCTGGCAAATATCGATATCAAAGATGCTCCAAAACTAAATGCAACTAACGATTCAGTAACTAAGCGAGTATCTAAATTTGCACTTTGCAAAATGAAGTAATAGCACGCGACACCAAGTAACCCTAACCCTACGACCAACATACCGGTAATTGAGCCAGCATCAAATGCCACTCCCAATGCTTTTGATAAAGAGGTACGAGCAGCTTCAGTAGTGCGAACATTGGCTCGCACAGACACATTCATTCCTATATAGCCAGCAACACCTGAAAGCACTGCCCCCAATACAAACCCCAGAGTGACATAGAACGATAAACAAAATGCCAAAATTGCAACTATTGCAACGCCAACCACTGCAATTGTTCCATATTGGCGATTGAGATATGCTTTAGCTCCAACTTGAATAGCACTAGCTATTTCCTGCATTCTGTCATTGCCACATGGCAAACTGAGAACACCTTTGATTTTATATAAAGCGAATATAATCGCCAGGAGACCACAGCTTAAAACTAAACTGCTTAATCCTGAACATGCTAACATGTTCACTCCTTAACTTCCTATAAAATAACTACATACATTGTATGAAAATTAGTATATTTTTTCCAAATTACAGCATACTACTACCCTTTGCTACTATTGGTATAGATGAACAAAATTACTATTTGCTATAATATGACAATAGCCTCATCTGTAACAGAGGAAGCAAACTCGTGTGGTACGAATGTGCCTGATATAGATTGCTTAGTTACTGAACTAAAAGAGTATTTAGATTCCCCATTAAAACAACTAGTATTAGAAGCCTATGATCTGTATCAGTTATTGGTACTTATTTCTAATAATTCTAAATTATATAACAAACTAATCAATTTGTTAGATAACCCACCAACGGCGTTAAATGAAAACATTCAAACACGACATAATATATTAAAACGTTTTGTAGAGTGTATACCGCTACCTACTATTTCGAAACAGTTATTATCAAAAGATAATCAGGAATGGGTACATAATAATACAATTGAGTATATAGTCATAGATAATATTATAGTTGCTATACGTAAGATGCTAGCAATGGTAAAATCAAATAGCTCTGTGCAGATTGTAGTCTCAGACCATAAAATAAGAAATTTAATTGAATGTGCTATGGGCGTCAAACGGCAACAGCATAGTGGCGGGGCAAATAGTGAAATTGTTAAATTACTTCACAAAATTACGTTTCTTGATAAAGACGCTACTGTAATTGATATATCACATATTAAGTATAATTGTGATTACACATTTTTCTTTAATATAAATCCTGATATAGAATGGACAAATAATTTAGGACACTTATGGTTGTCAGGGAGAGAACGTGAATTAATTGGTCTTACGAAGTATATAAATTGGCAACAGTTATTACGCGTAAGTCCAAATGTATACATATTTAATAAAGAGAAAGATATACCACAGTGGCAACGTATACAAACTGGTAGGATTAAAAAAATCGAAATCAAATATCCTCAAGTTCATCACTATGAAGATGAACCAATTTTAAATGAGTGTACCGAACTAACAATAAATACAGCCGAGACTACAGACTTATTACATAATCCATACTTGCTATACCTAAAAGGTATTTTACAATTAAAGCCTAAAAGGATATACACTGATAATATTGGCAAAATATATGATACATTTTTTAAAGTTCTTTGTGCCGATATGTCCATGCCATTACTTGATAGATTAAAAGAAATAGATTATTTTTATTATAAAAAAATACAGTCATTTATTAGAAATATACCACATTGGAAGTATCCATTAAGATATGCATCTATAGGAACGTTAACTATTGTTTATAATGATAATCCTCAAGTTCAAAATGCAAATATTACCGAAATAAATTATTTTACGTTAAACAGTTCTATATCAGCTAAGGACATAATATGTAGTAAAAAAACTAGCTTAATGTTACAAGCACTTTCAGCTGAAAATAACATACAGTTTAATATAATCTCTCCCGATTGGCATTCTAATAATGGCACTAACAAACGAACAATTGAAGCATCCAAAGAAGTTGTACACGACTATAAAGAACGTATTGTCTCTGCATGGAATAACTTTAAGCAAAGTAACGTACTTGAGTTAAATTTCGATTTAGATGCAACGTCTGCATCGTATAAGCATTTAGAGCGGGTTAAGTAGTGATAATGGCAATAGTTGGAGCAACAGCTTCAGGAAAAACAGCTAAAGCAATACAGCTGGCACAAAAATTAAATGGAGTAATTATCAATTGCGATAGATTTCAGCTATACAGAGACTTAAAAATACTAAGTGCCTATCCAACAGATGAAGAACTATTACTTGCTCCACATAAGTTGTTTGGCATACTTAATTACGATGAAAATACATCTGCTTTTGAATGGGCAAAATTAGCAACTACTGAAATTAAAAAGGCTCAGCAGGATAGTCAACTACCTATAGTAGTTGGCGGAACAGGTATGTATCTAAATATATTAGTTAATGGAATATCATCTTTACCCGATATTCCACAAGCAGTAAGAGATAAAGGAACTGAATTAGCTAACAATAATTTCGATGCAATGTATCATGAAGTGTCGCAAGCTACTCCTGACCTAAATATACGCTTTGAACAACACCATCAGATAATTAGGGCGTGGGAAGTATTGACTGCGAGTGGAAAACCTATTACTTATTTTTATCAACAGCCAAAAATTAAGTTTATTGAAGATGAATGGAAATTTGTATATCTAAATCCACCTAGAGCTGAACTATATAATAAAATAAACAGAAGATTTGATTTAATGCTAGAAAGTGGAGCAATAGACGAAGTTAAAGCATTATTGTCAAAGTTTTGTGGGCTAAATATTGAAAAATATCATATATTTAAAACCATTGGTGTCAAAGAGATAGTGAAATATCTTAATGGTGAATTGACATATGATGAAATGCAATCGTTAGTAAAACAATATTCTAGAAATTATGCAAAACGCCAAATTACATGGTTTAATAAGTATATTCATTGCCCAGAATTGGTTTAATCACGAGTTCTCAACGAAATAAAATTTCACATGACTGTTTGTACCTTAAGATAAATACAAAGTGTTATTTCTCCTGCATGTTTACGATGCGTATAATATATATACGCTACTAATGCAGTGATATTGCGTATACAGGGACAATTATGCGTTTTCGTGAATTACTTTGTTATGTGTATTTATGGTGTAGCCCCATTTTAATATTATTTAGTGTTAATAAAAATATTTCTATTATAGTGCTATTTTTGTTGGGCTTTTTTTGTAAAACAATTCGTAGGCTTTTTGTAAAAGAACTTTTTAAGGTGTTATATATGGGAGAATATGGAGTTTCCGGATATAAACCCAAACCTGATCCAAAAGGAACTATTTACTTACCACTTGTAAATTTTTATAAATTAATACTATCAGTAATATTTTTATTCACATGCACCCCTTTGTTTAAGCCAAGTATTATAGTAAATACCATGTTGTTATTGGGGAGTATTGCAGTATATATGGTATTACATATATTTTTACATGAAATATTAAAACGGCGTTTTACATCTTCTAAGAATATAGAGCGATATCTTCCATTATACTGGCATTGCCAACAGGTTTTTGGGAAATGTAGTTTTAACAAAAAACCATATATTCCAAAAGCAAAGTGCGTTTGGGTAAAAATTGATTCAAGGACAGTACCATACATGTACTTTGATGCAATTTTTTGGGAATTTATTGGATTAGCTATCATATTTCCATGTATTGGATGGTTTATTTTCCATATTCATCTAAAAGAACAAGGAAGATATCGTTTATTTATACACGCTATAAACTCTATTAAGGAATGGTGGGATAATATGTATAACATGATATATGAATTGCACTTTATCGTTGATACAATAATAATTTTTGTAGTTATTTGGTTGTACACTTGGTATGTCCGCAGGATGTTGCAATTTATAATTTCTTGCACTAGTAAAAGCAAGTTAGCAGAGTCGACAGATAATCTAGATAATGTGCCTGAGAAAACCAGAATTTACATAAAAACTACACCTCGGACAAACCAACAAATGTCTTTTTCTTACGCATTAAAATGGAGCGTTCCAATAATAGGTGGATTACATATTTTACATTTGTTAATCAAAAACACAAGTAATGATTGGATATTTCTAATTAACGTAGCATACGTATGTATCTTTTTATATGCAATATATATTGTATTACAGTATCATGTTAATGAATATGCACATGTATATATTAAGGTATTTTCTTATAAAGGTGAACGATTTGAATTTTATAAATTAACTGATAATTGGAAATGGTGAATTTTTTTTACAGTTATTGGACTTAATTTTACTCATGCACAGCGATTTTAGTAATGCACTTCGTAGGTCTATGTTACAATCTACAATAGCATAAACGCCCTTAGTTTCATTTTTTAAGTTTGTTAATAAAATGGATTATGAGTATATATTTTCACATCTTACTGTTGTTGCAATAGTTGCTGCTACTCTAGGTGTATTATTAGGCAGACTGAAGCAACCTGTGATGATAGGATATATACTCACTGGTATTTTAGTGGGACCAAGTGGTTTTGCAGTAATATCATCTCAAGAGTCAATACATTTTTATTCTGAGCTAGGCATTTTATTACTTTTATTTATTATAGGTCTTGAGTTAAACATTAAATCGTTTTTGAAAATGTGGAAAATTCCAACTATGTTTACCGTAATTCAAGTAATTGGAAGTTCCGCAATTGCATTTGGACTGGCAAATATATTAGATATTTCACTATATGTAGCTTTACTAACTGCATTTTTCTCATGTCTTTCATCAACGGCAGCAATAGTTAAAGTTTTAGAACATATGGGCGAAACACGTACTGACATTGGTCATATTTCAATAGGAATTTTAGTTGCTCAAGATATTGCAGTAGTTCCTATGATGCTAATAATAAAACAATGTGGACAACCACTTGGAATATCTGTGTATGGAAGTGTTATATTTGCCATAGCCTTAGTAGTTGTATTAGTTTGGTATTTGGGACGTAAAGAGAAAATTATTATTCCTACAACTAAATTAATTCCTAATACAGATTTAATTCCGGTAGTAACATTAGCGTTATGTTTTTTAATAGCATTAATAGTTTCTTTTGCAGGATTATCTGAAGCATATGGGGCATTCTTAGTAGGATTATTTATTGGAAATACTCAGGCTAGACAGGACGTATTAAATAATATTAAACCAATACAAAATGTTCTACTAATGATGTTCTTTATCTCCGTTGGGTTAATGTTCGATCTTAAATTTTTATGGCAACATTGGTTCATCGTGCTTTTATCACTTACCGCTGTTACAGTATGGAAAATACTATTTAATACGATTTCGTTGCGTATGTTGTCAATAGAGTTAGCAAAAGCGACAACTATTGGTATTGTATTAGCTCAGTTAGGAGAATTTTCTCTGGTACTTGCCAGTATAGCAAAACAATCTGGCATTATTGGTTCATATGGGCAGAAATTAATTATTTGCATAACTGCACTATCTTTGTCTATTAGTCCGCTATTCATTGCTCTTGCCTCAAAGACGCAGAGACTGTCAGTATTAGGAGACAATTCAATATCTTCTATTGTAAAAGTTATTTTTTCTGGAAAATTTTCAGGTCTGGTTAGAAAACTTTTCGACAAAAGAAATCCTGTCGAATAATTATATATAATTTTAATTGCATACTAAAACAATACAATTACTAACTTGATTTATATTTTATTTTTCAATTGTGTTAACTATGTATAGTGGAATGCAAATAATTTTCTTCACCTAATTTTTCCAAATGTTAACGATTTATTAAGTAATAAAATGTTAAATTTAAAATACCATCTAGTGTTAGTTTAGGAAGGATATAACATATGACGAAATGGTTAAATTCACTTGTAACAGTTGCACTGATTGCCAATATAAAGGTTTTTGCAACAGACAATTATGAAGACGATCTTCAATTTGAAGAATCTGGTAGTGATGTTGGAATAGAAGATTTCAACGGTCGTCAAATTCATGTTGACAAGCCAAAAGATCAGGGTATCATTACTGAAGCGAAACGTGAAGAACAGACAAAACAGTATTTGAACGCACTTGATAATTTAGCATATCAAAATTGTTCAAAACTAAATGAATACATTAAGGGGCGAAAGCAAAAAGGCAATCCTGTTGTTGCTGGTAACCGCCTATTCTGGGAAGGATACTGTGAAGATTTCAAGTTCGATGACAACGTAATACCAGCACCTTGTGTCCTAAAAAGAGAGATGGTAGAAGCGTATTTAACGGGCGTAGATGCAAAAGGAAAAACTGGATATGACAAATTACAATATTTACCATTAGAATATACATTAATATTAGGTAACGCAATCGGTAAATTTGAGGATACATTTACGAAAACGATAACACATTATAACAATACAACACCTGCGGAAAATATAAAAGATTCTAAATACACAATGCCTGAAGAAACAAGAAAGTTGTCAGAAAAAATACATAATGCAGAGACCAAGGAAGTACTACAAGCTTCTGCAGACGATCTATGGGGATTCATAGAAAAAGGGGATGAAAAAGATATTAGCCAATTATCTGACATTGTACTTCCAAATGAAAATTTGAAGTAGTATATAACCATAGAGGTGACTGGAAAGATTAACGAAATAGTATTATAACCGAATTCTAAGGTTAATTAGTTAAGTGTTAATTTTAATTACATTGGGTTATTTACTATTTTCGAGTAATCTATTAGTTAGTTTGACTGTAGGGTTCATTGCAGAAGCAACGTACGATTGAATTTCAAAATTTGTCATTTTTTTGAAAAATAGTTACAATTTATGTGTTTCACCTAAAACGTTTACTTATGAAAAAGTTATTAAATTTATTAATGTTGTGTACGGCATTCTCGTTCACAAATGTGAATGCAAGTACCAGACCAGAGAATGAGAAGAACACAAGACCTATCTATTTCAATTTATATGTTTCGCCAACTGCTCCTACAGATTCCAAGGATACAAAATCACAAGAAGTCATTGAGTTCAGTCCGCCTTATCGGGGATTTAAGACGTCTAAAAAAGACCGTATCACATACACAAATACGTATCTAAATGCAGTAACTACCGCTGGGTACAACTCGTTCTTTGACTATGTTGAAAACGTAGCATATATGAAATTGAATTACGAGACTAAGTACCACACTCCTTCAAAACTCACATATTGGAAATTTAAGAACAAAAACCCTGAGTGGAAGGATTGTTTATATATGGATGTTGAATATATAACAAATACGTGCTGGGATTTTTTGACTGCTAAACGTGGTAACCAATTAAAATTTATTCCCTATCCAACAGAACAGTATTGGTGGGAATTAAGAAAAATAAAAGGTAATGACCCTGGTATGCCAATAATGGCTTTAGATGAAGAGACTGTCCGGAAGTATCTGTATAAAAGAACTGACAGAGGTGAATTGGAAGCTTTGTTACTTTGCTCGTTACACCCTATATACGCTATATTACTATTTTTCACAGTTAAAAAATGTGGCAAGCGTGTTTCTAGAGACGAGCTATGGTCGTTAGTTGATCCTGTCAATTTGATAAAAGCTTCCAAGGATTATGCTAAGCTTGCCTGTTACGTTCAATAACGATTTGTGGACTTAAATATTTAAGTCCCAATCTTTTATGATCTCAATAATTTTTGTTACGTCATCATTACTTAACCGTGGATGTAGTGGTATAGAAAGAAGTTGCTCGTAAAGCCTTTCAGCATTTGGAAGTGAATATCCTCTTTTGAAATAAGTTAATAAATGATTGGGTTTGTACTGCACACCACATCCGATCTCTTTAGATAATAAGTACGTTTTTAAATCATCTCTTAGATAGTCTTCTACAAGAACTGGAAATATGTGAGGTATTGCTGTTTCATAGTTTATGGGCAGTAGGCGAATATGTTTTAATCCTGAAAGTTCTTCCATGTATCTAGAAGTAATAGAGCAACGTATATTTTTAATGAAATCAATTCTGGAAAGTTGAGTTCGACCTATAGCTGCACATAAGTTACCCATGTGATAACGCCATCCCTGTTCTACGACGTCAAAATCCCAACTACGTTCGCCGTTTATACGACGTTCTGTATCACCAATTACACCTAATAAGCGTAAATCTTTTACATGATTGGTAAAATTGTTATCGGAACTTACTATAGCTCCACCACTACCACACGAAATGTTTTTAATAGGGTCAAAACTAAAACAGAATATACCATTACGTTTAGCTATATTTTCAGAGCCAAAACTGTGGGCAACATCTTCAATTACGTGTAAATTATATTTATCTGCCAATTTATATACAGCCTTTATATTTGTGTCAATACCAGCATAAAGTACTGGAATAATAGCTTTAGTTTTAGATGTAATACGACTTTCTGCGTCCACTATATCAATAAAACACTCATTATCAACGTCGCATGGTATAGGAATAGCACCAATAGCTGACACAGCTTGAAACGTTCCGACATATGTCAGTGTCGGAACTAAAACTTCATCTCCAGGGTTAATCCCTATGCCCTGTAATGCGAGCTGTAACGCAGCTGTACAAGAATTAACAGCTAATACATTGAAATCATCACGACCAAAAAATTGCTTTAGTTCTTGTTCAAATAAATACGTTTCTTGACCCATCGACGTTACTTGACTTTGTAATACTCTTGTAACCGCTTGAATTTCCAGGTCTCCATAAGAAGGAGATGAAAGTTTTATAGGCATTTAACCAATAGGCTGTTCACTCACTGACACAAGTGTATCATTTTCATCAAGGGTTGGTATTTCGTCAGAATTTAAAATATTCTCTATCCTTCGAGACATCGGTTCTTCAGTTATTACGTCTTCTTTAACTGGTTTCTTCTCAAATCTGCTTGGTATATTCTCTGTTTGTGATACTTTGGTTTTTGGGGAACGAGTACTTTGTTTATTTTTTTTATTCATGTGTTTACGGGCAGATGTAGCCTTAGACTGTGATACAGATGATTTTTTTACTTCAGGTTTAGTATTGGCAGTAGATTGAGGTCTAGTGTTTGTTTGAGTAATATTATTTTCTCCATTTCGATATATTTTAGGAGTTGCAAATTCACTATTTCCGGAAAGTGCTGTTTCAGTAAGTATCGGAGTATTACTAACAGCAATTACTGACTGCGGTAATCTTGGCATAGCACCTGGAATTGACGGCATTTTAATACTTACCAATGGTTCACTTTCAGAATCTTGAGCTTTATAAATAGTTAATCCTACATAAACACGAGATGTACTATTATCGTTAAGTGGAATATTAAAGGATAATACTATTTGATTTGAGTCATTTAAATTTGAGTTTATTCCTGTTACTCTATATTTTTGTAAGAACCTCAGTAGTGACCAATTTCCAGTACATTCAAATTTTGCTAAGTTAGCATCAACTAAATAATCAGGGTCACTTTCGTTGAAATCTGGTCTAGGTGCATCAGCATCATTTTCTGCCCACCTAAAATCAATTGATATTGGTTCTCCGAAATACCAAGTACCCAGCTTGTCAGGATTGATAGTTTCGATATTAGCATCATGGTTAGGACGAAATATGCGATCAATTAAGTAATCTGTATTAGTCTCATTACGTTTATTAATATTAAAATTGACATTAGTTTTTACACGTACTACTTCATAATTATTAATAATGTTATCACCTAGCATATCCTTAAGAGATTGTACTTTCTTCAAGAAATTGTATGCTTCTTTTCCATCATTTAATTGATATATTTGATCTAAAATTGCTTCTGGACTGTTTCCGCACTCTTTATAGAGTTTAAAAAAATCTCGTACTGCATTTATATCTGCATCTTGTCCAACACGTTGATTTTTTGGAAAATCCTTAAAAGGATAAAATCGTTCTAAATACCTTGAATAGTATGTTCTTAATCTTTCATACCGAACTATATTTCGTTGGCGTAGTAACACTTCCGCCTTCATATATATTGCTTTCTTTAACCGGCGAGATATTTCAGCAAAGTAATCTCCAGTATCTGCTTTCAATTCATCAAGCGTTATTTTTTCAGTGATATTGTCCAAAGTGTATGAGTTAAGAGTATCTAGAATGAATTTTTCTAATGCCCACATAGAATTATGCGGATCCTTTTTACTAAAACCTTCTGCATTATCAACTATACGCATCCAGTGAGACAAATATGAGTGATGTCCAAAATTTTTGTCGTATACGTATGGAGAGTTCAAAAAATCAACTACTGGTTTTGCAAACTCTAATGCTAACCTAATCATCATACTACGTTGAAGTTGAATATATGTTTTCAAGTCTGTCATGTCCGATGTTGCATAAGCACAAAACCCTGCTCCCACTTTCCCATCCCAGTTATCGAATGAAAAATCTATAGGCATGTACGGATGTTGATCATCAAGTAGATTTTCTATATGTTTTAAAAGATTAAAACCTATTTTGTTAAGTAATGTTCTCAAATTAGTAAATACAAAACTAGGTTGCTCACTACGCAATATACCTAACAGTTTTTGAAATTTCGGAGCTACTGATTTTAACTCTGCAATCTGACGCTGTAAAATTTCCTCTGACGTTAATTGTGTCGTTAAGCCCATAGGTTCATCTGCAAAACTTTGTGCTTTGCCTACAATACCTGCAATTACTGCATATAAGTTAGTGCGGGAAATTAACCCTATGCCTTCTTGCATTACCTTAGGATATTCACTTAGGTTTACGTTCATGAAATCGTCAAAGTCTTGACTTACAGTAATTGCATATTTTATTAGATCGTCATCCCAATAAACCATTTTCCCGTCGGGAATATCAACTACCAATTCGTAACTTGGTGGAGCAGTCATGAATGAACCTAATACCCAATTATTTATTAATCTGCACAACTTAAAGATTGGTGAAGTAATACAATCTCCTTTATTTTCATTTTCTAATGAAGAGTTACTTTGCAATTGGCTATTAAGCATTAATAATTGTTCCTTAATATTATTATAATTTGTATTGAACGCAGTTAATAAAGGTTTAACTGCAGACTTACCAAAAAGTAAGGTAATATTTGTAAATAAACTTTGGTACACAATTTCGGGATTAAATTTATCTAACCACGTTTCGCCTTCTTTACCAAGGTTTTTACAGGCAGTAGATAAATCATTTGCGAATTTTATAATTTCCTCTCGTTTGGGATATTCCCTAATTACTTGTTTTGATATTTTTTTAATAAAATCGTCTATTTGAATAATAAAATTCCCTTTAGAATTAAAAATTACATTAATGAAATTATTAAATAGTTGGCATGTTATGTTGTACGCAATTTGTTTATGTGGTGATAAATCCAGTATGGGAAAGTATGAGTTTGTTAAGATAAACCGAAAATCTTTATAACTACCTAAGAATTGAGGTTGTAATGAACTTTTAAATGTGTACTTAATTAAATCATTTAAATCTTCTGGCTCTCCGGATGAACGAAGCAAATCAAATTTCTGAACATATTTTTCAAGTTCTATAAAATCAGATACATACTTATTAAGTTGCTGATAAACTGCACTCGTTGTAGGGTTCAATGCTTCTGTTAAACTCGGTAACTGTTTTAATTCAGGTACGGATAGCATATGCTTAATTTTAAGTAGCAAATTGACATATATAGTCCGAATAATCATTTTTTGATATGAGGTTTTAAGTGCATTGCGAAGTTTATAAGTTATTGAACTAAACCATGATGCCGGCACAAAACATGAGTACATACTGACATTATTCAGCTGTTGCATAAGAGTAAGTAATTGATTACTGTAATTAGCTAAGATTTCGTTACCACGACTGTCCAATGTATTAAGACTTAAATTAGCAGAGTTTTGCAGTACTGACGATAACTTATATAAAGTCGGATAAATATCATTTTTATTATGATTTAACCTATCTTTTGCATTAAACAATCCATAACTTCCAATTACGACAAACGCAGCAGTTGCAATCTTTGCAGTAAAAATAGTTTTATGAGCTTTATGAATTTTCGCTTTAATTGGTGTTGCGATACCAGCTTCAGCAAATATTTTTTTGAGTAAAAGATCTTCAAAGAAAAATATTTTTTTAGGCACTGAATTTTCATCATTAAATGTGGCAGAAACACTACCTGCTTCATTAATATCGGCATCTGGAGTACCCATGATTGCCATTCCATCAGCACTATTAGATATTTGATTGAGTGGAACAATCTTACTATCACCAGTAAAATAAAATCCTCTAAAATATGCACCATCTGTGCCATTTGAACTACTAAAAATTGCATTAATATAATATCCTAACTGCTCTTTGATACTTAGCAATTCTCCTGGAAACACAAATATCCCATCTTGTGTAGCTGATGCAATACTTTCGGAAAATATTTCTAGTCTGATATTGTTAAGTTCATTTTCTAGATCGTCAAATGCCATATTTAAAATATTTGAATTATAAATCGTGTCTGGGACAAAAGGAGATGACCAACCTAGCATATTGCCTCGATTACGAATTGGCATTTCAGAACAGAAACTTTGAAATCCTGGAATAACATCAGTTTTGGTAATAACTATATATATTGGTAATTTTAATCCTAAGTAATTTTGAGTAAATTGTAGTTTTCTAGCGATATAATTTGCTCGATGTTTAATGTCCTCGAGTGAAAGTTTATTTTTACCATATAACTCAGTTGCAGGAATAGTTAAGATTATGCCATTAATTGGACGTTTACCACGATATCCATATAACAAATGCAATACAGTTATCCAATTATCAGGAGAGCCATTAGGTATAAAAACATCTCCTTCAACATCTAACACAACTCCATTTTTTAAGAACCACCATGATAAAGGTTCATCTTCATCTTCTGTAAAATCATCGTGTGTAAAACCACGTAACAATGATGATTTACCAGCACCCGATATACCAAGCATTAAATACCACGGTTGTGAATACTTATCTTTTATACCTAAACTATTTTTTAAATATCCTAATGCTCTAAAGAACGAACGGACAATACTATCTGTCTGAATCCAATCTTGTTTAATTAAAAATCTATTAATTTGCTCACTTAACCACCATATTACTGGATTATTGCGGATAATTCCCGTTTTTTGCTGAACCTGCGAAGGTTTGACCTCCGTTAATGCTCGAGCTTCCGTTAAATAAGCTTCAGCAGAAGGAGGAAGTTCAATCATTCTACGAACTGCATTGTTTTCACGTTTAATAGAAATTAATGTAAAAATAACCACAGCGAACATCGCAATAAATGCAACAAATAATATAATTCCTACTATCAATGGGAAAGAACTTGATCCGTTTTTGAAATATAAAAAAATGCGTTCAAACATCATTTACCCTACTATCTATTAAGAGAGTGATGCCTCATTTGAATACGTATACAGTTGTTTATTAATTTGATCAGTTATTGAATATATATCATCGGTAATATTATACCATATAATATATGATACAATTAAATATATTATTAATACGCACATTATACACGTTGACCAATATTTAGTATCAGGCAGTTCTACTGCACAGCCTTCGATACATGTATAGTTATAACAATTTTCAATTAAATGCGGTCGTCCAGGATAGAACAAGCGATTAGACTGTTGATGTACTAAACTATATAATCTATTTTTATAAGTAGCAATGTATTCACCAGAATGATTTACATCCCTGAATTTACCCTTAAATCCTAAATTGATGGACATAAGACACACAAATGCTATTTCTTCATCTTGTGACGTAATAGCATTTTCTGCTAACTCAAAAAACCTATCTCCAGCAATTTCAGACGAAAATAACTGTTTTTCAAGTAGATATAATTTCCACCGTTCTTTACCTTCCCAATTAAGATTTAGAAAAATCTCATCTGATAGTGTTGTAAGAACGTACCGTATATTTTCTACAGATTGTTCTGACAGATGAGATTTTTCTAAAATTAACGCATTAGCACTATTGATAGCCTTAATTAGTCTTCTTTGAATCGAAACAATTGTGCCTTCTAACTTATCATCTGGTATGTATGTTGTAGCTGAATTTTCACCATTATCACTATTTTCATCTGAAGTTGGTAAAACAACTTCAGCTACGGAATAAAAACTTAATGCTTTTTCCTTTTGTCGCAAAAGCTCATAATAAAACGTTTGAAATCCATGAACAATAGCACTACCCCCAGCAATCATTATTCACCTGAATTTTCAGCCTGTGGCAGATACAATGCCACTTCTTTAGGTTGAAATTTAGCATCGCTAGCAGGATTGAATATATGTAGATTTTGTTCTGCCTGTATGTATTGCTGATTAATTTCAACCTCGAACAACATTGTATTTGGCTCTGGTAGTATTTTTGTTGTAATATCAGCTGATAATTCACGTCGTACTGCACCATGAGTACGTTTAAATCGAATATTGTCTAAAGCAAAGTCAGAAACGATAACTGTCTTTTTCATCCAATTAGCAATATCTTGGAACTCTGATAACTTTGACCCTCGGACGCCAATATATAACTTTTTGTTATGTGCATTATCTATATCATGTTGCGTAATATATCTATAAAAAAAGTGTTCACGTTTGTTGAACGGCATAACAGTATAACCTCTATCAATTGATGCAACACATTTGTTAATTAAATCGATTATAGGCAATGTGCAACCATCAATATCTTTATGATCATATGTAGGTATTGACGGTATTATACTTTCATTTGAAGTATTGCTAACATCAAGTGCTAATACCCCCCCTAATAATCTAGATAATTCTTTAAATAATTCATATGGTTTTATGTCATCGCTAAATAACATTGCTTCAAATGGTACTATTGTCATTGCTAGTTGCACCAACAACTGTCGGGTATTTGAAGATACTATATGACCTGAGTTAAGCATTCTAGCATTTAAAATACTTAGCTTATCCCGAAGTGATATAACTAATTTCGAACATTGCTTCCATATAAAAGAATTTCTTGAAATATAAAAACATGGAGGCGTCCAATCAGTTAGCGAGAAATTATCATTTGTCTTCCATATACGTGCTATAGGAATGCCAATACAACCCTCAGGTACACTAGTACCTAAGTGTAAAAATGCATTAGGCATTAGTCGAGGGATAGACACATCATTCCCTTCCAAATTTTCATCGCCTACAACCTCTCCATCTATAGTATAAAATCTCGGATTACTCCCTGATAACGGAGATACATGATCAGTTAGTGCTGCGATAGCAATAGATACCATAAACTCTTCATTAGTAATATTTTCTAAACTTAATTCCAACGGTTTTAGATTAGCTCGCATATTAGCAACGTACGAATAATATAATCCATCGGGAAATACGGCTTCTATTTCATCTATTCTAAATAAATTGCTTGATAATGCATTATCATCAATTGATAGTGAAATTACCCCCCAATGGTAGTGAGATATTAACAACAGTTGCTTTGATAATATTATGAAATTTCTTAAATCATTCTGTTGGAATAGGTGTTGCGACAATAACATGCCTTCATGCCAGTAGATTTTTAACGGTATCTGTTGATTATCCGTAAGTTTTTTAACACTACCTGGCATTTCCCTTCCCGAAACAACAGAATTATATATTTATTTTAACTATTTTTTAAATATTTTCAAAAAATGGATGTTGTGATACACAACTACTATTGTAGGTAGTTGTTGATAATATGAATGCCGGACTTGAATTGAACGGGTAAGGGATTTTTGTTACTATAGAGGCATATGTGGGATACACAAAAGATTAAATTTTACTTTTGAGGAGTTAACAAAAATGTGTTCGATGAGTGTTGAAAAAGTATCATCCGAAGGCTTAAAATCGGTTTTCAAAGTTGTCATTCCGTCAAATGTAGTTGAAACAACCTTGGATGCTGAAGCGGTTGAAAAAGGCAAGAATTTTAAAATGCATGGGTTTCGCAAAGGACATGTTCCATCATCTATAATTCGCAAACTAAAAAAGGAAGAAATTCATCGTGATGCTTTAGAAAAATTAGTAACTGATGCATGTAATAATGTATTAAAACAAAATGAAATTAAGGAATTAGCTACCAAACCAACATTCAAATTAGAAAACCAACTTGAAGAAGGAAAAGAATTAAGTCTTGTTTTGACTGTTGAAAAAACTCCGGAATTCGAATTAAAACCGTATGATTTTGAAATATCAAAGATTGTACCTAATGTCCCCCAATCTGATATAGAAGAGTTGCAAAAAAAAATAATGGAAAATTCTCCAATCCGAGAAGATGCTGATGTAGCACATGTTATACAGAATTCAGACAAAGTAGTTTATAAGGCTATTTATACAAAAAACGGTAAAACAGATAAAAATAAAAACATAAGTAGTTATGTAATAATTCCTAATGACGTACCGGAAGACAACAAATTCTTAAATCAGTTATTAGGTAAAAAGGTTAAGGAATCTTTTGATTTTACACAAGATGATAAAGAAGGTATAGTCTATAAAGTTACCATTGAAAATATCCAAACAGTTATTAAAAATGTTAAACCAGATGAATACGCAGTTAAAGTTGGTTTTAAAGACTTAACAGAATGGAGTAATGCTGTCAAAAAAAGTATTGAAAGTTCTATTTTAAGCAAGGCATACCTGTACCATAAGAGTCAAATAATTGAAGCACTGATGAAAGAATATTCATTTGACCTTCCTAAAACTATTGTCGAGCAGGAGAGTAAAGTTGTTCTACAACAAATAAAAAATGAGAGAGAGGAGAAAAAACGTAAAGGTAAAAAAGTTGAAGAAAAAACGGATGCTGAATTGATGGAAGAATATTCAGACACAGTTAGTAAGCGTGTTTTGTTGGGATATATTTTTAACAAAATTGCACAAAAAGAAAAAATTGTTGCGACTGATGACGAGTTAAATCAATCTGTCTTTTCAGAACTACAAGCTAATCCGAATATGTCAAATCAAATAGTTGAGTATTACCGACGTAATCCAGTTATGTTAACATATAAACGTGCTGAAATTACTGAACGCAAAGTGGTTGATTTCTTGGTATCTAATGTAAAAACGAAAGATGAACCTAAGACTTTAAAGGAAACAGAAGAATTAGTAAATAAATTACTTGAAGAGGACGATGATGAACCAAAAAAATAATGATGGTTTTTCGCTATCATTCACTACAGGACAATATGTTCCGATTGTTGTAGAACAGACTAATCGTGGAGAGCGTTCATATGATATTTATTCTAGATTACTAAAAGAACGGATAGTTTTCCTAACAGGTCAGATTTATGATGAAATGGCAACGTTAGTCTGTGCTCAATTATTATTTTTAGAGTCAGAAGATAGTTCAAAAGATATTAATTTATATATTAATTCACCAGGGGGTGTTGTAACATCTGCACTGTCGATTTTAGATACAATGCGATATATAAAATGTGACGTTGCTACATTATGTATTGGGCAGGCGTGTTCGGCCGGTTCATTATTGTTGTCATCGGGAACAAAAGGCAAAAGGTTTGCATTGCCGAATTCTCGCATAATGATCCATCAGCCATCAGGCGGTGCTCAGGGACAAGCGACGGATATAGAAATCCATGCGAAAGAAATATTAAAAACCCGCGAACGATTGAATCAGATTTACGCTGATAATACAGGGTTAGATATTAAAACAATTGAAAAAATGATGGAGCGTGATAATTTTATGTCCGCAGAGGAAGCGGTTTCTTACGGGTTAATAGATAATGTAATAATAAGTCGAGGGAATGGAATAGAAAATAATCGAAAAATGGATAACTAATTAACTATTTATAGATTTATTTATGCTAAAAGGTAAAAACAGAGGGATTGATGTCTGATAGTGAAGAAATGATGTATTGTTCATTCTGTGGAAAATCACAAGATGATGTTAAAAATTTAATTGCGGGAAATACTGGATTTATTTGCGATGAGTGTATAAGATTGTGTTCAGAAGTAATAAGTTTAAATAACAAAGATAAAACTGTTGCCACTATCTCCCATAGTAAAAACACTGCTAAATTAACGCCAGCACAAATAAAAAAACAGTTAGATGATTATGTCGTGGGTCAAGAAACAGCAAAACGTGTTCTGTCAGTAGCTGTATACAACCATTATAAGGTACTAAATAGCAAATCAGAGAGATACTCAGATGTTGAAATTGCAAAATCGAATATTTTATTAATCGGACCAACTGGGTCAGGCAAAACTTTATTAGCAAAGACTTTAGCAAAGATTGTTGATGTTCCTTTCACTATTGCTGATGCAACGTCGCTTACAGAAGCAGGATATGTAGGCGAAGATGTTGAAAACATTATCCTAAAATTACTACAAAAAGCAGACTTTGATGTTGAAAGGGCTCAACGCGGAATTGTTTACATTGATGAGATAGATAAAATTACTCGTAAATCGGAAAATCCGTCTATTACAAGGGATGTTTCGGGTGAGGGGGTACAGCAAGCTTTACTAAAAATAATTGAAGGTACTACTGCTTTTGTGCCACCGCAAGGAGGTCGCAAGCATCCGCAACAGGATTTTTTACCAGTTGATACTAAAAATATATTGTTCATTTGTGGTGGTGCATTTTTTGGATTAGAAAAAATAATTTCTTCTCGTAATAAAAATGTTAGTATTGGTTTTGGTGCTGATGTTGAGAAGGTAGAAGAAAAGAGTGTAGGAGATTTGTTTCAAAAAGTTGAGACTGAAGATTTGCTAAAGTTCGGCTTAATACCAGAATTTGTTGGACGTTTTCCGGTAATTACAAGCCTCAATGACTTGAATGAGGATGAATTAATTTCGGTATTAACTGAACCAAAAGACGCATTAATAAAACAGTATGCAGGATTATTTGATATGAATAATGTCGAATTGAAATTTACTGATGATGCTCTTCGAGAAATTGTGTCTCAAGCTATTAAACGAAAAACAGGGGCAAGAGGATTGCGTTCAATTATGGAAAATATTTTGCTTGATACAATGTATTCAATTCCAGATAACCCCAATGCCCGTGAAGTTATAATTGACAAGTCGACTATAGTAGAACGTACTGCACCCAAAATTATTGAACGGGAAATACCCTCAAATAACTCTTTGTCTGACGAGAGTAACGTCGTATAAATTTTGAAAATTATACTACAATATGTCAGATGACGATATTAAAACATTGAGTTTATTGGAGGCAAATTCTGAATATCAAAAATTAGTTCAAATCATACGTAAACATGATGATTTGTATTACAACTACAATGCTCCAATTATTACTGATGCAGAATATGACAAATTGAGACGACGATTATTATACATAGAAGAACTTTATCCCGTTCTCAAAACTTCAAATTCCCCTAGTGTTAAGATAGGCAGTCCTATTAGTAAAAAGGCTAAGCCGGTAATGCATTTAACTCCTATGTTATCTTTAGATAATGCATTTACAGTGCAAGATTTAGAAAAGTTCATAGCAAGAGTTCCAAAACTTATTAACGTTCCTATTGATGCATTAGATTACTGTTGCGAACAAAAAATTGATGGTCTATCTGTCTCATTGATTTATGACCATGGAAGTTTAGTTCAAGCCAGTACTAGAGGAAATGGATATGTTGGTGAAGATGTTACGGCAAATGCAATGTATGTAATTGATATACCGCATGATATTCCGCTTACTAAGCATATTGAAGTTCGTGGAGAAATTTATATGCCCATAAAAGCATTTAATGAAATAAACAAAATATGTCGAGATAACAATGAGATGGAGTTTGTAAATCCGCGAAATGCTGCTGCCGGTTCATTACGACAATTAGACGCACAAGTTACTGCCACACGGCACTTATGTTTTTTTGCTTATTATTTGGAGGGACTAACGTTGAACACACAAATAGAAGTTTTACAAAAACTACAGGAACTTGGTTTTTCAGTTTGTAGTTTTGAACATTGCAATACACTCGAAGGGTTTCAAAAATATTTTTTAAAAATACAAAATCTCCGACAAAAACTAGAGTATGCAATAGATGGAGTAGTATTAAAAATAAATAATCTATCTTTCCAAAGGCAATTAGGTTTTGCTGGTCGTAACCCACGACATTCAATTGCTTACAAGTTTCCAGCGGAACAAGCAACAACTGAGTTAATAGATATTGAGGTAAATGTCGGACGCACAGGAAAAATTACTCCCGTGGCCATTTTAAAGCCGGCAAATATTGCTAATTCAACAATTACACGTGCTACTTTACATAACTTTAATGAAATCTCAAATAAGAACTTAAATATTGGGGATATTGTAATTATTGAACGTTCTGGAGACGTAATTCCTAAAATAATTGGTGTTCAGAAAAAAGCAATCAAGCCACTCTCTATTATAGTACCTGATGCTTGCCCTGCTTGCGGTAGTAAGTTAACTAAAATTGATGGATATACTGATATATTTTGTCCTAATCGTTATGGTTGTTCAGCACAAATTGTGAATTATATTACATACTTTGCTTCTAAACCGTGTTTTGATATTAAAGGGCTAGGTCTTAAGCAAGTTAAGGAGCTATTTGATATGAGATTAATTCATTCTGCAATTGATCTATTTGACCTTAAAAATGACAATAATATTAATATACTACCTACCAGAAAAGGCTGGGGAATTACATCTGTTCGAAATTTACTTGATGCAATAGATAGCAGTCGCAATATTACATTACATAGATTTATAAACGCACTAGGCATACCTGACATCGGACTAGGTCAAGCTAAAGTATTAGCTAATGAATTTAACTCAGTCGATTTGTTTATGAATGCGACAAGTGAAAAATTGAGTAATATTAGTGGGTTGGGAGAAACGAGGATACAAAATATCACTACATTTATAAATAACCCTATTAATATTGAGTTTGTCAGCAATTTATTAAAATATATTAAAATTGTATAGTAAGTATTTTACTCAACAATATTGATACTATTAGCCGTGACACTTACAATCGCATCGTTACAAGCTATCAATTGTTCTTTATTATCATTAGTAATAAGTTTTACAGTACCCTTGATTTTATACATAGCATTTGCACATCCCTGTTGTAGTTCAATAAGACCTAACTTTTCTGCATTAACATACACTTTAATAACATTGCCACTGTAAGCAAGTTCATTATCTTTGATAAATTTTAATGTAAGCATAGATACCTCCTAATAATCTAATTTAGCATAATTACGAGATGGTGGAATTATTGAAATTGTATCATTTAATAGTGGTTGAAAACTGCGACGAGATTTAATTCTTACATACCACGATAAGAGAACCGGATTATAATTATTCCACTTTAAAATACCTAAGTAATCAAGTACCGAAATAAACGATGATGCGCTTATGTCGGCAATAGAAAAATCTCGCCCTGCTAACCACGAACGACGTTCAAGTAACCAAACCATTCTATCTAAAAAATGGGCGATATTATATATTGCATTGCGAATGACACTTGGATTAGGGGCTGAAGAAGACTTAGATGAAAATCGTTTTAATACTTTCTCTTGTGCTATGGGTAATAAAACATCATATTGGAACTCTGATATAAACCAGTAAGCAATTTGTCGTGCTTCCGCACGCTGGTTAGAAGTATAACCAAATACATGCGGGTCAGGATATACCTCTTCTAGGTATTCAATAATGGCAAATACACCAGCAATAGTAGTGCTATTACTATCAACTAGAACAGGCAACGCACTATAATAATTCTTTTGTCGCAACTGTTCAGACATCTTCCACGGAAATTCATACTGCAATTTAAAATCCACCATTTTCTCTGCCATCAGCAGTCGGACAATACGAGAATGAGCATCAAGTGGATAGTAATACAGTATTCGCATTTTAAATTTCCGTAATTAATTTTTGTTTATCTTTTAATTTATTCTCCACAACTGTGTTGAATTCATCTAATAGCACTTGTATTTCATTACTTAGACGTTTTTTTTCATCTTCTGTTATTTCCTTATTTTTTTCTAAATTTTTAATAAAATCTAGCGCGTCATGACGAGAGTTACGTAATGCTATTTTTGCATTTTCGGCAGATTTAGAAGCCACTTTACATAACTCATTACGACGTTCTTGTGTAAGTGGCACTAAGGCAATTTTAATGTTCTGCCCATCAACCATAGGGTTAAAGTTCATACCACAATCTCTAATTGCGTCAGCTGTTGCTTTAACAACTGAACTGTCCCAAACGTTTATTACAAGAGTTCTTGGGTCGGTAACTGATATACTAGCTAACTGATTAATTGGCATTAAATTGCCATATGCTTCGACCTTTATATTTTCAACAATTGCAGGATTTGCTCTACCAGTCCTAATACCTGAAAGCTCCCGATCATAGGCAACAATTGCCAAATCCATTTTTTCTCTAAATTTATTTAAACGAGTATCAAGTTTCATGAAGTTTCCTATCGCTAATTTCAACTATATGATACTCGTCTATATCGTTCACTTTCAACGTGCCTTAATTTAACAAGCACTTGCCTATAAGGCATAACTTTATTCGCAATCTATACAATAGCGTATAACAAAATCAAGCATGCTAAAATTCTACAAAATAACATGTCGCACAATTTACAGTGTTAAAGCTCGATAGTAGAAAAGTTACAGTTGGGGATATATTTATTGCTACAAAAGGCGAACATACTGATGGTAATAATTATGTTCAAAGTGCAATAGATGCAGGTGCAAAGTTAGCTGTAACAGATAGGATTTTTGATGATGCTCGTACCATAACAGTACCAAACACTACTAAAGCATTAATTCGTTTAGGGTGTTATTTTAGAGCAAGAGCAAATTTACACACTGTAATTGGAATTACTGGTAGTTGTGGAAAAACTACGGTAAGAAACTGGCTATTTAGAACGCTAGTTTCTCAATCTAAAAATATTATTCAGTCGTTGCATAACTATAACACTATGATAAGTATGCCGTTAAACTTTGAACAGTTACAATACAACACTGAAATTGGAATTTTTGAACTCGGCACTAATAGCGTAGGTGAAATTCTACCGTTAGCTAAATATGTTCGACCAAATATCGGAATAATTACGAACATATATGAAACACATATAGGAAATTTTAAAGATATTAACGAACTAGCAAATGAAAAAGTTTCTATCATAGAGGGAATACATAAATACGGCATATTACTGTACGATGGTGCATGTCAATTTGAGACTGAAATTTTAAAAAAGTGCATAGAACGTAATATAACTCCTGTATCTATTGGTTTTACAAACAAGTGTAATTTTAAAATAAACATAGACGGTAAACAAGTTACAGTTACTAGTTCTAAAAGTATTTATAAATATAAATTAAAAATAATGATGAAACATTATGCCTATATGAGTGCTATAGTAATAGCTATATTAGAAAAAATGGAACTTGATGTTGAGAAATATATCAGTGCTATTGAAAATCTAACTCCATTACAAGGGCGCGGAATTATAAGTAAATATAAATATAATGGCAAAATTTTTACATTAATTGATGAAACTTATAATGCAGGACCATCAGCAATGTTGGGTACTCTTGAAGGGTTAAAACAATATAACAATCGCAAAGTTATTGTAATCGGTGAAATGTTAGAACTTGGCGATAAATCCCAACAGTATCACGCAAAAGTAGCTGAAAAACTAAATGAATTTAACAATTGTAAAATCTATTTTATCGGCTCAAAATCATTGTGGCAACTTCTTCAAAGTTACACACATGTTGAATGTTTTGAACATGTTACCGCTGAAGGCATTAATAAAGTACTAAATGTATTACAAGATGATGATATATTATTTCTGAAAGGTTCAAGGAGTATTAAATTAGAACAATTTATAGGTTATTTACAATGCTTAATGTAGTTTTTCGTTCATTTGCTAGTTTTATAACATCGTTTTTAGTCGTTTTTATATTTACTCCAAGGTTTATATTATTTTTAAAACGAAAACAATCAGGTGGGCAGCCGATACGGGAGGATGGTCCTAAATCTCATTTAGTAACTAAAGCTGGTACCCCAACAATGGGGGGGCTTCTACTAATAGTATCAGTTATTTTGGGAACTATTATATGGGGAAATCTGTCAAATAAATATTTATGGCTATGTATAATTGTAATGCTTGGTTTTGGGTTGGTTGGAGCTGTTGATGATTATAAAAAGGTCTCTAAACACGATTATCATGGCATATCTGTCAAGACGAGATTTTTAATTCAAATATTGATTGCATCTGGTTGCTGTGGGCTAGCAACATTTTTAGGTAACTTTGATACAACCTTACATTTGCCCATATTTAAAAATTTAGTAATTGACCTTGGCTGGTTATTTATCCCTTGGGCAGTATTTGTAATAATAGGTAGTTCTAACGCAGTTAATATTACTGATGGACTAGATGGTCTTGCTACAACATCCATAATTACGACATCAACCTGCCTGGCTATAATGTGCTATTTCGTTGGATGTAAAGAGCTTGCCAACTGTTTTTGTATTTCTTGGGTTGCTGAAACTGCTGAGATTTGTATTTTATTAAGTGCATTAATTGGAAGTTGTTTAGGTTTTCTTTGGTATAACGCATATCCTGCAAAAATATTTATGGGCGATACAGGTTCTGTAGCAATTGGTGCTATATTAGGCTTTATAGTGATTGTTATCAAGCAAGAATTGGTATATGCCATTATTGCTGGAGTATTTGTCATTGAGACTTTGTCAGACATTGTACAAGTCGGTTACTATAAATTAACTCGTAAACGCATATTTAAAATGGCTCCGTTTCACCACCACCTAGAACAGGTAGGCTGGGCAGAACCAACAATAGTGTTTAGATTTCTAATAATATCAATAATACTTGGAATCCTTGGCTTAAGTCTTCTTATGCGTACTAAATGATAATTAATATTTAATACGGAAATGGCAATATTTCTCAATTTATTTCTGTTCAAAACTTTTAGCGATATTCTTATACAAAATAGCACCATCATCAATATATTGAATTAAAGAATTAGGTGATTTTTGATGATATTTAACATACACAGCTTTAACTTGTTGAGATAAACTATTTAGTTGTACTGATATATCTTTGCAAAGAGATACAATTTTTAGTGTCTTTTTTTGTAATGGTTTAGGTAATTTCTTACTATTAATAAGTTTTTTGTTTTTATAGAAATATGCAGTACAATTACAAGATAATACACCTAATTTTTCTATATTAGTTTTCAATTTTGTGAAATTAGATTTAGAAGCTAATTCAGATAAATCATTGATTATTCGTTCGATAATCCTAGTGAATACCGCATTTTTCGCAAAACTCATGTAATGCCAGATGCATAAGAATTGTTGATAAACTGAGGAATTCTTATTTGTAAAAATATCCGCGACATGATCAATATCATGATCATCCACATATGGCTTTGGAAATTTAAAATACTGTTTATTGTTGTAATAAAAAGATACATCTATTTTATCGATAACCGTCGGGTGGGTATTATCACATAATATAAATGTAAGTGGTATAAATTGAAATATAAGAAATCTAATATTCAAAGTTTAGTATGTTCAACAGTCATAATTTTAGTATATCATGCATTGCATTAGCAAAAAGGCACATGGTGTTATAATTATAATATAATCTCTTTAAAAGATTTTTGATAAAATTAATGATATTTCTTATTATAAGAACGCCACTGTTCATATAACATACTCACTGCTCATACGTCATATGTTAGGGAAGCAGTGGTTTAATTTTATGAAAGGAGTATTTATGATTTGTAAAAAATTATTAACAGTTGTAACTTTCCTTTTTGTAAGAAGCAATTTTTGCGTAGGAAATGACAGTATACAAAGCTTGTCGAACTTAGATGCTGAGTGTAAAGGACAGAATGTGTCTATGTCAAAGAACGAATATTTTGAAAATATATCTGATAAGGGGACAGACTTTAATAGTGATAAAAGCAATAGTCCGGAAATAACAAACAAGACGATTGAGGTTGTTCAGCCAGAAGCTCTGTCAGAAGCAGAGCAAGCATATAAGGAGCTGGCTAAATCGTATCCTATTCAGCTGATTGATTGGACTAGCAAAACGGCGGTTAAGAAGAGAAAGGAGGTTGTACGTAAAGAACTTCTAGCGACTAACAGTGAACCTATTGCCAGTAGAATTGCAAACGCCATTTGTTGCTTTGAAAAGTTGTATCAGCATTTTGTAGACCCCAGTGTTTGGTTTGACGTATCAAGAGAAGATTATTGCTCTGCCTTCGATGCTATTTTGGGATCGTCTAGCAGGAATGATAATCCCGTTTGGTTTAGAGTAAAAACGCATACCTCGTTCGTAATTAAACAATTTGCCGAGTGGGAGTCTATAGTAAGTCGTAATGATGATGACCTTGACGATCCTACGTTACTTAAGTATGCGTACGTTATCAATGATGCATTACCAAGTTTTATCGGTAAGAACATTAGACAATTTGGTAATGATTTAGATGGTGAGCGTCTTTTTGCTATTTTGCTAAAGGATTTATTGTATTTTTCGGTCGATATACAACGGAAAGCACTCGACAACGATCCTTTCTATGAAAGAGTGTCCGCACTGATTGGCTCCTTAAGTTCAAATTGAAAATTCATCAATTTTCGCAGATCTGATTCATTTCTAATCTGCCATCCATTTCTTGTAGTTGTGTTATTAGAAAGAGTCAAAGATGTCAGTATCGCAGATTATTAAAATATTGGGATCATCAGTGATGGGAGTTCAGCAGTTAGTGACAGGGAGCAATTTCACCAACAGTGAAGTTAGCCACAACCTGAGTAATGGAGTTAGTTGTCTACAATCTATGATGGGATTTTATGGGAACGTTTCTCAAGAAGGCATTGATTTTTGCCACAATACTATAAGTAATTATGGACATAACAATGTAATGGCAACAATTTGTAACGATAATCAGAAGCAAAAAATTTTATGTGTTTTTGTTAATACGATGTCAGCATCAGTTCGCAATGCAGTGCTTGAAAAATTAAAAAAATGTCAAAATGTGCAAAATATAAGGATTGTTACGGGGCTAGACTTCTTCACAGAAGAGCAGGGTGCTTCTCTATTTTCTGTGACCTCTAACAAGTATGTAACAGATATACCAATCCGATTAGAGCAATCTGAGTTCAAAGTAGATGCCAAAAAGTTGTATGCGTACTTAAACGACTACAATGAGTTACTGTTGAATTTGAAGATTGTCAAAGATGATGGAAATTTATTAAAAAAGGATATTTCATGTGCTGGTAAGCAAAGTTTTGCCCAATTAGACCCGTTTGCTACGATGTTTGCCACAGAACACGAAAGAATATTTTTATTAAATAAAATCACAATGCAATTACTTGAAAAGTACAACGCGTCTACAAAATTGACGCTAAAAAGTGATTCAGAGATCATCAATGTATACGAGCTACTTGGAATGGAAAATAAGTCTACATTTGAAATTAAATTCACTGGGAATGCATTTTTGAGTGATAAGGAAAAATTATTGATGAATTTTATTGTAGGACGCTGGAGTATTCCAGAAGAAATTTTTCATACAGAAATGATGTACATGATACTTATTAAAAGAGGGAAAATTGTCCCATTGTTAGACTGTATAATAGGTGCTAAGTTATCGTGTAGAAACTGTGACGTAGTACTGTCACTGTGGAGAGACGATCTGTTCAAAAAAGGTCAAGGTAGTATAACGACATCAGTGAAGTATTTTGTTGCATTAGGAACACTTGGAATAAGTGCCAGAGATTTGGAAAAGTATAATTCGCCAATTGATATACTTGAAGTAAAATCTGATAATGGCAAAGAAGTAATTTCGTGTGAATATTATGTGAAACAAAATAAAAACCTTTGTAATTTTGCCTCGTCGAACTTGCATGCAAATTCAACAGTACAGTATAGGCAGGTTTTTGTGTTGGAAAATTACTACAATGTAAATTTGTGTAAATTGGGTCAAGTACCGAAGATTGAAAAGAATGCAACACAAGAACCTACTCCCTTGTGGCAGTTAGATTTTGAGTTTCACAAACCCGGTTCAAACTCCCGCTCATTTAAAGTAACATTTGACCAGTATGCCAAGGAGTCTGAGGTCAAGATACTATATACTGAGTACAAGAAAAAATCGATTTTTGATAATTCCCTCTTATCCCGCTTTTCCTCTTCATATTGCTCTCCAGAAAAGTTACTCTTGCTTTTACCTAAAATGTTATTAAAACTTCCGCAAGGTAATAAAACAGCAAACTCCAAACTAAATAAGTTAGCTCTAGTTAACGATGCTAATAATAAAACTAAAATAATACAAAATCCCAAGCCAAAGGATATCGGTATGGGTACTATTCTTCTTGACAGATCTGAGTACTGGTGTGTCGCAGATAAATCATTACTGCAAGCATTCGTCAAATACGTAGTTAACTATCAGTCTCCTAATAACATATAACTTGTTTGGTACATGGCGTCAGTACAGTCGGCAATTGATAAAACAAGGGAGGATATTAAAAAATTGGATTGTGATTTTAATATGTTGATAGATTCTAAATCGTTATTGCTTCCGTTCATAAAGTCTGTTTGCCCGCAAGTTACTAACTGTAAAAATTCTAAGTAATAAAACAATTTATGCCCGTTCACTTTCTTGTTGGGGGGGGTGTGTAAGCATTTTATTTGGATTTGTTAAAAAAAATTAAAAATAATTAATAATTGCTGAAAATTAACTATTTTTTAATCTCTTTATGAAAAAATTAATAATGAAAGGTAACATATATCATGGGAGGTTTATGCTCACAAATTTTTCATTTTTTGACAAAAAACTACATATTTTAATGGGAATAATGACATTTATATCAAATGCCAGATGTATGGTTACACACAGTAGTCTTGACATTGGACAAGGTGTTGCCAATTACTCACATATTTGCGTAAGTCCATACAACTACAACAATTTGCAAATGCCAATTTTTTTAAATTGTGGTGGAACTATAAATGGAAATGTATACAACATTCTAAATTATTTTCCACAAATAACTTATGTCAGCTATAGCCCAATCTATAATCTATCACAGGGTAATTTATCCCAAAGGACTTCATCCAGGGGGAATTCGTCCCAAAGGGATTTGTCCCAAAGGGATTCATCCCAGCGGGATTCATCCCGAAGGTTGGAGATACTACCTAGCGACACTAGCACTAAATTAAAGATACACTTCAAGCCAAAAGTATCTGCTGAAAAAAGTAATGCTAATGATAAGTTAGAGAAGGAATTTTGTGAGAACTCATCAATTAGTTGGTCTTCGAGTAAGCAATCACTTGATAGACTAATTGATTCAGACACATACAAAACAGAAATTCTAGAAATTAATAAATTAGATAATAAAAGATTTCAAAATAGTGATGACATCTTAATGGAAAAAATGCAAAACACAATGTGTAACAATAACGTAGCTGAAAAGAAACAACTTCAGCTAAACCTTAAACCTATCAAAACCGAAGTCGCTGAAACAGTATTAAAAGGATTAGCACACATACATATACCCGGGTTTCTAGGGTAATTTCCTACATACTCTGCCTATATGCAGGTAGTTGTTGCAATAACATAAATGCTATCATTCCTATTAGATTTTAGGATGAGTCAAATTTGATAATGAATGGTAACTTATGCAACCTAGCTCCGCGTATTGGAGTTATTATGGGAATGGCAAATGAATACTCAATAGCCTATGGAATTGCTAAAACGTTAACTGAATGTAATACAAAGCTTATTTTCGCTGTTCAGAGTGATAGGTTTAAACAGAAAATAGCTGATATGGAAGAGTTTAAAAACAGTGAAGTCTTTGTATGCGATGTATCACAGGAGGGAGATATTGAAAAATTATTTGATGTTATTGGAAACCTGTACGGTTCAATAGATTTTGTTGTACATTCTATAGCATTTTCAGATAGAAAAGAGTTACAGGGCAAATATTATGATACATCTCGTGGCAACTTCCTTAATGCTATGAATATTTCATGTTATTCATTAACTGAAGTTTGTAAATATGCTAAGGAGGTAATGCCAAATGGTGGTAGTATATTGACTTTGTCATATTACGGTGCTGAGAAAGTAGTACCAAACTACAATGTTATGGGAGTTGTTAAAGCTGCTTTAGAGGCAAGTGTTCGGTACTTGGCATCGGATCTTGGAGAATTTAATATTCGAGTTAATGCTGTATCAGCTGGTCCTATTAAAACTTTGGCATCGTCTGGTGTAGGTGGTTTTTCCAAAATTCTGGAATATGAACAAAATAGATCTCCTCTAGGACGTAATGTTACTAAGGATGATATAGGTAAAGCTTGCACATTCTTACTTAGTGATTTTGCATCTGGCATTACTGGTGAAATTATACATGTTGATTGTGGCAGTAATATTGTGGGCGTAAAGTTTTAGTACATGTACTACGAAGTTGGGGTTGTCAGGCAGGGTATAGACTTTTTGTGTACATACCATACCTATGATGAACTCCAAATTGGTCAATTTGTATCCGTCAATTTCAATCATAAAGAAGCAGTTGGTATTATTTTCAATAAGCAACCTGATAGCTCGTATACGGGTGATATAAAAACTATTACTATAACATTACCTTATAGTTTGCACAGTACATATCTTAACTTTACGAAGATAGTATCCTCATATAACTTAACCCCTATAGGTTCGGTACTGAAGTTGCTCTGTCCATTTACGTTAAATACGTTATCTAAGACTAGTAAATGCAGTAACAATGTTGACAGTGTGTTCGATAATGTAACAGTTGCACTTAATAATGAACAGCAGGTAGCAGTAGATGCCATAATGTTAGGTAAATTCAAAACTTACTTACTACATGGTGTTACTGGCTCTGGAAAAACCGAGGTTTTTCTTGAGGTAGTAAGACGAATTGGAGAAAGGCAAATATTAATACTTGTTCCCGAAATTGCATTATCAAATGCAATGGCAAAGAACATAGCTCAACGTTGCGGAAGAGAAGTATTTATATGGCATAACTCCGTTACTACTGCAAACAAACTAAATATTTGGCGACGTGCAATTTCTGGAGAACCAATTGTAGTGGTAGGAGCAAGATCTGCTTTATTTATACCGTTTGCTGATTTGAAACTAATAGTCGTTGATGAAGAACATGATCCATCATTTAAGCAAAATGAGCATCAAATATATCACGCCCGCGATATGGCAGTATACTTAGCTTCACTACAAAATATTCCAATAATACTATCTTCTGCTACTCCGTCAATTGAAAGCTATAAAAATGCAATTGAAGGCAAGTATGAGTATTTAAAACTTATATCACGATATTATACAAATGCAGAATTGCCAAATATAAAAATTAACGATATGCGTTCTGCACGCCGTGATGAAGTATTTAATAGTACAACTATTGAAAGAATAAGACACTATTTGCAAAATAAGCAACAAGTTTTGATTTTTATTAATCGTCGAGGATATGCCACCAAACGTTTATGTACTAAATGTGGCTGGAAAGCTATCTGTCCTGCGTGTGATGCATGGTTATGCTATCATTCTACAGGTTCAAAATTAGTGTGTCATTATTGTGGCTATACTTGTGACAATATTAGAAAATGTAAAAAATGTGGAAATGAATATTTAGTAAATTTTGGTATCGGTATTGAAAAAGTCTATAGTGAATGCAAGAAATTATTTTCAAATTACAATATAGTTCAATGTTCAAGTGACACTATGAACACGCCAACTAAAATTGATGCAACAATACAAAATATAATCGGCCATAAAGTAGATATTATTATTGGTACACAGATTTTAGCAAAAGGACATAATTTTACCGCGTTAAATCTAGTTGTAATTGTTAGTTTGGATTATATGTTATACACTGGCAATTTTAGGTCAATTGAAAATACTTTTCAGCTATTAGCACAAGTTACTGGTAGAGCAGGTCGTATGGGTGACTTCGATGCAGAAGTACTTATTCAAACATATAATCCTGATGAGCCACTTTTACAGCTAATTTCAAACCCAGATGAATTCTACAAACGTGAACTTAACAATCGTAAAATGACAGGTATGCCTCCGTATAGGCATATGGTAAATATCGAAATTTTATCTTCAGATGAAAAAAAGGCATTTGATTTTTCTAATGTGTTGGCACAAAAACTGCAATGTATAAAAAATTGTACAGTTTTGGGAGTACTCGTCCCAGGATTACACAAAATTAACTATAAATATAAATATCATGTCGTATTAGTATCGTCTCAAAATCTTCAGAAGAATGTGCAAAAAATAGTTAGTAATATTAAACGTCCCTATAAAGTCAATATTAAAATCGATATTGATCCTTATAATTTTGATTAAAGCGATTAAACCAAGCAGTATATTGAATGTCAACCCGATTTGTTATACACTGGTTGTGTTCAATGGGGTTGTAGCTCAGCTGGGAGAGCACTTCGATGGCATCGAAGGGGTCAGGGGTTCGAACCCCCTCAGCTCCACCAAAATTTCTTCCCTGTTCAAGTGCTATTATATTAAAATAATTGACGCTTTGCAGAACACAGGATGAATCGAAATGTTTTGGCTATCAAAAATAGAAATGAGTTTAGAATTTGGCTCAAGGAACACGCAGAAACCGCAAGAGATTGTTGGATAGCATTAAAGCGTGGAAAGCCAGTACATCCTACTGTGTTTTATTATATTGATGCTGTTGAAGAAGCATTATGTTTTGGCTGGATAGATAGTCAATGCAAACGTATTAATGGCATTTGTTATCAAAAATTTACGCCTCGTAAAAGAAATAGCTTATGGAGTGAACTTAATAAAGCCCGTGTTCGTCGGTTAGAAAAACTTGGTATGATGACTGATTTGGGAAGGGATGTATTACCAAATATGAATGAAAAGTTTGTAATAGACACCGAAATCAAAAATGAATTGATAAAATCAAATGCGTATTTGAATTTTAAATCATTTCCTGAACTTTACCAAAGAGTTCGGGGATACAATGTCTTGTTTTACAAAAAAAGAGATTTTAAAAAATATAAACAAGCTATTGCACACTTAATTGAAAAAACAAAAGAGGGGAAAATGTTTGGGGAATGGAACGACTATGGCAGATTGCTGAATTACTAATTCCACACAAAATGCCTCAAATGAGGCATTACTTCAGCTATACGGAGCATCATTAACTGAATTATCTTGTTGGTTATTACTGATATATTCCTCCAAGGCTACAACTCTATCTTGTAGTGCAGAAATTTGATCTGATTGACTATTCACCTTATCTGCCAACTCTTTAAGTAGTTTCGCAACTTTTTGATCAACTTCAGTGCCTAAATCATCAGTTTGTTGGGCTTCAAAGTCATATACTCCAGATGAAGACGAGTAATCTGCTTCGCCCGCAGAGACGTTTGCAAACATTGACGATATTAATATCAAAGCTATTTTTTTTCCCATAAAAATCTCTTGAAAGTGTACTCTGCTGATAGTATCTATGATTGAAGTAAAAAATTGGTTAATAAAACTCTGGGCAAAAAAATATTTTATATTGTTTTGGAAAATGTAAGAAACAAATTGTTATTTGTATTTAATTAAAATAGTAATAAAAATTTCTATTTATGTTATGTTTTTCTAAGAATATGTATCATTCTGATACAATTACTATCAAGCAAGAACTGTGACACATTTTATAAATGTTTGCAAATGGCAAAGATACAAAAGATGCGACAATCGATAAAAATCTGCTTCTACTATATATTGATATAGCAAACTATTTTAAAACAGAAGAGAGAGTAGTAAATACCGTATTTAGTTTCGAGGTCTTTAATCACCTAAATAGATTGTTTACACAAAATGAGATATATGAACTGACTGAATTAAATAAAAAATTTCGGCACAATTTTAAAAATTTCCTAAGGGTGTAACACAAAAAGAATTTGAGCGTATTACGGTAGAGTTTAGTTGGAAATCATCACAAATAGAGGGCAATACGTATTCGTTGCTAGAAACCGAAAATTACTTAAGGATGGTATAACGGCAAGTGGTCATTCTATGGAGGAAGCCATTATGATTATCAATCACAAACATGCTATGGACTTTATATTACAAGCTCCTGAGTATTTTAGTAAGGTTAATGTTACAAAAATTGAAGACATACATAAAATTCTTTCCAATAATTTAAATATTGGTAGTGGCTTAAGAAAAACGCCAGTTGGAATTATCGGGACGAATTATAAGCCTTTAGATAATGTGTTTTCTATACGAAAAGCCTTAGAAAAAGCGTGTATTTGCATCAATAAGATGAGCTTTGGTCTTGAGAAAGCATTGATTTCTATTGCTACGATTTCATACATTCAACCATTTGCCGATTGTAATAATCGTACCGCACGTATGGTCGGTAACGCCTTATTACTGGCACATAGCTTTTGCCCTTTATCGTATAAAAGTGTAAATGAACTTGAATATAAAAAGGCTATTATTATTTTTTATGAACAGAACAGCATTAGTTATTTTAAACAACTCTTTATTGAGCAGTTTAAAAGTGCCATTGATAGGTATTTTTAGGCTATGAGATAGTATGCAAATGAAAGGGGTAGTTACCCCTAAAATTACTCCATTCCTAAATATTTACGTAGATACCGACCAGTATAGCTTTCTTTGCACTCTGCAATCATTTCAGGTGTTCCAGTTGCTACGATTTCTCCACCTTTAACTCCACCTTCGGGACCTATATCAATTATCCAATCAGCAGTTTTAATAACATCCATATTATGCTCAATGACGATAACTGAATTGCCTGCTTCAACAAGTAACTGTAAAATTTCCAATAATTTCTGAATATCTGCTGTATGTAAGCCAGTTGTCGGTTCATCCAAAATGTATAACGTTTTCCCTGTGGCCTTTCGGGATAATTCCTTTGCTAACTTAACTCGTTGAGCTTCTCCTCCCGATAATATGGTAGCTTTATGACCAAGAGTTAGATATCCCAATCCTACACGACTTAGGTAGCTCAACCGCTGATATATCGCTGGTTGACTTTTAAAAAATACTGTTGCTTCATCAATTGTCATATCTAAAATATCGGAAATGTTTTTACCCTTAAACTTAATCTGCCGTGTTTCTTGAGTAAATCTTTTACCGCCACATTGGTCGCATGTTACGTATACGTCAGGTAAGAAGTGCATTTCTACTTTTATAACACCATCGCCTTTACAAGCATCACAACGCCCGCCTTTAATATTGAAGGAAAATCTACTTGAGTTGTACCCTCTTGCTCGTGATTCAGGGGTGCTTGCATATAAATTACGAATATCTGTAAAACAGCCCACGTATGTAATTGGATTTGACCGAGGAGTTCTACCAATTGGTGATTGATTGATATCAATTATTTTATCAATTAACCCAATATTACGTATTACATCTAAGCATTTTACATTAAAATCTCCCCTATGTAGTTTGTTATAAATACCAGCAAATAGTGTGTCTAAAACAAGTGTGGATTTACCAGAACCACTAACTCCAGTTACACACGTAAATACACCTAATGGAAACTTAACATTTACGTGTTTTAGGTTGTTTTTATAAGCATTAACTACCTCTAGGCAGTTTTTAAAATTAATACGGCGACGACGTGGTATTTCTATTTTTTTCTTTCCTGATAAGTACACACCAGTTGGACTATTCGGATTATTTTTAATTTCATCAACTGTTCCAACAGCACAAACTCTTCCTCCATGTTCACCAGCTTTAGGCCCTATATCAATAATTAAATCCGCTGCTTTCATTGTGTCTTCATCATGCTCAACTACAATTATTGAGTTGCCAGCATTTTTAAGTTGCTGAAGCGTACCTATTAATTTGTCATTATCACGCTGATGTAACCCAATTGACGGTTCGTCTAATACGTATATGACACCTGATAATCCAGAACCAATTTGGGAAGATAACCTAATACGCTGACTTTCTCCACCAGATAATGATTCCGATGAGCGCGAAAGTGTGAGGTATTCTAACCCGACATTAATCATGAACTGCATACGATTACGCAATTCAAATAAAATCTTTTCAGCTATCTCTAATTCTCTCGGTGTCAAAATATCATTTAGATGTAAAACCCATTCACGAGCTTTATCAACTGGCAAATCCGAAACCTCGGCAATATTTTTATTATCGATTTTTACCATTAGTGCTTCGAGTGATAATCTTGAACCATTACAGGTAGGACAAACTTCTGTTTCTATATACATATTTTCATCAACTTCAGGATCAGGCTCAGCTTCAAAACCTTCCTCTTCTAAAGATGTTTTTTTAAATCCTAAACCCGAACACGTAGGACAAGCTCCCTTCGGGTTATTAAATGAAAATAATCGTGGTTCTATACGATCAATACAAAATCCTGATACTGGACATGAATAATGTTCGGAAAATATACGCTCTTCACCTGTATTATAATCTTTAATAATTAGTGTACCGTCAGCCCTCCGTAACGCAGTTTCGACAGATGTCGCCATACGGTTTCTGAATTCTTCACTTTGAAATTCAGGCATATGTATTCTATCAACTACGACCGAGACATTGTGCTTCATGTTCTTTTGAAGTGGTGGCAATGTTGCTAATTCATAAAGCTCACCATCAATAAATACGCGAACAAATCCTTCGTTACGTAAAGTTTGAAACTCAGCTCTAAATTCACCTTTACGGTCTCTGATAATTGGAGCGAGCATATAAAAACGACTATGTGGTTTAAGTTTTAATACTGCTTCTGTAACCTGCTCTGTTGTCTGAGAGTAGATAGGAAGACCAGTTGCCGGAGAATGAGGTGTTCCAATTCGGGCAAATAATAATCGAAGATAGTCATAAATCTCTGTAATTGTACCTACGGTAGAACGTGGATTTTTGGAAATCGTTTTTTGCTCAATCGCAATTGCAGGACTTAATCCCTCAATTTTATCAACATCGGGTTTAGGCATTAAATTCAAGAATTGCCTTGCATATGACGACAAACTTTCAACATAACGCCTTTGTCCTTCTGCATATACAGTATCAAATGCCAATGTGGACTTTCCTGAACCACTTAGACCTGTGACAACAACCAGCTGGTTCTTTGGTATATCAACATTGATATTTTTTAGGTTATGTTCGCGTGCTCCGCGAATTTTTATAAACTGTAGCTCATTGCGTTTGTCATCAAATACTTTATCACTCATAGCTTAATTTTCCCTCTCCAATGCAATATCATTAACTGCCATCTGTGCTTCGTAACAGCAAGAAAGTATGCCTTTCTTTTTACTTGGATATGATACTATATCTCCAACTGCATAGCAATGATTTTCAGATGTTTTCATTGTTGGAAGCTCACATTTTATCAAATTTCGTTCCATTTTTAAGTTAAGTACAGATATATTGTTAATACTATTTTGATTTACATGTAATCCATAACAAAATACTATTCTATCAGCATTAATACTTTCTTTGTTCGTAATTATAACTCCCGGTTGCAATTCAAGTATTTCTTGTTCTAATTTAAATTGTATATTATTAAATTCATTTTTATTTAATTCATCTAATTTGTTTTTATCACATCTTAATTTGTCTCGTTTGTGCAATAAAGTAACATGTTTTGCTACTTTTGATATACATAGTGCATGGTCTGCTGCTGAGTTTCCACCTCCAGCGATTACAACTTCTTTATCTTTGTACAACTCAGGGTTGAGGCAATAACATTGAACAAAATCTGACGTATTTGCAAGTTCCACTGCACCTTTTATACCAATAGGTAACGACGGTTCCATTATGCCTATACCGGAAGCAATAATGAGGTACTTTGCCATAAACTGCTGGTTATTGTTTGTAGTCAATTGAAATACATTGTCGTGCTTAGACACCGACACTGACGTATTCAGGTACATTTGTTGGGGGCTACACTGATTTGATAAATTGGCAATAAAATCCTTTGCTAATGCTTTGTGCATTCCAGGAACTCCATATATTGGTTTATCAGGATATAATGCGGTACACTGTCCACCAACGTATGGCAATGCTTCAAATAGCACATGAGAAAGCCCAACTGTATTACAACAATATGCACTGTACAACCCAGCTACGCCACCGCCTATTATTGCTACGTCTGAAGATGTTACATCCATGAAAAATTAAATTATTGGAACTACTATGAGTTAGTATACCAGCTCAGCATTCAAGATGCCAACATGGGTCGTACAATTTATAACCCCGTTGAACCAAAGCCTCCAGTTCCACGATCGGTTTCAGAAACTTGCGTTGTCAGCCTTAATTCCGGTGTGGCAACTGGGACAATAACCAATTGAGCAATCCTTTGTCCATTTTCAATAACCACTGTCTCTTTTCCAAAATTACATAATATAACTTTAATTTCTCCTCGGTAATCGCTATCTATAATTCCCGGTGCATTTAGTACAAATATTCCGTGTTTAGATGCTAACCCAGACCTTGAACAAACCATTCCACAGTAATTATTAGGAATTTCAATAGCAATTCCCGTGCTAATAAGTACTCTAATGCCTGGCGTTATACTAACAGGAGTGTCTATACAAGCATGTAAATCAAATCCAGCACTACCCTCTGTAGCCCTATTAGGAATTACTGCTTTGGTTGATACTTTATTAATGCTTATTTGCATAATAGACTGATTATTTCAGGTTCTGCAGATAAAATAGCATAATTATCTACATAAAAAGTACATAGTGCTACATGATTTTCCCTATTGCTATGCAAATTTTTGAAATATTCTACAATTTTTTGATAATTTCTTGATTTAGTCGCAACAGTTAATAAAAACCAAAGTTTTTCAACATTGTCGTTAGCGATTGGTTTTAGTAATTCCAATGCTATATCTAAAAGACTAACTTCCGAGTAAGTTTTACTAGCACATGCTTGCAAGAAATTTGTTACTAACTTTCGATTCGGACGTATTTTGAAAATTTCTGTAATTAAACGCAAAATCTTTTCCTCGTTTCCCGTATTAATAGCAAGAATACTCAGAAGTTTTTCCATAATTTCAAGATTATTGGTATATTTATTATTTAGTCTGTCTAAAATTTTTATTTTATGTTGTACATCTGCTGTCAATTCAATATCCGTTAGTCCCATTTTAATATCAAATGTATCAATAAACTCTTGCTGTAATTTATACTTTGATGATGATGGGTCAAATTTAAATCTTTTACCAGCCCGTTTCGCTTCTATAGCAACTCGCAATAGTTCCTCTTTTAACAAAGAAACATGAGCTGGATATTCATTAATTACCGATGTTGCAACTGTAATAATACTATCAATTTTGAGTGCTTTCGTAGAAATACCGTTATTTAAAAATAGCTTCGTATTATATATATCAATTTCCGATATACCAGTTTTACGGGATATAGATACACCATTACGAACAGATAATGCTTGTTTACATACGTCAAAAACATTATCTACATTAAAAGTACCTATACCATTCAATGCTATACACCTTGCAAGTTCATTAATTGAATTTTTAGTAACTGTTATATTCTGTGAACTGAAATGTTTTTTAAACCACCTATAAATACTAAAAGTAATGTTCAGTATAAAAAATAAAACACCTAATACACCAATTAATATATAAATATCCATATAGATTTTATATTTTAGAAAAACAATATCTACATATCCTAAACTGGGTGTCCAAGCGTATAAAGCTAGGCACAATCCAACCAAAATTACTAGTGTAAAAATTTTATTTACAAACTTCATAATTTCCTATGGCATCATGGCAGTAAAACCTGATTCGGTCACCAATGTATCATCAACAAATGCGTTAGCTGTAAACTTCCAGATTTTAGCACGATGGTTATCTACGAAAACTTCAAATCGTAATAAATCACCAGGTACTACTTGTTTTCGAAAACGAACATTAGATATTGATGCAAAAAGCATGCTTTTTGGGTTTTGAGAATTACCTATACTAGCACATGCTAATACTCCCGAAGATTGAGCCATAGCTTCAATAATTAGAACCCCTGGCATTACAGGATGCTCAGGAAAATGTCCTTGAAAAAACCATTCATTATAAGAAACAGCTTTATATGCAATACATTTCTCATAAGGTGTTAGTGTTATCACCTTATCAATTAACAAAAACGGGCTTCTATGAGGTAGAAATTGTTTTATCTCATTGATGCCAAGTGGAAGCTTTATCATTTTTTCTCCGGTGTAACCACTTTTGCGTCTTTAGCTTTTTTGGTAGTACGTTGCACTACTTTTTTATCACTATTTTTAATACTTTGTTTATCTTTGTAAGATTTATCAGCCTTTTTACTTGTTGTTTTGGGTTTTATAGGAGTAGGTTGTACATTTTGTTTAACGGACTGTTTTGTTTTTTTAGCTAATTTTTGATTAACGATAATTGAGTTAGTTTCCTTAATCTCTTTTGATGAGATATGTGCCATTAAAATACAGTTACCCAAGAAAATGGATGCTAATACCCAACTAGATTTCGTAAGAATATCTGATGTACCACGAGCTGTAAACATCCCATTTCCTGCTCCACTTGCAAATAGTGAGCTCCCACCTTCTGATTTTTGCACTAGGACAACAAATATCAAAAGCATAGTAACTAAAACATGCACAGCTAATAAAATACCTAACATAATACTCTCCTTTTATTTTTTACTTAGGACTGTAACTATCATAGAACCTTCTAATTTGGGTTTCGGTTCTGCCTTTGCGAAATTATCACAAAATTCCAAAACTTTGTTAATAACATTAAAACCCGTTTCCGTACGGTTCATCTCGCGACCTCGAAATCTCATAACTATTTTAACCTTGTTTCCATCTGTAATAAATTTCTGTATTGCACGACACTTTATGTTAAGGTCATTTTCACCAATAAACGGTCGGAATTGAACTTCTTTAATATCAATTGTTTTTTGTTTTTTCCTTGCTTCGGTCTTTCTTCGTTGTAAAGCATATCTATACTTTCCGTAATTTAAAATTTTACAAACGGGTGGGGTAGAGATTTCTGATATAAGAACTAAATCTAGGTTGGCATCCCTTGCCATTTCCAATGCCTGACGTGTAGGCAATATACCAACTGGTTGCCCATCAGCCCCAATTAAGCGAACTTCAGGAACTTTTATTTCCTCATTAATCTTATTTCCATCTGTTGAATTTTTCTTTTTATCCATTAAATCCTTTGCCAGGTAACGCTTCTAAATTACCTGAATTACTAAGCTATGCTGTCATTTTAACATAGCTTGCAATTCATATGTGATAATATCAGTTCCACATTAGTTTCGATATTCTATTAGCTTTACGCTATGCAGTTATCCCAATTAAGCTTAGTTGTACACTTATTTGTGTTAGAAGGGTTACCATATTTTATATGTTGTCATTTTTTATAAGTAATAATTGTTGCCACATTTATTCTGAACGTATAATGCAAATACATAAGGTAGCAGAACAGCATAAAATTGCCGATTTAATACCGCTTTTTTTAAGTGCAGAATTACAAAATGTAGATAATCTAGATAAAGTCATTTTTTCGCTAGGACCATTAACGTTTACAACTGTCAGAATAGTTAATTCAGTAATAAAAGCACTAAAAATTGCACATCCTGAGACTAATTTTATTGGTGTTTCAAACTTTTTAACATATTTTTATGTTGCACGTGGTAACTGTGATGTTATTGCAATTAATTCGTATCGTGGAGATTTTTATTGTCGCTCCATTACAAATAAAACATTATCAGACCAGATAACTGCCACAATGGATGAGATAAAACAAAAATATAAAAATCCATTATTTGATACTGATTTGTCATTATCAGACAAGAACTTAGCATTTGCACAATACGCATCATTGTATGGGTACGAATGGGGAAAAAGTGAAAAACTCATATGCGAAACAACTGACATCGAGTATGCTTTTACTCCTATTTATAAGAAATTAGGAGAACAATGACAGAATTACTTGAGAAATATATAGAATTGCTTAAACAATGGAATAAATATATTAATTTGGTTCAAGCTAATTCACTTAAAGATGTCAAAAAACGTCACATTGACGATTGCTTACAGTTAACACCGTACTTGCCTAAAGAAGGTACGATTTTTGATATAGGAAGTGGAGCAGGTTTCCCTGGTGTAATTTTGGCAATTGCAGGTTTCAATAATCTTGTGTTGATAGAAAAAGATATAAAAAAAGCTGTTTTCTTAAAAGAGGTAAAACGCAATCTAAATCTTAATTATGAAATTTATAATGGTGATGTGTACCATTTAAATACAAAGAAATACAAAAAACCATTTTTTGCTATATCTAGAGCTTTTGGTTCATTGCAAATATTGATAGATATTATGAAAAAATTATCAATACCAAACGGTTTATTCCATAGAGGGAAAAACTGGCAGTTTGAGATTACACAATTAGAAATGCGAAATTGTAATTATGAAATAATTAAAAGTCAGTTAACACACGACAGTGTAATATTGAAAATACAATGTTACTATTTTTAATAGGGCTATTTTAAATAGTGACAATACATGCTACAGTATTGATGAGATAGAAAAATTATAAATAGTGTCGCTATGGCGTTGGTTGTCTTAGTAGCTAATCAAAAAGGAGGAGTAGGCAAAACTACGACCGCTGTTAACTTAGCAACCGCACTAGCTGCAATAAAAAGAAGAGTTTTATTAATAGATTTAGACCCACAAAGTAATGCAACTTCAGGATTAGGAATTTATTCTTCAAAATTAGGTTCAACCTATGAATTACTAATACAAACTAGAAATTTATCAGAAATAATGCTGACGACTGATATTCCCGGATTGACGCTTGTTCCATCGAATGTAAACCTTATTGGGGCAGAAATTGAGTTAGTACAAGTTCCAGACCGGGAAAAAATACTAAAAAAATCAATAGAACCATACCGTGATATGTTCGATTATATTATCATTGACAGCCCTCCATCAATGGGAATACTGACACTTAATGGACTAGTTACGGCAAATGGCGTACTTGCTCCACTTCAATGTGAATATTACGCTATGGAAGGATTGAATCAACTGGTAAATTCCATCAAGCGGGTCAGAAGCGTACTTAATCCAGGATTGCGAATTTTTGGAGTGCTTTTAACTATGTATGATAAACGTAATGCCTTGAGTTTATCAGTAGAAAATGATGCTCGAGAAATGCTGGGAGAAAAAGTATTCAATACAATAATTCCCAGAAATGTTAAAATATCAGAATCTCCATCGTATGGTAAGCCTGTCTTAATATATGATGTCAAAAGCGTTGGTTCTCGATCGTACATGGAACTTGCTCGTGAATTTTTAGAAAAAGAAAGGAAATATGGATGGAGAAAAAATTAGGTAGAGGTTTATCTGCACTGTTTGGTAACGATACTAACAATGCCGATCCTGACAGTGATTGTCTAGGGAAAAAAACTGAAGCATTTGACCTCGTTAATCAAAAAACAGATATCGTAACCGCAGATGCACAACGGTTATCCAATAACACTGGAACGCCAATTGTGCCAGCTCGTAATGAAGAGGCTATTGAAATAGCAACACATATTGAAAGGGCTATTCATTTGCCGACTTCTCTTCAAATCACACGAAAAGGTGGTAAATTGATAATAAAATGTAAAACTTACGAAGAATTAGAAATCTTAGTAAAAAAATTAACTGCAGATGATTAGTAGACGACGAAGAAATAAATCGAAAAAAAAATGTGCGAAGAAAAGAACATTTATTAAAGTTTTTTTTAAATTTATAGGAGTATTCTTCGCTATTGGTTGTCTTATAGTCAGTAGTATTGTAGTATATTATGCTAAAGACATTCCAGATATTAGAACACTTGATAATGCAATTCGTTGTCCATCAGTTGAAATACAGTCATATGATGGAACTACGATAGGAACATTTGGGGACTTATATGAAGATGTAGTGCCTATAAAATCTCTACCTAAACACGTAACCGAAGCCTTTATTGCAATAGAGGATAAGAGATTTTATCAGCATTTCGGCATAGATTTTATTGGACTAGCTAGGGCTATATACCAAAATTATGTAGCTCGAAAATTTGTGCAAGGTGGTTCTACGATTACACAGCAATTGGCAAAAAATATATTGATTGGGGAAGGCATAACTAGTTACAGAGACCGAACGTTAGGACGTAAAATACGAGAATTAATACTAGCATTTTGGTTAGAATATAAATTCACGAAGTCAGAAATCATAATGATGTATATGAATAGAGTATATTTTGGAGCTGGTACTTATGGTATTGAGGCTGCGTCCAGAAAATACTTTGATAAACATGCAACAGAAATAAACACGTTTGAGGCAGCGATACTTGCAGGCTCACTGCGAGCTCCAGCTCGTTATAATCCATCAAATCATAAAAATTATGCACATGATAGGGCTATGGTTGTATTAAAACAGATGGAAGAACAAGGATATATAAAGAGTGCTAAGGATATTGAGCAGAAAGAAGCTAAGCAAGCGTTTTCTCAAACAGTAGATAGTAAAAACAGTACTCAATATTTTTGTAGCTTCGCTTATGAGCAAGCAAAAAAGATATTAGGAGAATTTGAAGATGATTTAATAGTAGTTACTACTTTTGACAGTAGAATACAAAGAGTAGCTGACGAGGCAACATCATTTTATTTAAAAACTGAGGGGGCAAACTATAAATTTTCCCAAGTTTCTTGTATTTGTATGGATAGAAATGGAGCTATCAAGTCAATGATTGGGGGTTCTGATTATTCAGCAACACAGTTTAATAGGGTTACTCAAGCACAACGGTTTCCTGGTTCTGCATTTAAACTTTTTGTGTATGGTGCAGCACTTGAATATGGATATCAGATATATGACCAGATTTCTGATGAGCCAGTATCAATAGGGAATTGGCATCCACGTAATTATAAATGGCGTACGCGTGGTTCGGTGTCGTTACTTGATGCTTTTACTTATTCAATCAACGCACCATGTATTAGACTTGCTAAATCAATAGGATTACATCGTGTCTCTCAATTCGCTAAAAAGTTGGGTATTACAAATGTTTCTGAAAATGATTTGAGTGTTGCCTTAGGTACAACGCCCGTAACATTGAAAGATATTACAGCTGCTTTTGCTTCTTTTATGGATGGTTACGCAGTAGTACCATATTGTGTAATCGAAATAAGGAAGAAGGACGGTTATATATTATATTCCCGAGAAGAACCAGAACCAGTTGACGTACTGGATAGTGAAATTCTGAATAATTGTCGTGATTTATTACATTCTGTTGTGCAACGTGGTTCAGGACGAGCAGCTAAGGTTAATGACTATATATACGGAAAAACTGGTAGTAATGGGGATACAGACGCTTGGTTTATTGGATTTTATGACCCTGATGATGAAGATAAAGTAAATGATGGACTAGCTTTTGGTGTCTGGATTGGTAATGATAGTTTGAGTGATAAAATGAAACCTAGTTCTACAGGTGGACGCATCCCGGCACGTATCTTTGCTCGCTTTTTCACAAACTGGTTTAAGGAAATATCAAAAAATAGTACTTTGAATAATTGGGAACGCAAAAAATCTAGTAATGCTAAAGAGGTAGCTACAACTCTTGGACAAACTACTCCTACTAGTGTTGAAATTAATAACGACAGTAAAGAAACTTTTAGTATTGGAACAATACTGGAAGATGTTGAAGACTTTGACTAGACAGTTATAGATATAAGCCTTAGTTGACTATTTGCACCATTCCGAGCAATTCTATATACTTTACGTGTAGGGATGTCTCCTTCGTCTAGGGGTCTAGGACGTCGCCCTCTCACGGCGGCAACATGGGTTCAAATCCCGTAGGAGACGCCATCTATTGACAATTTCCCTAAGAGTTATAAATTCATACGGGATTCGGCAATCTTTGATTGAACAAATCCCGTAGGAGACGCCAATCTCAACGTTCTTTTACCAGTAATCATTTCTAAGGGATTCGCGTGCCACATTTAGTGTGCAAAGCAATATCCCGTAGGAGACGCTATCTGTTGACAGAATTCCCAAAAGCATACTCCCCCTTTCTGGAATTCTCAGCATCGTATGAAATACCAGGTTTGATAATTAATATCAAAACGTTTTTGACAGAAACTGTTAAAATACTCTGAAATAGACGCAGGAAAGAGTCCAAAAGTTTTTGATATGCAAAAAGAAGTTGTAGCAATTTTAGCGTTATCTACATTGACGGGATGCAAAAATACTGTTTACAAAAACGACAGAATACCTAGTTCTATAGTTGCTTTTGGGAAAACCCATCCTGAAGCAAAAGAATTTGTAGATAATTTCCTTAAGTACAAAGATGTTAATTTTGATATGAATGTATCTACAGAAATGAAAGCTAGGAATATACCACTATTCATTCAGTGGGACAAAAGATGGGGATATAAACGATATGGAAAAAATTATTTAGGTATTGCCGGATGTGGACCTTCCTGCATGGCAATGGTTGCATGTGGACTAAAACAAGACCCCAGTATCAATCCGTATACTGTTAGCAAATACTCCACAAAACATTGTTTTTATAAATATGGAAAAGGAACTTTGTGGGAATTAATGACCACTGGTGCAAAACACTATGGACTAGGTGTTGTACGTGGAAACATTTCAAAGCAATATATATTAACTAATTTATCAGAAAAGACACCAATGATTTGCTCAATGTCTCCTGGCATTTTTACTAAGTCAGGTCATTTTATTGTATTAACCGGAGTTGATAATGACGGGAAAATAACTATTAATGATCCTAATAGTCCAATAAAGAGTGCAAGGCACTGGAAACCAAGTGTACTAATTGCCCAAATGAAAGCTATATGGGCATACCGAAGTAACAACACAACAGATAAGTGAAATTAAAAAACTGATATAAGCACTACTGTATTTTTTTAATGCCAAAAGTCTAGGGTAACCCCCGACTTAATGGTTTTTTACTTTTTTAAAACTTCTCCAATAGCAATTTTCACACGATGACACATTCTTGAAATTTTACGTGAAGCAGTATTTTTGTGAATAATATGCTTTGACGCAGCACGCATTACTTCTTTTTGCATTTCTGAAAAAGCCTTCAAAATTTCTTCTTTTGGTTTTGCTTCAGATATAGCTTTATCGACTTTTGATATGAATGTACGCATACGACTACGACGCATAGAATTAACAATACGTTTGCGTTCAGCATTTCTAACATTACGCAATTTCTTACGTTTCTTTAAAACTGCGGTGGAAACCTTTCCTTCTGCCATAATTTTATTGTTTATAAATATCAATTACTACTAGATGTTATGACACATAACCATCTTGGGTCAAGACACGTTACATCTTTAAAAAGATAAATGGTATGGTATCTTCTAATGTAACTCTAATGATAACGCGTAACATGAGACGACTCTGCACAATGTAATGTATGCTATATTCGAGTAAAAATTTTTAAAAATTAGAAGTTTTTTAATCTATTTTTAATGCTTATTTAAAAATAGTTCCATAGACTTGTTTTCAGAAGTAAGGTTTTATCATATTGCATATGAAAAACAGTTGTATGGATTTCTACACTATTTTAGAACAAACACATAAGAGCTTTCTAGATCTTATGAAGCATGAACTTGAAGCTATTGACGCCAATAATTTAACGCCTATTCAGGGTTTTATTATTTTAAATATTGGTAATGGCAATGTATCGTTAAGTGAACTTGTTTTGAAACGTGGTTATTCTGGCTCAAATGCCTCTTATAATATTAAAAAAATGGTCTCAGGTGGATACGTAAAACAAATCCCATCACCTCATGACAAACGTTCATTTTTACTTACGCTGACAGAAAAAGGAAAATATATATTCAATAAATTGCAATCGTCAATGAATACACATGCACAGAGATTTGAACGCATAATCAAAGATAGGGTTAATTATCGTAGAGCTACCAAATTTTTAAAAGAAGTAGATAGTTACTGGCGTAATTCCTTAAACGAATGGTAATTTGATCTTATATAATGCTAAAAACAAGAATACTCTGTTTAAAAATAAACATTTTCAACAGGTGAATACATTAATTGTTGAAATACGGGACTTTAAATCAGGTAGTTCAATACACCAATCCCTTGGATGAATATCGGATGTGAGTAATAGGTATGAATTGTTCTCTTTAACCAGATTTAATATGTACAACACCATATTTTCGTCCTTTATTAATTCAGGAAAATTAAGTGTATAGCATTTATTATTGTGTTTTTTTTCAATAATTTTATACCAATTTTTAAATAATCGAGCATCTGATGGTAATACTGTGGCATCATTAGTACGAGACCATATTGAAGCAAATAATGGAGCGTATTCGCCAACTAAACACGTATAATTAATTTTTATTGCGTTTTGACTCCCCCAAGTTGTTAGCCAGTTTATGGCTAACTCATTATCAGGTGTTTTGTCTATTTCTGAAAAATCAGTTGGTTCAAAAATATTAATTGGTAATGATAATTGGTTATACATTAGGGTATTTGAACTATCATTCCGTCCATTCCTGGCGTGACAACAACTTGACACGCTAACCTAGATGTAGGTTTATACATAGGTAAACACTCCAGTATATCCAATTCGGAGAACTCCGTCTCCGGTAATAAGTTGGCATGTGCCTGGTCAATGTCAACAAAACATGAACCGCATAAACACGCTCCACCACAACCTCCAACTAAAGGGATATTATTTTGTTCGGCTAACTGTAGTAATGTTTCGCCACCTCTAGCTTCCACTGTTACTGATTTACCATCGTATACAAAAGTTATTTTAATCATATTTATTCCCTACTCAATTTAGCAATAATAAAATCCATGTCATTTTGGGAACACAATCCCAAATTAACTGGGTTACGCGGTGTTAGTTCGGACATACTTCTGTGAGTTTTATTTCTTATCGAATGAACTGTTGCCTTTGTAGTACCTAGTAAATCACAAATATCCTTATCGGGTAAGGCAGGATAGTATTTCACTAGCCATAAAATGGCATCTGGCTTATCACGACGCTTTGCTTTAGGCGTATATTTATGCGATTTAGTTAATAAATACTTATCTGCCATTGATTGCTTTAGCTGCAACTTAGCATTTTTATCCTGTTCACAACGGTGTATTTCATCCATTGTTAGTTGTGAAGATGCAATTGGGTCAAAACTTGCAAGTTGTTTATCCATATCTCCATTTGCTAACGACTCAACTTCAAATAGATGTAAGTTACAAAACTCTGCTATCTGATTAAACGTCAACGCTGTATTCTCTATTAACCACATTGCCACTCCCCGTGGCATTAATACGCTATTCATTTTAGATTAATAAAAAGGTTCGACATATAATTATATCATAGCAATTTTTCTCTTTCATGATCCAGTCAACTGGTGCTTTTTAACTGTACTATATAGTTACAATTAGTCCTCCTTATTTATAAAACCGTCCAATGGTTTTACTTATATCTTAAAGTTTGTATAATATACGGTTAGTTATTAATTTCTAATTTTAAATATCCATTATTCCCCATATCTACTAATGTATACTGTTTCCATAATTCTTTTTTTTGTTGAAACTCTTTCTTTATATCTTTATTTTTCTTTTCATAAAATACGTTTTCCATGTCTTCAACTTCGGCCTTTGTATAAATAGTTCGATAAAAATTAGATTTTTTTGCTAATTCCTTTGAAAAAAGGAGTCCATAAAGTTCTTTGCTAATGTTATCGTCCGATGTATTTGCTCCATCTACTTTCACAACATCATACCCTTTATTGTATTTTTTACTGCTTATAAACCTATGGTAATTTGTCACATAAAAAACCTGTACATAATTTCCACTTTCTTCATTCGTTATAAGATCCTTTTTCTTAATATCAGATAAATTATCTTTTGTCTGTTTAATGTCTTCTTTGTCAGATGGATTATCCGATTCCATACCGTTAACTCCATTAATGCTCGCTACCATTAATGATACAATGATAGTTAAAGTTCTTAATAAGATTTTCATATAAAACTCCGTAAAAATAACCAAAATACAAACTGTTGACTACTAGTCAGCAGTTATAGAAAAGTTACTAAATAGTTAAAATGATTACAAGTGTTCACAAAGATAATATTAATATATTAACTACTGTTATGAGAATTATCTTAACTTTTATCAAAGTTGTAGTCATCCCATATTTGACTATGTGACATGCCACCCTGAGTGGTAGTGAGTTCTGCTACGCATTCGATTATGTTAAACTCACAGTGTAAGTTGTTACAATTTTTGTTAAATGAAAAGATATTACTCCTTTATAGTCGTAATGATGTTATGTACTGGATGTCGTCAGCATGAAATAGATGTAAAGCAGTTGGAGAATAAATCACCCGAGGAACTATACCAAATTGGCAATAAATATGCAAAAACTAAAAAAGCATCAGATGCTGTTTTAGCATTTGAAGAAATTGAAAAATCTCATCCGTATTCAAAATATGTAGCTGATAGTCAGGTGGAAGCTGGAATTTGTTATTACAAAATGAAAAAATATGATGATGCTGTAACAATATTGGATGGTTATATACAAACGCACCCTACGCATAATCGCGTTCCCGAGGCACTGTATTTACTAGGTTGTATATATTATGACCAAATGCCTATAATTAAACGCGACCAGGAAAACACTATGCGTTCTCTTGAATATCTAAGTGAATTGTGTACGCGTTATCCATCCTCTAAGTACGTTACAGACGCTAAGAGAAAACTTGATGTCTTACTACAACATTTAGCACTTCATGAATTCCGGACAGGGATGTATTACCAAAAAAATAAGAATTTCTCAGCAGCAATATTACGTTACAACACAATAATTGAAAGTTATCCAACTACTGAAACTGCCCAAGAGGCATATCTTCGATTGGTAGAATGCTATTTATCCTTAGGTTTGAAGAAAGAGGCAATTGCCGTTAATAGTGTTTTACAAAATAAGCACAAAGGTTCAAAATGGGCAAAGTATGCGTCAAAAAAAATTCCAACAAAATAAAACAATAATTTGCGGTTTACATTCTTGCCATGAAGCATTAAAATCTCAATCAGCAAATATTCTATGTGTATACCTTATGGAAGGTAAGAATTATCCCGATTGGGTGCAGAAGATAGATCGTAAGTTAGTTAATTATGTAACTAAAGATTTTATAATGCGTCGAGTTAATGATGATAGAATTGCACATCAGTGGATTGTAATGGAAATTTTAAATAAGCAATCAGGTTCAATTGTTGATTTGTATTCCGCCAATGGTGCAATAGCTATATTAGATAACGTAGTTGATCCACATAACGTGGGGGCAATAATTCGCTCAGCTGCGGTATTTGGCATTAAGGGTATAATCATTCATAGTCGGTCTGCCTGTGGCTTATCTAACACAGTATCTAAGATTTCATCTGGCGGATTAAGCTATGTTAGTGTGTATCCTGTAAATAATATTGCCAATACAATAAAAGAGTTAAAAAAAAATGGATTTTGGGTTGTTGCACTGAGCGAACATGGGAATAAATATCTTCATGAGGTAGATTTACACGGAAAAATTTGCCTTGTTTTAGGGGCTGAAAGTACAGGAATTCGCCGATTACAGCTAGAAAATTCAGATTTTATTGCGAAACTACCAACAACATCATACTTCTCAACATTAAACGTTTCTAGTGCTACAGCTGTAGCTTTTTATGAAATTGCAAGGCAAAATGAATTTAAGCTAGGATAATTGAAATCTATTATGATTGATACCATAATTGTTTGCGTACTATTGATTTCGGTGCTTATTGGATGGTTCCGGGGGGCAGTTAAGGAGTTTTGTTCAGTAATATCATGGATTGGTAGTGGATTTTTAGCGTATAAACTATTTCCAGTTGGATTAGATATAGTTCGAGAGTTTATCGATCAGCCTATTTTAGCTAACATCATTACTGGTGTATCATTATTTGTAATTTTTTTAATTGTACTTAGTTTACTTACCTATATATTTTCTAAAATAGTAAACGAAAGTGTCTTTAGCACTGTAGACAAATTTTGTGGTTCATTATTTGGGTTAGTAAGGGGGCTTTTAGTATTATCCATTGCTGAATTTGGGTCAACATACTACATATTTAAAGAACCCCCAGAAATTATAAAACAATCTAATTTATTACCGTATATTAAAAATACAGCACAAATGATGTTTTTATTACTACCAGAAAAAACACAACGTGACCTAATGAATTATTCGAGTAAGGATAAACAGCAAGAACTAATTCGGGCTTTGGGCGGAAAATTAAAAGAAACGATTATCGCTTCTCAAGATAAAAATAATTCAGAAATTAGTACCGGGAATCAATTACCGAGTCCACTTTCAGGAAAAAGTGTTAATCGTAACAGTGAAAGTTTTGTACCTAATGTAGGTTCGAGTTCTACTACTAGCAGTAGTGCCACGTCGACTACAGCTAGCAACTCAGCCCGCCCCTTAAAAAAGGAAGGAGCTGATAATTCTGAAAGTAAAACGGCAAAGGAATTAGCTCGTTTGGGAATTAAGAAATCTGAAGCTAATCCTAATTTATCAAAAAGTGTTAGATCTGATTTGGATAAATTTATTGACCAAAATATAGATTGAACTATAAGTATTTTGTATTTATAGGCAGCGGAATACTTTCTATAATAGTATAATTAAGCTTGCAGACGTAATCTAAGTATGTGTTACGCACATGTTAAAATACACAAGAGAATAGGGATTATATGCATTACGATAGGCATTAAGTTATCTTCCAACTACTAATACTTGGTAAACTAAATTTGTGCTACTTTAGATAGAGTATTTTTGTTACAAAATAAAATGTCACTTTTTAAACTGCAACTCTATTGTTACGTATTGATATTGTTGTGTTATGTGGCTGAGGTTAGTGCTGAAAAAACAGATGAACATAAAACTGTAACAACAACAGTTGCTAGTACGACGGAGAAGCAATATAAACCGCAACTAAATATTACAGGAATTAAAGATAAGAATATTTTAAAGGCAATTAATGAACAAGTTGAAGTAGCTACTGAAAAAACAACAGCAATAGAGAGAAAGTTTTGGATAGAACGCAATACAAAGACCTTACGCAAAATTATACACACGTTTGGTTATTTCGATGCCAAAATTGTACCGGCAAATGACAGAACTTCAAAGAAGTTCGATGTAAAATTAAATGAACGATATAGAATAGGAGATGTTAAAGGTCAACCAAGTATTTTACTAGCAGATGATTTTTTCAAACTGACAGGATTAAAAAAATGGGATGTTTTTCTGGGAAGTGAAGTATCATCAGCTACAAATAAAATTAGGGATTTTTATCAAGAAAATGGTTTTGCCTTTGTACATGTAAAGACACCAGATATTGAGTTAGATCATAAAAACAAAACTGTAAACGTAATTTACAATATTGATACCGGAAAAATTACTAAAATCAGAAATACGATCATTAAAATAAAATGTAGAAAATCGTCAAAACTACTGGAACCTTTTATTCGTAATAGAATTACGTGGAAAACGGGGGATATATATAATTCAAAAAAGATTAACCAGTTTAAGGATGATTTGGTAAAGTACCAGCTTTTTTCTTCATTAGAAGTAACTCTTTCAAAACTGGAGGATGACAATAATTCGGAGTATGCATATGCAGATGTAGTTTTAAACCTGGAAGAAGCACCATTACGTAGTATAGAATTGGGTGCAAAATTTAGTACTACTCAGACATTTAACTTACTTGCAAGCTGGAAGCATTACAACATCGACGGGCGAGGATCTACATTAGAAGTACTTGGTAATATATCTAAGGATGAACAAACCGTAAAATTGGAGCATGGATATTATGATTTATTTACTAAGAATCAAAGATTATCAACGCAAGTAAAGTTTGTCCGAGAAGATGAAACTTCATATAACTTATTAAAATACTGTACGAATACTATGCTATGGCAAAGCATTGGTCATAGACTTGAAATCGGCATAGGTGGTCTGGGGGAATATTCCAAGACAATTGATAAAGTCGTGGAAGACGATAAAGAAATAAATAAAAATACGAAATATATTCAAACATTTGGCATTCCAATAGGGTTGAAATTTAATTTCACCGATAGCATCTTAGACCCACATAGTGGCGTACGTATAGATACTACTGTTACGCCACTATTCTCAGGTAATATAGCCTATTCTAGGCTGTTAACTTCTGTGTATGGATATTTTGGTATTAATAAAAATAATTACTCTGATTATGGGGTTGTATGTGCGGTGTATGCAAAGCATGGCACGATATGTGGCAATGCATCGCTACTAACTAGAGATAAAATGTTTTTCGCAGGTGGTGCTAACTCTATTAGAGGGTACGGAGAAAAGAAAATAGGAAAATTATTAAATCGCAGACCTTATGGTGGCTCTTCACTAATAGAAGCAGGACTGGAATGTAGGTTTAGACTTAATAATACAATCGGTGGCGTAGTATTTGTAGAAACAGGTAAGGTTTATAGTAAAGGAGAACAACAAAATTGGATGACCGGAATAGGATTTGGAATAAGATACTATACAATAATGGGACCGGTTAGAGTAGATGTAGCATTTCCTACAAAGCGTAGAAAGGATAAGAATAACAGATATATTGATTCACCACTTAATATATACGTCGGAATTGGTCAATCGTTTTAAATACGGAAAGAGTTGTGAGTGGGCAATTTGTTTAAATTCTTCTGAATGTATCAGTTTTTGGATATGTTCAAAATTTTGTTGGTTTTTATTAATAAATAATTCTGAATATTTGTTGCGTAATACAACAAAAGGATAGGTTATGTTACCTTGCATATAATCTTCTGATGCTTGAAATACTGACTGTTTATAGTCATTTAAGTCATTTTGCACCTGATATATTATGCCAAAGCAAGTAGTATAAACTCCTATTTTAGCTATATTGTCCAGATACCATAGTCCGGCAGTTGAAGCAAACTGGAAAAGTGGAGATGTTTTAAGTGAGACCATTTTTATGTAATCTCGCAAACTAGCAGAAGGAAGCAAATGTTGCTCTAAATATGCTCCATAAGCTGTACTAGTTGCTGTTTTTATAAATCTATCGATTATGTATTTTTCAATTGATAGTTTTGTAATTTCGGAAAAAATTTTTGCCAATAAATAATCTCCTAGTAAAATCGTTTTTTTTGCCCCATATATCTGATACATCGAACTTTTTCCACGTCGCATAATACCATTATCTATGACATCGTCATGCAATAACGAGGCAAAATGTACTAACTCAACTAGGGCAAGTATTTTGTATAAACTGTCAGGAATACTTTTATGATACTTATAATATATTTCTAATGCTAACAAGGCTCTAATACGTTTCCCTGTATGTATGATTATATCTAATATGGATTTTGGAATATCAATATTAGACAAAGTGTCTAACATGTATTGTTCTATAGTTGAAATTTCATTTTGCCTTGTAGGTGGCATAACAAATTTAGAAAACATTTATATGCAAACTACTATCAGTTGTTATAATTGTACAGAAAGTTAACTTTGGTAAATCTGAAACAGACTGTGACTAGCATTTTAATTGATAAAATATTAAACTCCTGGTAGGAGATGTTATTTTACGGTATTAAGTAAGGATTATTGAAATGAGTAAGGAATTAACTGCAGTTGTTCTTGGCACTAATACCGTATGTGCAGTAATTGCAAAATATATAAAAAAAAATAATTCGTCAAATAAATTAAAAATTTTAGGTGTTGGTTACCAAGCAACACAAGGATTAGAGTACAGCAAAATCGTCAATTTGAATGAAGTTGAGAGTTCAATTGTTAATGTAATATCGACAGCATCAAACATGGCTCAAAAACGTGTACGTTCTGTCATAGTTGCATTGCCACCCTGGGCTATTAACTCTCAACTTTTTGAAATCTCTCAAGAACTTAATCAAACTGCCATTGATGCTTCTGTAATACAAAAGATGATGGCAGATTGTGTTGCCGCAAATAGGGAAGCTTTACATGTTATTCCTATAGATTATTCTTTAGACGGCACATCGAATATTAAAGATCCAATTGGAATGACGGGTAATAAAATATCAGCAATTTTCCATGTTCTATCTGCAAGGAAAAATTTATTAAATAATTTAAAAAATTGTTTTAACAAAAACAACATTGAAGTAATTGCGTTCGTATCAGCACCGTTGATGTCCGCATTAGCCTTAGTTAATAATGATAATAAACAGAAAATGTTAGTAATTGACGTTGGCGGTTCGTGTACTTCAATATCATGTATCTCGGGTGATACCTTATTGTATTTAGATAATATTCCGATTGGTAGCAATAGTATTACGCACGACATATTAACTGTATTAAAGACTGACGAAAGTGATGCAGAGCGATTGAAAGTACTATATGGAATTGCTGGTATGCCGACTACAAATGAACAACAAAATATTATTATTACTACTATTGATGAAGTTGGAGAAAGAAGTATTCAGTCGATACCATATAGTATGCTGAACATGATTATATCTTCAAGAGTGGATGAGATACTAGATACTATTAAGAAGCATATACTAGATAACAACATTGATGAAGAATATTTCCAAACTGTTCTACTAACAGGTGGCGGTAGTCGGCTAGTTGGGTTACAGGAATATATTGGTTCGAAAAATTTCCTTATTGGTTCATCTGTATCCATTGTCAGTCCGACAGGCGTTGTAGGAAATGATGATTATGTCAAATCAGCCTCATTTGCTACTGCTACAGGCACATTGTTGTATGGCTTTGAAAAAATGGAAAAAACTGTTTTTAAAAAAAATTCATTATTTGAAAGAATTAAATCTTGGTTTGGAGGCGGAGTGTAATGCACTTTTTTCACAACTTAACTAAAGAACAAATTTTTATACAAATTTTTGAATTTTGCAGGGCGGTAATTGCAGGCTTAGTGTTGATGGGGGTAAATAGTAGTTTTTTGGGAATGTTATACGAAAATGGAATCAATCCAAAAAGTATGTCATTAATTCCTATTGCCACTGCTCCATATAGTCTTAAATTTCTTATATCGCCTTATATAAAAAATCTAATTTGCGTTAAAAATTTCAGTCTTACAAAACTTGTACGCTTGGCACAAGTTGCAATTCTAATTCTTTTTTCTACGCTTGGTTACAATATACATTCCATGTTTTGGGCAACTTTAAATATATTTTTGTTAACTTTAAGTATTTCTGTGTATGATATCATTGCTACGCATATAAAACTAATAAATTTCCATAGTAATCAGTTTGGTATGGTTACAGCACTCAGTACGGTAGGTTTTCGTATTGGTATGCTAGTTGGTGGCGGTGGTCTAGCGTACCTGGCCTATTACTTTGGGTGGCATGTGGCATTCATCGTATCGGCATGTATATTAGTTGGTCTAAACATGATATTAACGCCCAAGTTCATTAATATCTGTGAACCTGTAACTTCTGAACAACAATCTATATCAAGTACAAAACAACTGTTATTTTTAATAAAAGATTTTATATTTAGTGCTGGTGCAATTGGAATAATAATATTGATTTTATCTGTAAAAATTCCAGATGTGTCTTTACACACAACTAAACAAGTATTCCTCCTGTACAAAAATTTTGATAAAATAGAAATTGCTAATATATCACAAATACCAGGCGTATTCGCCATGATACTTGGTGGTCTTATAGGTGGAGTGTTCACATATAAATATTCTATTGCTAGATGTATGAAGATTAGTTTACTTTCTTTTGGGACGTCTTGTGGTCTATTTTTATATTTAAATTATACCAATTTAAGCTTATGGTTCACGGGACTAATTCTAACAGTTGCTAGTTTATCGTGTGGCTTTTTAAACGTGGCATTTAGGACGTTTGTGGATAAATATTCTCAAAAGGATGTCAATAAAAACGTTTTATTAATTTCCCTCGGTTCTCTATTTAAATTAATATTTGGTAGTACTTCCTTATTGATTGCCAACAATAATCAATGGGCATTGTTATATGCATTATGCGTTTTATCGACTGTTCCTGGTCTAATAATCTGTTATAGAAGTAAATGGCTAAAGGCTCTAAATTGACTAGCTTTTTAATTTGCACAAATAATTTATCATATTATAAATTAACAAAAAGGGTATTTTTCGTATTAGGATCATCTCTGCAATAGTTTTTTTAAAGAAAAGCGAGAACGTAATATCAAACAACGACCCTTAAAACCTCGCGTTCATTTCAACATCTAACAATTTTTAACGTTCGTAATCAAATCACTTCAAAGGGTAAGGGATGGTGCCGAAAGAGGGAATCGAACCCTCGACCTCTTCATTACCAATGAAGTGCTCTACCACTAAGCTACTTCGGCTATCTGTAAACAGTATAGCTACAACGTTGACCTATGTGCAACTAGTAGCCTCCACTGGACTTTAGGGAAATTGTAACTGGTAGCCCTGTTAGAGATATAACTGTGGTAAAAACACATATGGATAATTCGTAATAACAATACCAGAATATTAACTTAATTTTAATGATAAGTTGTAACAATTTGAACAACTAATTAAGGGTTACAAGCATATTATGATAAATAACAAAAATTGCATATTACTGAGTATGCTAGTATTAGTAAGCACTGAAATTAATTGCACAGAAGCTTCGACGCCAACACAGACGCCTAATAACATTAAAAACGTTATTAGTAAAACACAAAGTAAAAAAAAATCATTTGTGAAAAAAATTTCAAAGCAGAAGACTTCTAGTGATAATACCATCTCTAGTGGTACTGCGAACTCCGGTACTGTTACAAGAAAAAAGTTTAAAAAAATCAAAAGCAATCCTAGCCCTTTAAATAACTCTTCTTTAACAGCAAGTCATAGAGAAAATGATTTAACACAACAATCAGAACAAATTGCAATTAGTGAAAAAAACCCATCTTCCAATGACTCTGTACAGGACACCCAAAATTCTAAACAAGAACAAATAATAAATCAAAATGATAATAGTAATCCACCAGTGGAACCAGAAAAAACAGAAACATCATCAAAAGAACCATCACAAACTGCACAACAGAATGTACAGTTACCCGCAACTTCTTTGGATCAATCACAAAATGCTACTAAACAAATAACTAATTCACAGCTACAGACGGCAAATGCCACTGTTAATAAAACTGAACAATCTTCGTCGTCAAATATGGACGTAGTAAATGAGATAAAAAAACAACTAGATCATATAACCAATACTAATAATTCAATACTTAGTCAATTAGAAACACTTGGTAAAAACGCAGAAAAAATTATAAAAGTAGATGAAAAATTAGATAAGATTAATGACACAACAAATAATGTACATGATGATATAAAACAAATTGTCGATACTATTAATAATAATGCGGAAAACGAAATACTAAATGAAAAACCTAAAACAAATAGTAATAAAGAAGAAAAAAAATTGAATAGTAATGAAAATGACAATATTGCTGATGATATCAATGATGATGACATAATCGACATACTGGGGGAAGATGATGAAGAAAAAGAAAAAAAAATAAAACAAGAAAATTCAAAAAAGGAAATAACACTGTTGACTGAAGAGGACATAAACACGATTTTTGAGTTGTCTAAGGCAAACTCATTGGATGATATAAAGAAAAATAAAAAAGTTAATAGCTTACTTAATGCTTCTACGGTTTCAAAGGCAGATAAATTACGTATTAAAGAATGTATGGAACTTGGTCAAAAAGTCAAAAATGGAGAAAAAAAAGAGGAAGATGCTGTAGAAGAACTTAATAGCATGTTAAAAGATACTAAAAAGAACAAAAATAGTGCAAAGGATGATGATGATAAGGAAAAGAAAGATGAAATTGATAAAAAAGATGAGGAAGACGTATTGGATGTTTTAGATCTTAAGGAACAAGAAACTGAAGATGGTGAAGATGCATTGGAAAATTTTTTAAAAGATGAAGAAACTGATAAAGATAAAGTTGATAAAAAAAAAGAAGTAAAAAAAAATAAGATAAGTTCAGATAAGAATAATAAAAAATGTACTATAAAATTGAATGTAAAACAAAATGATGGAACAACAGAGGCAACGTGTGCAGAAGATCTAGTAGATAAAACATTGAAAATTATAGATGAAAAAGAAGAAGATGATGATATCGATGATTTATTAAGCTAATTTTATAAGATTAAAAGTTTAGTTGCGTACTAGTAGTAGTTAATAGTTTTAATTAACTATTCGCCGAAAATACTGAAAACCCGATATGATTGCTAATAATGATGATAGCCATAGTACTGCTTCACCAAAAAGACACATAGACCGAATTTCAAATATGTATGAAATGAAGATAGTTGCTAACGCAAACATTTGGGTTGCAGTTTTGCACTTTGCCAAAATTGACGTAGTGAACATACTACTTCCGTTTAGAGCTGAACCACGGAGACTAGAAACCATTACTTCACGACACACAGTAACAGCAACTGGAATTAATGTATTCTGACTAACCATATTGAAGCCAACCATATACAAAATGGCAACTAATACTAGTATCTTATCTGCTAAAGGATCTAACAATTTGCCAATCTCAGTAGTTTGTTTATATGCTCGAGCTAAATATCCATCTAGATAATCGGTAATGCAACAAATGATAAATACTACAAAAGATAAAACCAATCCGGCATTTGAATGCATATAAAAACCACCAATAAAACCAGGTAGTAATGCTATACGTGAAAGTGTTAAAATATTTGGTATATTTAGTATTTGACTCATTCAAACTCTCCTGTTACTACCTTTAGTATAAAACGTTAATAAAAAACGCTCAATGTGTAATACCGACACAAAGTCTTTTACTACAGGATTTTATTATAGACATTGTCATATATTTTCAAGTTATGTTCAATAGCTATACATGTCAAAAATATGTATCACTATTACTTGTAGCATTATGTAACACTTTGGTGACAAACCGATATCACTTTGTTACTAATTTTATGTTAAAATGACTAGCTTTTATAGTTAACAACGTGTTACTTTGAAGATAGTGTTGGCGGGATACCGTTGATTTTTTACCAAGGAGAATTATTTATGGGTATATCAGTTAATAAGCTGTTGTTTTTAAGCTGTCTTATAGCAATGAACACACAGGCTTTTTCGAAGATATCTATTAACCTTTCAAAAGCAAAGGCAAATATTACAAGTAGTACAAATGAGAATAAGTCCTTGAAGTCACGACGACATAGTAATTCAACAACCGTTCAATATCAAAAGGTAAAACAACTACAACAGGAAAAAAGTGATGCACAAATGCCACAGCAAGGAGGATTGCCTGATTTTAGTGTTACTGAAAACTTTCAGACAATAAAAGGAGAAGCTGAGGGTGCAGGAGATACTCCTGTCATTGAAGAGCGTGGTGGAATGCCAGAATTCGATATTTCTGGTTATGCGTCATTTTATCCAATAATCGCTAGTCCGTCCATCTCGTATCATAATGGTGCAGGAAGAGATACTCTTGTAGCAGGAAAGCCTAAATTCTTAGCTGATACTATCGCTCTCAAATCTACGTCAAAAACAAAGATGGATGATGATGGATTAGGATTTGTTGCAGGAGAAGCAGGGTTAAACTTCGAGGCAAAAGGGACTTTCAATAATGGTGTAAAATATGGCGGAAACATTGAAGTTCAGGTTGTAAAAAGTGATATCGACATTGATAAAATGTACCTCAGCCTTGAACATAAAAACGTAGGTCAACTTTTTATGGGAAATCTTAAAGGACCAGATAGTACTTTTGATGTCGGTGGGCAATCTTCAGTTGGTGGATGTCTCGGTATCAATGGAGCAATTTTCTCTAACTTAGACTATGCAACAGCAGTAATAACGCCACGTGCAATGATTGGTAATAGCAACAAAGCGACTAAAATTGCTTACTATACTCCTAAATTTGCAGGTTTCCAGTTAGGTATAGGTTTTACGCCTGATACAAAGCACCATGGTCACGATGTCAGAAATCATAAAAATGAAGACAGCAGTAATGGTAATAATCCTGGTCTGTATAGAAAAAGTGATGATGATAAAGAGCGTCCAAGTGGTCGAGATAACTTTGCAATCGGATTACGCTTCGAAAATGAAGTAGCTTCAGATTTAACATTGAAAGCAGCTGTTGCATTCGTGACTGAAAAAACGCAAAAATTGAACACATCTGTATATGACGGCACTGCTATTGAAGCCGATGAAAAAGATAACAAACAAGCGAAATCTCCTGAAACAAAAGAGATTGAACTAAATAATGCAAAGTCCTACCAATTTTCGCTTGGAGTAACATATAAAAACTTTACAATTGCTGGAGGTTATTTCAATAGTGGTAAATCTCGTTTGCCGACTGAAGCAATGTACAAATCATCTGAAGATAAAAATGTTATTATTCCGGGATTTATGTGCGATAAGGATGGTACAGCGGGCAGTGGCTGGAACATTGGTATTCGTATAGATTGGAACAAGTTGGCATTAGCTACTGTATACCATCGCACACAACGCAATGTTACAAAAAATGATAAAGCGATAGGAAACGTTTTTACAATCACAGCTGATTATTTGATCAAGCCAAGCTTTAAAGTTTTTGCAGAATTTGATTATGTAACTAGCAAATCGTGTAACTATGCTTGTAACTTAAATAATATAAATATGAAAAGTAAGTCAGCAATTGCTGAACAAAGTGGTACTATACTTGCAATGGGAACAACTGTGCAGTTCTAATATATTTTAAAGATGGTAGATGATACGTTCGTAACTTTTATTGATTGGCTACGGACGTATCCTCCTTTGTTTGTATCGCTACTAGTATATATTCTTTGTACTATTTCGGTTGCTTTAATAGATAAATATTTTAATTATGCGGGACTTTCTTGCTATGTCATTCTCTGTGGAATAATAGCAAATCTTCAAGTTTTATACCCTACTAAATACGCATTAGTACCGTTCCCCATTTTATTAGGAACTGTTGTTTTCTCTTCTACTTTTTTAGCAGTAGATATTATGAATGAAAAATATGGAAAACAACTTGCTACTAAGTCTGTACTACTAAGTGTGGTATGTAACATATTTTTTATGTTAAATATGATACTAATGCTTGGACATAAACCTTTACAAGGATTAGGATTAGATGACAAGGTAACTGCCCTATCTCATATATTTATCCCACAGGGCAGAATTATATTTGCCTCTTATATATCATTCTTATCAGCTCAATTAACTGAAATCATGTTACTAAAAATACTAGGGAAAACTGTATTTTTTCATAACTTATCGTTATTTATATCTTCTGTCTTAATAGACAATATCGTTTTTACATTGTTTGCATTTGTGATTTTGGGCAATGGTAATTTTACTACACAAAATGCTATTTATGTATCTATTTCAGCAATAGCTATACGCATCTTTTGTAATTTATTGAATACATTTATATATAGGATAATAAAGCGTTATGCCAGTTTGGGGAAGGATATTTATAAAAGATAAGATGAACTTTTATACGTGACATAACGCCTTTTTGGAATTTAAGTTCCTCTCTGGGTAACTCATTCCAACGTAAATTATACCATTGCGATTAGATAGATGGTTTTTCAAAATGTGAAGTGGCATATAAAATGTCGAGAATAGCCTCATCACCAACTTTGCATCCATTAAATTTATAACGAATGCAATCTTTTTTTCCTTGATAGGTAATCATTTCAACACATTAATAAGCTCACTTTCCTCGATTGATGTAAATTTACCACCACTACTTTTAATAAATATGGCTGGCACTGAATTGATCTGCAATTTATCTAACCAACTAAGATTTGCTTCCAATTTTTGATTTATCGCATTCTTAAATTGTTCCAAATCTTTTTGACTAACCGAAACTTCCTTCAATGCAAATTCCAAATTTGAAGGGTCTTTTATAATTTCAGTTATAAAATCCATTAATTTTGACGGGTCTTTAGCACACACAGCGTAGTACGCCTTTGCTACCTCTTCTGCCCTTTCTCCCAACGCAGCTATGGGGATTATATAAAAGCAAACATCTTTTTTATTTTTTAAGGCTTTCAACATTACATGTTGAAATTCAATACAACCATTGCATATAGGATCGAACAAGCATAAGACAGTCTGCTTTGCCTCTTTATTACCAAGCATATACGCAGTATTGAGAAGATCATTCTTGTATTTTTCAACACTTTGTGCTTGCTGTTTAGATAGATCGGCACGTTGTTTTGCTATTCCAGCACTCATAGCGTCAATTAGCAGTTGAGGATCGTTTTTAATTATGTCAATTATTGTTGTGCGAATTTTACCATCATCAATTTGACTAACACTCTGGTTCTGAATATCCATAGAAGAAGTTGCCGATTTATGACCATTTTTTAACATAGCAACACAGGCAAGAATGCACGCAAACACTGATAATGCAATTGATAAACAATTCTTGCATTTCACACAGCAACGTTGTGTCTTATTGCCATTAAGTCTGCATTTACAATCGTCATTACAATTGCAACTATTTTTGTAGCCATCATTGATGCTTTCATTAAGCCTACTATCAACACAAGAATCCTTGTTGTTCTTTTGCTCTACAGAAATATCACTGCTCATGGTCTGTTCGTTTTCATTACGTGGTTTATTATCCATATTACTTTCTATGAAATGTTTACTATAAACACGTACCATTGTAGTACAAAACGTATGACACATTGGTTAATGGAATAATGTTAGCTGTAATAAGAGTTCATTGGAGGTCTTTGGTTGTCGAATATATAGCGGTAACCAAAAGTTTCGACCAATTATTTATTACTAAAACAGCCACATGTGCAGTTAGCACATCCACTCTGATGGTTTTTATTTGTTACAATAAATCCTGCCCCAAAAGCATTTTCCATTAAATCAATTTCTGCACCTTTGATTAAGATTTCCATATCCGGCTCATAAAAAAACTTTATATTCTCACATTCAAATACTTTTTTATCGCTTGGTATCTCATCGACATAACCTAACGTATATTCGATGCCTGAGCAACCACCTGATAATACAGATATAAGAATTCCAACACTATTGTGTTCATTCATTAATTCTTTTATTTTGGTAACTGCCTTTTCCGAGACACTAATCATTGCAGCTGTTTTATTTTGCTTTGCACAATAATCATTTACAGCTGACTCTATGCATTCTTTAGCAAGAACTGAGCAGTGTTTTTTTAACTCCGTTAATTCCAATGAATCAGCTACTTCTTCATTTGTTAGTTTAAGAGCTTCTTCGATATTACGACCTTTTAAAAGCTCAGATACTAACTCCATTGATGCGATAGCCGAGACGCATCCGAAAACTTTAAATTTTACATCTTGGATAATGTCATTTTCGCCCACAAATAGTTGCACTTTCATTACATCACCACAAAGGGGTGAGCCAACGATTCCAGTACCTACATTGGGCAACTTATCGTCAAATTCACCAATGTTTTTCAAGTTATTGTAGTATTTTAAAGTGTTTTCACTATATCTATCTGCTTGTGGTGCTATATTAATGTTTTTCATCTTTGAAATATCCCCCTTTTAAAAGTTTTATTAATATCAACTCCCGCCTTAATCATGTCCCAAATTGGACTCATTGCACGAAGTTTCTTTGTTGCTATAGTCAAGTCTTCTGATGCAATCTGCATATCACTTTCTGTTGTCGGACGCCCCATAGTAATACGTAGTGATGACTGTGCAATATCCGGGTCAATACCCATAGCACCTAGGACATGAGAAATAGTTAATTTATTGGATGTACAAGCAGAACCTGATGAAATAGCTATACGCGGAGATTCCATCATTAATGCTTCTCCTTCACAGCCTCTGAAACTCATATTAATTATACCCGGATAGTTCGATGTCTCCGAACCATTGACATAGATTTCTTCCAAATTGTTTTTCATCGTATTTATGAAATCGTTCCGTATCTTCCGTAATCGGACAAGTTCACTATCTATGTAACTTTTGGCAATTCTTGATGCCTCTGCCATCCCTACACATAATGGTATCGGAACTGTTCCTGCCCGAATTCCAAACTCAACATCCGGATTGGCCCGAGGAATACGTACATACTTAGCAACTGATGATTTACAATATAGAATTCCAATACCTTTAGGACCATATATCTTATGACCAGACGCACTCATAAAATCTACATCCAAATCTTTAGCATCAACATGTATACGACCAAATGCCTGTGTTCCGTCGACATGGATTAAACTTCCATATTTATGACATAATGTTGCTATTGTCTTAATGTTTTGCATTGTTCCTGTCTCGTTGTTAACCCAGCAAATAGAAATTAAGCCTTTAGATTTTTGGAGTTCTTGTTCTAAAAAATCTAAATCAAGTATTCCATCAGAACCCACTTTAAGATAATGTACGTTCGCTCCTGTGTTTCTTAAATTAGTGACTAAACTCATCACTGAAGTATGTTGCGTTTTGGCTGTGAAAAAATCACTTTTAAGTCGTTCAACAGTTCTCAAAATGGCTATTCTGTTTGATTCTGATGCCCCACTTGTAAAAATAACTTCTTTGGGTTCTGCGTTTAGGTTTGTGGCAATTTGGCATCGTGCATTATGTAATCCTTCTAATGCTTGAGAACCATAAATATGGAATGAATTAGAATTACCATAAAGTTCTGAAAAATATGGAAGCATGCATTCTACTACCCTCGTATCACATGGCGTAGTAGCTGCATAATCTAGATAAATAGGCAACATTAACCTTTTATACTAATACATTATCATGGGTATTATATAACATAATACCCAGCATCGGTGTAATCAATATTTCTGTCCATCACCATTTACCAGTGAATTCTCAATCCACTCAATAATTGCATCCCTATCAAGCTTCAATTCACGGATTTTTAGCTTAGCTAGCTCTTCCTCAATATATCCTGAAATACCATAATCGTCTTCAAGTTCGTTATAAATTTTATCTACCTCGTCGTCTTGTTCTTGTTCTTTTTGGTCGCCGGCTGGGGCATTGTTTTGCAGTTCATTATTACGGTCCTTGGTTTCAATTTTTATGTATTCATCCTTTTTTTCTTCATCTTTGTCATTATTAATTTCGTTTTTATCATCTTCATCCACATTGTTTGAGTTTTCTTTTCCGATCAGGTTGTTTGCATACCAGTCGTCAATCTCTTTGATGCTACATTTGAATTCTTTAATTTTTTTAGCTAATTCTTCTTCATTGACAACGCCCACAGCGTTGTAGGCATCTTCTAACCATTCAACCATCCAACTAACAATCGCGTTACAGGCTTTCTCCTCTGTTCCAAACAATTCCTGATACTTTTCTGAAAGTTTATTCCCCAAGGATGGTAGTATCTTTGTGTCATCTAATATTATTCGTTCGGCTTCTTTGTCAATGTCAAGAATTTCACGTTTAAAAGTCTGCAACAGAATCTTTTCTTTTAGATCTTTTTTTTCTTTTAGTGCCATTTGTTCATAATTTTTTGGAAATTTTTCAGTCAACGTTGCAGTGTCTATTTTTTTAACTATCGCCAAAAACTCATCTTTACTTACAATTTTTTTCAATGCCATGTCACTATTGAGATATTTGTTATATAACGGTTCAATGTTTTTGAGAGTTACATATTGGTTGACCATATCCTCAACGGTTTCTTCAATACTGTTAACGTGTGCATTGTCATTAGGTAGTACTTTCGGTTCATTTTTATCAACTTTAGGTACTACATTTTGTTCATTCTTAATAATCACCCCTCTGTTATCAACGGTATTTGCTTTTTTCTCGGTCATTTTATTATTTTTATTATCGGATTTTTTGTTCGTTAATTCATTAACAACCCAGCTATCTATTTTCTCCACTTTACCCCCCAATTCCTTACACTTTAGAATAAACTCTTCCTCATTCATATAATTAGATATGCCTCTGGTTCCCTTATACTGGCGATACAAGTTTTTTGCGGTCCTTTCTATCGCCTGTTCCTTAGTATTTTTAATGGTATTTGGTTTTTCTTCTTTAATTTTGTATTCAAAAGTCTTCTTTACATCATTTTTTATTGCAGGTTGCGGTGGTTTCTTATTAACAGTTGATATGTCTATTCCAGATACAGATACCGCGTATTCAAAAGCCTTTTGAACTAAGAACACCCTTTTGTCTTCAGCCTTTTCGTATTCCTCTTGGTGGCTATTTACGTATTTCTTTAGGAACTGAGGTAACATATCGAACATTTTCGATATTTGCTTATCTTCAATTTTTTTAGAACGCCAGTCTACAGCTATGGCTTCACGATATTCACTTTTCGGTGCAAGAATTTCTTTGATATATTTGTCTAATTCATTCATTAAATTTTCTTTATTACTTTTATTTTTCGTCGCATCATCCTGTGTTTTTATAACCTTTTGCCCTTCCGACTTTTTACGTTCTTCAATTTTCTTGTTTTGCACTTCGTTTTTATCTAAGACACGAAGCTTCACAGCCGTCTTTTGAGCCGGTTTTTGAGGTGCTTTTTGATTTTTCAAAGCTTTAATTTCCTCATCAAGTTTTTCCCAGGTTTTAAAATTATTAAAGGCTTTCACTCCCAACCACTCAATCGCTTTTTTGTCATCATTAACACACTCTTCTGGCATTGATTTAGAACATTCTTTTAAAAACACCGGTAACACTTTAAAATATTTACCTCGTTCATTAGCAGGGAAATTTTGCCAATCATCACGCAAACCCTTGGCTTCTTCTTTCATAAAGGTTTCAATCAATTTATCAATACGTTCGTCATTAATAACTTTTCGACCAGTAACTTCCCTGACTCTTTTTTGCAAATTGCTACCTTCAGGTTGTGGCTTGGTTTTAACAATTTCTTGTTTTTGTTTTGCGATAATCTCGTTTTTATGCGTATTTTCAACGTCCGGTATAGTTGGTTGAGTTATCAACCAAATTAAAAACTCATCAATAGCTACGTGGGATAACCATCCTTTTTTTTCTTTTACTGTTTTATGGGCAGCTGGTATTGATACCAGTTTCTGTTCTAAAAATTCAGGTAACATGGAGAAATATTTTTCCCGATCGCAAATATCTGTTATTTTGTTTTTTTCCATTATTTGATTGAGACCAGATTTCAAATTTTCATCGTTACTGAGTTCTTTAACTAATTGAATGCTTTCAAGTGCGGGTTGAGCCTTAACCTTACCTTTAACATCCTTAATTTCCTCAATAATACCAATATCTTTTAGATAACATTTAAAATCATGGAAGAGATAATTCTCAAAGTTAGCCATAGTCTCATGGAAGGCGAAACCTTTTTTACTATTATCGCGACCTTTGGGTTTAAAGTGAGAAAGTATTTTAAATAATAGTTTGTTACTTTCTTCAAAGGGAAACAGTTTGCCATCCACGTTAATGCGTTTTATACCCATCGCCTCACACAACTCGTGTATTACGCAATCAAACAAACCTCCACTTCTATATTTCTCAGTACCATCAACCCAATTTCTCAAATCGTTTATTGTCATTTCTGCCTTTTTCTCATTCCATAATCTTAAAGTTGCACATGCCATCATTCCATTTACCATTCCTAGAGCTTCTTTTGCTGTTTCCGTACCTTGCCAAATTTTAATGTCCGGCCCTCTGTCATTAGGAAGTTCATTCTTCATAACACAATCTACG
>CADBLQ010000020.1 GCA_902795615.1 uncultured Pseudomonadota bacterium | reverse complement strand
AATATGTTTCTTATATGGATGCTTATAACAAAGCTGAACAACTAAGAAGAAATGATCTTCTACATGCCACTAATGATGCCTTAAAACAAGGTCTAACTAAAGGCAGGGCTGAAGGCTTAGCTGAGGGGAAAAAAGTAGGAGAACATAAAAAAGCTATTGAAACAGCTAGAAACTTTTTAAAAATGGGGTTGTCTGTAGAACAAGTAGCACAAGGTACGGGTTTAACAGTAGATGAAGTGAAAAATCTGTAAATGGCAAAGGACGCTATGAGTTCCCTTACAAATTCTATTTGGCATTATCGTCAGGTTTGCGTCTTTCGCTTTTGTCATTTAGGTTGTTTACATCTGATGACGGTATGAAATATAGACCTGAGTTGCCGTAAAAACGCTAAAATGAAACACTGATATTGATTTGTGATATTTTATAGAAACAATAATTTTTCTTATAGCTTATTGCTGAATAATTATCGTAGCCTTCGCATTTTGTAAGTTTGTATTTAACAACGAACACTAGTTTCAATTCGACATAATAATTTTCAAATTATAACTCAATTGCGTGTTTCAATTAATTGTTTTTCCTGAAGCAAGTGAATGATTGTAACAATCCATTGTAATTATTTTTATAATCATATTACATTGTTCTTCAACGCTTGCAGTTTCTAGTAGAGAGCACTTTTCGATGGGCTGAAAAGGAAAAGCCATGGTGATAGCCGATACCAAAACGTTAGTAGGAGTGTCCTTAATAATACTCAGGTCTCTATCTATTGAATACTTTTTAAAGTATTTTTCGATAGCCGACAACAACTCTTCATGATTTTGTACACAGTCAACTTGTATCAAATCATCATGATATTTGTCATATGAAACTTTTGCCTGACGTAGTCGCCCAGATGCATTTGATAATGTTTCCAATACTTCAAAACGGCATAGTCCATGTACCAAAAGTTTAACGTCATCCTTACTAAATTGCACTTCTTGAATTTTACCAGCACAACCAACGTTTTTAAATGTTTCATTTTGTAGTAATGGTATAACCGCAATTATTCTTCCTTCTATTAGTTCCGGAAGCAGTGAAATAAAACTACTAATTTCAATACTAAGTGGCAGTTGAGATTGAGGCATTAGCAATGAACGTGAGAGTTCAAGAACAGGAAGTATAGTTGGCAATTTGTCTACCGATTCATCAATACTTATATTTTTATTTTTTCCTACTTTTTTACCAACACCCGGAAAATCTGAAATATTAGCTTTTACAACCACTTCTGCTATTCTTAATACTAGCTTTCCTTGATATTGTAGCATATGGTCAATTTTAGTTGCATTGGTGTGAACAAAAAACACAAAATTAAATTTTTGATAACACCAAACTACCAATTCCATAAAAATGAGTTCGATATTCAAGTAAACTTTCAGTAGGTTGTTTTAAGTAAATGTATTTTTTTATGCAAATTAAAAGATTTTTGGTCATGTCTGCCTCAATTTGTGGGCTAATAAACACTACTGCCAGTGGGACTTCTTTCACTGCAGGAGTTAGATTAGCAGCTACAATCCAAAAACAGAAAGCCGAAATTAAAGTTTCGCGGTATGGCATTAATGATGCGAGGGCTAAACTCGTTCTAATAAACGATACTAATGCAAATGCAAATAAAGAGCCAGACGCAACTTGGATTGGTAAACTTGCATCTGACGCCAATTCCCCATATCAAGCACGCATTATAGCTAGAGATTACAATTTCAAACCTAGCAGTTATTTTGATGCATTAATGAATGGTAATTGGTTATCAGATGCCAAAATGGTGTTTGGAGGTCAAGCTGTAGTATTTTTCGGTGTAAAGTTTGGTAAGACAACAGTCAGCTTGGGTATTTTGGGAGAATTACCGTTCGCTAATAAGAAAATTGCGACTAGCTTCTCTCGAGGTGGAAATGGAAGTACGTCATCTAATAATAAAAATGATGATAAATCATCCAGTAGTAATTCGAATTCACTGTGTGATGTTACCGAAACTAAGAAGATGAATTACGGATTTTTAATGATGACTGAGTTTGCAATTAATGATTCTTTCTCAGCTGGTATTGAAGTCGGTATCAAGTTCCTACGTAGTGAATTTGACTTCAGTAAAGCTTATCAGAACCTTCTTGGATTCGGTTCTGTTCCAGAAGTGTCAACTGCCGGAATATCAAAAGAAGCCTTATCGGACGGTTCCCCGGCCTTAAAGAGACTGGATGGATTGGAAACAGTTCAGAAAGTGAAAGGAAAAGCGATAGTGCCGTTTGGGGGAATTCTTTTCAAATTCAAACTTAACTCACATTTTGCATTTGGTCTTAGTGCTGGTGTTCAAGGAGGGCAATCTTATAAACTCTACAATGAAAGTAGTAAAATTGAAAAACCTGACTTTACTGCTAAATGTAACACGGGGGTCTATGGCACACTTGGTATGGCTTTAAGCATATAGTCTAGTAAACAGGCAATCTTTAAAACTAAAAAACCGCTTTTGCGGTTTTTTGTAACTATAATTATGTAATTATAAAATAACCAGTGAGTTTACGTTTAAAAAAAATGTAAAACGCTATCTTTTTTAAAAAAAAGTGTATCACTATAGTGTATCACTATCTTGCAAGCAATATGCCATCTAACATGGTATATGTCGCATTTAGCAATCAGAACTAAATAACTCTCCATAGAATCATTTCTTTTATACTGTTTTTAAAATTACTTGATAAGTTTTTTTATATCCTCTATAGATAATCCACTACAATCAGAAACATCATCAAGAGAAAATCCTTTTGACAACATCTTTCTAGCTGTTTCAATCTTTGCATTATGTTCACCTTCAGCTAATCCCTCAGCTCTACCTTTTTTTTCACCTTCTGCTAAACCTTCAGCCAAACCAATAGCTTTAGCACTAAATAACTTATGTCTTTCAAGTTCTTCAGCTTT
>CADBLQ010000019.1 GCA_902795615.1 uncultured Pseudomonadota bacterium | reverse complement strand
CTCCTCAGTCATTATTACATATTTCCCTCATACCGTGTCAACACCCCTTTAAAAAAAATTTTTTAATTTTTCTTTTTTACTCTTTTTGCCATCTTTGTGTTGGAATCCTACAATGCATCCTAAAAATCATATAAATGCGAACGTAAAGAATGCAGAAGGCGCTAAAATAAAATATGCGAAATTTTTAATATTTTAACAAAGTCGCGTAGTGCTACATGTGTTCGAATATACACGGTATTGTATTGGTGTACTGATTATAGTAATTGACTGTGCTTGTGAGTGATATGGTCGTAAGTAACGAAGACTTCTTGGGTAGCATTTTGAAAAACGAGACAGTGACGCTGGTTGACAAGGTGGCAATTGTTAATGAAGTTAAAAAAGTTATTAATAATAATTTGGTACGTAATGAAATAGCTCCGTTCGTGAAAAATATATTCCTTATAGGTTCTTTAGCAAATGGGACTGCGGTGAAAGGTTCGTCTGATCTCGATTTTTTTATTTCAATTAGTCACGACTATCGTAAAGAGTCAATGCAGGAAATTTTTAATGATTTATACGATTGCTTAGCTGGTATTTATTATGGAATTCGTAAACAAAAGTTTCTATTGGACTAAACTTGCGTGGCTATAACATTGATATAGTACCAGGAAAAAGGCAGAATGATTGCACTAATGATCACACAATATGGAAAAATAAACAAAACAAATGGGTAAAGACAAATGTTGAAAAACAGATAGAGTACATAAAAAAGTCTGAATATGCAAGTTATATAAAACTGATGAAGGTATGGAGGATATGAGGAATTGTCAGAAATTAGAATTGCCTTCTATAAATCTTGAATTATCTGTTTTGTATGCACTAAAGGATTACAAATACTGGAATTCTCTCTGTGATGTGTTCCATTCTGTTTTGCAGTATTTTTATGAAAAATTTGAGGGGGCAAGGTTGGAAGACCTTGGCAATCCGAGTAATATTGTGTCGGACAATATGACCAATTATGAAAAATCGTTGGTGGCAGAATGTGCAGAGAGGTGTTTAGGTTTCGTAGAAACTGACAGATTGAATAGTTGTTTTCAAGACTTATGGTAAAAAAGGTTCTAATGAAAAAAATGTCACTCCAAGGTTTGTTTAATAAAAAACAAAAAGAAATGGTGGCACTGATGACTAATATTTTTCTCATCCGGTGGCACAAGGGGACAATACAGAAAATGCTTGGATTATGTTTTTTCGTCGATTTTTGCCTTCAAGATATTCTTGTAACAGAGCCTTTGTTGTAGATAGCAAAGGAGACTTTAGTGAACAGATTGATATAGTCATATATGATAGGTATTTTTCTCCGGTATTTTTTGAACATGGAGTGATTCCGGCAGAAAGCGTTTATGCTATATTTGAAGTAAAACTAAAACTTAATAAAAAAAACTTTGAATACACCCAGAAAAAAATTGGTTCTGTTAAGCTACTTTCTAGGACAAGTGCCTCGGTCATTTGTAATGGTGAATTAAAACCAGGTCGTAAACCGTCCGAAATTATCGGGGGTTTATTAACTATTGAAAATGGATGGAAGCGAAAATCGCAATTTTTCTGGTCCTTTTATAAAAAATTAGCACGCCCACTTGACATCTGCTAAAAATTTTTGCTAACCTATTAGCAGAGGGAAGGTAGGAGTGCTAAATTAGAAGTAAGCATGAATACCGCATTTTTGAAAGGAATTAATTATGTCAAAGGTTATTGGAATTGATTTAGGTACAACTAACTCTTGTGTTGCTATAATGGATGGTCAATCGGGGAAAGTTATTGAAAACTTAGAAGGTCGTAGAACTACTCCATCGATCGTTGCATTTACAAATAATGGAGAACGATTAGTGGGAGAGCCAGCAAAGCGTCAAGCTGTGACAAACCATGAAAACACAATATTCGCTGTAAAACGATTGATTGGTCGTAAAGCAGATGATGAAATGGTGAAAAAAGATAAAGATTTAGTTCCATATAAAATAGTTCCATCATCATCTGGTGATGCTTGGGTAAATGCAGGCGGAAAGGACTACAGTCCGAGCCAAATAAGTGCATTTGTTTTAATGAAAATGAAAGAGGTTGCTGAAGCTCATTTGGGAGAAAAAGTTGATAAGGCAGTTATTACTGTTCCCGCATATTTTAATGACTCACAACGTCAGGCTACAAAAGATGCAGGACGTATAGCTGGGTTAGAAGTTTTACGTATTATCAATGAGCCGACTGCAGCTGCGTTAGCTTATGGTATGGACAAAAAGAGTGATGGAGCTATTGCTGTATATGACTTAGGTGGTGGCACATTTGATGTTTCCATTTTGGAACTAGGTGGAGGCGTATTTGAAGTTAAGGCGACAAATGGAGATACATTTTTAGGTGGTGAAGATTTTGACAATCGAATAATTGATTATTTAGCATCGGAATTTAAAAAAGAAAATGGTATTGACCTAAAAAAGGATACAATGGCATTACAGCGTTTGAAAGAAGCTGCTGAAAAAGCAAAAATTGAATTGTCATCATCATTACAAACAGATGTTAACTTGCCATTTATCACAGCTGATGCGTCTGGTCCAAAGCACTTAAATATCAAGTTAACAAGAGCAAAACTTGAGTCATTGGTTGATGATTTAATTCAGCGTACTATTGAGCCATGTAAGATTGCTTTAAAAGATGCAAAATTAACAACTAGTGATATTAAGGACGTAATCCTAGTTGGTGGTATGAGTCGTATGCCTAAAGTAATTGAAACAGTTAAAAACTTTTTTGGAAAAGAACCAAGTCGTGGCGTTAATCCAGATGAAGTTGTTGCGTTGGGTGCAGCTATACAAGGGGGCGTATTACAAGGTGATGTCAAGGATGTAGTATTACTCGACGTAACACCATTATCATTAGGTATCGAAACACTTGGCGGAATATTTACTAGACTGATTGATAAAAATACAGCTATTCCAACTAAAAAGAGCCAGGTATTCTCTACAGCTGAGGATAATCAAACGGCAGTTACAATTCGTGTATTTCAGGGCGAACGAGAATTGGCAGCACAGAATAAACTGCTAGGGCAATTTGATTTAATTGGCTTACCACCTGCACGTCGTGGGGTACCACAAATAGAAGTTACGTTTGATATAGACGCAAATGGCATAGTTAATGTTTCAGCAAAAGATAAGGCTACTGGCAAAGAACAGACAATTCGTATTCAGTCGTCGGGAGGCTTAAGCGAAGCTGAAATCCAACAGATGTTGAAAGATGCTGAAATGAACGAGGCTGAGGATAAAAAGAAAAAAGAGCTAATTGAAATTAAAAACCAAGCAGAAAGTTTAATTAACTCAACTGAAAAAGGATTAACTGATTATGGAGATAAACTATCAGCTGACGATAAAAGTAAAATAGAGACTGATTTATCCGTTCTTAAAGAAGCTGTAAAGGGTGAAAATGCTGAAGAAATTAAAAACAAAACTAATGCCTTAACACAGTCGTCAATGAAAATTGGAGAAATTATGTATCAAAATAATCAAACCAATCAAACTCAAAATACTACACAAGACAATGCTGCTCAATCTGGAAATAACGAGAATAAATAAATAGCGAGGCTGTTCTAATACAGCCTTTTATTATTATTGCATTCAGATACTGCTCAACATTGCTTCTTTTTGACATGCATCACTGTCTGATAATGAAAAGTACTTATAGTTTTATGAAGGTAGACTGTATATTCATATAGGCAGATAATTGCAAAAACCTAAGAACAAAGCTAGAATAAAACTGAAAAAGTTGACGGAACTTGAAATGAATACAGAGATTGGGACAGAAACAGAAGCTCACCGAATAGATACTAACCAAGATACCAGTGTATTAGTTTCCCACTGTCTTGACTTGCCATTAGCTTTTGCTATCTGGCAAGACCAAGGGGAAAATGTACTTATTTCTTCAAAAATGCATTCGTTGTTAAAAGTTCCATCACTGGTTGTACCATCAATCGACTTTGTTCGCAGTACTTCTAGTATTTTTGGTGAGTTCCTATACGAAGCAGTTGACAAACTCTCGGTTGCCCAGTTTTCAAATAGAAAGTACTCTGATACCATCAAGACAAAATACAATAAAACGTACAAGATTACGTTACGATATAATATTCGTTCCAAAGTGTATATTTTTACTGCAGTTGATACTGTTAATCAAACCAACGATGGACACACCACTGAAGAGTATTCTATTTTAAAAGAAAAAACAGCTATTCTGAATGAGATATTAGATAACATACCAATATTTGTTTGGTATAAAAACAAGAATTCAAAATTGTTATATTGCAATAAGGAATATGCAGATGCTCAAAATATTACTGTTCGTGAGGTATTAAATAGTAATAAGCAATTGATAAAGAATTCAGTATTGCCAGTATCATCTAATACTATCCGACAATTCATTACGGATATTCAATTAAATAACGAAACAAAGACACTACAAACTACGGAATTCATATCAAACACTAACGATAATTACATTATAGGGTTTGCTCAGGAATACTCTGATAAAAAAGCGATAAATAAACAGGCAGATTTATATAAACAATATTTGTCTCAAACCATCGATAGTATATCAGATGGGATAGCATTATTTGATGTGGATAATAAGTTATCATTCTATAATGATATTGCACTTCGTTTATTTAATTTTGTAATTTCAGATGTAGAAAATAAAACATTTACCGAAATAGTCGATTTAATTATCTCACGAGAAATACTAGCAAACAGTAATAAAGATTATCGCAATTCATTATTAAACAATATAAAAAATATAACAAACGACGCAGTTGTCAAAAAAATACAATTCAGTAATGGAAGAACCCTTCGTGTTACAATAACCGTTCATGAGAACAAAACGACGTTATTTGTCTTTACAGACATTACAAATAACTTAGTACATGAGCGCGAAATTCGCTCAATACGGACTGTGTATCAAAACATACTAAACAACGCTGACGCTGGGATTATAATATTTGGTTCTGATAATCGTATAAAATTCACAAATATAGCTGTTACTGAAATTTTAAAACTATCAGGAAACGGAGAACATTTGCTTGAAAATTACCATATCAGGGATTGTTTTAATAAAAATTTATTTGAAAATGTAGATGAACAAACTAAATTCACAACTGAATTATTAAATTCTGCAGAGCAACGTATTGCGAACACTGAAATTATTAATATTTCTGGGAAAACTTTAGAATGTATATACTTACCGTTACCGGACGGACTAAATCTACTGAAATTCAAAGATTTATCACATTTAAACTCTATGAAAATGGATTTAAAAATTGCCTCTGACAAAGTAGCTCAAATTACAAATTTAAAAAGTTCATTGATAACTACAATTGCCGATGAATATGTTGCCCCACTAAGTACTATAACTAGCTTAGCAGAAATTTTAGGCAATAAATATTTCGGTGAATTAAATGAAAAGCAAGAAGAATACTGTAAAAGCATTATTAAGACTGCAAGTTATTTAAAAGATATATCAGAGGCTATAACTGATATTGCATTAATAAAAACTAATCAAATGAATTTTGTGTTTAATGAAACGGATATTAATGAATTTATACAAGGGATAGTTGATGAATTTTCAAAAACCGGTTGCAAAACTATATCATTCACTCCTATACAACCAACCTTTATGGTGTATATAGAGATAGAAGCAATTAAGAAGGCGTTATATCACGTCATTTCGAAGGCACAACGCATGATTAGTGATGATGGGGCTATTTCTATTTCTGTCCAGAAATGCGTAGATAACGATAACTTTTTCGAAATCGAAGTTTCAGATAATGGTACTGGTATTGAAGCAACTGATCTTAGCTTATATCAACAGTTTTTAATTAAGGATATTAATATTAGTGAATTAAAAACTATTGACATCGGTTATGCTCTAGCAAACTTTATAGTTCAAAAACATAATGGCAAAATAACAATAATGTCTGAGGAAAATAGCGGAACTACGATTAAGATACAATTACAGATCCGTCACTTTTTAGTATAAATTTGTAAAAATAGTGAATTAACCATCTGATTATACTAGTCAACTCGACAACGAAATATAGCATTATTGCTAATAAAGCATACATATCTGTGCTATTCAGTAATTCTGTTATTAAATTGATTTTTGCAAAGAATGTATAAAACGGTGGTAATCCGACCATACCACATAGCGTAATTACTTTTAATATATTGTTTTTACTAATACAAAATACTACTGTACACGAACTATATGCTATTATATATAATAACGTAGCCATTGTGGCGTTACTTGGTAATACGCTAGTTGTGCTAGCAACGCACATGATTATGCCAATATGTCCAATACTTAAACTACCAATCCAGCGTTTTATATTATGTTCATGTAGTGCAAGTATTGAACCGAAAATTAGTGAAAGATATCCTAAAGCATGTAATATTGGCAAAAGTTCTGTATTAATATTTGGCAATATTTTTACAAATATGATAGCTAACATAGGTTTCATTATGCTATCAGTTATTGCAATTATTCTAAATGATACGTTTTCATATACCTCAAGCACCCATGTATGAAATGGAAATACACCAAGTTTAAATAATAATCCTATTAATATTAGTGATTTACCAACAATACTTGTTGGTTGTATTTGCAAGAGACACACCCCAAACATCATAATTGATAGTATTAACATTGAAAGTAATAACAAACGTTTTAGAGTATGCCTATTTGCTCGATTAATAAATAGGAGTAAAATGTAGCATAAGTTGTAACCCTCAAGTGCTATTACGAATGGTATCGGCTTATGTGTTGTAAGCATTAGTGTAAAACAGGCAAAGATTGCAAAAGTTGTAGCAAAAGAAGAAAAGGAACGCTTGGTTAATAGGCAGGTTAATATAATCCCGACGAAGGCAATGGCTAGTAAAATCGATAAACTATTCGATAGTATATTAATTAGCACTGTTATCTATGAGACCATCATTCTTAACTATGAGGATACCAATACCAGCGTCCCTACTGCTTATGTATACGAAGTAAAAAAAATTTTTAGATATATTGACACGGTGATTAAGAAAGTGCTATACTGGCACATGAAGGAAATATTCATATAGGAATTATGAAGAAATTATTGAAGGCATCAATTGTCATTGGTACAATGCTGTCAATATTAAGTACCAACTTATTCAACAGACATTAAAACACCAATTCATGAGAATTTTACGGAATATAAGCCTGACAATCTCGATGCAGTAACACCAAGGGATATTAGAAGTCATCCATCAAATATAAATGCTACGTTGGAAAAGATGATAGGACAGCTAAGAAAGTTGGGAAAATACAAATTTACTTGGAGTGATAATGTATTAGAAATATCGCTTAAGTCTAGTGAAGATCCTAAGACTATTGGGACGTTGCTAAAATTTCAAAAAAGCGGAAATGTCATAACTGGAAATGAGTTGTATACATTTGCTGGTTGTAGTGCAACACACGATTCCTGTGGACGCTTTTCGCTAAAACAGCTGGCAAATTGTAAAAATCAATTTAAAGATTACGAAGCAAAGTTTCAAACATTTGAAGCGGTAAAGCAAGACCTCGATGAATTGATGAAAAAAGACAAATTATCTGACGAGGAAGTAAGAATAATTATTAACTATAGATACACATTTAATGAGTATGTAGAAGACATTGATACTGCAAGAATGCAATCAGATGAAAAACATAAATCAATAGTCGAATTATACTTGGACATACTAGGCTTTTCAAAGAAGGATGCTATATCCGAAAATCCATTTATACAAATCGAAAATACTGAGAACGATTATGGGAATTGGCGAAAGTTTTTAGTAAAATGTTTAAAGTATGATGATTTTAAAATGCTAATATACTCTTTTATATTAAATGAATCAGAAATCAAAAGAGACGGAAAGGTTATTTTTAGCCCTAAAAAGTTGACGCTAAAATTCTGCTCAGATTGGGATAATAGTTCCGTTTCTGGAGCTCACCGAATTAACATAAGTCGTCAACCCAAAATGCTCGACGATGAAACAGATGACGAATACGATGCCCGGTCTGAAATCAGTTGTAACTCAGTTGAGTTCAGGAGTTTTACTTCGGTGACGCATAAACGCACTGCTCCTAACATACCTACTTTTTTCCACGAATTGTTGCACGCTGTACACGGAGGGGGACGAAATGGGTTAGATTACATGGACTTCAGTCCGGATGCCAAGTTAAAAATTATGAGCCAAGGCATAGTAGACAGTATAAAATCCCGTTTCTATATACCAGCTGACCATATATACACTTCCTGGGAAGCAAAACTGATAATTAATCAGCTGTATCAATTTCACGTCGGGGAGGCGGACATTATCAATTTAAATTCAGCCGACGAAATATTTGCTGTATCAGGTATTCCTTACAAGTCAGCTTTTGGGTATGGACTATCGCATGACCTATTTCTCTACAATCTTGGTCGTCCGCTATATGACGCCCACGTAAATATATACTTCAGATACAATACGAACCCCGTTTGTTTGATTAACGACAAACCAACCTTGTACTCAGATCTTATAGAATATAATTTGCAACAAACAAACAACAAATTTAAGACTTCAAACTACCATAACGAAGATAAAATCAAATATTTGAACCAGTCGTCAGACAAGATATACAATACAAAATATGAGACACTCACTGAATATTATACTATTGGCATGCGTTTCAGTTTGCGCCACGATGATATGAGTTTAACTGTACGAGCATTTCTTGAACTTTTAGGACAAGCTCGTGGCGGTATATACGGAGTAAAATCTTCGTTCACAGAGCCGGAACTAGTAGATTTTCTTGTCTCGATATCATCGTTTCACGAAAATTTTAATAACATTGTTCAGTTCAACAAAGTTTTAAACAATGGAATGTCCTGGCTGGGAAGCGATTTTGGTAACAATGTATCATCCCTGTTATATGGCTCCGAGCAATCAACAGTCGAGGAAGAACTGGACTTTTTTCTAAGATGTTATTGTCGCGAACTCGATGAACTTTTGTCTGCCTTAGATTCTGTTAATCAGCTAGTTTTGTTTGCTAAAAATAATTTGCACGAATTGAACCAAATGCACAGAGACGCACCAGGCAAGTTAGAAAAATTGACGAATAAATTTCTAAAACCATATTTAAACCTCGAAGCTTTAACTAGTTTGGAAATACCGCCTTCACCCGAAGTAACCGCTAAATACCCATTTGACAATGTAGCTGAAGCCCGAGAGTTTGTTGATGAAATTTACGACAGATTCGCAGTGTATCGCAAATTTTTTGTCAGCAACTTGGAAAAGATCAAGACTGGAATAACTAGTTTTTGTAAAGAAATTAGTAATGGAATTAATGAGTCATAATTACAAAAACAACCGTGATACTATGTCTTTGGTTGCACTCGCGTAGCTATTAGCATGGCATCAGATAAAATAATTATAAAAGGAGCTAAGTTACATAATTTAAAGAATATAGATGTTAACGTACCTTTACATAAAATAGTTGGAATTGCTGGGGTTTCAGGCTCTGGCAAGTCATCCTTAGCATTAGGAGTAATATATGCAGAGGGGTCAAGGCGTTATTTGGAATCATTATCTACATATACACGTCGGAGGTTAACACAAGCGACGAAAGCAGATATCGATGACATTTTATATGTTCCTGCAGCTTTAGCCTTGCATCAAAGACCGGCAGTTCCTGGCATACGTTCTACGTTTGGCACAGGTACTGAATTATTAAATAGTCTAAGACTGATGTATTCAAGACTTGCCAATCACTGTTGTCCAAATGGACATTATTGTCAACCTACCCTTGCTGTTGCGGAAGGACAGGAAGTTATTTGTTCCGAATGTAAAGAGCGTTTTTTTGCACCAAGTGCCGAAGAATTAGCATTTAACAGTCAGGGTGCATGTAGTAAGTGTAACGGCATAGGGATAGTTCAAACAGTTGATGAAGCAAAACTTATACCAGATGAAAATTTAAGTATTGATGACGGAGCTGTTGCTCCATGGAGAACACTGATGTGGTCACTAATGACCGACGTTTGTCGAGAAATGGGAGTAAGGACAAATATTCCATTTAAATATTTGACAGACAAGGAAAAAGAAATTGTATACAGAGGAAATCCTGAGAAGAAACATATTTTATATAAATCTAAAACTTCTGAATTAGCTGGTGAAATGGATTTTACTTATTATAGTGCAATACGAACAGTTGAAAATGCACTATCAAAGGTAAAAGATGAAAAGGGCATGAAACGAGTAGAAAAATTTTTAAAGGAGGATATTTGTCCCAATTGTCATGGTACAAGGCTTTCAGAAAAAGCCCGATTGCCAAAATTGCAAGGTATATCACTTGATGAAGCCTGTAAAATGACATTGTCTGAATTAGTTAATTGGGTAAATGATGTCCCAGATAGTTTACCTGCTGCAATGCGTAATATGGCGATTGCCATTTGCGAAGCATTTGATGTGACAGCAAAACGACTAATTGAGTTGGGTTTAGGTTACCTATCTCTTGATCGAGCAAGTTCAACATTATCAACTGGGGAACGTCAGAGAATGCAGTTAGCACGAGCAGTTCGAAATCGTACTACAGGCGTTTTATATGTACTTGATGAACCATCAATAGGTTTACATCCTGCCAATATTGCTGGTTTAAAGAGAGTAATGCATGATCTCGTTGCTGATGGTAATTCTGTTATTTTAGTCGACCACGATATTCAAATATTATCCGAAGCTAATTGGATTATCGAAATGGGTGAAGGAGCAGGAGCAAATGGAGGAACTGTAATTACACAAGGAACTGTTGAAGATACTATAAAAAACTCAAAATCTAAAATAGGGGTTTTCTTAGGTAAAAATTATAAGGTACGAATACGTCCTGAAATAAATAATGGTATCTTTGAGTATGGTGAAATTATACTTAAAACTTTTGCAATACATACAGTAAAACCACTTAGTCTTAAAATTCCAAAAGGCAGATTAACTGTAGTTACTGGAGTATCAGGTTCGGGTAAAACTACTCTTATTCTGGAAAGTCTAATTCCAGCTTTAGAAAGTAAGTTTCATAATACTGGATTTCCGCAACACATAGTTGATGCCCAAGCTAATGGAATAACGCAGATCAAACTGATTGATGCAACTCCTATCGGTATAAATGTTCGCTCGACAGTAGCAACTTATGCTAATGTACATGATGAATTACGAAAAGTATTTGCTAAACTTTCAACTCAATGTAATGCAGGTGATTTTTCATATAATACTGGAAAATTAAGATGTGCAACATGCGATGGCACAGGAACAATTAATCTCGATGTGCAGTTTTTACCTGACGTTATAATCACATGTCCAGCGTGCAAAGGTTCAAGATATTCGAAATTAGTTGAGCAAATTAAGTATGGGGAACACTCTTTGGCTGATATCATGAAATTGGATATTGATAATGCCATTAAAGTATGTAACAAATTACCAATAATTAAGCAACGCCTACAGGTATTGCATGATTTAGGCTTAGGATACTTAACACTTGGTGAGGCAACACCGACTTTATCAGGAGGAGAAGCTCAAAGACTAAAACTAGCTACGGAAATGGGAAATAAGCAGAATGATACTATTTTCATTTTTGATGAACCAACAATAGGATTACATCCACTAGATGTGCAATCGTTACTCAATGTATTTCAGAAATTAATCGAAAAAGGAGCCACAGTAATTGTTATAGAACATGATTTGGATGTTATCGCAAATGCTGATTATGTAGTTGATATGGGTATAGGTGGTGGTGAAGAAGGTGGAGAAATTGTGTTTGCTGGTGCATTAACTGAGTTTAAAAATTGTAACAACTCTAAAACTGCACAATATTTAAAACAATTTCTTAATAAGATGTAAGCCCAATCGGCTATAGATTGAGCTTATATTATTTTAATTATGAGATTTTCCATTTAGCAAATTTAAGATTGACTGTAGTTTCTTTGTTATCAGGCGTAACAACTATTTGTTCGCTAGGTTCAAAGACTGCTATTGGATTTTTGCCACACGCACGTAAGTTCTCTACTAGTTTTCTTTGAAATTCAACTAAAGGCACTAAAGTGGGGACACCTTCTAGGTTTATAGGAACTTGTTGTATAGGCGTGTCAGGTTCAGGATTTGAAAAATCTGTTAAAACATCAACATTTCTTGTTGTGGAAATTTCAGAAAGATTTGGTAATAATGGAAAATTATGTAGGTCTTCAACTATAACACCAACAGAATTATCTTCTTCCCGTACCATTACTGGAAAATCGTTTAGCAACGCCTTAAATTGTTCCACATGGTCATTCAACTTAGGCACTTCAAGTGCATAGTTTTTGTCAATTAATGGTAACAAGAGTAGTGCCACAAGTGATAATAATTTTGTTCTCATAATAGTTCACCTAAAAAACATTACTACTTACAGGATGGGCTTAATTTATTAAGAAATAATGAATAACCATAACAAACACACATTAGTATTGTAAGTATAAAGTTTCTTCTAGTCTACTGACTAGTTAATTTTTTTTAAAAATTCGTAACTAACTATTTACATGGGGTACAGAAAGTTGTATAATGACATTGGAATAAAGTTTTTAATATGAGAAGAAAATGAAAGTTATTAGTATCATAATGGCAACGCTACCGTTGGTCACTGCAATCAGTCAGTTTCCAGACAAGTGTCTTGCTAGTGACAAAGATTCGATTACTAGCTCTTTAAATATTGAGAATGAAGATGTTCGATCTTTTAGGCAGACTGAATGTAAAAATATATCTGACAAAGAATTTAAAGAGTTCCTTAATGATGTATGCGAGCCAGTTGTCAAATTTTGTGGCGGTTATCATTATGTTCCTGTGAAAGTTATAGATTGGTTTCGAGCCTTTGGTTTTAATGAAGATTTTTTGAACGGTAAATCAGACAGTACTGCGAGTGCAGTAAAACAAAAATTTAAAAGTGTATTAAATAAACTCAAATACTTATTAGTTGAGGAGTTACCAAAAATATATGAACGCACTCGAGCTATTGGCAATGTTGCCCCCGATTTCGTACTTCAAAACTCTAGTACCGCATGCTTACAACCCGACAAGTTGGGGTCTATGACTGGTATGCCAGATGAATTATTCAGTAAGTATGTTCTCCTGTGGAAGGATATACCATATGATAAAGGTGTAGACCATTTAGATATAGGTTATGTTAGGAACAAATTGTGGAGCTGGTCATGCTTTTGTGACTACGGATATGGTCTTTATAATGGAATTAATGATTGGTGTGACAAGAGGTTTGTAGATGAAAGCATATTTTTAAGGGATATCATTTTGCGAGCAAATCAGGAGCTTGTAATTCCGGAAAAACCAGGCGACGTTTTAGTTGCGGTATGGAGAAGTAAGCGAGCTGAATTATTATTTGAGAAACTAAATTCTGAGTTTCAGCAACTCGGTTCGGATGGCTTCTTAATCAAATACCTCGTAACCTATTACCTTCTGAAACTCGACAAACTAACAGAGTACAACAGGTTTCAGCATTATGTATCACCAGACTTCCTGTTTATGGCAAAAAAAATAGCTTCTATGTTGGAACTAAAATATGGTAATGATTTTAGTTCTAAAATACAAAAGCTCACTTATGACATTGGTGATGTTTTTAAATGAGTAAAAGAAGCCAACGCTCCCTTTGATAAGTATGCCATTGGCGGTAATATTACACGGAAAAAACCAAAACATGATATTGCTCAGCATAAATTGCAACCAGTAGCAGAAACCATTGCTTCCTTTCTCAAGGTTACTCATGGCATTGATATTAAACGCATAATACTACCAAATGATATTGACAAAATGACAAAGAACCCTCATTTCATTGGTTATATTGTTGGAAAAAAACTACTAAAAAAGGATGTCGACAACTTTGACCTTGATCTAAAATCATTCGAAAATAACCTGGACTTTGGTTTGAAATATACGTTCCCAAAGTAACTTACAATTGTAAGTCACAGGTTTAATGGTAATTATAAGTCCATAATTAATGTTGTTGGTTTGGGATATTCAAAATATGGTTTTTCCCCTAAAACCAGTTAGTTTTTTAAAAAAATTTGTGGATAGCGATTGACAACCCACCACAAATGTGTAGTAAAATGACACCGGAAAGAATTTCCTTAACAGAAAAAGATATGAAAATTAAAAAAATTTTAGTAGTGGGGTTGTCTGCAATAATATCAAATATTCTGCTACCAGACACATGTGTTGGTTCAGACGATAATAGTATCAATACTCATCTATCCGCCATTGCCAACGCTAGTTCTGACACATATAAAATTATTGGTAGAAAGATGACAGTCGAGCAACGTAAAAAATTTTTTAGCATAACGGACAATATTAAAAATAGTGATATTAAGGAAAATGGGTTAGTCGCAAGAGTTTTCAGCTGGTTTTACTTTAATGAAGTTGAACCCTCTGATCTTAGTTCATTGCAACAGGTAGAAGCTTTTGATACAAAGCGGTTTGATGTATCAATTCATAATACTATGTGGGTGGTTAATGAATTATTAATTAAGATGGCATTCTGTCGCGCCTTACGTCCATTAGGCTATCGTGTTGATGGGGAACGCGTTATAGATTATTTATTCGCCAAGGACTTTAAGGCGAACTGTGAAGGTTGGTATCCACGGGTTCTCCTTAAGAAGTGTAAATCACCAACAAACATGGGGCAAATAAATGGGGAGCAAATTAAGAAGAATTTAAAATACTTCTGTTGTGATTTGGACTATGATATCGGTCTTATTTTCGCCGTTGAAGATTGGTGTTCTATGCAATTAGGATGTGTCGAGATATCCGGTGTTGCTAATAAGATCCTCAAGGCTTATAAATCCCACTTAATCCCAGTCGATACATTGCTTATTACTAACAACACGTGGCGAAAAGACCAATCACTGGAGTTATGGTCTAATTTGGAAACTGAGTTAAAGAATGTTGGAAAGGAAGAATTTCTCCACAAGTACAAAATAGTCAAATTGAAGAATCCTACTTGACTGACTAGTACCCCCAAGGTTGAATCTTCCGAGAAAAAATCAGACATTTGAGGTGTAATATCTGAAACGGAGCGTGAGTATGCGAGGCAAATAAAAGAAGAATTCTTTTCAAAAATGAAGGATAACGTCTTCGACTGGGTTCTGGCGGTATTAATTCCACTTAACAGGTTAGGCACTCGCCCAAATCGAGGCGTTGAATTTTTTTCCAATGTCTTTGCCTGTTTTTACTACAACCAACTGAAAGAAAATGCTAGTTTATTGCTGAAACAAGAACAAAACTTCGATGAAAAACAGGCAAAAGTTGCAATTTCTTCATTTGAACAGCTGATCCTTGTACAAGGAAAAAGGTTAATTGAACAAGCGAAATGCCTTTTACCCGATTATCTCCTCTGGAGAAATATTCGCTATTTTTTATCTTACTGCTGTTTAACAGACTATCGTTTCCCCCAGGCAATGTGGTGTCGCCCCGCACTACAAGTTCAAGTAAAATCTCCCTTAACAAACGGGCAGTTGGATGGTAACATACTCGCTTTTAATCTTCAGTGTTTTTTGTATGATTTGGACTACGTTATTGGTCTTCACGTTTGTGCTTATGAGATATATATGTATAAATTCGGATTTTCAAAAGATTTGGCATTCCTGTATACGAACGGAAAATTGGGAAATTTAGTCTCTGATTTAGTTCCCAAAAACCCAAAAGAAGTTATGGATAAAAAATGGAAGTCTGATAAAAAAGCCTTGGTTGAGGAAAAGCTACAGGAAGACTATAAACGCATGACGCCATTGCCCGCACACTTCGAAACCACCTTACTAGACACGAAATTAAATTGTTTTCAGAGGGTTTAAAATAAACGTAGTTGGGTTCGGCTGAGAGAGAATACTATCGCAATATCGCCTAAAGATTGACTGACGAAGTGAAAGATTTTAATTTTTGACAATAATAAATAAATTCAAGCTTGGGAGTAAATACTAAAATTAAATAAGTTGAAAATTGAAGAATTAGGTCAAATGTTGAGGCTATAGGAAACAACTGAAATGATTAGGTAGATAAAGGAATGGGTTGATAAATACCTTTGTTATTTCCTATAAAATCAACTGATTTTCAATCAAACACGTCAACAATATCACAGTTGGCGTGTTTTTGCAATTAGAGGTCAAATAGACATTTTACCATATTTTTTCTGAATGACGTATATAGGAGCAATAATAAAAATCATCATAATTATAGATATTGCACAGGTCATTGGCCAATCTAGATTATTAAAAAATTCAGTCCACAGAATACGACCAAACATTAAAGTATCAGAACTTCCTAGCAACTCAGGAATTGAGAATTCACCAATGGTAGTAGCAAACACTAATATACAGCCTGTGATTATTCCACCTTTACACAATGGAATTGTTACTTTCCATAAAGTTTTAAATGGTGTACAGCCTAAATCGTGTGCTGCCTCAACATACGATTTATCATATTTTTCTAAAATCGAATAGATGGGAAAAATCATATATGGTAGATAACAAAATACCAAGCCTAAGCAAATAGCCACATAATTACCCAAAAATTTAACTGGCTGTATTCCTATATATTCTAAAAATGAATTAAGTATCCCTTTTGACCCTAGTAAATTTATAAGAGCATATATGCGAATTAAAGTCGCCGTCCATATTGATAGTGATAATAAACTCATTAATACCGATTGTGTACGCGGTTTTGTTTGACATATCGCATATGCCATTGGAAATCCAAATATTAAACAAATAAACGTAGTTAATGTTGTTATACATACTGAGTTCGCAAATGTAGATATATAATAATTATCTTTAAGTATACGAATATAATTTGCAACATTTAATTTGATATTTAATATCTGCTCGTTTGTCCAAGTGCATAACTTTCCTAATGGAGGAACAGCCATAATAGGTTCTGTAAAACTAATTTTAAATATTAAGAAAATTGGAATAATAAATACTAATATCATCCAAATATTGGGAACTATAGAAATATAAAATCCATTACTTGGTTGACGTAATCTTTTATTGAGGCTACTAAGACCTTCTGTATTCATATGTTGACAAATACTGTGATAAATTAACCTGAATAGCCTTATCATGACGTAAGAACCAAACTGTTTTCAGAACGCCAAAATAAGTAAACCTTATCTTCCCATTGAAACGGACGTTCTGATAATCGTAGTAAGTTCGGAATAGTTGCCATTATTGTCTTTCCGCTATTAATTTTCACATAATATATTGACACATCACCTAAATATGCTATTTCTTCAATAACTCCTTCCACACAGTTTTTAGTATTTTCGACCTTAATTGCTGAAATCATTATTTTTTCAGGACGTATAGCTAACGTGACTTTAGAGCCTAACGGAACTGCTCCGGTATGGGCTGCGTAACAAATACAGTCAATCTCTTGTGATTGTATTAGCACGTGATCCATATCATGATCTATAACAATTCCATCTAATAAATTAATACTCCCTATGAACTCAGCTACGTATCTTGAATTTGGGAATTCGTATACGTCATGGGGTTCTCCTATTTGACGGATTTTGCCACCCTCCATAATAGCCATACGAGTAGACATAGTCATTGCTTCTTCTTGGTCATGTGTTACTAAAACAAATGTAATTCCTACTTTTTCTTGTATATTTACTAGTTCAAATTGTGTCTGTTCTTTAAGGCGTTTGTCTAATGCAGTTAACGGTTCATCTAATAATAATAATTTTGGTCGCTTTGCTAAACTCCTAGCTAACGCTACTCGTTGACGTTGACCGCCAGATAATTGATGAGGATACCGCTCTTCGTATCCAGATAACTGAACTAAACTTATAGTTTCTTTTATTCTGTCTTTAATCTCTAACTTACTGAGTTTATCTTGTTTTAATCCGAATTCAATATTTTGATATACAGTCATATGAGGAAATAGTGCATATGATTGAAACATCATATTAACAGGACGTTTATATGGGGGTAAATCTGTAATATCGATATCATCTAAAAAGATTCGTCCCGTATCTGGCATTTCAAATCCGGCTAACATCCTTAGTAATGTTGTTTTACCACATCCCGATTGACCTAATAGTGAAAACAATTCTCCACGGTATATAGAAAATGATACATCGCGTACTGTAATTACGTTATGAAAAGATTTAGATATGTTTTTAATTTGTAAATACGGTTTAGCATCAACATCTGCCCATGCGTCCAATTTTTCTTTTTTCCTTTGTGTAATCATGAGCAACTTTACTGTACTATAATGACTTTTTTATTGTAAATCACTTTACTCAATATCTCAATGGGCGACCATGAGCATAGGGAATAGTTGACATTATCTTCCCAGATGGCATAAATGATATTTTATTTCCATGCAATAGACCGTTGTCATAGAATGCAATTTCCATTACTCTCCTAGTTTTTGAAGTTTCAGCCATTTTTACAGGATAAAAAGAAACTACCTGTCCATGTAACCGCCCATTAACATATTGTTCTATTTTTATTACGTCACCAAATTCGTCATACGTGTTAATTTTTCCATGATATTCGTCATTTAGATATGAACCTTCCATTTGTTTTACACCACTTTCATACCACATTGTAAACGTCCCATTTTTTTGTCCATTGAGATAATTAAACAAGTTCATTACACGACTACTAGGGTAATACTGAACGTATTTACCATTCAACACACCGTTGTTGTAGTAACATTCAAGTTCTGTTACCCCATTTTGAGATACAGTCATTGAACCATGGTTAATCCCATCTTTTTGATAAAAAGTCAGAGTTGAAGCTCCGACTTTTTGAACTATTTTTACTACTTTAGACACTCTTATTACAATATTAGTTCGTTGTTTCTGAAGATTGCTTTAGAATGTAAGCATTCAATGCATTAACGCAAATATCAATTCTTTCAGGTATTTTTTTCTTTCTTAAACTTATTGCGTTTTCCTGACAGTATAAATCAATAATGTTTTTTGCTCCCTTAATAAGATAAACCGACTTCATAAAGGAAAGTTCAAGAATTTTGTTATTTTTTGCCGAAAAGGTTACTGACATATCTAACACACTATTTGTAGAACTTTTGTTTTCCATATTTAATTTACACAATATAATTATCGAGTTTTTCTTCGTTATTTGTGAAAATTCATCTGACAACTTATAATTTTTAACTTGTTTAATTATTTCACCATTTAATAAAAATTTAAAGTAATTCAGTAATGCTTTGGTTAACTTTGCATCATTTTTACGCGCTCCCATAAGTCTTGCAGTAACCCCATTAACATCAAAGTATGATGTGAAAAATTTATCCATGTCTGCGTCAGAGACACCTTTTCCAACTAAAGAAACAAATTCTGCATACATCCGTTTAACATTATCAAATGAGGGCGTATTCTTTACTAACGCTGGTTTTTCTGACTTCGTATTCTGATTTTCTTGTGAAGCAACAGCTTTTTCTGTTGAATATAAGTCCACTGTCCCACAAAGTATCTCCATAAGACTTATTGCACAAAAGGTTTTAAATTTCATTTTCATAATTTTAAATGTCCCCATCTGGCTCTTATTTTATAAAACAACTAGTTACATTTTCAACTCATCTCAACAGCATCCAAGCATTGGGATCACCCATAGAACCAACAAAAGTGCTATTCACTATAAATCTGTTGGCAGGCATAAAACACTGGTCGAAAACGCCTATTTTTACCATCTCGAGGTGTTGATTTTTCTGTGCTATCAACAGTGACCCACTTTTCCCCATTATAAATGCTGGCATTATAGTGCCCGGAATTCCCAGTCCCAACATAATTTGCAATTCCGCGTAAGCGATATATTAATATTTTTCCTTGCGGAGTGATTACAGGAATATACTCGTTATTGTGTACGAAATTTGCCACTTCGGCACTTTGTTTTTCGTTAACATTTTCCACTGCCCTCAGAATTACTTTTGGATACTCTTTTAATACCACCCTTACACAGTTTTTGATTATTTCTTTCTCTATGTCATCGTGGGTTAATAGCACAAATCCATCATTGTTCAAACGTTCAATAATATTTTTTTCATCATTTTTTTTAATTAACGCTAGAGTTACAAACAAATTCTCGATATCCGGAATTTTATACTTAAACTCCTTACCATTTGTTTCCATCGGTATTTCAACGTCAGACATGATTTTTTTAAGTCGATCAACGACATTTTGACGTTTTAAGTTACCTTTATTAAAATTGTTTACAATTTCTTCTTTATATCTCTCGCGTATGGACGGTAAATATTTTTTAAATGCATCGTTTGACGATTTTTCCTTCACAGACTTTTCCAGCCATGATGTCCACCACTCGTTTTTTATTTTATCCAAAAATTCTTCAACAGTTACGAGTCGTCTTAATGTGCATTTTGAAATGAAAGCATCTTTATAGCTAGTGCGAGCAAAGTCATCCAAAAAAGCATTTACGTCTTCATAAACGCTGTTACTCGTTTCATTTTTGCTATCAATTGCAGCCTCAGAAACAACACTTGAGACAAAATTAAAAAACGGAGTTATTACTCTGTTGCCGAAATCTTCTTGTTCGATCTTTGTCCATTTTTTATTCACATCTTTACGGTAATACCCATCGAAACAATCTGTGAGTTTTTGAGGATACATATGACAGTAATTCTGCACTTGCATTAAAAGCTCACCAATGGTGTCTTGTTTTTTGGAATGCACTAGTTTACAAGTCTTGCAAATCGCGACAATTTCTTCTGCTCGGTTTTTTTGTTCTTCGGTGAGAAGACAATCTTCACCGTTTTTCGAAGTATATTCGACAATCAAATCTTCTAATACATCAGTTATATTGTCTCGATACACTTGATATTCCAGCTTATCATTATTGATTTGCAAAGCTTTAGTTTTATTTTTACTTTGTTTTGTTTGTGTCTTTTGAGTATTTATTACTTTCTTGATATTTGCATTGTTTTGATGCTTAGTATCGATATCCTTTTTACTCGAACGAGGAGCCTCTAAGTATTTTTTGTAGCCATCTGTCAATTGATTTACGCTTTTATCATGTTTATTACTTTCATTTAGATCATTAACCAATGTTGCCAAAGATCCTTTTTTATTTTTCCACACTTTTTCAAATTCATCTTTAAAGGCATCTCGCGGATCTAAGAAGCCGTCGAAGCATTGTTTTGGGTTACTATCACGATATTTTGAAACTATATTTTTGAATAAGTTTAATCCTTTATCATCAATTTGCGTCGGGTCAAGAGCATTAATTATTTGCAATAATGACGCTTCGTAGCAATTATTGTATCCATTCATCTGCTTAATCGGATTTACTTTAAAATTATTTTTTTGATTTAACTCTTTTTCGTAAGCTGGCATCTGTCTCATTAACATTAATACTTTCATTGTTGTAGCAATCATGTTAAATACATCTAGTGTATCTATGTATGAATGCATATCATGCAACGTGTTACTGTATTTATTTAATTCCTCATTAGTATAAAATTCTTGTAAAGTATCCTCTTTCAACTTTAGTAGATCTTTTTGTTTTTTTGTAACTCTAGCATTTGCATTTATATTGCTAACACTTAAGATTACAAATTCTTGCATCCAATAACCATTTCTTTTTGCTTCTGTAGCTGAATCATGCTCCCAATCTACACCATCAAATGAGAATTTTTGTTTGTTTAGTGTATATTTGATAATTTTTCCTATGTTTTTAAGTGATTCATCCCAATTTTCATATTTACCTCCAAGCATGCAACCATTTACCCAGCCACCATTATCTGCTTTATATCCTGCATAGTACATTCTTTTTGCTTCAACCCACTGGGTACACGTATTGTCAATTAACCGCAATTCTTGTGTTGCATCCTTTTTAAGTTCACAACCTTCCTTATAATATTTAGAAATATCAGTCACTAGGGCGTTACCATTATAGATAACGCTTAAAGAAACCCCACACGCCAACAACAATTTAATCAATCTCATTTTTTCTATTAATAACAAAAATTTCTAATTCTATGATAACTCAAACTTGTTAAATTAATATTAATTCTACATCTTTACACTATAGTGTGTTGAAAATTATCATTGCTACCATTACTTTTAGGCATTTCTACATAATGAGGTAATTCTTGTGATTTTATGAAATTTACCACACGTTCTATTTCATCATCATTAACAAATGAACCATGAATACGTTGCAATCTGCCTGCCCCTGACATATACAACATGTCTCCTTGTCCTAATAGCTGTTCAGCACCTTGCTCACTCAAAATTGTCCGACTATCAATTTTTGATGTTACTTGGAAACTAATACGAGTTGGGAAATTAGCTTTTATAGTTCCTGTAATAACATCAACTGACGGACGCTGTGTTGCCATTATAAGATGTATTCCTGCAGCACGTGCCATTTGAGCTAGACGCTGTATAGCTGTTTCAACATCCTTCCCTGCTACTGCCATTAAATCTGCCATTTCATCAACTACAATTACAATGTAGGGCATAGGGGCAAAATTTAATTTCTGAGTTTCAAATACAGGTTGTCCGGTATCGGGAGCAAACCCAACTTGGATTTTACGTATTAGCAAATCTGGATTTTCTTTAGCGTTTTTAAGTTTTGAATTAAAACCGTCTATGTTGCGTACCCCAAATCTAGCCATATCACGATACCGCTGTTCCATTTCTGATACTGCCCACTGTAAGGCACTTACGGCTTTACTGGCTTCTGTAACTACTGGCATTAACAAATGTGGAATATCAGAATATACCGAAAGTTCAAGCATCTTTGGATCTATCATAATTAACTTACATTCACTTGGCTTAAATTTAAATAAAATAGACAGTATCATGCCGTTTATAGATACGGATTTTCCTGAACCTGTCGTTCCCGCTATAAGTAAATGGGGCATTTTAACCAAATCTGCAAATACCGGATTGCCTGCAATGTCTTTGCCTAAAACCAATTGAATACCCATATGCTTTTCCACAAATTCATTTATTGCTAAAAGCTCGGATAGATATACGATTTGACGTTCTTTATTTGGTAATTCTATTCCTATTGCATTTCGCCCCGGAATTGTTGAAATCCTAACAGAAAAAGCACTCATTGAACGAGCTATATCCTCACTTAACGAAATAATCCGCGAAGTTTTAATCCCTGGTGCAGGTTTGAATTCAAATAAGGTAATTACCGGGCCCGGTTTGACTTTTACAATTTCTCCTGTAATACTAAATTCGTTAAGTGCCTGAATTAATTCTTCAGACATTTCTTTAAAAGCTTCAGTACTACTATTTACTGTCTGGTTTGGAGATTTATCTAATAAATCTACAGTTGGTAGAACATACTGCCTATGATATCTTGGTGAGTTAGAATTATCGTATTGCTCATATGATAAATCACCATATTGTTTAACGTCATGATCGTAGTTTCGATGTTGTGCAATAAAACTAGGAGCTTTGCGTCTAACAGGTACTTTATGCTCAATGGTAATTTTATTAGTACTCTTAAAATTTTCTTGATACGTTGTTGTAAAGTCATTAGCATCTGCTTGTTTATTAAGAGACGATGCTTTGTACCGAAGTTCTAATGCCTCAGGAGATTCAATTGCAATACGTGCCTTTTTAATATTTAAAAATTTTAACAGTTTATACCAAAATATTTTAGACTTTAATTTAATTAAAACGGTAAAATTTTTGTTATTTCTAACAGTTCTGATGGCAGTTTTTCGTATTTTCATTAAATTTATTTTTCTCAACGTCTTGAATATATTCACATAAGAAAAGCATAAGATATACTGTATTGACCATATAAGGACTATTAGAATAATAAGTAATTGCCATTTATAGACTTGCATTTGATGAAACAAATCAATAAATATTATTTTTGATAAAGCATAACCAACATATCCACCTGCATAACAATCGAATTTATGTGATGAAAAAACATTTCGAAATACCGGATACGTTGACACAACATTGTACAGTACGGGGGAAAGCAAAATAAAAATTAATAACCACAACCTTTGTAATCTAAATTTCGATGTATTCCAGTAAAAATGAGATACACCACGTATAAATAAGATTAATGCTAATGGATATGAAAATAAACCAAAAAATTGTATTATAATATTTGCACAATACGCTGTTAATTCATGTATTGTGCCATTAGGCAATATAGTTGATGCTACAAATGGTGCTGAAACACTTTTATCATAAAAAATAATAGAATAAGCTATGATAATAGATAATATAATATCTATTACCCCAGTCTTGATATAACGTTTGAACATTGCTTTACTCAATAGATTATATTGTAAGTGTACCGCTAAACAGATTTGTTACGAATAATTTGAATATTGGCATTGCAATAGTTGCCCCATATGCCTTATGTCCCAAACTTTTAGGTATTGGAAAACCCACAAAAACTCCTATTAACAGAGTTCTGTTATTTTTTGTTACTGCTCCAATAAACCAGGCATCCTTCCAATCATTTGTACTTCCTGTTTTTCCAATAATTTCAATATCATAACGTTCTTCTAATTCGGCAAGCTGAGTAGCCGTACCGTAATGTACAATATCATGAAGCATTGCACGCATTGTATTTGCAGTTTGAGAAGAAATTACTTGTACCGCAAGTGATTTGGTTAAATCGGAAGTTAAACTTTTATTTGCATACTGTTCATTAAACTGAGATATATGTTTTATAAATCTCGGTTTAACCATTTTTCCGTCATTAATAAAGATTGAAAATGCAGATAGCAGTTTTATAGGCACAACATCAATAGCCCCTAAAACCGCAGATATAGGAACACGTTTGTTCGTTAATCCCAACTTGACAAGTAAGTGATTAACTTCGTGCATGCCTATCGCCTGAGCAAGATTTACTGTTGCAGTATTTCTAGAAAGTATTAAGCCGTCACGTAATTCTATTTTGCCCAAATATTTATTGTCATAATTTTTGGGGGCATAAACCTGACCGTTTGAAAGAGTTACTTTTATTGGTTCATCAGAGATAACATCACATTCATTCATACCTACTTCAAGTGCGGAAGCATAAACAAACGGTTTAATGGCTGAACCCGGTTGCCTACGAGCCTGTGTCATACAATTAAATGTTGAAATATCAAAGCTATATCCTCCTACCATTGCTAAGACATCACCGTTACTTGCATCCATTACAATAATTCCACCTGTTACTTCAGGTTGCATGTATAGCTCATAACCATCACTTGTTTTATGAGCTAAAATAATATCTCCCTTATGTATAAAAGCATTATTGTAACTTCCAAACTTTACAGAAATGTGTTCTCCGTCCTTATTAATTGCAATAACTCTATCACTGTTAATATTTACGACCTTACATGGAACAATAGTATTAATAGTGTGAGGTAATTCATTCTGTATTTTAGTTAGGTCTTCTGAAGTGAATTTAGGAGATTTCCATACCTGATAACGTTTCGTATACTGAATTAGTCCATCTTCTAGAGCTTTTGTTGCCATATACTGCACAGTTGCATTCATTGCGGTTGTTACTTGATATCCGCATTTGAAAAATGCGTCTTTTGATACTCGTCGAGATATCAATTTGAATATTTCATCGGAATAATACGGATACTTATGTACCCTTGAAACTTTATTTATTTTTATAGGTGTGCTTATAGCAATTTTTAATTGTTCTTTACTTATATAACCCAGATCATAAAGTTGATACAGAATAGAATTCATTTTAATGCGTAATTTTTTAGAATCCAAATTATTGGTGTACACATTTGGAATACTTGGAACAGAAGCGATAAAAGCTACTTCTGCAGGTGTAGCATTAGTAATGCTTTTACTAAAATAATATTCACAAGCAACGGACACTCCGTAACAACCTTTACCAAGATATAGCTGATTTAAATATATTTCCAGTATTTTATCTTTTGTAAGGCTACTTTCTATTCTAAAAGCCATTATCGCTTCGCGTATTTTACGCCTTAGTGTCCGTGCATTACCTACTAATAAGTTTTTTGCTACTTGTTGCGTTATTGTTGACCCACCTGTTGGTTTTTTGTTCCATCCTTTTTTTGCCGTATTCTCTATTACTGCCCGTAAAAACCCCTGTAAACTAATCCCGCCATGACTGTAAAAATCTTTATCTTCAGCAATTAGGAATGCTCCTTTTACCAGCATTGGAATTTTGTCAAATGGTACTACAGTTCTTCGCTCTATTGCGTATTCTTCCATTAACTTACCATCTGCATCATATATACGAGATGTAGTTAAAGGGGCATAGTTAAGTAACGTTAATTCACTTGGTAAATCATTGCCGTAGTAATAAAAAACAGAAAATACCGCTGTTATACATACAAACAAAATGCTAAATATATAATATAATATGTTATATAACTTTCGAAAAAATCTGTTTGATTTGTTTTGTGAAACTTCTTGCTCTAACACATTTCGTTTTGATTATGCACCTACAAGAAGAAGGTAACATATCAAAACTATACATTAAAAATTCCAATAGCTACCAACATATTGTGTTAACACAGGCAGTTTTTCAGTAGCATTGCTTGTCCATAATTATATTTATTTCATCCTTATACCCATTATTTTGTACATTCCTACTATTTTTTTGAAATCTAAATGGTTTAAAATATAAATTAATACACCACTGCACCCATTACACATTGTTGCTACAAACCTTTTGAATTGTGGCGTTGCAGTTTCGTAAATATTTTCATCTTTCATTTTTTTATTCAGTTGCAAAAACCTATTAATTAAAGGAATTTGTAAACGTGTAGTAATTCTCTTCGAACAAAGCTCTTTGAAAACCTTAGTATAATTGCCATTAATTGTATCTAAATAGCATTGGCCTTGTTGACCAAGTGATATTACGGTTTTATTAGATATTGCTGTGTTCATCACTTTATTAGCAAAATTATTAATATTTTTATCCTCGCTCTCTATTTGAGTTTCCACACTTAGATATTTTTGTAGTACAGAAATTAAAGAGTGATGATTACTATCGATTAATGGAGCTATATTACGTGCTCGAATATTAAGAAATAACTGTTGTGCTAATAAAATCATATAATTTCCAAAATCATATATTGATGGCTTATTCAGATATACTGACAACAGTTGCAGCGTTAGTGTACTATTTTGTTCTTGGTTTAAGTATTTCTGATATGCAGTGATTTTTTTAACTGGATCATCGTCGTAATTTTTACATTTTTTAAAAAACTCAAATACTAAACGTGTGTTTGCAGTTACTGCCTCACTTCTAACATTTGGAGCAGTTATTAAGTCAGCTTCTATACCAGACATTATAGTAGCAAGTGTTTCTTCCTTAAGTGTCAGTTTAGGCGTTTGTGCAGACATTCTATAACATAAAGTCAAATCTGCCACAAAATCTAGTGTGGGATATTTCTTATCATAATTAAACGGAATAAGTAATGAGATTTCTCTCAATGAATAATTCCATATGACAAAACTTTGTACCTCAATTAGAGCAGAGGATTTTTTAGTTAAAAGTGGTAAGGTAATTTCTGTGAATGGAGAATCAAATCCTTCTAATTGGTTGTGACGAAGCATTTCTGCTCGACTTCTTAACTCTTTTCCCAATAACTCAATGTTTATAATTCCAGAGACATATTTACTATCTTTTACTATTTCTAATAATTTATCAGACGCGTATGTAAACCGAGATACCAAGTACTCTCTTGCACATGATTTAACGGCTGGCAACACTTCTGCCATTTCTGCATTAGTAATATAGTTACTAGTAGGCAAAGACTGTTGTTTTGCTTCTTCCATAGTAAAGCCTAAGTTATTTGTTAGATAGGCTAAACTAAAAAAAACTACTAAGTATTTGTTCATAACAATAAAAAAAATAATGATAACAAATACATTTTGAAAAATGAATTATTAATTGTTAGTTAACAAAATTACAAAAGTGTATGTTTTTTTGGGGAAGTAGTAATGTAAAACGATAAAAATGAATATAGGAATTTCACCTCGTTATTAAAAAGATAATTTTAACGATACACTATCACTATACTATTGATTGTATTTAAATTTTGTGTACAAAATATTAATTGGATGCCTGACACGTATCTTCATTGTTTGTATTCTTCTTGTCCATGCTAAAAATGAAAAGCGATGTAGTAGAGTTTTTGTTGCATCCACTACTACATCATCACACAACCTTTACCTCGGTTTATACAGCGTTTCTATTCGATTTATTATTTCTTTGGGTCTTTATTATTTTCATTATTTTGCTTATTTTGCTCTTTTTGCCTATTTCGTTCCGCTTTAGCTTGTCTCAGTTCAAATAACTTAACGCGCATTTTGATGTCATTTTCATCTTTAAAATCGCCGTCGGCGTTGTTTTTGACTTCTTTTTCAACCCCAAATAACTGGCCGTTGTATATTTTTGCCCATTTTTCGTCAATAGACTGCAATCCTTTGTTTATTTCGTCACGCACAGGGTCAATTCTTTTTTTAAGTTTTGTAATAGCGTCATAAAGTAAGGCACAACAGTTTTCAAGTGTGACATTTTTTTTAACTGGCTGCTTCAATACTTTATCAATTCCATTGCTGACACGTTTAAAAATTTCTTCTTTAAATTTCAAACAGCCGCGATAAGTAGTGTCTAAATATCCAATCAGTTTCTTCATGAACTCTTCGTAACTTTCCATAAGTTTTTTAGTTGGTGTTTTTTGATAGCTTACTTTGTCACGTACGGGCACAATTTTGTCTATTAACCTTTTCTTTCCTGCAACGTCGTTGGTATCGGCTGCCGGTTTATTTTTGATAAGCTCTTTATATATTTTTTCATTTGCGTCAATAATGTTCCTAATATCATCAAACATCTTTAAGTACCTATTCCAACTGCATATAATCTTGTCCGCAACAGTTTTTCGCAATTCTTCTACTTGTGGGCTATTACTGTCACCAAGTAGAACCGGTATCCATTGAGCAATGAAGTCTTCACTAACCTCAACTTCTTCAGCCAATCTTTGATTAATAAAATAGTTGTTGATATCTCGTCCTTTTGGGAACGTTATTGTTTCATACAGACGAATATCACATAAAGGATTGAAGTTTGTCACAGGATTTCTAGCACAACAAATGTTGCTGAACTCTTTGTTAAACTTTACAAAGTCTACATTTTGGTCAGGGGCACCAATTTTTTCCACCTTCCACTTTCCAATTTTCACGGTTACTTTATATTTACCTTCTTGCGCAACAAACAGATTCTCAGGGTCGTCAATTGGACCAGAAAACTCATACCCCTCAGGCGATAAGGCTTGACTTACTAGTTTTTCCTTTTCTTTTTTATCTTTTTTAGCAAACTGGTCAAAGAAACGAGCAGGCGTAATACTTTTATAAACGAACTTTGTAGCTTCTTCTGTCTTTGTGTTTTCATTTTTATTTTCATTTTCTTTTTTATTTTCATTTTCTTTTTTATTTTCATCTTCTTTTTTATTTTCATTTTCTTTTTTATTTTCATCTTCTTTTCTTATTTTTTTTCCACTGTCATCAGTTTTTATTTTTCCGTTTTTTAGAATTTCAACTATCTCTATTAGCTTATCTTTCACTGCCGTGCTCGCTCCGGTGATGTTAAAAAAATTTTTATAATTCTGGGCATATCTTGATGATGTTACTTTGTCGATTTGCTCTTCTAATTCTTCATTTTTGTACATGTTTCTAAGTTCAAACTTGTAAACCCCCTCGTCTTCTGTGGAGGAGTTTTTAAATTCCAAGTCCTTTGTATTTTCTTTTGTGTATTCTTTTGGATCATCACAAATCCACTCTTCAGCAACCAAATGTCTCGCTTCTTTTTTTATCTCATCGAAGTCCACCTTGTCGCGTAGCCAATCAGCAATTCCTTTCGCTTTGTTCCTATATTCTTGTATCGAGCCTAAAACGTCGACTTTCAATTGTTCGCGGCGTTTGGGAATTCGTTTTTGCTTAGTTGCTTCTTTTGACGATTCTTTTCCCTCGTTCTTTTTTCTTTGCTTGTTTAACTTTTCCCTCATTTTGTCCACCTCATTTTGTCGCTGGCTACTATCCACATTATTGTCCTCTTTTGTGTTCGTATTTTGAATCCCTCCAGGAGGTGGCGGAGGTGGCGGAGGTGGTGGAGGTGGTGGAGGTGGCGGTACACTTCGATTTGCATTCGTATTTTGATTCCCTCCAGTAGGAGGTGGTACTACGCCGCTAGTTGTAGTTAGAGGCCCAGCAACCACCGGATTTATGGTACCTCGCCAATTATTGTTGTCATTGGGGAAACCATATCCTGGTGCAATGGGTACAGATCCACCGTGGGGGAAACCATATCCTGGTGCAATGGGTACAGATCCACCGCGATATTGCAGGTTAGGCTGGTGAATACTGTTCAATCGTTCAACTATCAGTAATCTACCAATACGCATACCGTTTAGATATGATAATAAGTCATGTTTAATCATCTCCCTTAAAGAAACCCTTTTATTCCCGTGTGTTTCTCCAGACGTCAACTCAACCTGCACTTCATTCCAGACTTTCACCACGGCGTTTACATCACGACGTGTTGATTCACTTATCTTGTTCAGTATTTTTTCAATCCCATCTTCGGTAACAATAAATTCTAGACCTACCAAAATTTTTGTTAAATCTTTGCTATTTTTTAATTCTTTCACTACTTCTCTCAACATCAAAGCATTAATAGAACCCTGGT
>CADBLQ010000018.1 GCA_902795615.1 uncultured Pseudomonadota bacterium | reverse complement strand
TTTGTACTTTGTACTTTGTACTTTGTACTTTGTACTTTGTACTTTGTACTTTAATTATACCATATTTCATGATAAAATGTAAGGGGGGAGGTATTTTAGAAACAAAAACCCTATATTTTTTACGTTATACAACAACTAATTACAAATTATAACTCGTTTATTATTTACACCCCTCCATGTTCGCAAACTTTACAATCATTTTTTTAGTCGGTATTGAATTTTAGGGTACAATGATGAAAATTCGTACCCTTTATTTATGAAATAAGCAGACTAGCCATCACTGCGTCTTAATTTTTTTCTTGTATTCGAATCTAAATATTTTTTACGTAATCTTATAGATTTTGGTGTAACTTCAACTTCCTCGTCACTTTGGATATAAGCAATAGCTTGTTCCAAAGACATAATTTTGGGATTAGGAATTTTTATATTTTCGTCTTTACCTGCAGCACGGCAATTAGACAGTTGTTTTTCCTTAGTTGGATTAACTTCTAAATCATTTTCACGACTGTTTTCGCCAATAATCATGCCATTATAGACAGGATCTCCTGGATGAACAAATAATGTACCTCGATCTTTTAAAAAGAATAGGGCATATGGAACCGCTTTTCCATCGGCAACAGATATCAAAACACCATGTTCACGTTCTGCAATTTTTCCTTTATACGGTGCATAAGAATGAAATGACCGGTTCATTATTCCAGAACCACGTGTATCAGTAAGAAATTCACTATAGTAACCAATTAAACCACGGGTAGGAATGATAAATTTTATACGAGTTTTCCCAATAGTGCCAGACGGACGCATGTCAGTCATTTCACCCTTACGTTGTATTAATTTGTCAACAACTGTACCTGTGAATTCATCGTCCACGTCTATATACAATTCTTCCATTGGCTCTAAATCATTGCCGTTATCATCCTTACGCATTAGTACTTTAGGACGACCTATCGACAATTCGAAGCCTTCACGTCTCATAGTTTCAATCAGAACACCTAATTGTAATTCGCCACGACCCGCGACTTCATAACTATCATCGTCCGTTGATTTTTTTACAGTAATTGACACATTTCCTTCTGCTTCTCTAAATAATCTATCGCCAATAACTCGCGATGTTAAGCTCTTACCTTCCTTCCCCGCCAATGGAGAATCGTTTACTCCAAATGTCATAGATATAGTGGGCGGGTCAATTGGCAAAGACTTTAATGGTTCTACGACTTCCATGGAACATATTGTGTCTGCGACAGTAGCTTGCGTTAATCCTGCAATAGCAACAATGTCTCCTGCTTGTGCTTCATCTACAGGAATACGTTTTAAACCTTCAAATGTTAATAACTTAGTTAATCGTGACTGTTCAATATCTCTTTCATATCCTGGTCTGAGACCATGCACAGCATCATTAATTTTAGCAGTACCACTTAAAATTTTGCCCGTCAAGATACGTCCCAAGAATTGATCATATTCCAACATAGTTACCAGCATTCTAAATTGTCCTTGTTCTGTCTTTGCATCTGGCACATGTTCCAAAATCGTTTCTAATAACGGAGTTAAATCTTTACGTTCTTCTCCTTCAAGGTTTTTTACAGCCCAACCGGCACGACCAGATGCATACAAAATCGGAAAATCCAACTGCGTATCGTTAGCACCCAATGCTATAAATAAATTGAATACTTCATCTACTACTTCTGATACACGAGCGTCAGATTTATCTATTTTATTTATTACGACTATTGGGTTTAAACCTAACGCTAGTGCTTTTGATAAAACGAATTTAGTCTGTGGCATTGGCCCTTCAGCTGCATCTACTAAAACCAATACGCCATCTACCATACTTAATATACGTTCAACCTCTCCACCAAAATCAGCATGTCCAGGTGTATCAACTATATTCAATTTCGTCTTTCGCCATGTAAAACTAGTACATTTAGCCAAAATGGTTATGCCTCGTTCGCGTTCAAGTTCATTGGAATCCATGGCACATGTTTCTAATTTTTGATTATCTCTAAATAGTCCGCTTTGCCTAAACATTGCATCAACTAATGTTGTTTTGCCATGGTCTACGTGAGCTATGATGGCAAGGTTTTTAATTTTCATATTACCTTAAAATTATTTTATTTTTGCAATCCTCTGCATATTAAATAGTATCACGTAATTGCTACTTATGTAAAGCCTTCTTCCATAACCATCTTTTTATAACAAACACATAAGTAAAGATGTTCTGGTAGCAGTGGCAATACTCATACGACCGGATTTTATTAACATTTCATTATATGAGACTTGTATTAATTTTCTAATATTCCTGTTAATATCATTTCTTAATCTGCGTTGCAAAATCCTGTGTATCAACATGAAATCATTTTGCATTTCCAATTCATTTAATCCAGATACTAGTGCAACTACTGGATAGAATTTTTTCCTATTTGTTGCGGTGGTAGGAGTAGTAGGCACTATTTTATCTTGCGGTTTTCCAAATATATTCAATTGCGTTGTGTTCATTATATAACCTCACTATACACTTCACCTTTATTATGTCCCATTATAAACGCATCTTTATTTAGTGCATAACTATCATTTAGGTATGTTCCATTTACATTTCCTGATTTAAGCAGTATTTTTATGTATACAGTTATATCGAGCGGTATGTACATACGTATTAGCTCTTTTAACTTTGCTAACTTTGAAAATGGTCTATCTTTTATTGCTACTTTAGGCAAAAAACTTATATATTGTTCATACTCAAGTTCCCCAATGGTTATTGTAATACCATCATCCGCTTTATAGAATTTATGATCCAAAATTGCCGAATACCCAAGTTTATTATACTTGCCTAATTTTGTTCCAATACGACTGTGATCAGATATAGGAACTTCCAGTATTCTACCCTTGAACTCCTCAATTTTTATAGGTAAATTAAAGAAATCTCGTAATAGTATCTTTAAGCCTAATATTGACCTATTAGAATTCCAAAACAAGCTGTGTCCTGAGATAACAACTTGTAATGGTAAATATGCTCGAATTGATTTATAAAGATCTTGTACACTAACGTATCCTGATAAATACTGCATTACCCTGCCTGCAAGTGACTGTTCTACGGGATACGAGGCACTGGGTAGATCATGTTGCAATAAGAATTTGTATTGAATTTGGGCTATTCTTTCGTTAAATATATCAAAAAAATCAATTACTGCCCCCTTCGACTGACGATTATATAATATATATTCTTCTACATAATTGTCTGGTAATGTACCATCTATTCCAAATACACAGGGTAAACTTGTATATAACGTTATATCTTTATCCTTTACACCTGAAACTTGTATAATGTCAGTATACTTAGAACTAAAACGTATTTTATTCTTAATCCTTGCAGAGCCAGCATATGCAATAGCAACATTCAGTGCTTTAACGTATGAAAACTTATGTGGTTCAGCTATAAATTTATCAATTAGTCTTATCTCTTTCTTCATGGTAGAGCATCTATATAAGGTCTAAATATTTTAAATATATCAATATACATTCTATGCTTGAAGTGGACTGATAGTCTTATAATGTTTCCTATTGTCATCCACTTCCATATATCAAATTCACTATGAGCTGTAGCATTAAGATTGATATCTGAATTTTTACCTAAGAACTGCAATAAAAACCATTTCTGTCGTTGTCCAATAATAGGATGATGCCCTGCTCTTAATAATGAACTTGGTAATCTGTATTCTAGCCAGTCGCTAGTTTCTGCTATGTACCTAACATTATCAGTTCCAATTTCTTCCCTTAACTCTCGTAAAACTGTTTCATACGGTTCTTCACTACCTTCAATTCCCCCTTGTGGCATCTGCCACGATTGTTTTAAATACCATGAAATCATCTTAGAATTTGGCGTTACTTTTCGTCCTGCAAAAATATTTTTATTTTGGTTCAGTATAACCATACCTACTCCGTATCGTACATTGTTATAAATTAAATCCATTTTTAAATACCCTTTATATACACATATAAATGTGTTATTTACTATATCTTTAATACTAATATAATTATATTATAAATCCAGTTATTAATGCAACCGCATTGAAGAACGCAAATATCTTTATAATATAAGTAAGAATAACTATTTAAGAATTTTGGATTGATGAATATTGTATCTGTCTTTGTGCTTCCGATACTACAATAGCAACACTGATAGCAACATTTAACGATCTGGTTTTTGCTACCATTGGAATTTTTACAGCTATGTCGCATTGCTCATATACACTATTTGGTACACCACTACTTTCTCTTCCTGCCATAATAATATCATCTGCTTTATATTCTAAGTCGTAATACTTAGTAGTTGCTTTTGTGTCTAATAAAATAATTCGGTTATTGTTAATTGTCCGTAATTCATTAAATGATTGATAATACTTTATTTTAGTTAAATCTATATAATCCATCCCCGCTCGTTTAAACAATTTGTCCGAAAATAAAAATGACGCCGGTTCTATAATGCCTATATCAATGTTAAAACAGGTACACATCCTAATGAGTGTACCTGCGTTTTGTGGTATTTCCGGTTCAAATAGAACTAACTGCATACCTAGGTTTATTATGCGATGTTTTATATTGTATGTATCCAGTTAGTGTCACAATCCCAATAAAATAGTCTTTACTGTATTATTTTAAGAAAAGACAATAGACCATACTCTTATAAGTTGATGCATCTTTCTTAATTCTGTCAATATACTCTTTATAAGTTTCATTTTTTTCACCTTTTATTTTTTCAGGCTCGGCATTTTTTTCGTTCGTATTAAGAGTACACAACTCAAAAGCACATTTATTTAGTACTTCGTTAACGGGAAGTTTACCATATTTATTTACAATATCTTTGGTGATTACCCTTAGCAGTTGATTATAACTGTTTAGTTCGGTGTCCTCTGTTACTAATTCTAGCTCATTTTTATTTAATTCGATCTTCAGGGCGTCATACCCATTCACTTCAAACCTTTTTGTGGCCAACAGTTGTTCGAAGGCGTCTTTTATCCAATTTTTTATTTTGATATTGTTTATGTTTTCTTTATTAACTTCGAAGAGATCATTTCCTGTGCCCATATCATAACGGGTGTTCAAAAATACCCCTACTTCGTCTCTTAGGTTGTTTTTTATCTTTTTTAACTCCTCGATCTCTTTTTTTAGTTTCTCTTTCTCCTCTTGGTCTTTATCATAATTTTCTGATTCTTTCCGACACTTTTCTAATTCGGTTTCATATTTCAACACTTTGTCTTCCAACTCACTGTATCCTTTTGAAAGCAGTTCATTGTTTGTATTGCATTTTTTCAAATTTTCTTCGCTTTCTTTATATTTTTCTTTAACATTAGCCAACTCGTTTGTTAACTTTGTGTTCTTTTCCTGTTCCGATTTCAATGCTTTTTGTATTTTATTGAATTTTTCTTTCTCTTCAATTCTCTCAAACATTCCCTTTATGTCATCGCCATTTACCTCAGCCGCTTCTAATTCTTTTTCTTTTATTTTGCTCTCATACTCTTCAATTATCTGTCTCTTTTCTTTATTGAGTTTTATTATCTCATTCTCATTTTCTTCATTTTCCTGCTTTTTGTGTAGCAGACTTTCACGTAGTTTCTCTGTGTTTGAAATTTTTTCGATAAATTCACAAGACCCGGCATCTGATCTAAAATCACAAAAATCGTCATACGACACTTCTTCTGTAAACTCTTCAATGGGGATCATCTTTGAATTCCCATACATCAAAGCAGCAGCTTCCCTACATTCTTCTGTTCTTTTTGGAATGTCTTTTAGCCTGGAAAATTTTTCGCCCATTTGTACACTCCAATATTTTCTGTCTATTTCAGCGAGGACTATATCCCTAATTGCGTAAGTTTTTGCGTCGTATTTATTCTCTTCCTTTTCTTTTTCTTTCTCATCTTCTGTTTTAATAACCTTTTTGTATACGTTTCCTTCGTCGTCACAAAATATTAAGGCTATATTCATTTCTGCACCTTCTGGGATATTGTTTTCTTTAAATTTCAAGTTAGATGCTAAGACCGGTATCTCAGACTCGGTCTTTAAACATTCGCCATACACATTCTTTTTAGTCTTCGCATCTACAAGTCCCACGTCATGTTTTTTGCCATCATAATTTACAAATTTTGTGCTAACCTGCTTTCCCGCTAATTTTTTATCCTCTTTTTCACTTTCCTCTTTAAAGATTTCGTAGAATAAATAACTCTCACCTTTTTCCATCGTTGTTTCAATACGTCGTCTGTGCTCGTCGTTAACTACTTTCACAGGTTCTATCGGAGTTGTAAGCAAAATCTCTTTCATCTTGTCGGCTAGTAAATTTTCACCATATCCTTTTACTTCTTCACCTTGTACGTATTTAATATCATAACATTCTGAAGCATATTCCAATATATTACGATTCTCATTATACAGTAACGTACCATCAAACGTACTTTCAATAAATCTTTTCACTTGGGTCTTTTCCATTGTTTTTAATAATTCTTTACCCTTTTTTTCTTTCAATAATAAATCCAAATATTCATTTTGCTTTTCCCAGACTTTGATTTTCAGTTCGTCTAGTTCTTTATCGTCTTTAAGTTCTTTTCTTACGTCTGCAATAGAATCTACTAATTCTTTCAAATAATCCGTATATCTCGTATTTTTTTCTTTTGGTCTCGCCCAATATGCCTTAATTTTCTCCATAACTTTTCCTGCGACTTGTTTTACTTGACATGCTTTAAATAAGCTTTTAATATATTCGCTGTAGTTAGTATATTTAGTTTTTATTTCCGTTGTGATATATTCGTGCAAAATTTTCATTTCTTCATTATCAAAACAAAGTCCGTTGATCGCTAGGTTACATAAGTTTGTACCCAATAATTCGTCTATTAGCATGTAACGACATAATAAGCCGTTTTTATACGCGGTTTTTTCGTAATTTTCTGAGTACTTGGGTAGCAATGATAGGAATGCACGAAGCAAATGATTATTATTTTTAAGCTCACCCAAACTTGATACACCTTCCATCACATCTATATAGAACCAACTAAGTATGATATCCATCACATCTTTGCCTATACACCTAAACTCATTAGCTTTTTCAATGCCTATTTCTTGTTCTTTTTCGTCTCCTTTATACTTAGGGCCAACCCAATCCCCAAATTTGGTTATATCGTTAACTTTGTGAAAGTAATACCGACTAGTTGCCCAAAGAGCATTTGTTTTGTCGACTTCATTAGCTGAGTCTATGTATTGGCTCCGGTAGTAGTCAATCAACTGTTGTATTATCGAAAATAGAGGATTTTTTTCAATGTCGTCCGGAGTTAAACAATTTGCGTACACTGCACTTTTTATTTTCTCTGTAATATTTGTTTGCAATTCTTTCGCTCCTTCTGAGAAGGCTTTTTCTGCTTTTTTAATTTTTTGTTCAGTATCGTTAGGGTTGTTTAGCTCGATTGGTTCTTCTACACTACCCGCGTTTCCTCCTTTACTAGTATCAGGTGGCATATTGATACCAATGTTTTCCGCTGCCACTACTTTTGAATACGGCAATAGGGCAGATAACGCCACTAAACATGCACAGTACTTTGTTAGTAGTACTAAATGATTAATTTTTTTCATAAGTCTTCCTTATGTTTCATTCACTATGGTAATTTTACTACTAAGTGGCGATTTGTGTCAATAGGCAATCATAGATAATTTCAATTTTTTTTATCTCTGCCCGTTGTAACCTTGATAGATAAATAAAATTAGGCGTAAATTTTGTTTTTTACGCCTAGCTCAAAAATTCAGTATTAGTTTAAAATATCCACTGAATTATAAATTTTCCATGTATATACGTATCGATTACCAAATAAACAGCTACATATAATAAATTTTATTAAATTTTGCTTCATAACATATTATTAGTTTATGCACCAAAGGCATTATATCATTTGGAAAACATCTCTGCAAGTACATTTTCACTAATTTGTTAAATTTATTTAAATTGCAATCTATTTTGACTGTATAATTGCGATTTAAGTGCTTAGTTTTGAAATTAAATTGAAATTATCGCGTTTTTATAGATTAGGTAAACTTTTTCTAAATATGGCATATAGTTCAGCCCTCATAAAATTTTCTTGCTTTCCCAAGGAAATGAAAGGATTAAAATGATAAAGGGAAAAAATTTATATTTTCTTTGCGGGGCTATGTTTGGGCTTTCCACTTCCGCAATTGCAGTATCAATGGAGGAGGCACCTTCGATTTTCAAATATATGGATTCCTCAGAGGTTTGCAAAAATGAGGAAGTTGTTCCCGATTTCAAAATTAAGATAAAAGAAATTACTGTACTTCCTGGGCAAACACGCCAAATATTGGACTTAGATGATCTTAGCCGAAGTATTGTTTCTTGTTTAGATGAACAAAAAAATCTTTGCAGACTGGCTGCATTCTCGCATTTTTCACTAACCCCAGTTGTTTATAGTAAAAAGGGCGGTAAAACTCAGTTAAAAGCATCTGTAGATCGGGTGAACGCCTCGACTGTTCAAGTTCGTCTTAATATGGAAAAGTTGTCAAAACTTGTGGAGTTTGTTTCTTACTGTACATTAGCACCTGTTGAAACATCAAAATGTAACGAAAGGTTGAAAAGTATTTGGGAAAAACTGCACTATCTGCAATTTGAGGAGGCTTTTTCAGATAAAGACGATCTTTTGTTTTTAATTGAAGGGAATTGTTTATTGAGTATAAATGATAGAGAATCTTCGCAAAACACGCCAAATACTAATGAACAGCAGTTGCAGGTGAGTTTCCAAAATAACAAAAACACGAAAAAAAAGGTGATAAAAATAAAAAACAAAAAACTGGAAGAAGAAGAGAAAGAGGAACCAAAAGAAGAACCAAAAGTAACCGAACCAAATAACAAAAACGATCAAAATCCAAAAATACTCCCACCGAAAAAAAAGAAAAAG
>CADBLQ010000017.1 GCA_902795615.1 uncultured Pseudomonadota bacterium | reverse complement strand
TGCCCTACCCAACTCACTAAGTCTCGGAAGATCGGAATTAATAACCTTAGCAGATTTAATATTGTAATCCCCATTTAACATAGCATTTAAGAAAGATATTAATATTCTTTCATTTTCCTGTTTACCAAATACTTGTTTAAATACATAGTCGTTAAGTATTGGATTATCATTGTTCATATATACATCTCATTTTAATATATTCCTCTCTTATAACCATTTTAACAGATTTGGTTGTTTCGACATATCTGATATTTTTAATAAACGCCAATTGTTATAGTGCGAATGTTTGATTAGCAGAAAATTAATCTAATTGCTCTATCCCATATATATAGGTTATAATATATATATAGGTTATATAAGGAAAACTTTACTTTTTATGTTTAAGAAAGAAAAATTGCTCATATCAGCTATTACGTTGTCTGTTTTAGGAGTATCGATCAATGGTAGATTGTTTGCAAGTGAAGAAAATTTCATCAAACAGCATTATTCACTTAATAAAAAATTGTATAGTTGCATATGTACAGTGTTCAATGAACATATCAGACAAAAAAGTAACACCTGTAAAAATTATTGGGCAAACAAACTAAAATGGAAGGGTTCTATTGACGCATTAAAAAAAATAACTACATTGAGTCATCAAATTGACGATACGGGGTACAAAGCAATTAGTCAAAGTTACAAAGGAACAATAAATAAATTAATACAAGAAATAACAAAGGCCAAAAAAGAAAATACACATTATAAAGAGAATTTGAATAAAATGAAAGCTCTATTTAATGGTTGGGGAGCATTTGAAATTATTAAAATGTTTTGGACTCTACCGAATTTAAATGACTATCGAGATGATAGTGAGAGAAAAAAATTGTATCGAGATATTTGTTATGAACTTGTTATGAGCTTTGGAGTTCCTATATACCCATTGATAGGAATAAAAGAAAATCACAAAAAAGATAAAGGAAACTCAAAAAGCCCTAAAAATGAACAAAATGAAACAAAACTACAAACAGAAAGAGATGATATTTATAGGTGTGAATTAGCGGATTCTTTTGTTCATGACATGCAATGTTACTTAGAACAGTTCTGGGTTATCTGCAATAAGGTTATTGAAAAGACTGAACATGAGTCGATAATTGCTAAAGTAAGACGAGATTTCCCACCTAATGCTCAGAAGAGTAAAGACTGGAACTACGGTGTTACTCGAGAATTTTCGCAAAAAATTACCGATCCATCTTCAATGCAAAACGCAGTATTGCAATCTATAGTACATATAGCTCCACTCGCAAGCAAGTTCAATAAGTATTACAGACGTGGTGTTTTTGTAAAGAATGAAAAAGGGGATAGAGAAAAAGTCAATGTTGGTAAAACAGCTAAGCATTTATTTGAAATAACAAATGCAGTGTGGTCGGATTATGAAGCCGGTAAAAGCATAAATGCCAAGGTAGATTTGAAACAAAAAAACGATAATGACCCGATTGAATTCTTTAACTCCTTGTTAGATAAATTGCACAGTGACCTATCTCCAAATATTTATGGTAGAACTAATGATCAACCCCCTGCCCCACAAATTATCGAATGTAAAGAAAACGAAAATGATATCATTAAAAAGCAATTTGATGATTATTGTCGTAAGTTTAAAAACAATAATAATACTGTCATATCAGATTTATTCTATGTGACATGTTTAAAATGGGAAGATAAAAATAAATTCCAATTTATTTCTAAAGAGACGTTGACTGTTCCGATTGCCGAAGTGTACAAATACAATCTCGAAAGAAAAAAATATGATAAAATTACTACGAATACCATAACATTAGATGACTTCTTTAAATATTTTAAAGATAGAGAATGTACGGAACTTACAGTAGTTCCAGACATATTGACGTTTTGTGTTGATTGGGAAAACCTAACTGATAACTTACCGTCATTTTCTCCTGAATTTTCTCTTAGTGCTAAGGATTATATTAATTCAGTTATCCAGAATGAATGTAGCTATGGTGACGATACTAACGCTACATATTTCTTAGCTGGTATTGTAACTAAAGACGAAAACACTGAGAAGTTTGTATATTACAATAGAATGTCTGAAAATATGTCATGGTATCAATATACAGAAAAAGAAGTTACAAAAGTTGAAAATGAGGCATTTGTTCAGAATGTCATTACAAAAAATGCTAATAAAGCAGATAAAGATTTGGTCAAAGCAAAAAATATAGCAATAGAAAATGTAATTCAACAAAAAAAACCCTACATTTTGATTTATCAAAGACGTCCCGATGCTAACAAACTGATTAATAATAATATTATGATTAATAGTAACAATAATATTAATCATGTTTTCAGGACACAAAAGAAGCCGAATTTTATGGCTTCTTCCGTAAAAAACAATAATGCCAATAGTAATATCAACCTTGAAAACAAGAATAACAATATTTCACAAAATAATAATATGAATAATTTTAATAATTTAAATAACAATATAAATATGAATTATAATATTCAAAATATGAATACGTTCCAAAATAATCAAAATCTTGGTAATATGAATGTTTTTAACAACCAGAATAATCAATTTTTTTACCCATCGATGAATAACCAATTTGTTACTACTAATAGCAATAATTTTGCACCGCAAAATTATAATGTTAACAATCAATCCAACAATGGTAATTACAATAACCAGATTAATAATATGAACTCACAGCAACAAAATGGTTATGGGTTTCAAAATACCTTTAATGCACAAAATAACATTGGAACGAATTATAGCAACAATGGAACAAATAATATAAATCAGAACATGTTAACAATTAATGATCCACAGGATATTTTTAATAAACATATTTCAAATTATGGGGAAAATAGTAGATTTTTTGTCGATCTCTGGCGTGAAATGCATAAAGATGTAAAATTATCAAAACAAACTGTTGGCTTGGATAACATTGGTTCTACCTGCTACATGAATGCTACTCTTCAGTGTTTTGCACACCTTGACCCCCTAATATCATACCTAATTACAAAAAGGAATTCTGATGAAAATTTTGGTACAAATCTCAATAAAATCCCTATGACATACTCTTTTCTTAAAACTGTGATGAATCTTAGAAAAATTAATTTAAACAAATATGAGGCTAACTACAGTAATTGTAAATTAAAGCTTCCTAGCGCCGACATTGACAATATAAAAAATGCTGAAATATCGTCTTACGCACCGTACGATTTTAGAGAAGAAATATCGAAAAATCCAATATTCCAGCAAGTTGCAGCCAATGACGCAAAGGATCTAGTAAACCACATAATAATGACTATGCACGAGGAGTTGAACAGTAAACGACAAGATAATCAATTCCAAAACGGTAATATGCTTGATATGAAGCTACAAAATGACAAACAACGAATAAAACAGGCATTTATGGAGGAATATAAAAATGGCTTTAAATCAATTATTTCTGATTTGCTGTATGCAGTACAGGGGACTGAAACGCAATGCGAAACATGTGGGAACACTCAGTATAATTATCAGGCATACTTTTTTCTCGTATTTCCATTAGAAGAGGTAAGAAAATTCACATCGCAAAATGTTTTTCAACAGCTATTACTCCTAAACAGTAATTGCCGTCAGGCAGTTGAGATGGGGAATATTAAGTTAGCAACCTTCTTACAACCCCAGTTATCCGAATTACAAAAAAAGTTTTATAATTTGACTCAATCACAGCGTAGTATAGTTACTATCGATGATTGTTTTGTCTACAACGGAAAATGGGAGTACTTTACTGGTAGTAATCAAATATATTGCAATAATTGTGGTAACATGAGCAATGCTGGTTACAGGACTGAGTTAGAAAATACGCCGGAAATATTGATTATTTTGCTAAATAGGGGAAACGGAATTCAATTTAAAATAGACTTAGACTTTCCTGAAGTGTTAAACGTGACTCCATACGTTGTGGATAAAAGTACTGTAATAAAATATCAGCTTATTGCCACAGTTACACATCTGGGAGAAAGTGGTGCTAGCGGTCACTTTGTAGCCAACTGTAGATGTTCCGATGGAAACTGGCGTAGATATAATGACTCCATCGTCCAAGATATAAAAGATTATCAATCAGAGGTAGTAAAGTTTGCTATGCCATATATTCTCTTTTACGAAAAAATACACTAATTATTCTAGTTTATTAGAGTACAGAGTTTACACCTCTGTACTGAGTTATACTAACTGGAGGGTTAAATCAAATTGATCTTGTTATGATTGCTTCGTTGTATATTGTTGCTACACCTATAGGAAATTTGGGAGATTTTTCAAAACGCGGAATTGAGGTGTTAAATCAAGTTGATTATATATTATGCGAAGACACCAGAGTAACATCAAAATTACTAGATAAGATGGGAATACATAAAAAGCTTTTTATCTATAATGACCATAATGCCGTTTCTGTAATTCCTCCCATAGTATCTGAAATGAGACGTGGGGTAGTATATGCTCAAGTTTCCGATGCGGGGACTCCTCTGATTTCAGACCCAGGATACAAGTTAGTGCAAGCTTGCATTGAAAATAATATTAAATATACTGCCGTTCCTGGTGCATGTGCTACTATCAATGCATTAGTGTTATCGGGCTTCCCTAGTGATAGATTTTTATTTGCTGGTTTTGCAGAACATACAAAACTTAACTCTCTAAAGGATATTGATGCAACAATAATTTTATACGAAGCACCAACAAAGCTTTTAACTACACTTAACAAAATGTCACAACTCTTCAAAGATAGACGCATTGCTGTAATTCGTGAAATGACTAAAATTTACGAAGAAATTGTCCGGGGGACAATTGATGAAGTTTTGAAGCATTTTGATAACAATACTCCACGAGGTGAATTTGTAATAGTTGTTGAACCACCTAAAAAAATTTGTAAAAACGAGTTGGAAAAATATGATGAATTAATTGAGGCAATGCTACACACAATGCAATTGAGTGAAATATCTAAAATTTTATCAAAACTGACGGGAATGAGTAAGAATTCTGTTTATAATTATATAAAGAACATAACAAGCAACTAGTTGTGAAAATAATTGTACTATTACGTTCTATATTGTTTAATATCGTATTCTATCCGATATTTGCCATTTATATAATATTAATGTTGCCTATAGCGTATTTTGCATCACAGCAATTTGTATTTAAATATGTGTATCGTCCTTGTACAATATATCTTTTATGTTGTCTTAAATATATTTGTAATGTTAAATATGAAATAGAGGACAAGCAAAATTTAGATTACATTAAAAATCATACACCACTGATTATTGGCTGTAATCATCAATCTGCATGGGAAACATTTGTATTTGCATTATTGTTTAATGAGTTATCTATTGTAATTAAAAAAGAATTATTAGGTATTCCCATTGCGGGAACGTATTTTCATCGCTTAGGGTGCATTCCAATTGATAGGTCTACACCTGTTCGTGCAATAAAAAGTCTTCTACACAGTGGTGAAATGGCTGTTGCTCGTAATCAAAATATTCTTATATTTCCAAATGGAACAAGAAGCGTTGACGATGCTCATACCGAGTATAAAAGTGGTATCTACGCCTTGTACAAACATCTTAATACTGCTGTTGTGCCTGTGCATGTAAATTCAGGTAAATGTTGGTCTCGTCGTTCATTTGTCAAATATCCTGGGAAAATAGAACTTAAATTCAAAAAACCAATTGAACCGGGTCTGAACAAAGGAGAATTTTTTAATGAATTTTGTAAGAATATGGAAAATTGAAGTATACATTCTATAGCTTTAGAACGTTATATTGCCAGGTATTTGACTCAGGTTAGTGGCATTTTGTTAAATATGTTTTTTCCTGAGAGGCTGTTTTTTGTGAGATCTAGAAGATTTTTTAGTTAATTTATTGCTACTTATAATTTTATTAGTTGATACTAATTTCTGTTTGATTGTTTTAACCTTTGTGTAACCAACAGTTTTTTTGTTATTGTTTTTAGATTGTGTAACATTTAACGCCCCATAATCTATCGTTTTCGCATCCAACATTTGAAGGACTTTATCATCATCTTTATACAATTTTTTAAAGTATTCTGCACTTTTGCCAGATGATTTTACAATGTCATTAATTGGTACTGCATCCAATTCTACTAACACCTCTTCAATTATAGCGGGTGATTTCTTAGCTATTATAGGATTATGTAAAGTTGTACTAATGGGTGATTTTTTACACTTTTGTGCAGTAGTTGGGTTACCCATTAAGCAACGTCCAAAATACTTATCCATTAATGATGCAGCTTTAAAATCACGTAGTTTACCAGATATGCCTCCAAAAATTACTACAAAAAGACGCATAGGGGAGCCATCAGGCTTATAACGTTTAGCTGTTACCCAAAGATTAAAGCCTGAGGAGTTTATAAAGCCGGTTTTTGCTCCATCTGCCCCTTTGTACCAGTTTAAAATTTTGCAATGGGTAGGATGATGGTGGTTATTGTAGGAAAAATCTTTAAGTGCAAAATATTTCCAATATTGAGGAAAGTTTTTATATAAAGCTAATCCTAGTTTAAAAATATCGCGAGCTGATGTAACTTGTTTGGTATTAGGAACACCAGATGGATTTTCAAAATGAGTAGAAACCATACCTAAAGATTTTGCCTTACGATTCATTTGTTCGCAAAATTTCGATACTGATCCCGATAAACCTTCTGCAACAACAACTGCAACATCATTTGCAGATTTCACTAATAGAGCCTTAACACAATCAATTGCCCTAATGTAACTGCCAGGTTTCAGATTTAACTTAGATGGTATTTGCTTTGTTGCTAATGTTGACACTCGGAATAATGTTTTTGGTTTAATACGACCTGACTGTAAAGCCTCTAATAACAGGTAGACAGTCATAATTTTTGTAAGTGAAGCGGGATGACGTATGGCATCAGCATTTTGTTGGTATAATACTGTACTGCTCGCTTTGGAATATTCTATGACTAATGCAGACTGTGGGGGAATATAATGTTTTTGAGTTTGTAATTTAGGTTGAGGAATCGCATATACACAAATATTACAAAATGAAACAATCAATAGTAACAGTACAATCCGAGAAATATATTTAAACATTTATTGACCTCCAAAGCAATTACATTCTATCACAATGCCTACATTTTCGGCAAGTTACGTTCTTAGCTGTATTGTTGTCGTAAATTGTGTATCTACTTTGTTAGTGGAGTATGTTATATCGAATGAGACAAATTGCCTTATATGGTCTACAGACGCATTTGTAATTTCACAGTTGCTTATTCGTGGTTCTAAGCTCAGTATCTGTTGGCGACAATGTTCAATGAATGCCCCATGAATTTCAGTTGCATCTAGTAACGATTGCAAATCTCGAGTACCATACGCACAAGGGTTAATTTCTATTGATGGTAATTCATCTAAGTTACCAGATATACGTATATTAGCAGATAGGATATTTGCAATTTCACTAGCAATAGAGTTGTGTAATTCATTTATATTGCCAAAAAAAGTGGAATTATTAAATTTATCCAAGAATGGTCTATCTATCTGAGTTTCAGTGTTCATTTGTGTAGTTTTAGAGCAAGGGCTATACTATGTAACCACATGAGAAATGACGTCGTTACAAAACTGAATAACGTCATTGATATACCAAATATTTGAAATCCTACTTTATCACATGGTGGTCTATCTGAAGGTAATGCCTTTGCATTAAGTTGTTCAAGTGTTGGCAACACCATTTTACAGCTTTCTGGTGCTACCCACCAATGATTTTCAACTCCCAGATGATAAAAACTCAAGCACATTAAGGCAACTAATGCAAAGAATGGAAGCCAAGATAAGCCTCGACAATATGTAGTTACGAAACATAATATTGCAACAACAATAAAGCCTATTCTTGTATATAAGCATAACAAACAAGGAACTTCATGCAATATGTATTGAACACATATAGAAAATAAAACACAGATAAGCGAAATTATACATGTAAATTTTAAATTTACCCGGAACTCAATCATGAGAATAACAAGGGTAATTTATCTATTCTTATAGTAGCATCATTGAGATATCAATGTGAAAAAGTTAGCATTTAGATAAAATTTTTATTATTTTCAGAATTTCAAATGAGGAATGTAAAATTACCCCATTATGGGAGGGAAAAAGATATATCGGCATATCTTAGTAAAAAATTAATGATATTATTTATATCTCAGAATGTAAACATTACAAATGAAGGAATTTTTTGACTTCATGTAAAATTTGTTCATGAATTTCATAAATTGATAAAGCTCCATTGATTATTTTACATTTATAATTGCATGCTAGAGAGAGATATCCATCACGGACTTTTTGATGGAATGATATGTCTTTTTGTTCAAAACGTAAATCTGTATTATCCAAACGATTGATTGAACGCATTATGCCAATTTTGGGGTCTACATCAATAACGAAAGTGTAATCTGGTTGTACGTAGCCAATTGACTTATCATATATGTCGTTTGCCAATTGAACATCACAGCCTCCACATACGCATTGATAAACAAGAGTTGACATCTGAAATCTATCACATATAACAATTTTTCCATTATCTAGTGCCGGCTTAATGCAATTTTCCCAGTGGTCAATACGAGCTGCCATGAATATCAGTAGCTCAGTGTATTTATTTAACCGAGTGTTTCCTTTAACTACGATATTACGCAACAGTTCTGCAACGTCAGTACCACCTGGTTCTCGAGTAAGTAATGCATCATACCCTTGTCGCTTAAGATAGTCATACAGGAGCATGGCTTGTGTGCTTTTCCCACTACCTTCCCCTCCTTCAAATGTTATAAATGTACTCATCTTTTATTGCTAAAAATTTCTGTACACAATGCCATCTTCATTACCATGAGCAATCCCCTCTTCCATTGCACTTTTTGCAATAAAATCGGCGTTATTATTGTTTACACAGTCAGAATGACCTTTAACCCAGTTCCAGCTTATATTCCTATTGGCTGATATATCGTCTAATTGCTTCCATAAATCAACATTTTTTACTGGTTTATTATCAGCTGTTTTCCAATTATTTATTTTCCAATTTGGTAGCCATTCTGTTATGCCGTTTTTAACATAGCTACTGTCTGTATAGATAATTATACTAACATTTACTGGCACTACATCTAAAGCATTAATAGTAGCAGATAATTCCATTCTGTTATTTGTAGTATCTTTATCATAACCGGATAATACTGTACGTTTATTTTTATAAATCAAAATTGCCCCCCAGCCTCCTGGACCAGGATTACCTTGGCACGAACCGTCAGTATATATTTCTATAGTGTCATTTGGTTTAAGTATTGATAAGAATTCATCAAGTTCAACATCTGTTACAACAAATTCTTCTTTTATATTGCTCATGTTTTTAATGAGATAACATATTGTATAATACGTATTATAGCAAGTGTTACGTTAGTGGACAATAATCATGTATTGGACATGTACGGCATTTCGGCTTTCCAGCTTTGCATACATATCTACCGTGAAGTACTAATAAATTGCTTATTTTACTATGAAAAACTGCCGGAATATTCCTATACAGCTCTGTTTCAATTGCTAAGGGAGTTTTAGCTTTATCATCAACTAACTTCAGACGGTGGGACAATCGCATAACATGTGTATCTACAGCTATGTATGGAGCATTACATAGCTGGTTCATAATAACATTCGCACCCTTTCTGCCAATACCAGGTAGTGTCTCCAATATATCGCGTTCTAATGGTACTTGGGATTTATACTTATCAACTAAAACTTGACTAAGTTCAATAACATGTTTAGCTTTAGTATTATGCAGTCCAATACTTTTTATATGCTTGCGTATACGATCAATTCCTATATTCAACATTGCTTGTGGATTATTTGCAATTTTAAATAGTTCAGAAGTAGCTTTATTAACTGACTTGTCTGTAGCTTGTGCTGACAATAAAACAGCTATAACAAAAGTATACGTATTTTGATAATTTAATTCAGTTGTTGCATTTGGATATGTTTTTATAAGAATATTAATAATCGTACTGACATATTCAGAAAAAGCTGTCTCGTTGTACCAATTTTCTTTCTCAATACAATCTTTAAAAACTTTATATCGCGACATTAGCAATAATCCAAATAGTATATGCCTAGTGTAACACAGCTACTGTATGGCGAATTTGCACATGAGCGTTAACATGTTTTACAATGTCTTGATGAGTTGTGTAAATTTTGAAAAAATAGCATATGTTTGGGATTGTTAAAACCGCAGTTGTAGAAGGTATCAAGAGTTTTGATAAAAATATTGTAGTAAATTCAGAAAATATACTTATTGATCGTCCTAAAAATGAATCATTAGGTGATATTTATACAAATGTCGCTATGTTGTTCGCTAAAAAAGTTGGAACGTCTCCCAGACAATTAGCAGAAAAAATAGCTGAACTCTTACAAACAATTGATGTTGTTTCGTCTGTTAGTATAGATGGTCCAGGATTTATCAACATTAGGATTAAAACTAATTACTGGCAATCGTTAGTTAGCAAAATTATCAAATTAGGGAGTGACTTTAGCCGTTCTGAAATAAATACAGGTAAAAAAATGCTTGTGGAATTTGTGTCTGCAAACCCTACTGGTCCTTTACATACTGGACATGCTAGAAATGCTGTATTTGGTAGCGTTGCAGCTAATCTGTTGGAAAAAATTGGATACGAGGTAACACGCGAGTTTTATATAAATGACCAAGGCAACCAGATAAAAAATCTGGCACGTTCGGTTTATTTACGCTATATAGAACTTTTGGGACATAAAGTATCCGAAGAACAATTTACTGAAAATATGTACTGTGGTGAATATATAAAAGATGTTGCACAAGCTGTTATAGAAAAATACGGTAATAAATTCCTGGATAAACCTGAAAAGGATTGGTTAGGTGTGTTATGTGATTTTTCAGTTACATACATGATGGATTTAATAAAAACTGACCTTGCTGATGCAGGCGTTGTAATGGATATTTATACATCTGAAGCAGAAGTTTGTCGCCGTAATTTGGTCGAAGAAGCGTTAAAAATTCTAAAGGCAAATGATGATATATATGAGGGAATTTTGCCAAAGCCAAAAGGCACAGTATCTGACGACTGGGAAGAACGTCCGCAGACGTTGTTTAGGTCTACAAAATATGGTGATGAAGTGGATAGAGCAATTAAAAAATCAGATGGCACATGGACTTATTTCGCTGGTGACTTGGCATATCACTTAGATAAGTTTCAACGTGGATTTACGAACATGCTAAATGTTTTTGGTGCCGACCATAATGGATATGTTAAACGCTTAAAGGCAGCTGTATCAGCAATTAGTAATGGTCAGGCTAATTTAGATGTCCGGTTATATCAACTTGTTAATTTCTTAGAGGATGGTGTGCCAGTACGTATGTCAAAGCGTAAAGGAAATTTTATAACATTGCGAGATGTAGTTGATAGAGTTGGGAAAGATGTAATGCGATACATGATGGTATCACGGCATCATGATGTAATGATTGATTTTGATTTTAAAAAGGCTGTTGAATTTTCCATGGAGAATCCACTGTTTTATATACAATATGCACATGCGAGAATATGTTCAGCTTTTAGACACTACGAAAGTGAATTTGGTGCAAAGATTTCAGATGACGAACTAACAAATATTGACTTATCAGTACTAACTGACGAAAGTGAATTAGGTTTAATAAAGGCATTGGCTTTTTGGAAGGATCAAGTAAAAGGTGCAGCTAATGCAATTGAACCACATAGGATACCTATTTATCTCCGGGATATTTCTGCTCATTTTCACTCTTTATGGAATAAAGGAATGACAGCTGAACATTTGAGATTTATTAATAAAAACAATATGAAGACAACATTTGCTAGAATGTCCTTATTAAGGGCGACTCAAATAATAATAGCAGATGGGTTGCAAATTTTAGGAATTACACCTATGGATGAGATGAAACCTTTAGATGAAGGAATAACGGAAACTGAAAGTAAAGAAGTTCCAAACTCTAATGATAATAAGGATGAGAGTCAAGAAAGCAATTTTGATCTTCCGTTTGCTGGAATTGCCTTACCGGAAGGATTAGAAAGCCCATTTTTGAATAAGGTTAAAAAACCGTAAGACTTTTAAAAAGGTTGGACTTTGGGTGGAGGATTATATGTGGGCAAAACGAAATGATAGTCGGATACAGCGTACTGCTGGTGATGAACGTCCGAATTATTTAAAATATGGGGACGTTTTTATGACTGCACAGCGTAAACCCATAAATTGTGTTCGGAAACAAAAAATGGATAAAACGGGACAATGTCGCCAAAATGACGAAACACACTTTCGATTTGCTTCTCCCACTTTTCAGCCCGAAATTGATTCTATTAATAACCACTTTTCAACTGCTGGTGGTGGACAATTTGTTGAAAGAAGATTTGAAATACCGAAAAATGTTCGACAAGAAACATTAAGAAATGACGATGCCGAATATGAAGAGTACGAAAATCAAGAGGAATTTTCTCGCCCTAGAAATACCGATTTCAGCAGAGTACGGCTTAATAGGTTTAGACCGGAGGAAGAAATTCCGGATTACGTAGTTCCGCAGGCGAGACAAAATGTTCGATTGCAACGACGGCAATTACCGCAATTACAGTGGTATCAAGATACAAGGAATGATAGTGACTGGGACGAGTTTTGCGAATATGATTTACCACGTAAAAAATCAAAATACAGTTTATCATTTCCTGCTATTTGGCAAAAATTTGTAATTACATTTACATCTTTATTATCATTAATATGTATTACTTGGATAGCATATAATTGGAAAAGTCCCAATACAACAAATGGATTGTCAGTAATAAAACCTGAAAAACCATTTTTTAAGGTTTTACCTGATACCCCAGGCGGGGCGGAAATTCCTTATCAAGATAAAGTCATATACAATCGTCTTGATCCTAGCATTAATATTAATCAACATGAACACCTAATGTCTCAGACTGAAGAACCGGGCGAGTTACCGGTATCTAATGAAATTAATCTTGATAATAACGTTTCAAATCGGCAAGTACCACAAATGCAAGATTATACGATAATTGATGATAGGGATTACTACATAAAATGTACAAAGGCGTCTGACACTGGAATTGTTCAAAACAAGGTTGCATCCATACGAGCAAATCTCAGTAGGTATGAAAACCAACGTGCGTTAGAGGGTATATCATGTTCTGTTAGAAAAGTATCAAATATACAGGGCCAGGTTGGCGAATATATCTTAATAGGGCCGTTTCGTGATTCATATACGGCTGGGGATGTTGGTAAATTTTGCAGATTGCAAGGCGAGATAATAACTGTTAAAAAAAAGACGAACTAGTTACTTTTATGGTACACTAACCTACGTAAATAGGGAATTAAAATACTATGCGTACAGTTATTTATTCATTAAGTATATTCGCTTTGCTCTGTGACTCTGTCAATAGTAATATTTATAACGCTAAAACTTTTGGTCATGTTGTACCAGAGTGGTATGTATTTAAAAATCATAAAGATAAAGTCGCAAAAATGCTTGGTAAGGACGACAAATCGTCTAAAGGAATCCAGGCATTGCAAGCGAACGATTTCGCTAATGCTGTAAAGAAAGAAAAAGTAAAATTAAAAAAAGAAAAAAAGCAAAAGAATGAAAATCATCCCTCTGACAGCATAAACAACGAATATTTCGTGGTGGCACGTGTAGCAGATGAGGTTATTACAAATGTAGATATTATTAATGCTATTCGATTTGTATTTTTTTCATCAGGGAAAAAATTTGATAAAAGATATGCTCGAATGATGGTTAAGCCAATACTTGATGCTCTAATTGAAGATAAAATACGTCAGAGACTTGCCCGATTAAACAATGTTGATATCAGTGGAGAAGTTAATAAAAAAATAGAAGAAATTGCAAAAAACAATAAATTAACTGTCGAAGAACTTGAAAATGAATTTACAAAAGCTGGCATCAACATGGTTATATTCAAACAAAATATCGCTTCTAAAATTGTATTTAGTGGGTTCTTTCAAAGTATGATTAGTTTGGCTACTGCTCCAGCAAGAGCAATTGATGATGAAAAAGAAAAATACAAAAAAATGATTAAAGGCACAAGATATAAAATTTCAGAAATATTTTTTAGAACTGCCAGTCTTCGTGACCAACAAATAGTGAAGGGTAAAGCTGAATCTGTTGTTGAGTTGCTAAATGAAGGATTTAGTTTTTCAGCACTTGCCGATAGTATTTCTCAAAGGGATACTGGCTCAAAAACGTCTGACCCTGAATGGGTACAGGCAGAAAATTTGGAACCATCAATTTATAATGTGATAAGTAATCTTAGCCCGGGAAAGCATTCAGGTGTAATTCAAGTTCGTGGAGGTTATGAAATTGTACAAGTTATTGATAAAGCTGAACCTAATAAAGAGGGAATATCTAAATCTAAGTATCGAGTTGTCGTCGCGGAAATTCCTACCCCTACACCAAAGACAGAAGAAGAAGCGACTTCCCTTGAAATGAGTATTAACACTATTGCGGAAGCAGATAGTGTAGAGGTATTTAAGCGAGCTTGCGATGTTTACGGATTTAAAATGATAGAAACTACTGTTACTGATCCTGATGCTGTGCAACGGGAATTGATTTCACGAAATAAATCTAGTGGCAAGAGTGGTATTATTCGTGTATCTGAAAACGAACCATTAGTTGCTTTATTTGTAGTTTCTGAGGAGATACCAGACGCAATTTTACCAAATGATAAGTTTTTTTCGGATATGATTATTAATAGAAAAGCTACCCAGGAATTCGTGAAAATAATGAAACGTCATCGTTTGATGAACTACGTTGAAATTTACACCAAGAAACTGGCTCAAGTTATTTGTGATTAATGAGTTTGAAAATCGCGTGTTTCGGAGATATATGCGGTGAAATAGGGCGTATATGTCTAACAAATTATTTGGAGAAAAATCGGAATTTTTATGATTTCGTAGTTGCTAATGGAGAAAATTCGGCACATGGATTTGGAATAACGCAAAAGATCTGTGATCAATTGTTTAGTGCTGGAGTAGATGTGATTACTCTTGGCAATCATACATTTGACCAAAAATCAGATATGCAAATGTTTGACAGGAATAAAAACTTAGTGAGACCATTAAATTACCCTAAAGGAACGCCAGGACATGGCTTTACTATTTGTGAATTACCTAATGGAGTAAGGGTGACGGTTATTAACTTAATTGGTCGAGTATTTATGGAACAAAACGATGACCCATTTGCAGTAATAGATAATTTCTTAAAAACTACTCGTTTAAGTATAGAAACAAATGCAATTGTTATAGATGTTCACGCTGAAACGAGTTCTGAAAAAAAAGCGTTAGGATATTATTTAGACGGTAGAGTGTCGGCTTTGTATGGAACTCATACGCATGTACCGACTGCTGATGCCCAAATCTTACCAAGAGGTACAGGCTTTCTAACAGATTGTGGAATGTGTGGAGATTATAATTCGGTAATAGGAATGGAAGCTACAATACCTGTATTGCGTTTTACAGAAAAGGTCAATGCACATGCAAGATTGGCTCCGGCATCTAATATAAACTCGGCTACGGTGTGTGGGGTAGTATTTAAAATAGAAGATGACGGTAGATGTAGTAATGTTCAAACTATAAGAGTGGGGGGGGATTATTTAAAGGAATTACATAATTACTCTGAGAGGTAGCGTATATGGACATAAGTCAGAATAAACGTTATATAGAAATTTTCAAAAAATTAGTTGAAGTTTATATAGAAACCGGTCACCCTGTTGGTTCCCTAATGCTATCTAAAACACTGGATAAACCATTATCTCCAGCGACAATTCGTAATGTAATGGCTGATTTAGAGGATTTAGGCATACTTGCCTCGGATCACGTATCATCAGGTAGAAAACCTACTGATAAGGGGTGGCGAATTTTTGTTGATGGATTAATTGAAGCGTCTAATCTTTCAGAAATTGAAAAGCAGGCTCTTGAAACAATTAAAGATGGAGTTATTGGGCAAAGTCTGGACTCGGTATTAGAAACAGCAGGAGATGTTCTTTCGAAACTTTCTAATTGCGTAAGCCTAATTGTAACTCCAACTATTGATACAGCAATTCGGCACATTGAATTTATTTTATTAAGTCCGGGACGTGCAATAGTTGTTATTGTAAATGACGGTGGACAAGTCGAAAACAGATTAATTGAAATTCCAACTAATATCTCAGTAAGTGTTTTAGAACAAATAACAAAATATATTAATACCCAATTTTCCGGACTTATGCTGGATGAAATACGCGTAAAAGTACAAGAGGAAATGGATTGTCAAAAAGAGGGTATAGATCGCATAGGTAAACAAATTGTATCAGATGGATTAGGATTTCTATCCTTGGATAATTCAGATCGAGTTATAATACGTGGACAATCGAATTTAGTTGAAAAATCTGACGAAATAGAGGTATTAAATGGGCTTTTAAAAAAATTCGATGAACAACAAACCATTAAGCAGATTTTGGATCAATCGGCAAACGCACAAGGGGTAAAAATTTTTATTGGTGCAGAAACAAAAATGTTTGAAATGACAGGATGTTCAATGATTGTTTCTGGATACAAAAACGATAAAAAGAATTTGATTGGTGCATTAGGAGTAGTAGGACCATCGAGATTGCGATATAGTCGTATAATACCGCTAGTAGATTATACTGCTAAGCTCTTAGGCAGTATTTTATCTGGCAGTTAATGGATAATTTGCATATAGAGATTTTACGTCGCTTAGTATCATTTAATACAGTAACTCCTGCAGGCATTGATATAATGCTTTACTGTAAAGAATTATTGGAATCTTGGGGTTTTACTGTAAAAATTCACCAATCAGAAAATGTTCCGAATTTAGTGGCTTATATAGGAAATGGGGTTAAGACTTTGTGTATTGCCGGACATTTAGATGTTGTTGAACCTGGTAATAATTGGCAATACGAACCATTTACTCTAATTGAAATGGATGGCAAGCTATACGGTCGTGGAACTAATGATATGAAGGGTTCATTGTCCTCAATGCTGGCATCAATACATGATTTTATACAACAATCGTCTGGTCTGTCAATCATGATTTTACTGACTGGTGATGAAGAAATAATGACTAATAATGGTATGCATTCCCTAATGAATTATGTGACACATTTTCATAAAAGCTTTGATTTATGTATATTGCCTGAAAGCTGTTCGCCAGGTGAAGCAGGAGAATATATAAAGATAGGCTGTAAAGGAAGTATGAACATAGATATTTCATCTCATGCTCCTCAAGGACACGTTGCCAATATTCCAAATAACCATTTACACCGTTTTATTGATACAGTACATAAACTGATAGGCTTGCATATTGATGATGGTAATGATGTGTTTGAGCCATCAAAACTCCAACTTACATCGATTGATGTGGATAATAACACTCGTAATATAGTACCTAGTAATATATTTGCTCAATTTAATGTCAGATTTAATAACGTTAGAACAAGTGAACAAATTAAATTAATGTTTGAAAAATTAGTACCAAGCGGTATCAACAGTAATATTGAGGTATTATCAGAACCATTTATTGGATGCTCTGTGGAATGGCAAGCAAAGCTAAGATGCATTGTTGGTAATTCATTAAATAAGAATGTTGCAGTCGGTACATTTGGTGGCAATTCAGATGCAAAAACATTACATAAATATATGAACGTTGTTGAGATTGGTACGCCATTAGCACAGGCTCATATAACTGATGAATTTATCCTAAAGTCGGATATAGATAAATTACGTAGCCTATACTATGATTTAATAAGCGGTATTGCTTCTCAGAACTGGAGTTAAAATGTTTCTTGAGCTTATTTTATGTTACTTGGTAGGTTCATTATCACCTGGATATATATTATCTAAAAAATTTTGCAATATAGATTTAAGATATTGTGGTTCTGGTAGTACAGGAGCAACAAATGCATTGCGTTGTACTAAAAACAAGTGTATTGCACTAGTTACATTACTAATTGATTTGTTAAAAGGAGCAATAATAGCATTTTTGTTTAAAAACGACCCATATTGCTTTATTTACTGCTTTGCTGGCTTACTGGGACATGCATATCCATTCTATTTGAAATTTCACGGCGGTAAGTGTGTATCGATGTCAGCTGGTATGTTTTTAGTGGTAAATCCTGCATGTGCTGGCATAGCTATTGTTGCATGGATACTAGCAATAACGTTTGTTAAAATTTCAGCCATTGCATCACTAACAATGAGCTTTACATTTTTGATAGCAACTATACTTTTCCAAAAGGAAAGTAGTACGTTAATGTTTGCTCTAATAGTGTTTTTGTTTCTTGTGTGGACACATCGTCATAATTTAAAGAGCTTATTGCACAAATGACATCCTATTGACTTTCATTCGGTTATCACGCTACAATGAGTACATTGAATATAACTAAATGTGGGAGTTGGTTATGAAGGTTGCGAGTTCATTAAAAACTTTAAAGAACCGACATAGAGCTTGCAAATTAGTGCGTCGCAAAGGTAGAATTTATATTATTAACAAACAAGTACCGAAGTTCAAAGCTCGTCAGGGGTAGTTTAGATAGGCAAATTGCCCCGGCATTTTAAGGACGATTGGCTCAGTGGTAGAGCATCTCGTTTACACCGAGGGGGTCGGCGGTTCGAGTCCGTCATCGTCCACCATCTTATCTCAATTATAAGTTGTAAATCTAGTTTTATTAGTAATTTTTTAATAAGTAATTGATATACTTTTCATATATAGAAAATTCAAAAATTTTTATTTATGAAAAAATCAATAATTTTAATAACTGCAAGCTTATTGTTGACAACAATTAATGCGGGCTTTTCTGCTAATTTTGAACCTGTCCCAAGGATATATTCGGTAGAAGTTAACTATCAAAATATACAAAAATTAATAGATGGATTATTTAATAATTACCTAACAAAAGATTATTACAAAAATATTGAAAAAAGTTTCTGTGAAAATATTGAAGGATCCATCTATCATCCGAAGTGGGCAATTAACTCTCTAAAAGGATCAGAAGAAGAAGTCTTCGAGCCATCTAAACTTAAAAATGGCACGGAATATACAGAATCATTAAAAAATGTCATGCGTATAATTATCGCAGCTTTTGACGGTAATAATCCCGCAGATGAAGAAAGAAAAGTTGGATATGAAAAGAGAATAGCTTTATTAAATTTTATCACGAAAAATCTGGTAGAAAATAGTAAAACTACACAATTATTATCCACAGCTTCCGACGGTAAAGTAAACGTTGTAAATAGTAATTTGTATAGCGTATTAAATTATTATTTTGGGTATTATTGTGCGTATTGTATAACAGATGACATAAAATCCAGCATAACAAATTTTGGTGTACCTTACTCAGCTGAGTTTGACAGAAAAAAACGGAAAAAAGGCATAGACGAATTGTTTAACGCAGTTTGGCCAAAGTTTAAGCAAGAATTATCTAAAATACAAACCAATGGGAGAAGTGTTTGTAAAAGAATAATAGAAGAAAACGGAGAAAAAAATTTTAAAAATGCAATTTATCACGATTGGTTTTGTTATTTTATACAAACGGGAGCCTTGATAAATAAGCCTCTACCGCACAATCAAAATATTGGTTATACATCTTTAGTTGCAGATATTGCTTGGATTTATAACAGAATAACCACAGTGAAAGACGGTATAGTTAATTCAATTTCTGATTGCAAGATAGAAAATAAAATAGCGTATGAGGGGAATAATCATGAATTCTATTATTTACGTGATTATTCCGCTAAAGTGAAGGAGGGGCTGGATAAAATTGAAGAAAAATCAAACGTTAATAAAATTATTAATACGTACAATATTACAATTAATAAGGTAAAAGAGACTATTAAAGACTTGATTGTGTTACAAGACAACGATCCTGAAAAGGTTAAATGTGAAAAAAATTTGTCAGATGACGGAACTTTTATTGAAACGAGTATATGTAAAAGTAATTTTACTGAAATTAAAAGGGATCTTAATGACGATTGTTATTTAGGAATTTTACATGATATAGAAACTATAAATAAAACATTAAAAAATAAAAATAAGTTGCTATGTAATACTGATATCTATGCTTTACAAGGCAAACCTCAAATAGTTGAAAATGGTATAGATGCGAATAAAATTGCAGAAATTTGGTTAGACAAAGTATCTAACAATATTTACCTCTCTCTTGATGCTCTTAGTCTGTCTGATTTTTCTGTTACAAGAATTGACGAGTTGGGTAATAAGGTGACAGTAGAAACGTATAGTTTATTTAAAAATCCTAGGCGTTTAATTGAACTCTGGTTTTATATTACAAATAAAAATATATCAACTGAAGACTTTGAACGTATTATTGATTTATATGCAGAACTACTAAAATTTTCTTGGAAAGACAAAAAATCAATGTTAGAAAAACAAAAAATTGTAAAGTACTTACAATGGGAAAAGTTGTATGAGAAGTTTCGATTATTGCCTCTAGCGGTAGTATTGTACACTCTTGAAAAATTCTCGGGAAAAACTATTGAGTTAGAAGATTTTATAGAAAAAATATGTTCTTTTAGTTCGGATAAACGTGTAAATGACAGTGATGTATTATGTGCATTACTATGTTATATGACAGATGTAAAGTCTGATTTAACGTTATCTAGTACAAATAATATTAATATTAATGGTATGATAAAAAAGTTTCCGCCACTAAAGGGCTTTTTGGAAAAAACATTAACTAGCATAATAGATCATTGTTACGAGCGTGCAGACCGCAGTGTGTTCCTATTATATCAATTAATAGTAATGCTTCTTTTAACCAAACAAATAAATGGAAATGTGGTTACTACAATGAGTAAATTATACCAGATTAGTTCATATTGTGATAATAATGGAGGAGAAATAGTGAATACAAAAGAGTTTAAAGACTTTTGTAATACGTATTTGTCAGAAAAGTATAAAAAAGATATCTCCGCTCAAAAATACGTTGCAAACAATTTCTTATTTGATGCATTATTATATGATTTGCTTAAAACTAAGAGCAGGGCATTTAGCAGTAAGTTTTATAAAAACATGGATGATTTAAAAATAAGAAACATGGAAAAGGATTTTCTAAAGATCGTGTTTGGTCAGATGAAGATTAACGTTAACAACAATAATATTGCTGGAAACGGGGTAATACAAATGTTAGAAAATAGTCTTGGAAAGAGGGAGATGTCGGCTTTGCCTTCTTAAAAAATAGGCAGTAGCCTATTAAATATTAATACTCTTGTAATATTTATATCCAGGAGCTTCTTGATATAATTGAGAAATGTTTACAGAGATTTTAATAAAAAATTAAACCCTATATGTCTAATCTTTTGCAAGTGGGAGATAAATAATGCTATTTAATGAATAAAATTATAAAAGTATTTTTTTTATCTATCATTTTTCACACAACTATGCACGCAGCGGAATACATTAATAACTCAGGAAACAATAAATACAACGACCCATTCAATATGGGAATTAATGTACGCTGTGCTTGTAATAACGAGCTTAATATAAATTGGGAGATAATCCGTATTACGAAACAACAATGGATCAATCTATATGAACGAATTGGTAATCCGCCTATTGGGCAAAAATTCTTGCTACGTAATAATGCTAATTATAATATGAATGATATTCAGCGTTAAATAGTACCCTCCTTTTAATATGAAAATAGTGTAATTGAAATACAAAGTACGACAACCATCATTCTATTTTAATAATTAAAAAATCTATAATTAACACTTAATTGGTATAGCCTCTACTTGACGTAATGGCAGTGAGATATGTTACAACGACGAGCAGAAAAATTTTATGGTTCAAGTTAATGAGGTAGACATGAAGGTTGTGAAAAATTTATTAAAATTATCAGCATGAAGAATGCCTATTATTCAAAATATTGGAGCTTTACGGGTATCCGAAAAAATGTATAACTTTAGAAGACCTGAATCAAGCATTCATACCAGAAGTAGTTGGTGATTTCTTATTTATTGCCAAAGGAATTGGGTGCATCTACCCCATCAAAGGTAGGGTACACGTAAAACATCATGCAGTAGAAATAGAATCAGTTCTTGAAACAATAGATAAACTTTTTAGCTTGCAAGATACTTTATTTAAAAAAATAGAAAAAATTGAAATTTGGAATTTAGTATTTAAGCAGTTCGAAACACTGGCAAATGGAGAACGAAATAAACTGCTTAAAACGCTAATTGAAAGAATAATACCCTCAAAGGAATCACCTAAAGGTTATTACTATTCCAGGGAATCCCGTGACTTTAAAAGTGCAATGCATATTTTATTGGAATTTAAACCGTTTCTTGAAGATTGCTTATTACCGCTGGATAGATGGGTTCAGATCGATGGTTTTCCTAATGTTGAATATTTTGAGTTATCGCAAACACACGAAAGTGAAAAAGCCGAGTACGACTATGAGGATTTTCTCCATCGTTGCTGTGCTTTTTGTACTACGTATTCTTGGAAACCTAAGGAACCTAAGAAATAAAAATTCCATTGGCAAAATTTGGGTTCAAATATTGTTAACACAACTTCGCCTTTGCAGTTGTTCTTGCAACTTGTAGTTCATTTTTAGACTGTAGATCATGAATTGAATAGGTTGCAATGAAAGTGTGGGTATATCAACCTAATAACTTGATATACTTTACTCATAGTAACAAAAAATGTCGATTATGTCTTTGTACGTTTTAAAATTTGGTGGGTCGTCAGTAGCAAATATCGAACGTATGAAGCATGTATCGAACATTATTGCTAAATTTATCTACAATGGACACTCTGTAGTTGTTGTAACGTCAGCAATGAAGGGCGTAACCAATAATTTAGTTACAACTGCACGACAGATTTCGATTGACATAGATCGTGAATATGATGCTATTATTTCTACAGGAGAGCTAGTTGCCGCAGGAATGCTTGCTCGTACCCTCCAAACGACTGGTATCCCGGCAGTATCGCTCTCCGCTAGTCAAATACCTATCTATGCCGACGGATCATATGGCAATGGAAAAGTTACCCATATAAAAACTTCGAAACTTCTTAGCTTGGTTAATGATGGTGTTGTACCTGTAGTTACGGGATTTCAGGGAATTACGAATGTAGGCGATGTAATTACTTTAGGACGTGGCGGGTCAGATGCTACAGCCTGTGCTTTAACTTACTTTTTAGATGCTGATGAATGTTTTATTTATACAGATGTTGAAGGTGTATTCACGGCAGATCCGCATATTGCTCTTAATGCACAGTTAATCCCGGAAATTTCTTACGACGAAATGCTTGAGCTATCTTTTTGGGGTGCAAAAGTTTTACAATATCAATCTGTTGAAATTGCAAAAAAATATAATATAAAAGTTCGTGTATTGTCAAGTTTTACTAATGGCGTAGGCACATTGATTCAAAAAACAACAGATACACCTATTTTTGGCATTGCTCACAGTAGTAATTACAATCTGGTTACTACGGATACCTATAATACTCAATTTATTAAAGTTGCTCATAATTTGTACTTAGTACCGAAGGATATTGAAATTAATGGAGATATTGACGTGGACATTGGTACAGTAACTGTGGTAGGTTTTAAAACGAATATGGATGATGTTGTACACAATATTTGTGTTCCGCATTTTGTAATAAGACGTGATTTATCGACAACTTACATAGTTCAGCAATCAAAAATTGAACATATTGTAAATGCCATATTAGATGCTAAAACTACTCTGTAGGTAACTTATTGTTAGCATTTGTTTGGTAAACTCTCCTGGAACATTGATGGAGTAACTATGAACAAAGCCTGTTTTTTATATTTGTTTTTTATATATTCGATAACTTGTTTGTATGCAAGTAATGAAAGTGGTGAAACAACAGAGGAAGTTGATATTGATGAAGTTGGAGATGAAGACCTGGATGAAGATGTAGATGAGGATGCAGACGAGGAAAATGATAGCCAGAATGTTGATGATCCCTATGAAAAATTAAACAGAAAGGTTTTTGCCTTTAACGAAGGCTTAGACGAAATTATGAATAAAATTTCGAAGCCAGGTTCTAAGCCGGGAATAGTTAGGCAGGGTTTAAGTAATTTTGCTCAAAACTTTTTCGAAATACCAAGAACTATAAGTTTTACTTTGCAAGGTAACGGACGAGATGCAGGAAAAACCATTTGTCGGTATGTAATTAACACCTGTATGGGTTTTTTTGGATTTATTGATGTTGCTAGCAAATTGGGTTTAGAAAAGCAACGTCCTGTATTTAATGATGCCTTAAAGAAATGGGGAGTACCCCCAGGAGATTTTGTTGTATTGCCATTTTTAGGTCCTACCAGTATGCGTGGAGCAGTTAGTCAGATGGTGCACATGTCGTTGGATAAAACTGCTTTAGCCCCAATTAATAATTGGAATAATATTCCGAAAAAAAGTATATATTGGATTACGTGGTTGTTTGATGCCTTAAATACGCGTTCAGCATATGGAGACTTTTTAAATAATATTACAGCTATGTCAAAAGATAAATATAAAACCGTTCGTAACCTTGTAATGGCTATGGAAAAGTAATACCAGTACTGCGTTACTACTTCATTGTTACTACTTCATTTTCATTTGTCTATCATTCGTAGTAGAACATAAACTGTGCAAGTTGTTGGTGATTATCAAATCCCACTCTTGCAATAATACTGAAAAATTTTAAGAAATGGCGGATGGAGTGGGATTTGAACCCACGAAGAGCGTTAACCCTTGCCAGTTTTCAAGACTGGTACCTTCAACCACTCGGTCACCCATCCGATGTGCTAAGTATAGCACACATAATGTATACTTCCTAAAGGAGTAATAGCCTTATAATTTTGTGACTACAACTGAGAAAAAGATAGAAGAGTATTGTACACCTGCATTAACTGAATTAGGATACTCAATAATTCGCATAAAGATTTTTAAAGCAGGTAAGCATACGACATTACAGTTGATAATAGAACGGGCTGATGGCAACTCGGTTGACTTACAAGACTGTGAAAAAGTAAGTCGAGAAGTGTCAGTATTGCTGGATGTATTAGATCCGATAAAAGGACACTATAGTCTTGAAGTATCGTCAGCTGGAATAGATCGACCACTAACAAAAGTATCAGATTATAAACGCTTCGTGGGAAAAGACATTATTGTTAAAACATACGTTAGTAAAGCAGGGTGTCGATTATTTAAAGGCGTATTAGAATACGCAGATGAGCAGTTAATTCGAATATCGTTAAAAAAACCATTAGATACAGGAGAATTTCAGCTAGAATTGGCGTATGATGAAATTAGTGATGCACAACTAGATAGTTGTATAAAGTACTAAATTGCTATTAGTTATAGAGGGAAAGTGAAATTAAAATTAGATAAAAAAAAACCACCTATCACCAAAAGTGAGTTATTACAAGTAGCCGAAATAGTGGCAAAAGATAAAGGGTTTGAAAAAAATGAAGTATTAGAAGCCTTAGAGGAAGCGATGTTGTCTGGTGTCCAGTCCAGATATGGTTCAAATAAAAATCTGTCTGTAAAAATTAATCGTTCAACTGGCAATGTAACAGTTAATTGGATAAGAAGGATTGTTGATAAAGTTTCTGATTATGATAATGAAATCTCCCTTGTTGATGCTAGAAAAGTGATTAAAGATGCTGAACTCGGAAATGACTATCTGGAAGAACTTCCGCCTGTAGAGTTTGCACGATCAATGGTGCAAACAGCCAGACAGATAATAAATCAGAAGTTGCGTGATACTGAGCGTCGATATCAATTTAAGGAATTTTCAAATAGAATTGGCGATATTCTTATTGGTATCGTAAATCGTATAGACTTTTCAAATGTTATTTTGGATATAGGACGTAGTGAGGGGGTTATTAGAAAGTCGGAATTGATACCTAATGAAGTATTAAAAATAGGAGATAGAGTAAAAGTACTCCTGTGTGGGCTAAACCAAGAACCAAATGTTCCTCTGTTGCAACTTTCACGTACGCATCCTGATTTTATTAAGAAATTATTTTCACAGGAAGTACCAGAGGTTTACGATGGCGTAGTTACAATTATGGCAGTTGCCCGTGACCCAGGAAGTAAAGCAAAAATGGCAGTACATGCAGCCGATCCTAGTGTCGATGCAATAGGGGCTTGTGTTGGTCCTAAAGGTATACGAGTTCGTACTGTAAGTGATGAATTACGAGGTGAAAAAATCGATATAGTTAAGTGGTCAGACGACCCAGTTACTTTTATTGTCAATAGTTTAACGCCCGCACATCCAACACGAATTATTCTTGATGATATTGAAAAAAGTGTTGATGCGATTGTGCCTGATGATCAGCTCAGTTTAGCAATAGGTCGCAGAGGTCAAAATGTCCGTTTGGCGTCTAAGCTTACCGGCTGGTCTATCAATGCGATAACGGAAAAACAAGCATTGGAATTAAAAACTAAAGAACAAACGCCATTACTGGAATTGTTTAAAAATGGTCTTAATATAGAGGATGACGTTGCTCAATGCTTAGTTGATGAGGGATTTATAACTATTTCAGAAATTGCAGATACAGCAACTGAAGAGCTTTCTGAAATTGATGGCTTTGATTCTGATCTTGCAAACGAAATTCACGAACGAGCAACGTCTTATATTGCAGAAAAATTTAAAACATTAACAGACTTGTGTAAAAGTGAAAATGTCTCAGATGAATTAATAAAATACGACCTGATAAGTCCAGAATTACTAGAATTATTAATTAAAGCAGGAATGAAAAATCTTAACGATATTGGTGAGTTATCGAGTGATGAATTACTAGAAATATCTGCAGGCTTATTAAATAAGTCAGAAGCTGAAGATTTAATAATGCAAATACGCAGTGCTTGGTTTGATAAATAGTATGTATCATCTATTGTAGAGTAAGAGGACAAATTATGGAAAATACTGATGGAAAAAAAAGTGAAGTAACACTAAAATGCAGAACTCTGTCATTGAACAATAACAAAAGTTCGCAAACAAATAATTCTAAAAATACTGGAAAAGTTAAGGTTGAGTTTAAACATAAACGTAGTAGTTTAAATCGTAGCCATTTTACGAACAATAAACGTTCGGTTAATATCGGAACTACGGCAAAATTAACTGATGACGAATTTAAGGCTCGTGTTAAAGCGTTACAAAACGCTACATTACAAAACGTACTAAGCAATGAGCAAAAGTCTTTGGTAGAAAAACGTTTACAAAATTCTGAACAAAAACCGCAAGTTATAATGAAAGAAGAGAAACAGAAACCTGAACAACTAGAAAAACAAAACTTGGTAGTAACTAATAATCAGAATAGTACTAATGACAAAAAAGACACAGGGCTTATTGATGAATTGATAAAAATGGCTCCCAAAAATAATAATCCGAAAAATTCAGAAGCAATAAAACCAGTCGTTTTTAGAAGTGATGCATTCACTAAAAAGAAAAAAATAAATGAATATACCAAACGGAAGAATAGTGATGTTCGTGATACAAGTAATGTTAAAACTCATAAGGTTGAAGATAAATTTAAAAATGACCGGTTACAAAATTCTGGAAAAACAGCTCGTGGTTATTCTCGTTTCAGAAGTCAAATAGAAAAAAAACAAACTCGTACTGAATATGCATCGACGCAGAGTACTAATAGTAACAGTCTTCCTCGTGGTAGTTACAATAAAGAAAATTTTGTGTCGCCTGCTCCTCAAACTGTCAGTAAATTTAAAAATACAAAACCAACACGTAAGTATAAATTTAGTAAAGATGATGGAAATGATAATTATATCAACAAAAATAATAACAGTAAATTCAGTAAAAAAGATTTAGCACTTGCCATGAGCGATGATGAAATAGGTCGTGGTAGGTCAGTTGCATCGATAAAACGAGCCAAACAAAAGTATAAAAATAGCAATTCTTCTGCAAGTAAGCCTGTTATAAGAGAAGTTAATATTCCTGACAGTATTACCGTAGGCGAGTTGGCAAACCGAATGGCAGTAAAAGCCTCAGAGGTTGTTAAGTACTTGCTGTCAGTGGGCACTATGGCTACTATCAATCAAATAATTGATGGAGAAACTGCTGAGATTATCTGCACATCATTTGGTCATAAAGTAAAGAGAGTATCTGACGAGGATTTTGAACAGGAATTGGATTTTAGTAGTTTAGATACGCCTGAGAGACTTAGTAATCGCTCACCAATAGTTGCAGTTATGGGACATGTGGATCATGGAAAAACTACGTTGCTTGATACATTAAGAAAAACCTCTATTACAAAAAAAGAATCTGGAGGTATTACTCAGCATGTCGCAGCTTATCAGGTCAAAACTTCATCCGGAAAGGAAATTACATTTATTGATACACCTGGGCATGCTGCTTTTTCTAATATAAGAGCTAGAGGTGCAACATTGACCGATATAATTGTTTTGGTTGTAGCTGCAGACGATGGGATTAAAGAACAGACAATTGAAGTGATTAAGGAGGCGAGTGTTCAAAATGTACCGTTAGTTGTTGCTATTAATAAAATAGATAAACCTGGTATCGATATAAATAGAGTAAAAAGCGAATTAATGCAATATGATGTTTTATTGGAAGAATTCGGGGGGGAGGTATTGTGTGTGGAAATTTCTGCAAAGAATAATACTAATTTGGATAAACTTCTTGAAAGTATATTATTGCAAGCGGAAGTTTTAGACTTGAAAGCTAATGCGGAACGTCGTGCTAACTGTACTGTATTAGAAACTAGAATGGAAAAAGGTCGAGGAATTGTTGCGTCTGTAGTTGTTAATGGTGGAACATTAAAGGTTGGAGATGTTTTCGTAGTGGGAACTACGTATGGGAAAGTTAGGACAATAACTGATAGCTGGGGTGAGCGTCTTAAAGATTGCAAACCTGCTATGCCGGTAGATATTACGGGTTTTGATAAGGCTCCTGAACCGGGTGACAGCTTGATTGTTGTTGAAACGGAACAGAAAGCACATGAAATCTCCGAAAAACGTAGGGAATTACAAAAAAGAAAAACAGCTACAAAACTTACTATTAAAAATATGGCGGATCTGATGAGTGAAACTGAAAAAAAGGTTCAAAATATTAATATGTATATAAAAGCGGATGTTTATGGGTCTTTAGAGGCTATTGAAGCATCATTATTAGCTATAAATAGTTCAGAGGTTAAAATTACTGTCATTGGCAAAGCAATTGGGACTGTTAATGAAAGCGATATTGATTTTGCCAAAGCTTCAGGTGCTATGGTAGTTTGTTTTAACACAACCATTACATCCGTTGCAAAAGCAATGGCAAAAACTTCAGGTGTGAAAATAATAAGTAATGATGTAATTTATCATTTAGTAAATTCAGCAATAGAAATGTTAGAAGATATGCTTCCTCCTATCATTGAGGAAAAATATATTGGTAGAATGTTAGTTAAAAAGCTATTTTTTATAAGTAGATTAGGAACAATAGCAGGAGGAGTTGTTACAGATGGAATCATTAAGAAAAATAACTGTAAAATTCAAGTAATAAGAAATAGTAAAACAATTTTTGAGGGTACAATAAAGTCAATGAAACATGAAAAAGATGAAATTAAAGAGTGTGGACTAAACCGTGAATGTGGTATCTTAGTAGACAATTTTAACGATTATAATGAGGGAGATTACATCGAATGTTATGAAATAGTGCAAAAGAGACGGAGAATACAATAATTGCATATTAAAATGGGGATAATTTGTACTGTCATAGGCATATATAGCAATTTAGATAGAAAAAATTAAAGTTTTTGTATGCTTGGAGTTTGCGTTCAAAAATATCAAAACGATTGGAAAACCGTTAGTAACAAGAAAAATAAAAAAATTATGCCCTTGGGTGTTGATGTGGTTATATGAATATGGCAATATATATACGAAAGGTGATAGTTAAATGGTTGACTATCAGAAAATTAAGGAGTAAATATGAATTTTAAAAAATTACTAGCACTGAGTTGTATAGGATTTGCTATTCCAACTGGGATTAATGGTGTAACTGATGCTGGTTGGGCAATGAATGGCGAAAATGCAAAAGGAAATCAAGAAGAGGAAGGCGGGAATTATACGGGGGGAAAGTTAGGAGAAGCCGACGCCGATGACACGACAGATAGTTGGTTGATGTCCGGCGCAAAGTATGGAACGAATAAAACGTTGAGGGATGCTTCTAACGCCGCAATAAATAAACTAAACGACATGATTAATTCAGGGGCCGCAATTTCGATATCGGGTGCTGACAGTTACAATGAATTTAGGAAATGGAAAGAAAAACAGTGTGCTGAATACAATGAGGGTTTGTTAAGTCTGATGAGAAAAATTAGTGACTATGGACAAACAGCAAAGGTAATATGCTCAGAAATGTTACCAATAGAAATTGACAAATACATTCGTCTGTACAATACGAATTTGGATTACGAAGATGAAGACGAAGTAGAATTAGCGGCACGGGTCGCAAGTTACAAAACAGCGGACAACAAATGGATATACGTAATTTTTAGACAAGGAGTGACAAAAAACTGGGGTGCTATTTTAAAATACGCGGATGCGGAACAAAACGATCCTGTGAAGGCAATAATAGAAGAAGGAATCCAGGTCGATGGGTATTTGATACCGACGGACGGAATCATACAAAGTAACATTCAAGAAGAAGTTACAAAAATAAATCTGCCAGCAAACCTTGGGAAATCTCTTGTAAACGTATGCTCAAGCTTTATCGGAAAAATCAAGAACGAAAATGCAATCGAACTTGAAAAATTAAGCACCGAATATGATAAGAAATTACAAGAATTAAGCGCCGAATATGATGACAAATTACAAGAATTAAGAGATGAAATTGAACAAATGAAAATAGAATATCAAAACAATAATCAAAACAATAATCAAGACAATAATCCAAACAATAATCCAAACAAAAATAATGTCAAAAGAAAAAAGAAAAAAATTATTACCAGGACGCAAACCGATGTTCCAAATAATGTTCCAAATAAAAAGAGCATTACATCACCTTTTACCACGAATAGCAATTTGTTGCAGAAGATAATCGAAGAAGAGAAAGAAGAACCAAAAGAAGAACCAAAAGTAACCGAACCAAATAACAAAAACGATCAAAATCCAAAAATACTCCCACCGAAAAAAAAGAAAAAG
>CADBLQ010000016.1 GCA_902795615.1 uncultured Pseudomonadota bacterium | reverse complement strand
TTTGTACTTTGTACTTTGTACTTTGTACTTTGTACTTTGTACTTTGTACTTTAATTATACCATATTTCATGATAAAATGTAAGGGGGATATGAAAAGAACCAAATTATTATATTAACAAATTGTGGCTTTCATAAAAGAAAGCAAATTTTTATAGATACTAATGCTCCTAGTTAATTATTGTACTACAATAGAAGGATAAGCATTATATAACAAAATACTGTTAGGTTACTGAGCTGTTCGATTACCAATTTTTTTGATTTCTGGTGAATCATAAATTAGTTGACTTGACCCTGTTCACAACGTTTTCTTATACTAAATAAGTTAACAGCTCTATGTTATGGAGTAAATTAATGAGTACTGATAATACAAGTACTACTGAATTTTCAAAACTTCGGACTGTACTATGGCCGATACATAATTTTGAATTAAAGAAGTTTTTACCAATGGGATTTATGATGCTGTGTATATTATTTATTTATACACTCGTCAGAGATCTGAAAGACACACTAGTTGTCAGTCATGCAATTGGTGGTGGTGCCGAAACACTTGGCTTTTTAAAACTCTATGGTGTTGTCCCATCAGCGATTTTATTCATGATTGTATTTGTTAAGTTAGCAAATAAATTAACTCGGGAAAAGTTGTTTTACTCAATAGTTACATTTTTTCTCGCATTTTTCGTAACATTTGGATTTATAATTTTCCCGGCTCGTGAATATCTTCATATGTCAGCAGAAACTATTGCTAACCTCCAGTCATCGTATCCGGCACTACACTGGTTCATTCCAGTGATTGGAAACTGGAGTTATTCTCTTTTCTATATATTTGCTGAGTTGTGGGGGAGTGTTGTCCTAACAGCTTTGTTTTGGCAATTTGCTAACGAAATTACGAGAGTTTCTGAAGCAAAACGTTTCTATAGCCTGTTTGGTTTTATTGGTCAGTTGGGTTTATTAGCATCAGGTACATTAATTATAACTTGTGCCTCAATTGCTAAAAAAAGTGCTTCTGCAGGTGTCGATTCTTTTGGTGTGAATTTACGATATCAAATGGGTGCAGTTCTTATTTTTGGTATTGCGTTACTGGTAACGTATCGCTGGATGAATAAGTCAGTTCTGACGGATAAGCGTTTCTACGACCCTGGAGATATTGCTAAGAAAAAATCAAAACCCAAAATGGGACTTGGCGAAAGTGCAAAAATGCTGTTTACCAATAAGTATCTGTTGCTTATAGCAGTTCTTGTTATTGCTTATGGAATATCAATTAACTTAGTAGAAGGCGTTTTTAAGGGTCAAATTAAGTTAGCTTATCCCGATGCAAACGATTACAACAAACTAATGGGTAAGTTATCACTAACAACAGGATTGTTAACTATGGGAGTTATGCTGTGTGGTGCAAATATTTTGAGAATTTTCCCGTGGAGAACTGCAGCTCTAATTACACCTGTGTTTTTATTTTGTGCAAGTTTGATATTTTTTGGTGTCATTATTTATGAAAACAAAATGGGGCTAAATGCGACAATAATGGGAACAAGTGTTGTTATGATAGCAGTAGTTACAGGTCTTATACAAAATGCGTTTTCTAAGGGAGTAAAATATTCGCTCTTTGATTCAACTATGCAAATGGCTTACATTCCACTTTCTCCAGAAGAAAAAGTTAAAGGACAAGCTGCTGTTTCTGTACTTGCCGGTCGTCTTGGTAAGGGTGGAGGAGCAGCAATTCAATCAACAATGTTAATGATTGCAGGTGGCAATACACCACTATATAAATTGGTCGATTGGCTCGCTGCAATTGTCTTCTTCGTCGTACTAATGTGGATATTCTCAGTTATTAACTTGAGTACGCGATTTGAAAAACTAACAAAAGCAAAAGAAGAGGAGGCTCGTGCTACCGAAAACTCCAATTCATAAATCTACATTTTTCGGCTTGAGACCCCTAACCTAGGACTGAACTAGGTTAGGGTTTTTGTATCAAAGATCCTTAGAAACTAAAGAAACACATCCGTTGCTATAATTTGTATTAGAGGTATCGATAAAGGTGTAAATGAATTATAAATCAATAGTACTTTGTTCCGTCATAGGCGGGTTAATTGCTATTCTATACGTTATGGGACAGTGGACAATTCCATTTATCGTCAGTCTTATTTTGGCTTATTGCTTTCACTATCCAGCTAATCAGATATCGACATATTTTAAAATTTCACCGGCGACAGCTTCATGTTTAATAGTTACATTGTTAGTTGCTATATTTACTCTTATTATGATTTTTTTAATTCCACTCATACAAAAGGCAACAATTATACTTTTACACAAGATTAGTATTTTGGTTAATAATACCTCACCTGAAACAATTAATAACGCCTTACATAATTTCTTATCAAAGTTTGGTATTCACCAATCATTTGATATAGGAATTTCGGTACAAAATTATATACGTTCTTTAGCCTCAGATATACCAGGATATTTAGTTGGGTTGTTAAATACAAGTAAATCTATAATATATATAATAATGTTTATGTTTATGACACCAATTATTACATTCTACCTATTAAGAGATTGGAATAAATTTGTTCGCTATGCCAAAATTTTGTTGAGAAAGTTAACATCGCCAAGTGTTGTTACACTAATACAAAATATAAATAGTCGGCTTGCTGAGTATATAAGAGGTCAATTGTCATTATGTGCTGTATTATCCATTATATATTGTATGTTATTGACAATAATTGGAGTTAACGAAAGCGTTGTATGCGGTTTATTCACAGGCATGATTTCGATCATTCCGATTTTTGGACCATTCATAGGCTTAGGAACGACACTAGCTATGAGTTTAAATGATTCTTCCGTTTATCAGTATTTGTTTATTATTCTAACGTACCTAACTATAATGTTTGTTGATTCTAATTATTTAACGCCTAAATTCATTGGTGAAAAATTGGGCATTTCTCCATTTTGGATGTTATTTTCAATTTGTGCAACTATGTCTGTATTTGGCACAGTTGGTTTATTCTTAGCTGTTCCTTTAACTGTTGTATTTGCTACAATATGTAAAAGTATCATAGAACCGGATAATTTATAAAATAATCCAGTGCTAGTGACTTTCCCATATTTTGTGTTATACTGAAAGGCGTTTCTAAGTAGGGTATCATTGCGAACTTAATCAGTTTGTTTTCTGGCTGTGGAGGTCTTGATCTTGGATTTGAGAAGGCAGGCTTTAATATTCCAGTTGCTAACGAGTTTGATAAGACAATTTGGGCTACCTTCGAAACAAATCATCCTAAAACGCACCTCATAAAAGGTGATATTCGTCAACTTGGTAAATCGGAGCTTGATAATTATATAGATACTGTAGATGGTATTATAGGAGGACCACCATGCCAAAGTTGGTCTGAAGCAGGAACTCTCAAAGGCATTAATGATGCTAGAGGTCGACTATTTTTTGAATATATCAGACTCATCAAAGATTTTAGTCCGAAGTTCTTTTTGGTAGAAAACGTTTCGGGAATGTTGGCAAACCGGCACTTTGAAGCCGTGAATAATATTCTATCACAATTCCGTGACGTAGGTTATGAAGTTTCTCTTACCCATTGTTAATGCTAAAGATTATGGCATACCTTAGGAACGAAAGAGAATTTTCTATGTAGGTCTCCGAAAGGATTTGCATATGACATTTACATTCCCACGCGGTTCTACAGAAAATGATGCTTTGAAAGTGACGTTAAAAGATGCTATCTGGGATCTAAAGGACTCTGCTGTTCCTGCATTACCTAAAAATAAGCACAATCCCAATGCCGTAAATAATAATGAATATTTCACAGGAGCATTTTCACCTATTTTTATGTCTAGAAACCGTGTTAAGTCGTGGGATGAACAAGCTTATACCATTCAAGCCTCAGGTCGTCAATGTCAGCTCCATCCTCAAGTACCTAAAATGCAACAGATAGGAAAAAATTTGTATCAATTTGTCCAGGAGCCGAAACTCTTTACCGACGAATGACTGTTCGTGAAATTGCCAGAATCCAAGGTTTCCCCGACGATTTTAAGTTTATATATCAAAACACTAATGATGCATATAAGATGATAGGCAACGCTGTTCCTGTAAATCTTGCATATGAAATTGCTATTGCAATTCGAAAGATATTAAATAAATATGATACTATCGTTCGGGTAGACTACCAGAAGATTAAAAAGGCTTGTGAGTAATAATAGTAATACTCATGGTCGAGCATATGAACCATTTGGATTAAAACCTTGTATGAAACTATAGTGAAGATACGCAAAGTAGCTATAGTAAAAAATGTTAGTTTAGAAACCAATAAACGTAGCTGGAACACCATTTCGCCGGATACGCAAGTTATCTTTGCAGTATCAGCTAATTCAGCAGTTAATACATTGATAGAATTTGAACCGTGCATATTAGAGGGAGATGATGACATACGCCTTATACGAATGCCGACTACAATACTTAGTTTTAAATGTAACTGGAAACATTCTGAAAGGTAGGGAACACAAGACGGATAGAACACCAGATTGAAATAATTTTATTGAAATTCATCATGCTATTCTGAAAATGGGGAGTGGTTCAGTAAGGTTAGCATGCTTACGTATGAGGATTTAATAAGGGAAATTAAGCATTACTCACCTAATGTTAATGCTGATCTTATAAAAAATTCTTATCTCTTTGCACTTGAACAGCATGGTACTCAGATACGGGAATCTGGCGAGCTATATTTTTCACATCCTCTAGCAGTTGCACAGATACTGATAGACTTAAAAATGGATCAGGTAACAATAGCATCTGGTTTATTACATGACACAGTAGAAGACACTCCAGCAACTGTCGAACAGTTAAAGGAATTATTTGGTTCAGAAGTATCAAAAATAGTTGATGGTGTTACGAAACTATCTAAGTTCGAAGGCACTAAAATTGCAAGACAGCAAACAGAAAATTACAAAAAATTATTATTATCTGCCGCTTCTGACATAAGAGTACTTATTATAAAACTTGCTGACAGATTACATAACATGCGTACATTAAAATATAAAAAACGTAAAAGTCGTCGTACTGCAATAGCAAAAGAGACTATTGAAATATATGCACCGCTAGCTGAACGCGTAGGATTACAACGTATCAAAGGCGAAATGCAAGATATAGCATTTTATGAACTTTATCCGGAATTATATAAATCAATACGAGATAAACTTAAAAACTTATATGACTCGGAGGATGAAGTAGTTAACACAATTAACGTTAAGCTTACTGAAAAATTAAATCAACTAGAATTCCCGTATACAATAAATGGACGATTAAAAACTCCCTATTCGATTTGGAATAAAATGAATGTCCGTACTATATCGTTTGAACAATTATCGGATATTATGGCATTTAGAATTATAGTTCAAACTGTTCAACAGTGCTATCAAGTATTGGGACTATTGCATAGGCAGTATTTGGTTGTTCCAGGACGATTTAGGGATTATATAAGTACACCCAAAAGTAATGGATACCAGTCATTGCATACTTGTGTAATTGGTCCACTTAATAAGCGTATTGAAATACAAATTCGTACGCAAGAAATGCACCTAATGGCAGAGTATGGCATCGCTGCCCATTGGGAATATAAGGAGAATAAAGATAATCAGCACAAGCATCAACATAACATTCATTCCAATTACCAATGGTTAAAAAACATGGTACGTATCTTGGATAATACGTCTAAAATGGATGAGTTTATTGAATACTCAAAAACTGAAATCTCGTCAGAAAATATATTTTGTATTACACCAAAGGGGGAAATTATTCCTTTGCCAATAGGTTCATCTGTACTGGATTTTGCTTATGCTATTCATTCAGAAATTGGTAATCATGCAATAGGAGCTAAAGTAAATAATAAAGACGTACCACTAAAAACTATTATTGAAAATGGCGACCAAATAAGTATTATTACTGACAAGAATACAACACCACAAAGTATATGGCAAACATATGTAAAAACAATTAAAGCAAAAACTGAAATACGACGTGCCTTATCTAGTTTTGAAATTGATCACACTGAAATTATTGGTAAAAATAATTTTAATAACCTGTTGACGTATAACCATGTTGTAATAACAGAACCTGATTTTCGTACATTGGTTAAGGAAATGCACTGTGATACTTCCAAACAATTTTTTATAGCTATAGGCTCAAGTGCAATATCAATGCAAGAGATAGTAAATAAATATGTAGAATTATTTGGACAAAAACTAGTATTGAAGGTACCGCAAAAATTTGAACAAGAGGTGTTTAATCACATAATTGGATTGCCTGAGCTTCCAGTTTTGAACACTAAATGTTGTACACCAATTCCTGGAGATAAAATAATAGGCATCATTCATCAAGATAAGTACGTTTCTGTACATATTGAAGAATGCGAAGAATTGAAGAAAATACTAAACAATGTTGATATTCAAGTACTAGAACCATACTGGAAGTTATCAAATGATTTGAAAAAATGTGATTACTCCGTACGTCTCATTGTATCTATAATTAACCAGCCAGGTAATTTAAGTAAAATAGCATCTATTATTGAAAGTCGCCAATCAAGTATTGTAAGCCTACGTATAGGCGAGCTATTAGAAAACCGCCAGATGTCCGTAGTTAACGGGTTTGAACACGAAGTTTCCACACTTGCTGAAGGTAACAGAGGTAGTAATAGCACAAAGACATCTGCTTCCAGTGAAAAGAGGGCAAATGATAGTCTCAAAATAAAATATATAGGGGACTCTCAAAGAGTTTCAAAACTTAGACAAGTGGTAAACTTTACTGACCTATATATCGAATGTAATGTCTCCTCGCTATCTCAGCTAAATATGATTATGGCCACACTATCTGCTACTCCTTTTGTTTTACAAGTTGCACGAAAGTAATTAGCCTGCAGTAATTAGCCTGCTCACCAATATTCAGTTTCCACTTACTATCTATAGCCCTTAGTAGAGATGGTTAAAGTTTCCTAACTTTTATTTTCCTAATATCTTGCAATACTTGCGATACTATCAAAGTCATTAGGATTTTACCCTGTTCGCAAATACTTTATAAGTCTTTGAATGTCCCCATGTTCTAGGCATATTCTATACCTATGTATGAACCGATATAAAAGATGCCTCATACATTGTTATATCATTAATCCATTGTCATATCATTAATCTTCTAGTATGTTAAAATAGTCATAAGATAGAAATACATTAGGGGATAATACTATGAACAACGATAGTCCAATACTTAACGACTATGTATTTAAACAAGTATTTGGTAAACAGGAAAATGAAAGAATATTAATATCTTTCCTCAATGCTATGTTAAATGGGGATTACAATATTAAATCTGCTAAGGTTATTAATTCCGATCTTCCGAGACTTAGTGAGTTGGGTAGGGCA
>CADBLQ010000015.1 GCA_902795615.1 uncultured Pseudomonadota bacterium | reverse complement strand
TATTATTCACGACATCGAATCCTGCTTTATTTTCAAGCTTTTTAAGATTGATACCAAAAGGATTTTTTTTCTGATTGTTATTCTCTTTTTTTTCACTACCTTTTTTAATGACATTGGTGTTTTTTTTCAAGCGGACCAAATTATTGTTATTTTCTGGTATATTAAAATCGACCTCTTCTTCCTTTATATTGTTATCATTTACATTTTCATTTTCATTTATAATTTCCGGATTCGCTTCGTTTATTATTTCATTTTCTTCATCCGAATTTTCAAGTAGAAAACTTAGATCGCCTTTTTTTCTTTCATTGTTTTTTCGGGGAAATTGATTATTACTATTTAACGACACTAATTCATTAATAATGATATTTTGGTGTTCATTTTCGTAATCTTCGTTATTTCCGGATTCTATATTTATCTCCTCTTCACCTGATTTTTGCGAATCATACAAATTGTTATTGTTATCATTTACATTTTCAATTTCATTTATAATTTCCCTATTTGCATAATTTTGAGACATAGCTTCGTAATACTCCCTGTCTTCATCTCGCGAGGTATTATTTGAATCTTGTCGTAGCAAGATCACATCGTCATTTTTCATTGGTCCGATAAAACGTTTAAAATCCGCACTGTTAAAGTTTGTTATCTTGTATATTTCGTTTACTGGAGTAAAAATATCCCATTTTTCTGTTTCTTCTCCGAGGTTTTCTGTTTCGTTTCCGAGTTCCAAAAGAGCCTTACATTTTTGTAGCACTGACGTTGATCCTATCGGGTTTAGGCGAGACGCTAGACTTTTTTCAGGATAGAGGACGTGCTGATTATCTTTGTCCACGAATAAAATAGGACAAATTACGCCCGTCTGTACTAAGTAACAATTCCAATCATGTCTCATATATTTTTTGAATGTACTTACAAAATCGTCTGTATTCTTTGCACCAATTTGTCTCAGGATGTATTTTTGCAATTTCTTAGACACTTTATCATTCCAAGTACATTGCAGCTGTTCAGACAGTTTTTTATTATCAGTCAGGATATCAATTATATTCCTTACAGCTTTTTCGTACAGGTCATTTGCTGCATAACCATTTTCGTAGGTTGTTTCACCTTTGCTTGACATTTCACAAAGAGTTTCATATACTAACCATCCATTGAATATTCCCAACATTTCTTTATTCAAAGTTTCGGTTTCTTTTTTCAAGTTTTCAGGACTTTCCTGCAGAACATGATAAATTTTCAAAACGCACTCAAAAAAGTGTTCGCGACCTTTTTCCCAGTTTTTATCAAACTTGGAATTGTTTTTGTAGGAACGACAACATGCCGAAGCCATATCTCCCGAGTTTGTGGCATCAGGAAATATACCCGTCTGAGCAAAAGTTATTAATTTCGACAATTCACGAAGACTTTTTGAATGCTCTTCTGATAAATCGATACTGTCTTGCATTGCGTATTTGTATGCCCAGTACTTTTTCTCACTCAATTCGTTTTCTAAACCAGATGCTTTTAAACTTTCAATCCTTGTTTTTATGTTGAATTTTAACGCTTCCTCACTTCTGTTGAAAGCCTGAGTAAAAATCGCCTGACGATTATCTTGTTTTTCGTTCAGGACTTCAGCGTAGATATTTGAGCTATAGGCTTTCTCAGAATAAAAAATGCTACCTGCTATAATAGACAGAGCAGTAGTAATTACTAAAGATTTCTTCATGATAAATCCTTTTTACCATTTCACCCTATCTTCATGATAGCTTATTTTAAGCGGGTGAACAATACCGACTATTAAAAAAATGTAACTATTGTCGATAATATGTTAAAGATTTTATATAAATATTAAATTTGGTATCTTTATTTCCTTTCTGCATCTACACGATTACAAAAAAAATCTGCAAACAAAAAAATTTTGTAAAACAACATAAACAGGAGTAGCATTTGCATAAAATACCTTTAAAAAACTGCAATTATAAGTGACACATCGCTGATGTTTCAATTGATAATCATGGAGTTTTTTAAAAAAGGACTTAGCAATGGCAAAAACTTCTCTAGATTTTTAATAATTTTAATTATATTTTAATTTTTATAATATCACTATTGATTTGAGGTTTAGATATATTCAGAAAGGAACTGAATATGAGTTTTAAAAAGTATTTGGCATTGTCTCTATCTACACTGTTTGTGTCAGGCATGACACTTAACACATCTGCCTTTTGTGATGAGGACGAAGAAGAAGAAAAAATGGAAGATGAAAATTCTGATGATGCCTTAGAAAACTCTGAAGGGAAAGCAGAAAAGAAAGAAACTGATGAAGATGACGACAATGAAAGAGAAGATGAAAGTGGCGATAAAGATAAAAATAACGATGAAAGTTTAAGTGACGAAGACTAAATTATTTACGAAATGTGAATTGGAATTTTCGGTTTTTATTTGCTAACCTACGGGTTCAACTGCCTTCGCAGTGAAACCTTTGGGGAACAAACCTTTACAATTGGGTTTTTGTTTTCACTTCGTCAGGGTTCAAGCTAAAAAGCCTTTAGAAACTTAAGCATTAAAAAAAATATTCTTATCAAAAATCCGAGAGCGTCTTTAATGCAGAGATTTTTAATTAAGTGAAACCAAAAGCAACTGCAATTAGGAAAATGAGAGAGAGTGGGAAAAAGCTTAGATGAATGGTTTTATAATATGTAATATATGAACGGTTGTGTGAATTGATATGTTTGGCGATAGGGACAAAGTTATTCATCTAGTTGGTATTGGTGGTATAGGTGTGAGCGGATTGGCTGAAATCCTGCACTCATTAGGTTTTAAAGTGCAAGGAAGTGACAAAACAAATAATAATAATGTAAAACGGTTGGAAAAATTAGGTATTAAAGTATTTATTGGACACTCTAAAAATAATATTGCTGGAGCTGATGTAATAGTTTATTCTTCGGCAATACAACCAGATAATATAGAATTAATCACAGCACAAGCACGGAATATTCCCTGTTTAACTCGGGCTGAAATGCTGTCCCAGATAGTTAGGTTAAGACAATCTGTTGTAGTTGCAGGCTCTCATGGGAAAACTACTGTGACATCTTTGTGTGCTAATTTACTTGAAATGGCAAATTTCAAACCTACAGTTGTCAATGGAGGCATAATCAATTCATATGGCACTAATGCTAAGTTAGGACAGGGAGACTGGGCAGTTATTGAATCTGATGAATCTGATGGTAGTTTTGTGCAGTTTCTGCCCAGTATTGCGATAGTAACTAATATAGATAAAGAGCATATTAAGACATATGGTACATTTCAGAATTTACAAGAAGCATTTGTTAAGTTCATTGAGAATGTCCCATTTTTTGGTGTCGCCATTATATGCTCAGATGATCCAGGTACTAAATATGTAATCGATAGGGTAAAAAATAGAAAGGTAATTACCTATGGATTATCAGAAAGCTCAGATGTTCGCGGTATCCGGGTCAAACAAACTGAAAATGGCACGGTATTTGATGTTCGGTATAATGGCAAGATTATTGAAAATATAACTACACCATTATTTGGATTGCATAACGTACGCAATGCACTATCTATTGTTGCATTGTCTCAGGTATTAGATATAGATATTTCAATTGCGAAAACAACACTGGCAAACTTTACAGGGGTTAAACGACGATTTACAGTTGTTGGCAAAATAAATGGCGTAATGGTTATTGATGATTATGCACATCATCCAACTGAAATTCGGGCTCTTTTAGAGGCCGCACATCAAAGAAAGTCAGGAAAAATTGTTATTATTCACCAACCACACAGGTTTACACGGTTAAATAATCTTTTTGATGAATTCTGCAATTGTTTTTCTAGTGCTGACACTATTGTTGTTTTACCCGTTTATAATGCTGATGGTATAATTACAGCTCCCTTGAAATCAGAACATTTATTTAGAATATTAAAAGATAGTGCTAAACCGGTGTACTTTGCTGAAAACAAAAATATTTTAAAAGAAACACTCATTCAAATAATTGAAGAACAAGAATTAGGTGAAAATGATTTAATAATTTTTTCAGGGGCTGGAGATATATCAAATTGGGCATACGATATTGCTTTAGCGTCAAATTAAAATAGTTAGAACCTGCTATTTTTATAATAGATGTTTCGCATATTTGTAAAATGATTCCATTCAAAAAATTTCTTACTGTAAGTGGTATGACAGCAATAAGTCGCATATTAGGTGTTATACGAGAAAATATCTTATCTCGTTATTTAGGAGCATCTATAGAAATGGACGCCAGCTTAATGGCAATGAAATTTCCCAAATTTTTCCGTAAATGCTTTACCGAAGAAGGCTTTAATTCTGTGTTTGTCCCATATTTAACAGGAATGGAGGCGACAAAAAAAAATAAGCTACTTTTATTTTTTTCCTCACGAGTATTTTCAATAATTACATATATAATGTTCTTGTTAAGTATAGCTGTAATCATTTTTGCAAAGTATTTCGTACTCTTGATGGCTCCCGGTTTTATCAATGAACCAGAAAAATTAGCCCTTACAGTAACGTTTACTCGAATAATGTTTCCCGGAGTGTTTTTCTTAAGTTTATCTGCCGTCTATAGTTGTGTACTTATTGCAAATCAAAAATTCGGTTGGTATACAGTCAGTCCCATCATAATTAATGTCGTATTAATAAGCTCAATCATAACTGCAATATGCCTTGGAAAGGTCGCATTTGGTTTAGCAGTAGGTTTATTCCTTGCAACATTTGTACAATTCTTGTATTTATACACAGTACTTAAATTAAAACATTTAACAGTACCAAGATTATCAAGAATAAAAATTACACCAACTGTAAAACACTTCTTTAAAAAGTTAGTACCAGTAATCGTAAGTGCAAGTGTTGCTCAAGTAAATGTATTTGTAGACTCATTTTTTAGTTCATATTTAGCTACTGGATGTGTAACATATTTATATTTTGCAGATAGACTTAATCAATTGCCATTATCTTTATTTGGTATTTCAATGAGTATTATTCTGTTGCCTGAAATTTCAAAACGTTTGGCGTTAAACGATAATAATGAGTTGCCAACACTGTATAAAGATTCAATTTTATTTGCGTTAAGACTTACTATTCCTGTAATAGTAATTATGGTAATACTTGCATATTATTTTATAGATTTTGTATACGGATATGGAAAATTTACACAAACTGACGTTAAAAATACAGCACTAGTATTACAATTTTTTGCTCTTGGGCTTCCCGCTTACGTATTAGCAAAAGTAATTGCGGCTATTATTTTTGCAAAAAAACAAGTTAAAGCTCCCGTGATTGCTTCATTAGCATCAATTGGAAGTAATTTGGTACTTAATAGTTTGCTAATCTCAAAGTTTCAATTTGCTGGTATTGCAGCTGCAACCACAATATCGGGTTATATCCAAATGTTTATATTAGCTAAATATCTAAACACTGACCAAAAATTATTTGAAAAAATCTTTATTATTAAGCTCTTGAAAATCATTATTTCTGGGATTGTGGCTTACTTCGGTACGTATCTATGTAGTAGTCTTTGGCAGTTTTCATATGCGTTGAGCAATATCATAGTATATTCAGTAGTTGCTACCATATTGTATGTTATGACATTATGGTTATTAAAGGATGAACCTATTTGTTTAATAACAAAATTCTTAAAAACTAAGTTGTGGAACTTTTCGGATTAAAAGTATCTAATATGAAGGAAGCAGATTAAAATTCTGCTTCCCTTCTTCAAAATAAAAATTAAACAGCGATATAACCCCCATCAATTGAGATAATTGCCCCTGTAATAAACGATGATGCATCACTCAGCAAAAACACTATGGGATATGCTGTCTCGTCAGGAGAGCCTATTCTTTTAATAGGATGTAATCCCGCATAAAAATCTTTTGCTTCGTTAGGAACTAATGGTGTATCAATAACCCCAGGACATACACAGTTAACTCGAATACCCTTATCCGCGTATTTAACTCCTGCACGAGTTAAGTTATTTATAGCTCCTTTTGCAGTTGAGTAGGCAACGTTATCCGGAACTGCCACAATACCAAACATACTTGATACGTTTACGATAGCTCCCCCGTTACCTTGTTTCAGCATCTGCTCAGTTGCATACTTGTTAAACCAAACTGTTCCGTTTAAATCAACATTCATAACTTTGTTGAAATTTTCAGGAGTTTCTTTATCAATAGTGTTGTTGTCCCCGCCAATACCAGCACTACATACCAAAAAATCTAATGAACCGAACTTTTGGACGGTAAACTCTACAGCTTTCTTGGCATCTTTGGGATCTGCAACATCAGCTTTAAAATATAAACACTTTACACCATTTTTGGCATATTCTTTAGTTATTTTATCTGCTACGTTTGCTTTCTTTGGATCATGCCCAACAATAACAACATTACAATTACTTTTAACAAGTAACTGTGCAGTTGCTAATCCTATACCACTAGTACCACCAGTAACTAGAGCAACACGCTTTTTAAAATCAAATTTAATACCGAAATCTTTCTCTTTACTTAGGTTTTCAGTTTTATTCGTATTTTCTGCTACATTTGTTACTGTCGCAGATAACGAAACATTCGCAAATAGACCTGTAATCAAACCTAAAGTTAATAGTTTCTTCATACCGCTACATAGCCTCCATCAATAGAAATTGATGTTCCGGTAATAAATTTTGCATCATCACTTAATAAAAACGTTATAAGAGATGCTACCTCTTCAGGTTTGCCAATACGCTTCATTGGATGTAAGCCTGCATAAAAATCTTTTGCCTCTTTAGGTACTAATGGCGTATCAATAACGCCAGGACACACACAGTTAACTCGAATACCTTTGTCAGCATATGCAGTCCCAGCAGCTCTAGTCATATTAACTACGCCACCTTTAGCACCTGAATAAGCTACATTAGCAGGAACTGCTACCAAACCAAACATACTTGCTAAGTTAACAATTGAACCGCCTTTTCCCTGTTTAAGCATTTGTTCAATTGCGTATTTATCACAAAGCATTACGCCCGTATAATCTACAGCATTGACTTTGTTCCAGTTGTTAAGTGTTTCGTCAGCGATAGCACAATTAGCCCCTCCAATACCAGCACTACAGACTAAGCCGTCAATAGAACCAAAACTGCTAGTCGTGTAATCTACAGCTCTTTTAATGTCTTCTTCTTTTGTCACATCAGTTTTTATGAATGCACATTTTGCATTACTTGCGTTTACCTGTTTGTTTAAATCAATTGCTATCTGCTCACCGCGTTCACTATAATCAGCTATAACGACATTTGCGTTACTAGATAGTAACCGCTGAGCGGTCGCTAAACCTAATCCACTAGCTCCACCAGTAATTAGTACTGATGCACAATCAAAGTCATAAACAATCTTTTGCATAAAAACCTCTGTCTTTGGCACGAAGCAACCATACTGCCTAACGTAGCCAACCACCGCCGAGATGGTAACACATTTTTAAATTTTTACAAGTGCGAACGTTATTACGAAATTGTTGTACACAACAACGCTACTACGTCACTTCATGTTGCTTATGATAGCTATAGAATGCCTCATGTAATAGAGCAAATATTATTAAAAGTCATCAAAATTGTTGTTGTGTTTGCAACGTGCAACGAAATACGGTATAATGGCATCAGTTAATAATTTTAGATTCGGTTATGAAATTTTTAACCACTTTGGGGGTATCATTACTGCTTTTTACAAATAGCGTTTTTGCTACAAACAACGGAATGACAGAACCGTCAGGTTATTATCATTTTGCTGGCTCTGAGAGAGCCTAGTTGGCGTAAAGCAAAGGTAGAACGCTTGTTTTAATCTTTGACGATGGTAAGAAATAGTTTTAAGACAGATACCTAGTTGGAGTGTTGGAATTTTAATTTAGGGGGTGGGTTGATTACCTTGCCCCCTTGGATTTTGTCGAGTAGTTTGTTATAGCAACATAAGTGGAGTATAGCAGACTATCCAAAATATCTCTTTATTATTCTATAAGTATTGTTACGACCTGACTATAGATTATTGACATCATATTCGAATATCGGCAAGCCCTCTTCGATTCGTAATTTGTTTGCAATGATAAGTAACTGTGTGCAGGACACAGGGACACTATTTATTTTGTAGGTGTGAATTTCAATACATTTCCCATTATATTTTTGACAAACTTGTGTAACAGGTGTGATTTTATAATCTTTTTGCTCAAGGTAACTAATTACTTGAACAATACTAGGGAGTTGTGGAGGATGGGTTACTGAAGTAAAATCGTATCGTATGCCTTTGCGAGATAATACTTTATTAGTAGCACTCTCAGTTCGTCCTAACATTCTGGCAATTACCTTAAGTGGCGTCCCCATCCTGAATTCTCGTTTTAATGTAGATAGTTCGGAAATACTCCAGCGTCTTTTTGATATTGTGTTACACCTGCTCAGTTCACTGTTGTGGCTTCCAAAAATCGCCATTCGTTGTCGCCTGCCAACCATGCACTGTATCATTTCATGTAATACGGCTTATTAAAAGTAATAACATATCATTATTTATAATACAAATAATTAAAAACACTAAAATGCCCGATTATTATAAGCAATTAATTTAAAAATTTATGGAAAAATGTCAATAAATTATCTGTATTTTAAGACTACCATTCCCAAAAAACCTGCAAGAACAGGCATTTAAAATGTTTTTAATACCAGTTACGAAACGGGTAAACATCATAAAAATTATGTAATTTCCAGTTTGAACTATTGCAAAAACGATACAAATTGTGCAAATTTAGTATAAATACGGTTGTTACAAGTTGTAAATTTTATAAACTTCATTGTATTCTGAACATGTAGGGAAAACCTATTAAATATTTCTAGGAGATAATTATGGCAAGTAAGCAAGATACACCTAAGGTTGTTAAAGCAGATTTGATAAGTGAAATGGCAAACATTTCAGGTTTATCGAAAGTTGATGCTGAAAACGCCCTTAATTCATTTTGTAAAGCGGTTGAAAAGTTTTTAAAGGGTGGTAAGGAAGTTCGACTAATTGGTTTTGGAAGCTTTTATATTTCAAAACGTGCCGCAACTGTCGCACGCAATCCTCGCACTGGACAAGAAGTTAAGGTACCAGAGACTTTAGTTCCAAAATTCAAAGCAGGCAAACAGTTAAAAAACAGCGTTGCAAAAAAGTAAGAATTTTTCAAAACAATATTTTTTTCAGCCTGGCTATTCTTTAAATACTAACGTAGCCAGGCGTCGTTTGTATTTCGACATACGTAGATAAGTAAGAGTTAGTTGTTTTACTTCTAGTAGATAAGTTACTTCTATAATTTCAATAAAATTACAATTTTGGTTTTCTGTCTATATTGCAAGAAAGTTTATTAATATTTTTATCTGCCATTGTGCCATCAATAAAAATCTAAAAAAATTATAATAAAGGAAGATTGCTATATCTCATTGCAGAAATGGTTTTTACTATGGGTTTGATCACAAAAGTTACACAGTATGCTGATAACTACTACAAGCAGATTAGATTTTTATATAAACTATTGGCATTTTTAGGAATGCTAGTTTACCTAGGTTATCATTCTTTATCAGGAGAAAATGGCTATAAGTCATACAAAATTATTAAAAAAGAGGTAGAAGAACGTCAAAAAAAGTTATCTGCATTAAATGCCGAATTTGTCGAACTAAAAATCAAGGTAGAACACTTGAGTAATAAATCACTTGATTTAGACTTATTGGAGGAACGTTGTAGAACGATGTTGAATTATGCCTATCCCGGAAACGTCATAATACGGACTACGACTATTGAAAATAAAAATAATAAAACTTTGGATAATTAACCGAATTCAAAGGCAGGTCTAAATGTTTAAGCAAATTCAATTTAAACGCCCTCCAGTGATACCAATCATAATACTTATCGCGTTGTTTTGTATTTCGTTACTAGAACTATATTCGCTTATGGGAAGTGAATTCACACAACGTTGTGTACAGCAACTTTTTAATGTAATATTTGCTTCATGTGTGTTTTTTATTGTATCAGTAATTCCTCTAAAATTTTGGAAAAAATACGCATATACAATATACATTGCCAATATTATACTATTAATTGTTACTGCATTATTTGGCAAAACTGTTATGGGGGCTAAAAGGTGGATATCAATTGGATTTCTAACTATACAGCCGTCAGAAATAGTGCGAATATCTCTGATTATTGCATTAGCAAAATACTTTAGCAATATAACTTTATTTGATATTCGATATACTAGGTATCTCATTGGTTCTATCATCTTGTTGCTAGTACCTGTTGCATTGGTAGCTACACAACCTGATTTAGGTACTGCTATGTTACTTATATTTGTTTATGTTTCAATGCTGTTCGTTGTAGGAGTACAAATGTGGAAATTAGCATTATTACCTATTTCAGCTATCATAATGACTCCGTTTATATGGAATTCATTACACGACTATCAAAAGAACCGAGTGTTAACATTTTTAAATCCTGAAACTGATCCTAATGGCATTGGCTACCATATTATCCAATCTAAAATTGCTATTGGATCAGGAGGAGTATTTGGACTTGGATTATCGAATGGAAAGCAATGCCAATTGGATTTTTTACCTGAAAAATGTACCGATTTTATCTTTTCTGCAATCGCCGAAGAGTTAGGATTAGTTGGATGTCTAATAGTAATTACTCTTTATATGCTTTTGTTACTATATAACTACCGCGTTGCCTTTAATACAAAAGATAGATTTCTAAAATATTTAGCATTTGGTATAAATGCCATAATTTTCTTTTATGTATTTATAAATATTTCCATGGTTTGTGGTCTTGTTCCAGTAGTGGGTGTTCCTCTACCATTTTTATCGTATGGTGGAACTGCATTATCATGCCTTATGTTTGGAGAAGGAATTATTATTGCAATAGATAACACACGAAGGGATTAATATTTTAAATATATAAAATATTGTGATTTTTCATAAAATTTCATGTTGTTGTAAACTAACCTTGTCAATTGTTAACAATGGTAAGAAATTAATGCCACAAAAGATAATTGTTTTTGGTAATCAAAAGGGAGGAACTGGTAAATCAACGTTAGCTATGCACTTAGTTGTTAGTTTGTTACATCAGGGTTACAAGGTCGCTACGGTAGATGTCGATGCACGTCAAGGAACGTTAACACGATATATAGAGAACCGAGCAAAAACAAGTCAGAATAATTCAAACGTTTTGATGCCAACTCATTATCCAGTATTTGACAGTTCTTCTGATTCAATCAAAGTAATGAACCGTGAGAATTTTTTAATGTTTAGTGAGTTAATTAACTCATTAAATGGTTTTGACTTTATTGTAATTGATACTCCAGGCAGTGACACAAGTTTATCAAAAATTGCTCATTCTTTTGCGGATGTAATAATTACCCCTATGAATGAAAGTTTTATTGATCTCGATTTAATTATCAAAGCTACTCCAGTACAACGTAGTGGCAGTGTTAAGACCAGTTCATATGCTGAAATAGTCTGGGAGCAAAAAAAAACTCGTGCATTGCGTGACCATAGTTCGATAGATTGGATTATATTACTTAATCGTACCTCAAGTATTGAATCTCGCAATAAAAAAGAATTAGAGAGGATTTTAACGTTATTATCGAAACGTTTAGGTTTTAGATTTATAAAAGGCTTTAAGGAACGTATTATTTTTAAAGAACTCTTTCTATCAGGTTTGACCTTACTGGATAGTAATTCATCTCAGAAATTGAATCTGTCGCATATAGCAGCTCGTCAAGAACTAAAAGAATTACTAAAAGCTCTAAATATTTATTAATGGATATACATGTGATTAATGTCAATAGCGATGCTCTAAAATTTATTACTGAAGCCTTGAGTAAAAATCCAGGAATGTATCCGCGTATCGTACTACGTTCAGGAGGCTGTGCAGGTAATATGTTATTACTTACATTAGATACAATTTACGTAGGCGATATAGAGTGTAGTAGTAATGGTATTACTTTCGTGATTGAGCCAGTAGCAGAACCGTATACTGAGGATATTACAATATGTGTAAAACCTGGTCTTACTCCAGAAATTTTAATACACAATAATATAAAAAAAACATGCCGTTGTGGCAAATCATTTAAAGCATGATATGCGTATTGCTACCTGGAATGTTAATTCTATTCGTGTAAGATTGCAACAAATTTTGGAGTTTATTAAACAGTATAAGGTTGATACGCTATTGATGCAAGAAATTAAGTGTACGAACGAACTGTTCCCATATAAAATATTCGAAAGTATCGGATTTAATTGTGTTGTTTATGGTCAAAAATCGTACAATGGTGTATCTATTATTTCTAAATATCAAATCAATGATATACATTTCGGAAACTCGATATTTAACAATGATGAAGCACGCTACATTGATGCTCTAATTAATGGATTACGTACAGCATGTGTATATGTTCCTAATGGACAAGAAGTGGGTATTCCTTATTATTTTTATAAATTAGAATTTCTCGACACACTTATAGAATATCTATCTAAGATGGTACCTTCTGAACGTACAATTTTAGGAGGCGATTTTAACGTAACACGGTCAGATATTGATGTGTGGAATCCACAACTATGGCATGGAAAGAATTGCTGTAGTGACGCTGAGCGTAAAAAATTTCAAGTGTTACTTGATCTAGGACTTCGAGACATTCCTCGTGAAATATCAAATAGTAGAGAAATATTTACGTGGTGGGATTACCGTAGACAGGATTTTAAATTTAATTGTGGTCTTCGACTGGATTATATTTTAACATCAGAGAACGTCGACGTTTTGAGCTGGCAACGTTGTATAAAAATGCGTCAATTACCAAGACCGTCAGACCATATTCCTATAATAATGGATATTAAAGACTAATCCAGCTACATACTAGTGCATTTCATAGACTAGACAGTCTTACATATCCCTATTATCTTAACTATAATAGTACAATGTGTAATTTACATTGAGTGTTGATAGTCTTTTTGCATTCATTATATTCTCAAAGACAGGATATATTTTACACATTTAAGTTTATTGATGCAATTAAAAAAACATATTTACTGCAGATACATTTATTTTCTTCTTTTCCTAACTTAAAACAAGCGTTAATTTTGAATTCAATTCTTATAATAATACACTTAACCAGTTGCAAAGTTATAAACAAGATATTTGTCACAACTTGTTAATATATATTAGTAATTTAATTTTTATTTTAAAGTTTTTGTACCTTTCTTAGTAATTACTTTTATCATAATTTCCTCTTTATACTTTTTTGCTAGCGACATAATGACTTTTAAATTTTTTTTACATTGTTCATTAACTTTTTTTGCGGAGAAAGAGATCTTTATTTTATCGTCTTGTTCACCCTCATCATCATCCATTTTATTATTAATTAAATTTATTATTCTTGCACATATTATTAATATTTCTTCATTTTTTAGCTCTCCTATATCGTATTGTTTTAAATTGATTTCATTTGATTGTGCTTTATTAAATTTTTTGTTTATAAATTCATTCACATCAGGTCGTGTAGTTGTACATAATTTAATATTATTTTTATTACATAGTCTTTTGAGTTTTTCGTACTGCTGTGATTTGCTTCCATCGTCATCTTCTTCATTCACATATATAGTTACCATTTTAAGTCTTTTACTATTTTTATTAATTGAATTAATAATGAGTTTATGCTCTTCATCGTTCAATTCATTGAAATCGAAATTGCTAATATCAAATATCCTACTTTTTTTTGCTATTTTTAAGATCTCTTGTAATGTTTTTTTTGCAACATGTTTTTCATCAGTAATTTCATTTTTTTCATTTGTTGATAAGTTACTGTTGTTTTCTATGGGCTGTAACTGACCTTTATTAAACCTACATTGCACACCTTTATAGATATATATTTTGCCATCTTCTAAGTTAATCTCTTTAAAGTATCCCGTTGCTGGTGCAAAACTATCTTTTTCAAAATATATGTAATATTTTTTATTGATATAATATATATTACCTTGGAGTAATGGTGTAGGTGCCAACATATTAGGAGCAATTAATACTAAATTATTTGTATTTATATCATATTTATATAATTGATTGTCGTTTTTTACAACGAAATAAGTGTTTTCTTTAAAGAACTTGTTTTGTTTTTCTGCTAATTGTTGTGGACTTCTATCTTCATTTTTTTTAGGAGATACGTAGGACTGTAGAGCCATTCCAGCTTGATTTGCTGCCATATTTCCTATGCCTCTTATTAATCCTGTCGTTATACCACTTAAATCGTTAAAGAAAGCATCTTTCGACGCCTTTACATTCCCGACAAAAAATATGCAAAATATCGTCATGAGTATTTTTATATTATTGTGTTTCATAATATACCAGTATTAAATACCTGTTGTATCAAGACTAGCAATCAGTAGTTAAAATATGGTTAACCGATTATAACCATAATTCTATTGTTGTTCTTTCGCATACGAAACGTACAAATGTTTTATCTTGATATAACGGTGTGCAATTTTTGAGCAATATATTTACGAGTGGACGTATTTCCGCTAGACTTTATTGTGTGAATTAGACAAATGTATCGTTATGAATAGAGATATTTTATACAGTGATGATGCTTGGAGAGATGTTGACGTATATAAAGAGGTTTACAACCATTCAATGGAAAATCCTGAAAATTATTGGATGTCTCAAGTAGACAGACTTTCTTGGCAAAAAAAACCACTAGTTGCAACCCAAAAAATTTCAAACGGTGCTACATTATGGTTTCCAGATGGACGTATAAATGCTTGTTACAACTGTGTTGACCGGCATGCCGAAAAAATTCCCAACAAAATAGCTGTAATTTGGCAAAGTGAAGATTTAGATGTATATGAATATATATCATATAAAAAATTAAAAAATGAAGTATGCAGATTTGCAAATACTTTAAAATCGCTTGGATTAAACACTAATGATTGTATAACGATATATATGCCTATGATACCTGAAGCTGTATATGCCTGTTTGGCTTGTACACGATTGGGGATTACGTACACGGCAGTTTTTGCAGGCTTTTCGCCAAATGCAGTTGCTACGCGTATGAAGGATGCACAGCCTAGATATTCAGATTTTGTAATTACTGTTGATGCTAATACGCGTGGTGGCAAAACAATTCCAATGAAAACAAATATCGATACAGTCCGTGATTTGGTAGCATATCCTATTCGTTGTTTAGTTGTGAAGCGTAAAGGTGTTGATATAGCGTGGAATAGTAAATATGATATTGATTATTACGAAATTTCAAAAAATATGCCTACTGAGTGTCCCATGGCTGATACGTCAGCAACTAATAAACTATTTATTTTATATACATCGGGGTCGGCAGGTACGCCAAAAGGCATTGTAATGAGTACAGGTGGGTTTCTACTGTTTTCAATGCTTACGGGCAAATACTTTTTTAATATGTTTGAAAATGAAATTTTCTGGGGTTCTGGAGACATAGGCTGGATGGGTGGACATGCCTATGCCTTATACTCAGCGTTATGTAATGGCGTAACGTCAGTATTTTTTGAGGGTATTCCAACATATCCTAGAAAATCAATATTTTGGGAAATAATTGATAAGCATAAAATAACATCATTTAATACTGCTCCTACAGCGATAAGAGCTATGATGCAACATAGTGATGAGACATTAGCTGGTACAACACGGAAATCATTAAAATATTTGGGAATTTTTGGAGAAATTTTGAATAAGGAAGCATGGCATTGGTATTTTAATAAGATTGGTCAATGTAGATGCCCGATAGTTAACATGTGGGGGCAAACAGAATTAGGTGGCGTGCCAACTGCTCCACTTAGTAATTTAGAAGAAATGAAAAGTTACGGTCATATAGGGCGACAATTTTTCGGTTGTAAGCTAGTACTAAAAGATGAAAGAGATTGCACTATAACAAGACCAGAAACAAAGGGAGCATTATTTATTGAGCATTCAATGCCTGGAATGTTAATAGATGTAACTAATGGTTCAGTAGATAGACTGTATTATTCCCAAACTGTGGATAAACTATATTGTTGTGGAGATGAAGCGTATTTTGATTGTGATGGTAATTTTTGGATTACAGGACGTAATGATGATGTACTAAATGTATCAGGACATCGTATTAGTCCTATTGAGATAGAAGAAGTAATTGCTGAGCTAAGTATAGTAGCTGAAGTGTGTGTAGTTGGGTATCCGCATCCTATTAAAGGCGAAGGGATATACGCATTTGTTGTATTAAAACAGAACATTGACAATAAACTAAGAGTTTTAGCACCTAAAACGATTAGTAATCATATAGACACAATTACGAAACACGTAAAAGACACTATAAGTCCAATAACTAAACCTGATATAATTACAATTGTTCCAGATTTACCTAAAACGCGGTCAGGTAAAATTCTACGACGCATTCTAAGACATATAGCCTCAGGGGATACTAAGGACTTCGAAGATTTAACAACAATTAGTAATCCAAACAGCATAGAAAAAATACTGAAATGTGTTAATTCAAAATAGGATGATGTTTAAAAGCCATTATATACTAATCGTGCTGTTGCAACTGTTAGCATTTATGCTACTCTAATAACAGTTGTAAGGTTTTTTTTACGTGGTACTTGGTTGTACTACGTGGTGGTCATTATGAACAAATCCCAAAAAATTAAAAATTCAGATGCAAACGTAAATTTAGAATCTTCTGCTGAGTTTGAAACTCTTTTAGAAGAAAGTCTTAAAAAGTCGAATACAAGTGAAGGACGAATAGTTGTAGGTACAGTTGTTGCTATAAAAGGGAATGACGCTACCATAGATGTTGGATTAAAATCCGAAGGTCGGTTAAATACTGAAGATATTAAATTACTAACAGGAAATGATACGGTAAATATCGGAGATACGCTTAGTGTTTACATTGAACGTTTTGAAGATAAGCATGGTAACCCTGTACTTAGCATTGAACGTGCTAAAAAGGAAGCAACGTGGCAACGTTTAACTAATCATTTTATTAATGGAGACATCCTTGAAGGTGTAATTACAGGCAAAACTAAAGGGGGCTTCATTGTTGATCTTAATGGTACAAATGCGTTTTTACCAGGCAGTCAAATTGATGTTCGCATAATAAAAGATGCAACTCCATTATTTGATACTAAACAGCACTTTAAAATTATAAAAATGGAAAAAACCCGTAATAATATTGTCGTTTCACGAAAAGCAGTTGTAGAACTCGAACGAGCATCCATTAAGTCTGAGATACTAACTCGTCTTGAAGAAGGTATGGTACTTGACGGTATTGTAAAAAATATTACAGAATATGGTGCTTTTGTTGACATAGGAGGGATAGATGGCTTACTCCATGTGACCGATATGTCATGGCGTAGAGTTGCTAGTCCAAATGAGATCGTAAAGGTTGGTGACCAGGTAAAGGTACAAGTAATTAAGTTCAACAGAGATACAGGTCGGGTTTCGTTAGGCATGAAACAGTTAACTAAAACTCCGTGGGCAGAAGGTTTGCTTGAAAAATATAAAGTTGGCGAAATATACAAAGGTAAGGTCGTCAATATTACTGATTATGGGGCATTTATAGAACTAGAGCCTTGTATTGAGGGTATGGCGTACAAGGCTGAACTAAGCTGGACTAAAAACGTTGCTCCTAGTGATGTGGTTAATTTAGGAGATGAAGTAGATGTTAAAGTACTAGAAGTTGTACCCGATAAGCATAAGATAAGTCTTAGTATTAAACGCTGTCAGGCTAACCCATGTGAACAGTTTGCTTCAGAACATCCTATTGGTTCCAAGGTTACTGGTCAAATAAAAGGAATAAAAGAATTTGGAATTTTTGTTAGCTTAACAGATACCCTTGATGGCACAGTTGCAATGAGGGATATCAGTTGGGATATGACATATGAAGAAGAACTCACTCGTACCGGAATTGGTATTGATTCTCGTGCAAAAGGTTATGAAGTAGGACAAACTATTGAAACTGTAGTTTTAGTTGTTGACCCAACTCGAGAAATAATACGGTTAGGCATAAAACAGCTAATTGATGATCCATACGCTGAGGCTCTAAACAATATTAAGAAAGACGATGTTGTCCATGGTAAGGTAACAAAAATCGGTACTGAAGGTATGGTGGTAACAATAGATAATGGATTGCCATGTTTACTCAAACGTATGGATGTCGGACGGGCTGACAATAAGAAATTTTCAGATTATAAAGAAGGTGATGAAGTAGACGCATTAGTACTATCTGTTCATCAGGTAAGTAGGTATGTACAGATTTCAGTAAATGCACTGGATGCCAAAAATCAAAGGGCAGTTCTAAAAAAAGTAAATTCAGAAACTATGAGTTCTACTTTAGGTGATGTTTTAGGCGATGCACTTAATAAAAAATAATAAGATGCTGGCAAGATAGTATTCTATCTTGCCTACTCCTATGGAGATTTATGTATAAATACACCTTATCTGAACTGCAACATAAAGCTAAAACTCTAAGTTCTATAGTGATAGCTCCACATGTAATCATTCTCGAAGGAGATTTGGGGGCTGGGAAAACTACTTTTGCCCAATATTTTTTAAAGTCGATATTAGTCAATGCTGAACAAACTATTATAAGTCCAACTTTCACGTTAGTAAATGTTTATAATACAACAAAAGGCATAGTCTGGCATGCTGATTTATACAGATTAAGAAATGAAGCTGAACTTTTTGAGCTCGGTTTAATAGAGTTCGCACATAATGGGATAACACTGATTGAGTGGGCAGACTATATTTTGCCTTACATTAATAAAGTCCCAAAAACGGTTATTAGCCTATAGTAATGTTCAAATTCAGATGTTACCCTTTTTACGGGAATAAAAATTGACAATTTACAGTTATGCGGTTTTTGGATGAAGCGAAAATTTATATAAAAGCGGGAGATGGTGGTAATGGGTGTATGAGTTTTCGCCATGAGAAATTCATTGAATTTGGTGGACCAGATGGTGGAGCTGGAGGAAATGGTGGTTCGGTGTACGTTGTTGCTACTAAGAGTATAAATACCTTAATAGATTATCGATATCAACAACATTTTAAAGCAAAGCGTGGAGAAAATGGTTCTAGTCAGAATTGTACAGGTCGAAAGGGTGACGACTTATATCTCAAAGTACCCGTTGGTACTCAGGTTTTAGCAGATGATAAAGAAACAGTGATAGTTGACATGTTAATTGATGGACAAACCGAACTTATAGCACACGGGGGGCGAGGCGGTCTTGGAAATGCATATTTTAAATCCTCAACTAATAGAGCACCACGATATCATCAGCAAGGTGAAGAGGGAGAAGCATATTGGATTTGGCTGAAATTAAAGATAATCGCAGACATAGGTCTTGTAGGATTACCAAATGCTGGCAAATCAACATTCATTTCAACAGTAACAAATGCAAAAGCAAAAGTTGATAATTATCCATTTACCACATTAGTACCTCAACTAGGGATGTTAAGTATTGGAAATAAAGATTTAGTAATTGCTGACATTCCAGGTTTAATCGAAGGAGCAAGTGAAGGTAAAGGGTTAGGTGAGAAATTTTTGGCTCACATAGAAAGATGTAATATCTTATTACATTTAGTTGATTTGTCCTCAGCACATCCTATGGAAGACTACAAAATAGTCCGGAATGAACTCCAATTATATGGAAATGAAGTTGCATCCAAAACAGAATTAATCGTTCTTACCAAAGCGGATACTGTGGATGAAATTACCATAAATAATATAATTTCCACATTTAAAACTGAGATAGATAAGGAGGTTTTCGTAATTTCTGCAGTAACCCATTATGGGATAGATAATTTAGTAAACTACTTGTTCTCAATTACGAGTAACGATAGCGATGAAGAATGGTGATTTTTATCTTGTTATACTTGACCGATATCGTGCATCAAGTTACCCTGAAAAGGGAGTTAATAGTTTTTTAACTAACATGTGTAATATATCTATAGGTAAGAATGAAGTATTAAAATTAAGAAAACGTGAACAAGAAGTATTAACAGAATTAAAAAATGATGCATCTTACGTGCAGAAACAAGGGAATACTGTATTTAATTTTAAGACTCTGAAATTGCAACGTGAACTCAAACAGTTACAAACTAAACTAAAATTGTTAGCCTTTGATAGTGACGATGTTTCATAAAATCATGCTTCAACTACTTACGCTCTTAAAATAATTGAAAAGTAGTGCATAGAAATATTTTGCCCTGTTAATTTTTATGGTACAATTACCTGAGGGAGATGGAAGGACGTTGAACTTTAAAAAATTTCTAGTTTAAAAGGAGGGAATATGTTTTCAATCAAATCATTGTTTAAAATATGTATATTAACAACTTTCAGTTTGTTTAATACACAGGGTTCTGGACTTTGCAGTACAAATGATCAGTTCGGCAATAGAACAGTAAGATATATCCCAATATCATCAGTTCCTAGTGACAGTCAAATAGTGACTTATAGTGTACCTGACTTCTCATTTGAAGATTTTTGTGATAACTTTTGCGGACGTATTAAGCAAATACAATTATCTGAACATGATTTGGCAAAAATCAGACAAACCGGTATGGAGGGGGAAAAAACCGGGCGAATACCAGATAATATTACCAAGCATCGCAAACATAAGATACAGTGTAAACAGCTGTTCAAACAAGTAGCTGTAAAAGGTATACCCTTGTATCAAGATGCAATGAAAAAATGGAATGAAGATGAAGTTCAAAACTGTATATATAAAAACCCATTTTTGCAGAAAGCATTCGACAAGAATCCTCTTGGCAATGATGAGATAGCAGAAATAACTGACGTTAATACAGGACGAATTACTTATATTGATTTAGCCTTATTAAATGTAGAGTTGTATCATGGCACATTTGAAATTACATATGAAAATACAAAAGATTTCCTAATATCTTACTTTGGATTGAAGCATTACGAGTTTCGTTACCAATTAGCATCTCATCGAAAGTATAACGGATTAAATGAATTCGAGCGGGAAAGCATATGCGAAAACGTATATGAATTTAGTGGTGATGCCGGTGATGATTCTATTTATCTCTATCTCAGAGCCGCTCTGGATTATGCAGATTATCCTAATCCTGACCACAAAAAAGATCGATTTCGTATTAATACATTTAGTGCCAAAGTTAGGAAAGAAATTGATGACATTATCGACAACTTTTAGGTAAATGCTGATACTGACACAGGATCAGATTCTGATTCCAACACTGAATCATCGGCAATGGATATTGATGAATAATAATTTTTAAAACCCGCGCTTAGTATCAATTACTCTAAGTGCGGTACACTTAAAATGAGCTACGTAACTTTAAATTAACTATGTTTCGTCAGTTATTAATTATACTTTCTGGTATAGCAATTGCATCTAGCCCAATAGATGCCCTAAAGATAGAAATCAATAAAGGTGAAGTAAAACCTGAACCAGTTGCTGTCGTTCGATTTTTCAATACTGATGGAGGTAATAGTAAACTTGGGAATGAATTAGCATCTATTATTGAGAATGATTTGAATATCTCTGGGCTATTTATTCCAATTAATCAAAATAATTTCTTAGAAAGTGCGAAAACAATTGTTAACAAAGGCGTAAATATCAAAAATTGGAAAGTAATTAACGCAAGATTTTTAATATACGGCACGATTAATGGCAATGTGGTGAACTTCCACGTTATTGACGTTATGACCAGTAAAGAGATTATCAATTCCGAAATAAAAGTCGATACGGGCAGAAAACGCGAAACTGCTCACATGATTGCAGACAAGATATATGAACGTATTACAAATGAAGAAGGATATTTTAATACCAAGGTTGTATATGTAACTACAGCTAATAAACTTCCATCTAAACGTACTACGAAATTAATGATGGTTGACCAAGATGGAAACAACCCCGTAGCATTAACTGATGGTTCTGAACTTGTAATAAGTCCTCGGTACTCTCCTGACGGCAAGACTGTTGCGTATATTGCATACAATGAAAAAGCAAGTGGAGCTTTAGGAAAATCGGCATTTGTTTACTTAATGACTATTGGCAAAAGTGGAAGACGTAAGTTATTAAACGATGCCATTATGAAAGAACTAATTAAGAAAAACAAAGGGTTGCCGATAAATATGACATATGCCCCTCGTTTTTCTAAAAATGGCCAAAGTGTCGTATTAGCAATTATTGTACGAGGTAGTTCTGCAATATACCGCTATGATATGGCAGATAATAGATTGGTTCAGCTTACAAGACACAATAAAATAGATACCTCACCATGTTTTTCACCTGACGGTTCAAAAATAGTGTTTACATCAGATAGAGATGGCAAAGAAGCTGTTTTTGTAATGAATACAGATGGTAGTGACCAACATAAAATTAGTCAGGGTAACGGGAAGTACTCTCAACCTAACTGGTCTCCACGTGGTGATTTGATTACATTTTCAAAACAAATCGGTGGCAAATTTTATATTGGTGTTATGAAACCTGATGGTTCTGGTGAACGTTTAATAGCACAGGGATTTTTAGTTGAGGCACCTACTTGGGCATCTAATGGTCGCTACATTATATATACAGCTCAAAATGGATATGGGCAACCATCACAAATTGTATTTTCCGATTTGACTGGCAGATACCATCGATTAATTCAAACGCCAGGTGATGCGTCAGCTCCCGCATGGTCTCATACTTATAAAGCAAACTAATAATTTACAACTTAGGCGTCAATCGTTTCTCCCCCAACCTCAGTGTCAAATTGGTCTTCAGATAGGAGATGATTTAACACTTTTTTAAACTTTCAATACGTCACACGTCCGTATAGCTCATTGCGGAATTTCATTTTTTTGCATTTTCCAGAAAATGCAAAATGATTTCTGTGAAATTTTTTTCTTTATTGCAGGAAAGCATTTTAACAATAACATTTAGATACGCATGTTCATCTGTCGCTTGGCCAAACTCAACCCAAAGGTTGTACAAAGTCCTACTATTAACATTTTTAATTTTGTACGTATAACATGCTTTATATATAGTAGTTAAGAACATTTTAATATTATTAAACCAGTTACGTCTTTTATTATCATCTGCATATAGGGGCAATGTAGCAGTGCTATCTTCAGGGAACGCTATAAACGCCATTACTCTCAGTAGTATTTTTGGTGAAAGTTTTTTTATTTCGTTAACTTGTATTTCTCCTGATATAGTTGCGATTTCAGACCATACTTGCGAAAAAATGGTAACAATATCATCGGTAACACCTTTTAATGTCGTATCAAACAAACTTTTATTACTATGTTGTTTCAAATCAGAAAAATACCCATATTTATAAATTATTTGTAGATAGTCTAAGTCCGCCAAATTATGCCATATTTTATCATTTTGATCTTTTATCGCCCTGTTAACTCCCTCAAATAGCGAAACAATATAACTCTCGTTTTCGAGCCTTTTAATATACCATTCAGATGCTTGATTAAAGATTTTCCACATTTCGTTTTGTTTTTGACTAAGAGTAAAATTCTTAAAATTTTGATTGTCTGGGTAAACTTTTTCCGCAAAGGCTTGAAATTCGTATAGTGGTTTATAATTAATATGATTCCAAGCGCCATTTGACAAATTAGCTATACGAAAAGCCATTTGTTTTATACGTCCAATCACTGTTTCTGTGCTATGGTCGTCGTTTTCTCCCGGCTGATACTCAATATAACAAAGAACTTTAAACTGATTTAGGTAGCAATCAAAATCATGTTTTAAATAGCTTTCCATAGTTTCTTCATCATTGTTAAAACACTTTAATAATTCAGTATATACATTACTTTTGCCGTTAGCTAATTTCTGACGTTTGGTGGTATCCATAAATAATCGATATGCAGATTCACTACTAACATTCCAATAGTAATTTTCTCTTCCTAGTTGTTGTCTTTTGTTTATTATGCTATGAGCAACACCCTTAACTACATTTATACTATTAATTAGTGAAAAAATATGTTGTTTTATTTCTGTACTGTTATACCAATTAACATTGCTTAAACGATAATTATTTATTATTTTTGCAATGGAATTAATTGTATATTCTGCGTAATAGTCAATGGTGGCATATATATCTTTCTGGTAAAAACAACCAGCAATTATTTTTTTCAATAATTCAATAGAAGAGGCAAATTTTTTCGCTATAACATCGCCAGACTCTACGAGTTTTTTGTCAATGGCTCTTAAAGCCCAATAGCTTTCATTTAATCCTGAACTTCTAGCATATGCTCTAATATTCTCATCAACTGCATAACTAACACTTGCACCAAGACTTTCTTTTAAATTAATATTGTTTATATGTGTAATAAAGTTTAAGACATTTATTTTGTCTTCTTCGGCTAATGCATAAATGTAATTGTTATAACTAAACGTGAAATAACATGAAGCATACAGCAAAATTAATACGGTCTTTTTCATTACAAAATTTTTAAATATCTCATGTTCTAATGGTACTACTTTTTTTACTAAATTTCATTTATACTTTTTACACATATTGCAATTGAGAACCACGCGATACCCCTATCATCTTTAGCATCATGTTATATATGAAATATAGAGATGTGTCTCGTAGTCTGACATACTAAACACTTCTTTTACTAGTGTTAGTACTGAGAGAGAATTAACTTATCATCTTGCACATCTGTTACTATTAAGTTTTGTATTACCGTATTAATTGGAATTTCATTATTTATTACAAAATCCAAATAATTATCACATTTGCCAAATGACTGTCCGTTTTTACATTTTTCAACCAATCCTGAAATTTTCGTACCAATAAGATTTTGTTGCAGTTTTAATTTTAATTCCTTTGCTAACTCTCTTAATCTTTTAGCTCTATCTAAAATTTCATTACGTGGTAACTGCATCATACGTGATGCTACTGTTCCAGGGCGCGGAGAATACGGAAATACGTGCAACAATGAGATACCAGAATTTCTTATATAGTCAAAACCATCTTCAAATTGTTCATTAGTTTCAGTGGGAAAACCAGCTATTACATCTGCTCCTAATACTAGGTCAGAGCGAGTATGTTTTAATTCCCTAATTATGTTAGATAAGTCGGATATGCTGTATTTTCGATGCATAGCTTTTAGCACATCATTATTGCCAGATTGAATACTTAGATGTAAGTGAGGCATTATTTTAGGGTTTTTCATTAACTCAATAAATTCACTATCTATACCATGAGGATTAATTGATGAAATTCGTAACCGTTGTAAGGCTGATGCATTTTCAAGAATATATTTAATAATACCGTTAAAATTCATACCGTTATCGTTATATGAAGTAATATCTATTCCTGATAACACTATTTCTTTAAATTCATGGTCAATTAAAAATTGTATTTGTCTAATAATTTCAGTTGCGGGCATACTACGTGAGCGACCACGAGCAAAAGGCACTATGCAATAAGAACAAAAGTTATCGCATCCGCATTGAATTTGAAGGAATGCTTTTACTCTATCTTGAAACAGTGGCTCAGATAGCGACACACTACCCGGTATATTTTTATTATTATGCGGAATACCGTCATAAGCCGATACTTTCGTTTTATCGTCATTTGGAATTACAGCATACACTCCATTCAGTGTTTTGTAATATTCCTCAGCAGTAGTTACTGTACAGCCAGTAACAATAATTTTTGCACCAGGATATTCTCTAATAGCACGACGTACTGCTTGTTTAGATTGATTTTCAGCTTGCTGTGTAACAGAACATGTGTTTATAAATACAACTTCATCTTTTGGGTCAAGTGATTTCAAAAGTGACTTAACAATTTCCGTCTCATACGTATTAAATCTACACCCTAACGTTATCGTTTTTATTTTATTCATCGTTGTTTACTTGTTGATGTTGCTTGAACCACAGAATACCAAATAGTAGGGCCGCACAAAAAGCAGTACCGACCGTTGCAAGCATTACAGAATGCCAACCATAGTCTGTTGCCAATTTTCCAGCTCCAACTCCCGCTAATGCTGTACCTAAATAACCTAAAGTCCCCGTAAATCCTGCTGCTGAACCTGAGGCTTTTTTTGATGATACCTCAGTAGCCAATACACCAATCAACACCATAGGCCCTGTCATACTCGCCCCTAGTATTGCAATACATAATCCAATAATAAATAATGAACCACTGGTGCAATATCTGAATATCGACATCATAATTCCCGTTACTAACATACAAATACATGGAAATGCTGCTCGCATACCATTAAACCATCGATCCGATAATGTTCCTATCCATAATCCACCAAAAACACCAGCAATATCAAAAATTACCATTAACGTACCGGCTCCTAGGATTGAACTTCCTCTTGCCTCTTGTAGTAAAGTAGGCCCCCAATTAAAAAACACCATTTTATTAACATATACAAATAAACTTGCAAACGCTACTAGCCACAGCATTTTATTCATTAATACGAGTTTTGCTATTTCAACTATTGTCAGTTTTTCGTTTTTAGGATTATCTAATGTGCATTTGTCTGTTTCTTCAATTGATTTAAATCCCAACGATTTAGGAGTATCACGTAATCTATTAAATACGATGATAGATATAGCTATTGCTATTAATCCTGGAATTTGGAAAACATGATGCCATCCGTAACTAACTACAAGGTGGGAATTTAACAATACTGATAAAGCACCGCCTATGTGAGCTGCCATATTCCATAATCCCCATTTGCCACCTATTTCATTTTTTCCATACCAGTTAGCTAACATCTTTGCACATGGAGGATTACCCATCGCCTGTGTGCATTGATTTAGTGCTACAAATAAAATTATTAATGCTAAATATGAACTAAAACCTATAAAAATATTCATTAATCCCGATAAAGCTAATCCAATTGACAGTACATATCGTGCTGGAAATTTATCTCCTATTAACCCAAATAGGAATTTTCCAACCCCATAACATACTGCCCCAATAGACATAGCCCAACCTATATCAGACTTATTTATATTTAAATCAAGACAAATAGCTGGCACGGCACATGAAAAATTTTGTCTTACAAAGTAATACGTGCCGTATCCTAGCATAATACTATACAATGTACGCCTTTGCCAATATTTAAAATTTGCAACTTCTATTTCAGATTGCCTGATATTCATGATTTGTTAGAATTATTAGCTTCACCTTCATTATAAGCCCGGTAACTCTTAAGAGAAAAAAACAGTCCAGTATTCTTTGTTATTAATACACTTGAACGAGGAAATGTTATTCTTGTGTGCTGTGATCCTATTACTTATGCCAAGCTTATTAGTACCCACCATATCGAGCAGTTTTTCAATAACATGTTTTGCCACATGAAATACTATTAAAAATGTATTTCGATAGGCACGTACAAACGTCGTGAACGGCTGTACCATAAAACATAACTCCGGCAACAGAGTTAGGCTCTGTGCCGAAGTTACAATTTCAATAAACAAACAATCTTACTAATTGTTGCTTCTTATCTTTTTTATCTTTTTATAAAACAAAATGTACGGAGTTCCTGTTGTTTGTACCGCGTCAAACGTTGACTCCTCTACAATTGAATCATTGTATTTATACCATGAACTACGTCCGTCTGTCCTACAGTAAGCTATAAAGTGACCACCCGGTCCACTTTCCCCAAAAAAGGATACCATCCCAATAAGCTCGTATTTTGTGCCATTATTTATATCTAAAACAAATTCGTCTATATCTATTTCTTCAGGAAACTGCATATTTACGTTATACATATTGTCTTTTCCGCGATTTAATACTATAGTTAATACTTCAGGACACGTTGTAAAAAGCTTATACTGTACGCATGGCCACTTACCTTTACAATACTGACAATATAGCATACTATTTCCCCCCAGTATTTTGTAGTCGAGACCCGATTTTAATGCGTCGTATAGGCTAACTGTATTGTCACTCGGGTTAGTAGTATTTCCCTTTTTCTGCTTATATTCCAGTGCGTCTTGCAGAGGAAGGTACTGTACCATTTCCGTTGATGGATTATAAAGTTTTGTATTACACTTAAGACACTGTGTTACAGTAATACAATAGCAATTAAACAGCCTACTTATAATACTTTGGTTATTTGCTTCATTTCCAGAATAGAACGTGTTAAATTGCAGCCAAAAATTCCTTTGGTCAACATCAGCTATAAGTACATTTTCCCCAGACCCTGCATTCATTTCCTTGTGCAGGGTTTCATACATCCAGGAAATAAAATCCTTTGCATCGTCAGCGTGAATTCCTGCGAATTGTGGACTAAGTAAAGATATCGTTTTTTTTAAGTTATAAGGTGAGAAATATGTTTCATTGGGATTATTCAAATTCCATAAGTTTTCAGCAACCTCTGCTAAACTTTTTGATAACGTGCCAGGCACAAAACCAGTGGTTTTCAGACGAGCATACAGGTATTCTACCAACGGCTTGATGTGTGCTACACACTGTACTGAAGCATTCATATAGCAGGTTGCACCAATATTCTGCATCCCTAACGTCTTACCCCCTTTTTTTTGGATATGATCACTTATATTATTTTTTTGTTTCGTGAAATCATTACCCAAAGGGTATAGGTCGCTTGTAGTAACTTTCTGAAGTTTTATTTCTCCAACACATAGTTGCTCTTTTAAAGGTTTACTGAAATCAAAATTTATAGTAGGTACTACTAATTGGTTCACATCATTCATCGCCATATTATTCCAAAACATGTTATTATTGAAGTTCATATTGTTATTTAAATTCATATTATTCGGAAAGAATGGATTATAATTCATCATATTTGGAAATGGCATATTCACTCCATTCATATTATTCTGAAATTGAAAATTCTGAGGATTAAAGAACATATTATTATTCTGATTTAAATTATTATTCCATTGTCCTTGAAGTATTGGATTGTTATTATAATTCATTGGATTTATGTTCTGCATATTTTGTTGATTTATTCGAATATTATTATTCATTTGGTTAGTATTGTTCATTAAGTTAAAATTGTTGTTTTGATTGTTTTGATAATTTACATTATTGTTGAGATTTATATTGTTGTTTTGCTGAGGTATAGGTGCAGGTGCGTTATTTATCGTATTATCTGCTTTTTGTTCGTATACTAGAATGTAAGGAGTGCCAAAGTTAATGACATCCTTTTGAACATCATTAATGACGCTAACCATTGCATCGTTGTACCGCAACCATTGTCCGTCGTCATTCTTTAAACTAGTCACAAAGTGTGCATTTGGACCACTTTCTCCAATATGCGTGAGTACGCCATACAATTTATACGTTATGCCACCGGGTGTCTTCAATGTGACATAGGTTGTTATATCCAAGTCTTCAGAGAAAATTAATTTATTTTTATACATGTTGTTTTTTCCGCGATTTAAAATTAGTATTAAAAATTTTGGTGCACTATAAATTTTCGAAGTGTAATTACTATCAGCTAATTGCCTACAGATATTACAGTAATTTTTGTTATCTCCTGTAAATAAGTCAGTTTTTTGATTATATTCAAAACAGTCATTGAGGGTTACGCTATTGGGACCCATTACTCCGTATTTAAATTTCCTTACTTCTTCTAATGGAAATATCAAGCAATTAAATATTTGGTAGTTATAACAAATAGGGTATGTTTTTCCCTGACGAGAAAATTTATATTTACAGTTCGAACAGACGTTTGTTGTCTCTTGAATACCAAAAAAGAGATCGCTTATTATAGATGTGTTTTCTTTGAAGTCATTGAAGAAATAGTTAAAGGTGTTTTTTTGATTGTACTGATTAATTTTCGGATTACTCTCATTAGAGGCACCTATTTCTTTTTCTTTCGGGACAGGTTTTTTTAGTTCATTGTGCAAGTGTTCAAGAAGATATATCAGAGCATCTTTTGAATCGCCTGGCTCAGTTTTTTGAAATAACGGGTTTCGGTTGCTAACAAAATCCATAAACTCTGTTGGCGTATAGGAGCTGGGTACTACCGAATTTAAGTCAAAACCACTATTATGAGCTTTAATATAGTCTCCCCACAGATTTTTCAGTAGCTTTTGAAACTCTTCTGTCATACTGGAGCCATTTAAATTTTTCAGTTGTTTATATTCACTGCTATCCTTATATTTACGAAGTTTCTCAGTTATTTTTTGTTGATGGTTTGGGTCAAGATAGTATTTTACTAATTCGTTTATATGAGCAAGGGTTTGTAGCAGAGAGTTCATATAGCATGTCGCTCCTTGGTTGTTAAGACCGGCTGTCCGCCACACACCATCTATTGACCAAGACCGTATTACATTTTGATTTAGCTGTATATTGTTTTTTACACTATTGTTAATATTGTTCATATTGTTTATGTTGTTTATATTATTAATATTATTTATATTATTAATATTAAAATTAGCCTGACTATTGTTACTGTAGTTATGATTATTATTTGAGAAATTATTATTGTTTATTTTATTGTTTGCATATTTAACTTTCCCTGGAATTATATTATTTTTCGTTTTTATTTCGTCTTGAATAATGTTGTTTTTATTATTATTTGTGCTTTTGTTTACTATACTTGAATGTTTGTAGTTTTTCGCAAATTCATCATTAACAATCTTGCTGGCAACACTCGCAATCTTCTTGTTTTCTTTTGTGAGACCGTCACAAATTACCCAGAATTGTGTTAAATAACAATCCCAATCATGCTTAAAATATTCCTGTAATGACAGACTTTTACTTCTTCTTTGTATTATACTATTCAATTTTTGCTCACCATTACATTCATTATATTTAATTTCTTTCAACATATTGAACAATGAGGTAAAGCGACCATCTACTTGGGCCACCCCTAAACCATCAGAACTGTCATAGGGCACACCTTTTATAAAAATACTTTCGAAAAACGTATTTAATTTTAGATATGCCCTATTTTCATCGCTATCAAAATTAATCTTGACCCCAGAAACGTCTCCTGATTCAGTTTTACACCAATTGGTGTACAAACTTTCAAAGACCATCCATCCATTGATTAAACCCAATAGCAAATCTTCATTTTGTTTGACATTTCGTTTTTGAAGAATTAATCTCATTACTGATCCAATTTGTTCAAAAAAGTTCTTTACAAATTGCTCTTGTTGAGCATCATCATATACATAACTATAGGCAACCAACTTCTTAAGGTTTTTTATAGATTCCGAAAAATCAGGTTTCTTATCATCTTTTTTATTTTCAGAAAGACTAAAGTCGTTTTTCTTTTCAATTGCTCTTTTTGCCCAATATTTATCCTTTAAACTGCTATCCTTAGATTTGATATCAATGTTGTCGTTTACCAAATTATCAACTTTTTTCAAAATTTCTTTATACTTACTTTCCTGCTCTTCCCGTAATTTTATAGTGTAAAGGGAATAGGCATCCGAAGTTAGTAAATTAATTTCACCTGTTGCTATTATTGGAAATAATGATACAACTAATAATTGTTTTAAAACTTTATTTTTCATAAATAACTTCCTACCAAAACTACTATGTACAGTATACACTACAAATAGTTCAAGTAACATCAAGGCTTGAACTGTAAAAAATTCTAAATAATTCTATATAAAGTTCTAATATTACCAAACCTGGAGCTAACAATTTTTAAAAACTAAAAGAGAAAAATACATCGATTACAGAAAATTTTGACATCACATGCTTTTGGTAATGAAATTTGTTATAATTTCTCTTGATACGGATGCCTGTGTGGCGGAATGGTAGACGCAACAGACTTAAAATCTGTCTCCAGCAATGGAATGTCGGTTCAAGTCCGACCGCAGGTACCATATCAAGTTAAGAGGTATTGAAATGGCAAAATTAAAAACAAAAAGCAGTGCTAAAAAACGTTTTTCGTTTACCGGTACGGGCTTAATAAAAATGGGACAAGCGTATAAGCGTCACAATATGCGTAAACGCAATAACAGAATGCTGAGACAATCTCGCGGTTGCGGATTAATGCATAAAAGTAATGCGAAAGTTGTTTTGGCTCATTATTTTCACTAAAGAGGGAATATGTCAAGAGTAAAAAGAGGCGTAACAGCTCACGCCCGCCATAAAAAAGTCTTAAAGCTGGCTCGTGGTTTCATGGGTCGTTCCTCAAAATGTTTTCGACCTGCTTTAGAACGTTTAGAAAAATCATGGCAATATGCATATCGAGATAGACGAGTTAAAAAACGTAAGTTTCGTGCTTTATGGATACAACGTATAAATGCAGTAGTTCGTTCGGCTGGTATGAAATATTCAACTTTTATCGATGGCTTAAAAAAGTCTGATATATCTGTTGATAGAAAAATGCTTGCTAAGCTTGCGTTGGAACAACCATCTGTGTTTGAGAAATTTATTGTTAAATCTAAAAAGGCTTTAGAATTATAAAAATTGCGGTTGTGGTGGAACTGGTAGACACGCAGCTTTGAGGTGGCTGTGGAGCAATCCGTGTAAGTTCAAGTCTTATCAACCGCACCACAATTAATTTCAGAATTACTTTTTCTTAAATCTGATAGTTAAGAGCAGACGGTTGTTTTTTCATAGTGGCTGGTATTACTCCAACCTCTATTACATTTTAAATTTTAATCGACCTTTCGAATCAGTGCCATAAACTTCAACTGTTATTTTTTGTCCAATGGACAACACATCAGGTATATTTTGATTCGGGTGTAAATGCAACCTGCTTATATGTAGTAATCCATCTCGGTGTCCAATAGAAACAATTGCACCAAAATCTGTTATTTTTGTAACTATGCCATCAAATTTCTGGCCCCGAACGGGTTCTCCGCAAATCAAATTAATTTCAGTAAGAACTTGAGCATTTGTTTCAGCATTTGGAGTACAGACGGTAACTCGACCATCATCAGAGATATCAATTTTCGCTTCAAAACGTTCGCAAAGTTCCTTAATTGTTTTTCCACCAGCTCCGATTAAATCTCGTATCTTATCTTTGTCAATAGTAATTACTGAAACTCTGGGGGCATGTTCATTTAGTTCACGACGAGGTTCAGCAATTGTTGAAACCATTAAATTAAGAATATGCAATCTACCATCTCGTGCTTGAGTTAATGCTACATCCAAAATCTCCCTAGTAATACTTTTGATTTTAATGTCCATTTGCAATGCTGTTATTCCCTTAGATGTTCCTGCAACTTTGAAATCCATATCACCTAAATGGTCTTCATCACCCATAATGTCCGACAGAACAACATATTTATTTCCGTTTTTAATTAAACCCATAGCAATTCCCGCTACAGGTGATTTTATCGGAACACCCGTTACCATTAGAGATAACGAACTTCCACATACTGTCGCCATTGATGAAGAACCATTGGATTCAGTTATTTCTGAAACTACTCGAACTGTATATGGAAAGGTTAGAGACGACGGCATTACGGCTGATAAAGCACGCCAAGCTAGCTTGCCATGTCCAATCTCCCTTCGTCCCGGAGCAGAAAGTCGACCGATTTCTCCAACCGCAAAAGGCGGAAAGTTATAGTGTAATAAAAACGCTTCTTTGCTTTCTCCAATAACGTCATCAACTATTTGTACATCAGAGGACGCCCCAAGTGTAGTAACGACTAGAGCTTGTGTCTCACCCCGTGTAAACAAAGCACTGCCATGCACATTTGGTAATACATCTATTTCACATGTAATTGGTCTAATTTGGTCAAGTGTACGACCATCAATTCGCCGATGAGTTGCTAATACCTGAGAACGCATAATTTCCGATAGGAGTTTTTCAAATAAAATCTCAGTTATTGCTTGATTATCATCACCAAGTGCGGAAATCACAGATTTACGTAGCTCACTAATGGCACGTTGACGTTCCAGCTTTGGTTCAATTAAAAGGGCTGATAATATTCTTTCATGTGCTAGTTGCTTAACTTTTTCATAAGTTTCAGCATATTTCTCAACAAATGGTGTAACTTGTAACTTAGGTTTCCCAACTTTTTCTGTAAGGTCAATAATCATATCTATTACGTGTTGGATTGCTTTATGACCAAACATAACAGCATCTAATACGACATTTTCAGACAACTCACTGATTTCACTTTCAACCATCAGAATGCCATCTTTACTACCTGCGATAGTTAAATCCATTAGGCTTTTTTCTGTTGGATTTAGAATAAATTTACCATCTTCAGTGTAACCAACTTTACAGCCTGCAATAGGTGTATCAAACGGAATCCCTGATATTGATATACAAGCTGATGCACCAATCATCGATGCAATTTCTGGAGGACAAGTTTTGTCATAGCTAAGAAGTGTACATATAACTTGAACCTCATTGCAAAAACCATCAGGAAACAGAGGGCGAATAGGTCGATCTATTAGTCTAGAAATCAGGGTTTCTCGTTCAGATGGTTTTCCTTCCCGCTTTACAAAGCCACCAGGAAGTCTTCCAGAAGCATAAAATCTTTCCTGATAGTTTACAGTTAATGGGAAAAAACCTGTCTCTCCACTTGCTTCCTTCGCATATACACATGTACACAATACAGTCGTATTACCGAATTTTACCAATACAGCCCCGTCTGCCTGTTTTGCAATATGCCCAGTTTCTAATATGAGGGGCTTATCACCCCATATAATATTCGTTTTAATCATTTCAGAACCTTTTAGGTGCTTTACCGTTCCAATACATTGGGAACGTTTGCTCATCATTTACTCATATTGTAAGGATAGAATTGTATAACTTTTCATGCCACTTGGTACGTTTACACTAACACTATCGTCAACTTTTTTTCCAATTAAAGCCTTCGCTACAGGTGCAGTAACTGGCATTAATCCTGCTTTAATATCCGCTTCATCACTACCGACAATTCTAAATTTCGATATATCACCCGTATCATCATCTACAATTTGTACACTTGCACCAAATTTTACACAATCTGATTTTATTTTACTGGTATCAATTACTGAAGCACGACTTAATCTATCTTCTAATATACGAATTCGTGCCTCAATTACCGATTGTTTTTCTTTGGCAGAATGGTATTCTGCATTTTCCGATAAATCACCTAGTTCTCTGGCTACTGCTATTGCTTCTATAACTGCCGGGCGTTCATTATTTTTTAAATTCCGTAATTCATCTTGTAATTTCCTATACCCACATAGCGTCATTGGTATCATTTGATTTACAGTCATTTTTCGTTCCTTATTTTTTTAAATGTCAGTTATAAATATAACATATGCCAAATTTAGTATCAAGTGTTTTCTAAAAACCACAATTGGCAAGTTATTTATCGTAAATATTCCACCGATAGTAGACAAAGAAGATGTTATTGATGTTACTCATAGCTATTAAGTTGAACTACGTAATATCTCATTCACATTTTTTGTTCTGAGGCTTTCTGATGATATGTATTTTACTATTACCGCACAATTGATATTACAATTCCGACTTTGATAACTTCCCGGAACTACAACTGCTCCAGATGGCACAATGCCATTTAGTATGCGTCCAGTATCTCGCTCTATGATTTTAGTACTAGCTGTAATTGTTGTTCCCGCCGCAATTACTGAATTTTCCTCAATAACCACTCCTTCTAAAATTGCACTTTTAGCACCAATGAGACAATTATCTTCAATTATGGTTGGCATCGCTACTGCCGGCTCTAAAACACCACCAATACAAGTCATCGCTGATACATGACAATTTGCACCTATCTGGGCACATGAGCCAATAACAGCATTCATATCTATCATTGTTTTTGCGCCTATATAAGCTCCAATATTTATGCAACTCGGCATAATAACAGCGTTTTCAGATATATGAACGTAGTCACGTATTATTGCTCCTGGAACTTTACGATAAGTTCCGTCATATGATAATAAGCCAAATTTGTCAAACGCATCACCTGATTGAGATTTTGTAGGAAAATGTCTAAATGCAAGTAGTATTGCTTGTTTGAGCCAGGTATTAACTATCCATTTTTCGTTACGTTTTTCAGCAACACGTATTTCACCTTGTTTCATAAGTTCTAATACATGTTTTATAACGGAAATATCGGCTTTTTTGCCGTTCCACATCAACTCAATTTTATTTTTTAACTCACTTAACATCATAACAGAGCCTTTATTATACGTTATACAAAAAATTTCTTTCGGCGGATTTCCCTTAAATTCTTAACATTTTTGGTTCTATCTAAAGCAAGAAGTATAGATTTTTTAACATTTTGTATAGTCTGTTCCTTATTCCTATGAGCTCCCCCTGCTGGTTCTTTAATTATTGTATCAATAGCTCCTAATTTCTTAAGTTCAGAAGCTGTCAAATGCAAGATTTCTGCTACAGTAGGTGCCTTTTTATCATCTTTCCATAAAATCGAGGCACAACCTTCAGGAGATATTACAGAATAAATTGAATGTTCAAGCATAAGTACTTGATCCGCTGTAGCGATAGCAATAGCTCCACCGGAGCCACCTTCACCAATTATAGTACTTATAATAGGGACATTTATTTGCATAGATTTTTCAATGCACCTTGCTATTGCTTCTGCTTGTCCCCGTTCCTCCGACTCTATACCTGGGTATGCTCCTGACGTATCTACTAACGTTATTACAGGCAGTTTAAACCTGCCAGCTAAATCTAATAATCGTACGACTTTGCGGTATCCCTCAGGACGAGGCATACCGAAATTATGTTGTATACGACTTTCAGTATCAATACCTTTCTCTTGACCTATTAACATACATTTTTGATTGTTAATTTTGGCAAAGCCACAAACTATTGCTTTATCTTCGCCACAAATTCGGTCACCACATAACTCAATAAAATCAGTGAACATACCATTTAAATAATCAGTGAATTTCGGGCGTTCAGGTAACCTGGCAACTTGTACTACGTCCCACGGTGATAGCTTAGAGTAGATTTTTTTCAGCATTTTATCAATTTTATCTCGTAATTTAGCAATATCTGTAGAAACATCAGTATTACTATCGGGGGCTGATTTCTGTAACTCCTCTAACTGCTTTTCTAAAGATAAAACGGATTTTTCAAAATCTAAGATAGTTGACATGTGATTTCCGATTGTGGAGGTCGAGACCGGAGTCGAACCGATCTACAAGGATTTGCAGTCCTCTGCATAACCGCTCTGCCACTCGACCGTTCTTATGTGACACCGTTAGTTTAACACAAACTGCCTATCGGCTCAATTTATCCTATACACAACGTTTTATATATTTCATCCCTTAATTCTTCTCTTCAGACAGCCATTCAATTTTTGAAACTCTTGTCATATAAAGATTTAGAAGTACATACAAAACGGTCATGTTAAATGTGAGATCTAATAGAGAATATAAAAATTCAAGTCCTGGTTTTGGCTCAGGATAGAAAATGCTAGATGGAATACTATAAAACAATATATATCCAAGTATTATAAAAAGTACATGTTTAATACTGATTTTATCAAATGGAACAGTTACACGTATGTATTTATATTGATAAAACAAGGCTCTACGCATTGCATAGTGGTGAGCAAAATAGATACCGTAAAGAAATACTATAATTATTAACAATAATAAGATGTCATCACTCCATGTACAATGGTCTAAATAATGTTTCGTAATATATTCAGGGTGCGTAATTAATAGATTTATAAAGTCGCCTATATTTCCTGGTAAATTAATACCAGCAGGAGTTGGTTTATAATAAAAGGACATACACAAGTTACCAAATAATACCCCTTCTAAAATCACCAAACCTGCTGATGATACAATGATCCAGCAAAAAAATCGTCCGAACGGATATTTAAAAATTTTCCATGAATACATAAGTATCGCAATTCTACAACACCTATTTCATAGTACCGCTTATTTTATAGTAGTGTCAAGTAGTGTCTTAATTACATACTACCTGTTCCCACTTTATTAGCTCCGATATTACCTGAAAAATCAAATTGATAAGAGAATTGCCCATCGGCTGCATGAGCCTTATCTCCTACTGGTTGTTCCATAGATTTTATTGTAACGCCGTATGTCAAATACGAAAATTCAAATATTGTCATGTATTCATAAGTCACCATATCTACCATAGTAATAAAACAATTTTCAAATTTCTGTACAGAAGTAACTGTTGCCACATTTTCATCTCCACGTTTCTGAGTAAAAGCAAGTTGTATTACAAGAATTTCCGATAATGCACTACACATCACTTGGTGCATTAATTGTGGTGATACTGGACCAGTAGGTATAGCACCCTGGAATGCAGAAGCATATGCTGCACCTGACCGATTTAAATTCGCATTTTTTATAGGAAATAGTTTTGATTCAACAAATGTTGTACCACATATTAGTGGAGTTACTTGTTTTGCATCTGTCTCAATTAAGTTTATACTTGACTGGCATCGAATTGAATTTTCTGTTGATAGTAAATCAAAATCTTTTTTACCAAAGCGTATTAATCGAGATGTGCTTGCTGAGTTATTAACGTACTCTAGCCACTCCTGCTTGTAATTGAATTCTTCATGACGTCTTATCATCATATTGTTTTGACTGTATCCCATTATTTTATTAGCTCCACACTCCTTACATTGTTAGATTAAAAATGCGTTGTTAATTTTTGGTTAAATTTGCATAAACCTTGAAAGAATTTTGACTTTTTTATTTGCCGTATATCATTCCCTTACATATGTACAAACATAATAATGGTTTAAAATTTAATATAAATTTTATTTAAGTTATGACGATTAACAAAAGAAATTGCCATAGTAAATTGCGTGCGAGTAAATAAGCATATATACTTTATGTGTTTAGTCAACAAACTCAACCTGCAGTTGAGAATAAGACAATATTTCAATCAATTAGCGACAGAGTTTATACTGTAGCATTTTGTACGTTGGCAGTGTCGACTTCTACTGGAACGAGAGAGGCGGTGATAGGGGGTAGTATGCACGAAAAGACTGTTATGAAAAGCAGAGATGAAACGATTAGTGAACAAGAAATTGTTCGTGAACACCATACCAACATGTTAAATGATTGGGAAGATTTTTTGCGAAAATATCAGCATGATTTGCAGGGACCGTTGCGGAATATCGCGAACTATTTGCAAATTTTAAAAGAGGAACTCGCTAATGCAGATTCAATAGATAAGAGTGCCACACTGAGGTGTATCAGTGCTGCTGAGTACTGTGTATATACGCTGAATAGCATTAATATCAGTCAACTATTAGATAACCACAATACCGTTGAAGCATTTGACTTAGAGACGCTACTAGAACCGTTACATTGTCTTCTATTAAGCCAATTAAATGAGCGTAATTGCCACATTGATATAGAACCTGGTCTTCCTAATATTATCGGGAACAAAGATGAAATATTGAGAGTTTTCAAAAACTTAATTGAAAATTCATTAAATCATGCGGAAACAAAAGGAGCGTTGATAATAAGCATTCGAAAGCTCTGTCAACGCGATAATCGAATAATGCTTCAGTTTAGTGATAATGGAAAAGTATTAACGGGGCGAGTTCGTAAGAAAATTCGTAACTCATTTAATTTGCCTGCTTCTGGAATTTCAATTGTTAACTCCCTATTAACGAAGAACCACGGTTTTCTGCAACTCGTAAAATCCGAACGAGGTTGTATGTGGGAGCTTGAATTACCAGCAAAAGTTGAGCTTTCTAAAAAAGCAACACCTCGCTCAAACAGAAATTATGAGATGAATATAATCTCAGCATCTGCTAAAAAGACGGGAGTAAAATCGTCTATAAGTGCTTGTGGATATAAGCAATTGAAAGTCTCTGCAGGTGGTGTTGGCACAATAGGTAGTCGAAGCAAACGGAGCAAGCTATGAAGAGGAAAAGAATATCTGTTGATGGGTTTGATACACACGACTTTGATTTATATTTGGGAAGCAGACTTAAAGATTGCAGAAAGCGTCAGAAATTGACTTTACATGACGTCGCTGATATTCTCGGAATTTCATTTCAGCAATTGCAAAAGTATGAAGTTGCATTAAGTCGAGTTCCGCCCGCGTTATTATATAGACTTACTGAAATATATAAAATCTCGGTTGAATCTATATTTGCAGACTATTCTAGAAAGAACCTCAGAAGTCGTCATATAACGAATAAATTTGATGAAGAACCAGCAAATATACTTGTTGTTGAAGATAATCCAGATGACGAGAAAATAACGCAACGAGCATTAAGCGGAATTGCAAATCTCAATATTATGTTTGTTCATGATTGTAACCAAGCGACGCGACTATTAAAAACCCGTTCCAACTTCGATGAATTCCGAACACCCGATTTAATCTTTCTGGATTACTACATGCCTAAGCGGGATGGGCTATCAATGCTACGTGAATTAAAACAGAATTACCGGTTTGTTTGTGTCCCAATTATCATGTTGACTAATAACATTAATACAGAAGCAATGATTAAAGCATATCAATATGGTGCGTCGGGTTACATTTGTAAGTCATTTGAGTTTTCCAAATTCAAAAATGACCTAGTTAATAGTATTAACTACTGGATAAAGACAATAGTTCCTCCATCTCGAGTAATCAGGTTCAATCTATATTAGACTGAACCCCTCAAATTTTAGAAATTGCACTCTTCTTTTAAAAATGAGATTAGTTTGTTTTTAGACAAAAGTATGTTTCTGAGTTTGGGATTGTCAATTTCGGTTAATGCCACGTTACATTGCTTTTTTTCATCATCTCCTATAACTATCAAATGAGAACAGCCACGTTTTGTAGCTATTTCAACACGTTTTTTTAGGTTTGAACCAGTAAGTATTAACTCCGTAGGAACTTGTTCATCTAATAAAGTAGCCATTAATTCGAAAACATCCGCGAACTCATTTTCTGATACTGGGATCACCGCTACTTTTCGTCCTAAAGGTGGCAGTATTTTTTCATTCAACAGCATCATTATTCGTTCTGCACCTAGCGCAAAACCAACACCAGAAATGTCATTACCGCCAAATAATTTCAATAAGCCATCGTACCTTCCACCACCACCTAATGCATCTTGATACGAGCCATTAGGAATTTTAAACTCAAATGTCGTGTGAGTATAATAATCTAACCCTCGGACTAATTTGGGGTCGACTTCGTAATCTATTGACCATAACTTAAGTAGTTCTAATACAGTATCGAAATATTTTTTGTCATCAGGTGTCAAAAAATCTTGAATCTTGGGAGCATTAGTACAAATATCTATATCGGTCGGTTCTTTAGAATCTAAAATTCTCAGTGGATTTTTTTTCAATCTGCATTTTGATACTGCAGATAGTTGCTGTTCATACTTATTTAAATACTCCACCAGTGCCTTAGCATATTTTTCACGTGAAACTGCTCCCCCAAGTGTGTTGATATGAACTACTACACCGCATAACCCAATGTTTTTAAAAATATCCATAGCTAACGCTATGTTTACGACATCGGTATACGGACTTTTTTCACCTATATGTTCAAAACCTATTTGGTGAAACTGTCGATATCGTCCTTTTTGGGGGCGGTCATACCTAAACATTGGACCATAGTACATTAGTTTTAGCGGATTATTGTTATTCACTAATAACTTATTACTCGAAATTGCCCTCATTACTCCAGCTGTACCCTCTGGTCGCAATGTAATATCTTCCCCGCCTTTATCTACAAATGAATACATTTCTTTAGAAACGACATCACTCTCGTCACCTAATGACCGTTGAAATACTGCTGTCTGTTCCACAATTGGAGTTTCGATCAGCTGATACCCGAATTTGTTTGCAATGCGAGTTGCAACATCAATTATAAATTGATATTTTCGAAAGTCTACACCATAAAGATCCTTCATTCCGCGAATGGGTGCTACCTTTTCGCGTAGTTCATTATTTGGATTTTCATCCATTTTTATCTCCCTTAAAATATTAATTATCTTCGGGAATTTCAGCTACTGCTTCAGATGTTATGTTATCAGTATTAGTTTCTGCCTCAACCGGTGCACCAGTATCTTCACTTTTAACAGTCTGCTGTCTGGGAGCTTCAATACGCAATGTTATGTCGACTACAACTTCTGGATGTAACTGAATCCCGATCTGATACGAACCGATTGTTTTTAATGGATTTTTTATTTTAAGTTGAGATTTAGCTACATGCACATTTTGCTTTTCTAATTCTGAAACTATATCTCCTGGTCGTACAGAACCAAATAAGAAACCCGACTCACTAGCTTGGCGAATTAGTACAATGGTTATATTTTTCATTGTTTCTGCTAATTTTTCAGCTTCTGCCTTTAGCTTGTTATTTTTTGCTTCAATTTCAGCTTTTTTAGATTCGAAATATGCTAAATTTTCCTTTGTTGAACGTAAAGCTTTTCCTTGCGGTAACAAAAAATTTCTTGCATACCCACTTTTTACCTCTACTGAGTCACCAATAACCCCTAAATTTTCAACCTTTTCTAACAAAATTACTTTCATAATAAGATATTATCTTCTAGACATATATGTCCTTTAAGCATATATGAATGCTAGCATCTTTTGGCACAAAAATCTATTCAATATGTAAACTTTAAAATTTCGCGCCAAGTGATGTTGCAGGTGGCATCAATACTCTGAAAGTTTTACCCTGACAATAAACCTGTGTAAAGACCTTTTCACTATACCACACTCTTTGTTTGCCATCCACTGTTTTTATTTCAAAGAGCATAGTATCATTCTTGACATCAAACAGCATTACTGTCTCATTAGGTCTTGGGTTACCATATGCTGTTGCATGATATTTGTACAGTAGTGGTCTGCCATATCCATCTCTACTATACCGATACATAATACCCATTGCTGAATACGGTATTGTACCAAAGCCATCAGATGTAATATTACAAGGTTTTGGTAGATGACCATTTTTATTCAAGTAATAAGCTCCTAATGCTTTTACTACAAATTCCATATTATCTCGAGTAACTTGCTCTCTTCTTAACTTTGTTAGGGTAGCTAGTTGGCTCATAGTAATACTTGTAATCATTCCCAATATTAATAAAGCTATGGATACTTCCACTAATGCAAATCCCCTCAGGCGTTTTGTCATGTTATTAATTAGGTACAATACACATGATGAGTATTATTTGAATTTATTAAAATATGCTAAAACAACGTGTCAGAAATAAACACTTAACCAATTCATCTAAAAAGTGGTTACAACGTCAACTAAACGATAAGTACGTAATTCAGGCACGTAATGACGGATATCGCTCACGTGCAACATTTAAAATTATGGAAATTCAGCAAAAGTATTCAATAATAAATTCAAATTCTGTTGTCTTAGATTTAGGGGCATCTCCAGGTGGTTGGTCACAATTTGTTGCTCCATTGTGTAAGCACGTAATTGCTGTTGATTTGCTAGAAATGCAACCATTACCAAATGTTGATTTTATACAAGGTGATTTTCACTCTAATGAAACACTAGATAAAATATATAAACTCATAAATGGCAGGTCTATTGATGTAATAATTAGCGACATGGCTCCTAGTACATGTGGTATCCCAAAGATTGATCATTTACGCATAGTTAATTTACTTGAAGAGGTATTTACTTTTGCTAAACAAGCACTAAGCTTTGGCGGAGCGTTAGTTGCTAAGACGTTCCAGGGGGGAGGTTCTGATATTTTGTTAAAACAATTACGTTCTTCGTTTCGTAAAGTATCAAATTTTAAACCTAAGTCCAGTCGTAAGGAATCTTCAGAACTATATGTCATCTGCAAAGGATTTTTGGGCAACATAGACCAGATACAACCTTGATATGAATGCTCTCTCTGTGATATCCTCCGTGAAGATGGAGAGATGTCCGAGTGGCTGAAGGAGCCCGCCTGGAAAGCGAGTATACGTTAACTGCGTATCGGGGGTTCGAATCCCCCTCTCTCCGCCAGCGTTTAAAAATTTTCTACAATTATGACAGAGTGGGATCCGGAAATTACTTTATTGAAAATTAGTATATTTTGATTTTCGAATCCCCCTCTCTCCGCCAGCACTACAGCTAACGCAGTATTGCTGTCGGGCTGTGACTACGTCACAGAACCGCCACT
>CADBLQ010000014.1 GCA_902795615.1 uncultured Pseudomonadota bacterium | reverse complement strand
CTCCGCCAGCACTACAGCTAACGCAGTATTGCTGTCGGGCTGTGACTACGTCACAGAACCGCCACTTATATTACTTCGTAATATAAGCTCGGTATTCAATACTTTTACTAACGTTAACGACTGTGAAGCAGTACTTTAGTTAAGCAATTCTCCATTCCTTCAATAGCACTATAGCCAATGCAGTATTGCTGTTGGTATTCAATACTTTTACTAACGTTAACAACCGTGAAGCAGTACTTTAGTTAAGCAATTCTCCATTCCTTCAATAGCACTATAGCCAATGCAGTATTGCTGTCGGGCTGTGACTACGTCACAGAACCGCCACTTATATTACTTCGTAATATAAGCTCGGTCAGAATCAAAAAAACGATAGCTTAAAAATTACCACACTAAAAGATTAATACATCTTAAGTTGCAATCCCATTATATGTACGGACAAGCTTTGTTTGACGAACTTATACCAATTCACGCTATAAGTTACTGTTCATAAAATTTTAGTAGACGTACCCCACTAACTCTTAGTTAAATAAATTTTTATTTTTTTATACCAACTACTGCTACTACAACACTAATTGGGGATACTCACCTATTTAACGCATTTTCTTAGATTGTTTTACTGAAAACCATCTACGTAACAAAATCGTATTCTCAGTACTTTTTTAAATCTATGATTTTTTTTGTAAACGCTTTTAAAGAAATAAAAAACATTTACTATATGTGAGAACTAACTCCGTTTAAAATTGTATCACGTGTAATTCTCACATAGTATAAATAGTTTTCGATGCTACTACATTTTTATTTTATTAATCTAACCATTTTTAACTACTTCAACTGTTTCAGCAATGTAATCATTATCAGTTAAGTAAACATTATCATAAATTTCAAGCCTTCCTCCAAATGCAATAAGTGAACCAGTTTTTGTTCCTTCTGGATGTTTGTTATCTTTACTAATTACATTAATCAGTTTTAATGTTCCTCCAGTAAGATGGACGTCTCCCTCCCATTTTGCGTATTGTCCATCAATTACAGCCACACCACTTTCAATTTTCAAAATACTACCCTGCCAGATATTTGGGTTATATTTACTACCTAAAAGGTTTAACGTAGCAAAGTTTTCCCCAATTACTAGATGAAAATCTCCCATATTACCATTAACCGATAAAATGCCATTTGTTAATGGATTACCATTTTCATCCTTACCACCAACTGTGACTACACCATTCATGATGGGGAAGCCATCTTTTAGTGATAGTTCCATACCATTAGTTATACGCACGGATGCACTTGGATCTTTTTGATCAAATGAACGAAGTTTTCCTCCCGCATAAATATATTCACCATTATTGTGAACTCGTCCTACATATCCACCATACTGCACTATTTTTCCAGAAATATTTTCAATGCTTGTAATATTTTCAATTTCGCCTCCCAATTCATTTGTTGGAATTATAGTTTCCTTCGCTATCTCTACAGTTCCAGGTGCTACATTTCCAGTATTAGGATTCATTCCACCATTTGTAAGTGCTACGCCACCTCCTGCAACACCACCAATTTTTCCATTACCAGTTAATAAAATTTTTCCAAAATTCACAACTCTTTTTTGTGACTGATCACTATTTATTGTCATTTCCTCAAAATTATTAACAATAGTTGAGGTTGGCCCACTTAATGCTTTGTTTAAACTGTTGTTATCAAAACCCCAAAGTCGTTCATTAGCATTAATTTTTTCACTCTGTAAGCAAGTTGCAAGGCAAATGACAGCTGTCCATAAGAAACCTTTCCTCATATCATAACTCTTTTTAGTCCCCATATTATATTGGTTAAAACTTTTAAATTAATTTTTTATTAAAAAGACTTTAACTTGTAATTTTTTACGACCAATCATTGGAATACTTTACCGTAAAATATTGTAACCTTTAATTTTCTTTAGTTACTATTTTGTTAAAATTTTTCTTGTCGCTAGTAAAACATCCCTGGCAATGGGTGCTGCTACTGAAGCTCCTCCCCCTCCATGTTCGATAACAACACTCACTGCATATTTAGGGTAATCAGCTGGTGCAAATGCTATAAATAGTGCATGGTCTTTACTTTCATAGTCTTCAAAAACTGTTTTCCCCTGGGCTCTACGAGCATTACTTATTCTTTTTACTTGTGAACTTCCTGTTTTTCCTGCGAATTCAAAATCAGGATCGTTTATTGCTGAACGATGTGCCGTTCCGCGACTTGAGTTAACGACATCATACATACCATCTAGAATGATTTGAATATGCTTTTCATCATATTTAAGTGGTTTTATATCTTCGTCTAGCTGAAATTTTTTATATAAATGTGGCACTACAGGACGTAAATTATTAGAAAAAATAGCTACCATTCTAGCAAGTTGCAATGGCGTCGTAAGTACATATCCCTGACCAATTGACATATTATAACTATCACCCATAGTCCATTTTTGTTTTTTTTTAGTTTGCTTCCATGCTTTTGTTGGTATAAGACCGGATCGTTCGTTAGGAATATCTATTCTCGTATGAACACCAAGACCAAAATCGTTAGCCACTTTCGCAATCTGATCAGGGTTTAAACGTCGTGACAAATTGTAAAAAAAACAATCACAAGATTGCTCTAATGCCTCTTGCACTGTAAGTGAACCATGACCTCCGTACTTCCATCTCCAGCAATAAAATTTATGATTACCTAATGCACAGTATCCAGAACAGTGAAAACGTGTATGAGCATCTATTACTCCATAATGCAGACCAGCAAGCGCTGTTATTACTTTGAATGTGGAACCAGGAGCATATAATCCGGAAACAGCTTTGTTAATAATGGGTTTTGCAGGATTGGCATAAATTTCATTTAACAGTTTAGACGGAATTTGTTTAGAAAATATGTTTATATCATATCCGGGATATGAAACAAGTGCTAGAATTGCTCCTGTTTCTATATCCATCACAATACAAGAGCCACTTATCTGTTCAGACAAAATCTCATATATTGCTTTTTGTAAATCGATATTTATCGTTAGCTCAATTTTTTTACCAATTTCACCTGGATGTTCAGATATTGTTCGTACAGGCTGTCGTCGTGAATTAACTTCAAGTTTTTTTATTCCGATTTTTCCAAAAAGCAGTTCTTCATAAGTTTTTTCAATTCCACATTTTCCAGTTTTTGCTAGTGGCAATCTTAATGCAGAATTCAAAGAATCTTTAACATCTGCTTCACTTGGAGAACCTGTATAACCGATAAAGTGTGCCACTTCAACTGAATATGGATAATATCTAGAAACAGATTTATCGATGGAAATATTTGGATACAAATTAGATAGAACGCAGTACTTCGTCAGTGTATCGTAATCTACATTTTCTTGTAGCACAATGCAACGTTCTCGTTTATTAATTTTCCGCGGTAACTTACTCAATGCTGTTTTTGCTTTTGCATCTATTGGTAGGTTGTTTAAATTTTCGAACATTGAATTTCTTTCCTTGTCTGTTAAATCGTATAAGTCGCATGTTACCGAGTATGCATATTGATTGGTAGCTAATAGGCGATTTTGTTCATCAACAATTTCTCCTCTCGGGACTAAGCATCTTTGAACAACTATCCTATTTTTGTCTGACAGAAGTTTATATTTTGTGTGATTGTATCGTTGTAAATACAACAATCTTGTGATTATTAGAAAAATTAGAATAAAATTAAAAATAACGAAATAGCGAAGTCGTATTGTAAACTTTCGCCTTTCATCACTTTTATCTTTACTGAACACACCAAATACTTAACCAATAATAGTTATTATCTAGTTCCTAGTACGCGGACAGCACTTTACCTTTTTACATATTGGCTCTCTGAGTTTGTTAGCACATACTTTTTTCCTTGGTTTGTTATAACACTTTTTAGAAAATGCACGGTGAAGAATACATCCACAGGTAGTACATTTTTCAGGTACGTTTGCTGGAGACAATTGCACGATCGTCCCTTCTGCTACAGCATCCGACTGATGATATTCACTGCTTGATACCGGAGTTGCACACCGAGGACATACAGGACAAGATGGACACGGAGGACATACCGACTGACTGTAATTGGAAGGATTAGCCACACGTGGTGTCCATATTTTGCGATTACAGTTCATAGTACAACCATCGTTTAGTAGGTCGGTATACATATTTGCCTTAGCAACATTAACACCATATGAAGTTTTTTGAGTATAGTGAGTTGTCCTACCGGATTTGTTACCATGGTTACCAGAAGTAGTTATAAGCCTAACATTACTGCCAAAATTATTATTATTACCAAATGCATTAAATACCTGTAAGAACTGATTAACCTCATCGTTGTTATTGAATTCAGCTCGCTCTATAGAATTATCTGCACCTCCTCTAAAACATTCCTTACCATAACTAATTGCCATCATTGTCGGCAAGCTATCTACTGAATTGTTTCCCAAACTACCACTGTTACCCAATAATACTAACTCTACATTGTTACCTAACTGAATGCTAAAATCATTCAACTTCTGAAGATTTTCATTATAATCGGCATCTGTCGGGTCACCCCATTTTTGTAATTTCTCAACTGACGGGACACCAATAAATATTATTTTGACGCCCGATTGCGTCAGTGCCGGTATATTTTTAGAAAAGTTCCTTAAAAACCGCGAACAGTGGGGACACCAATCACCAAAGAATATAACAATTGCTTTTTGTAAATTGTTCGAATTTAATTCAGCCCTAATTAATTGGTTGTTACCATCTTTTTTAAAAACTGTCGCTCTAAATTGTTTTCCCTTAAGAGCATAATTTTCTGTAAAAGCGTTCTGTTGACCGTTATTATAATTCCCATTATTTTGATTATTACTCCAATTATTCCCCTGGTTATTGTTTCCATTATTGTTCCAGTTATTGTTGCCAGTATTACCTTGCCCATTGTTGTTATAGTTACTGTTGTTATTTTGAGCATTTCCTGAACCGTTGGTGGAATAATATCCATTATTACCATTTGTATTTGATGGTGCAGATTGATTGTTATTCCAATTACCATTACCATTGTTGTAACCATTATTATTATTTCCATTATTGTTATTTTGGTTATTCGTGTTTCCATTATTACCATTCTGAGCATTATTACCAAAATTAGTCGGATTAAAATCAGCAGTAGCCTGTGCTGAATACACGGGGTTTAGCGAATATACACTATCAATAGTTGCTAAAATTATCGTTCCAATTAAAATTACATTACGCATTATTATCCTCCAAAATATAAAAAATATTCATCCATAGTAGCAGAGTTACGTTAAGCAACATAAGCACGTATCCATTCCCCAGCTATATAAATCACTATAGCATTTGTCAGAAATTTTATCAGCACAACCGTACAGTTACAATGTTTAATTACCAAACCTTTGTCTCAAAATTGAAATAATCTTGTGTCTGTACAATTAAAAGAGTCTTGCCAGTAAAGTAAACCTTCACCTTTTGTAGTGGTGCGCCCGGAAGGATTTGAACCCTCAACCTCCAGATCCGTAGTCTGACGCTCTATCCAATTGCGCTACGGGCACCCTATACAGATATTATTAACTATTTTATGATGATGTGCAATAGGTAGCACAAGTTTCAACTAACCTTGGCACCATCGCATAATTTTATTTCTTAATTGACAGGTTTTTTGAGTTTTTAGTTTTTGATTTTTGACTGGACCTCTTTACGCTACGTTTTACGGCAGTTGCATTATTCCCTATTGTATTACTCAACTTATTCTTTTTTAGGAGTGCTACTTGCACCAGAGAATTATCCTTTACACTTTTTACTTTAGAACTGTCTGTTTTTCGTCGATTAGAATTCTTATTTGCAACGTCAGCTCTTTTTACTTTTTTTTCAGTTGTCAGTTTTTTACGAGGAGTTTTTTTCTCTTTAACCATTTCAATAGCATTAAGCATATCATCCTTTTTTGCAATCTTCCTGGTTCTAGTTTTAGTTTTAGTTTTTTTCGTGGTAGTAATATTATTTAAAAGTTCGGCATCATCGGAGTTATTAGTTGTAGATGACTCATCATCAGTGGATAGTAAAGCACGTCTCTGATCTTCAGCAAAATTTTTTAATATTTCCTGTGGTGTTATACTTTCATTTTCTTGTAAACGACCTGTAACTATATCAGTATCTGTATCGTCCAAGTAATCTGCTGTTTCCGCATGTGATGTTTTAGTCAAAACACTTTCATTTGATTCAAATTCATTGTTTTCTATTTTAGGCAATGAAAATGCTGTATCTTCTAACTTTCCATGACAGTACTTATACCGTAGTCCAGAGCCACACGGACATTCGGAGTTCCGAGACGGAGTGTCAGTAACATTAGTATTTATATTTTCAAACAGCACATTACTTTCCTGTACAGTTGAACTTTTGTTATCTTCAAAGTCCAATTTTTCATAATCATCCGTATCAATATCCGACATAATTTGGTCTTGAGTTTCATTAGGATGTAATAATTCTTCGGGAATTGACAGATGCATTATTGCCGATGTTACATGCTGTCTAACCCCTTTCATCATCTCTTCAAAAATCCTAAATGCTTCAACTTTGTATTCGTTTAATGGGTTTTTCTGGGCATACGCTTGTAAGTTAATACTCCGTCTTAAGTGTTCAATAACAACTAAGTGCTTTTTCCAAGCACCATCCAATGTCTTTAACATTAGTTCTTTTTCAATAGCATGTAATAACTTAATAGGAATTATTGAGGTAACATTTTTAAATTTTTCTTCTGCTTGAGCAACAAGTTGTTGTTTAAATAAATCAAAAGTTATTGATGTATCATCTGCAATCGCATTTATATCAAGGTCAATTCCGTATATTGATTGCATTTCCTTTTTTAATTCTGGTAATTGCCATTCGTACGGAACAGTATTAGGAGATGTATACATGTCACAAAGCTCTATTGCAGTATTAGAAACCATAGCTTCAACAGAACCTGATACATCACTCGATTTCATCAATTTTAGGCGTTCTGCATAAATTTCCTTGCGTTGCTCATTTATGACATCATCGTATTTCAATAACTGTTTTCTGATATCAAAATTCATAGCTTCAATTCGTTCTTGAGCTTTTTTAATAATTTTTGATATCCATCTATGTGTTAAGTCCTCGCCCTTTTTCATGCCTACACGTTCAAGTCTCTGTTTAATGTTCGGAGACCCAAATCGTTTAATTAAATCGTCTTCAAGAGACAGAAAATATTTTGACGCTCCCGGGTCTCCTTGCCGTCCAGAACGCCCACGGAGCTGATTATCGATACGACGAGCCTCATTACGTTCTGTACCAATAACAAATAACCCACCGGCTTTTACAACTTCATCATGTGCCTTTTCCACTTCTTTTTTTATCTGTTCTATTTTTGCATTTCGTTCATTTTCATCTTCAATATCTGCACATTCAAACATTACCCGAGTTTCAACAGAACCACCTAGTTTTATGTCAGTGCCACGACCTGCCATATTAGTAGCTATTGTGACTGCTCCTGGAGCTCCTGCTTCTGAAATAATATATGCTTCTCTTTCATGTTGTTTTGCATTCAGAACGTTATGGCGAATACCTTCTCGAGTTAATAAACCAGATATATACTCTGAGCGATCCAGGTTAGTTGTACCAACTAAAACTGGTTGCTTCCTAGCGACGCATTCTTTAATAAGTTTTATTACTGCTTCATCCTTTTCTGCCATTGATAGATATATAGAATCTTCCATATCTTTACGTATTACAGGTTTATTTGGCGGAATGCTTACAACTTTTAATTTATATATTTCCTCGAATTCTGCTTCTTCCGTCATAGCAGTACCAGTCATACCCGATAGTTTAGGATACATTCTAAACAAATTCTGATACGAAATAGAAGCTATAGTTTGACTTTCAGCTTGAACCTTAACTCCTTCTTTTGCTTCCAACGCTTGATGTAACCCTTCAGAATAACGACGCCCTTGCATTACACGACCAGTGAATTCATCAATAATCATTACCTGGTCATCACGAACCATATAGTCAACATCTTTTCTAAATAACTTATTGGCTTTCAATGCACAATTCACATAATAAACCATTGACACATTGCTCGAATCGTAAAGTGGCTTATCAATTAAGCCACGCTCCATTAGTTCTTTTTCAACTTTTGCCATTCCCTGTTCTGTAAACGTGACATTCTTGTGCTTTAACTCTAATTCATAATCACCTTCACCAATGTTTTTAACGACGTCGTTTACAGCTACATACATTTGTGAAGCACTATCATCTTGACCTGAAATAATTAAAGGCGTACGAGCTTCATCAATTAAAATACTATCTATCTCATCAACTACTGCATAATTAAAAGGACGCATAACCATTTCATCAACACTAAATTTCAAGTTATCACGTAGATAATCAAATCCAAATTCATGATTTGTACCATAAGTGATATCAGCATTATATGCTTGGCGTTTTTGTTCGTCAAACATTCCACTTAAAATAGTTCCTGTAGATAAGCCCAAAAAACCATAAATTTCACTCATTTGTTCTGCATCGCGTTTTGCCAAGTAATCATTAACAGTAACAACGTGTACACCTTTTTCAGATAATGCATTTAAATATACAGGGCAAGTTTCAGCAAGAGTTTTACCTTCACCAGTTTTCATTTCGGCAATTTGTCCTTTATGTAATGTGATACCACCAATAAGCTGAACATCAAAGTGCCTCATTCCTAAAACACGCCTTGACACCTCTCGAACTGTTGCAAAAACTTCAGGCAATATATCATCAAGTGTTTTTCCATCCGCAAGAGCATCTTTGAACTCAATGGTTTTATGAGCTAAATCATTATCTGATAATTTCATTATTTCCGGCTCAAGGTCGTTTATTTTTCTAACTATTTTATAATACTGTGTTACAACTCTTGAATTTGCCGACCCAAATAATTTAGAAAGAAAATTTGACATTTTCAATATTATTGTACTTATCATAACCCATATTAATGGTATATCATGCTCACGCATAACTCAATCATTCCGAACACCTAGTTCGTTTTCTGCAATGTTTCCAAAATAGAAAAAATGTGCTACATATTTGAATATTCACCAATTTGTATAAAATATGTCACACAAGTTTATATATCAATGTTGCAAATTTAAATAAAATTAACTGTTTACCTCTAACATCTTTAACAGCATAAGCAAACGTACAAGTATATGAAACTAATACAAGCATTGAGCATAAAAGCAAACAAGTTAAGGGAAAAAGGATTATGCCCCTCGTTATTAAATCTTAATTTTAGTAAATATACATTTCGGCATTTTTTTAATGATATTTTTGCGGGAGTGAAAATATTTTGTTTAATCATTCCAATTGCAATAGTATTTTCATTATTTAGTGGTGGTTCGCCAATCCAAGGAGTTATTTCGGTCTGTGTGGCTAGTATAGTGTCAGTATTTTTAGGAGGGTCAAAGTATCAAATTAATTCTGTCGCTTGGATTGCAAGCGTAATATCTGTTGATATCTTCACAAAGTACCAATATAAAGGAGTATTAGTAACATCAATTATGGTTGCCGTTATTTTAATAATATGTGGACGAACTGAACTGGGAGAGTTACTTAAACATGCATCCAAAACTTTTTTAACTGCTATTTCCGTATGTATTGCACTTACAATCATTGTCATACAATCACAAGCAATGCTTAATATTCCTATAATATACTCATATCAGAATTTTACTGGAAATTGTATAAATCTTTTCTCAAAACTAAAATCTGTCGATGATATATCGGTATTATTATGTCTTATATTTTTTGGTAGCCTTGCATGTTTAAAGATATTCTTTAAAAATTTCAGTACATATTTTGTTTATTTGGTTATATGGGGAATAATGATATGGTGTGACAGAAAAGATATATTTGACTTACCTGATATATTGTCTGCAACCAAAACGATAGGACAGAGCTTTTTTCAGGATTTAGATAGAAATACAATATTAAACATGCATCATCATTTGTCATACTCACAAAGCGTATATGCGGAATTGGTTTTAGCTGCATTTTCAATAGCACTCGTTATCGCATGCCAAACTTGTTCAAGTGTAGGCGTCGCTGAAAGTCTTACTGGAGATACTAGAATTCAAACCAATATGGAGTTAATATCAGTTGGCATTTCTAATTTTTTATCAGTTGCAACAGGGGGGTTATTTATATCTCCCGACACAGACATTACAACACAAAACATTAAGTACAAATCTAAATCAATAATTACTTTACTAACAATTTTTTTCATAGCTTATGCACTATTTTGCATGAAGGACAATGTGTTCCAATACATCCCTGTTTTAGCAATTACAACAACGTTAATGCACATGTCATTTCATATTCTACGACAATGTATTTCGTCTAAATATTTTAATCTTGCTAGATCGGATTCACAAATCTTTTTCCTAATACTATTTGTATCTCTCAGGTTTGGTTTAGTATCGGCGATAAGTATCGGGACGATAATTTCACTGATGCAGTTCACTAATCGGTTGGTAAAGATTAAAGAACCATCAGTTCATTCAATGCGAACACATGATTCATATATGCTTGAGTTTATGGCAAATAAATATGGATACATGACGAATATGCGTATATCAAATGCAATTTTAAAGAAAATAGAAGTAATACAACTCACAGGAATTCTATCTATCAACCAAATTGAACGCATAGTAGATACGTTTGTTGCTCTGAATAAATTTCCAAGTGTCATTGTTATTTATTTTAAGAATATCCCATTTTTTGATAATTATGCTTTTGAGACCTTAAAGAGTTTTGTAAAAATTGCTAGACAAAATAACGTGCTAGTTTTAGTAACTGGAACAAATGGACTATTGCTTGAAATATTAAATAAAAAATCAAGAGAGTACAACTCCGGTAATATATTCGGTCATATAGTACCTAATTTTTCAGAGGCGGTAAGGCAGACCTTGTATAGACTTAGTAAGAAAAGTTCAACAGAAAAAAGTAAAAAACTCATTAAGTCTCTATCTAAATCAACTCGTAGAAAAACTGCCGGTTGAACTAATGTCATTTAATAATAAAACGTGCAATGAAAGCAATACACAACATAATTGGAATAAAAAATAGAGATGAATGGTAAGAACAATACATTGCCCACATTACTAATAATTCTAACAGTATGTAAGGTAATATTAGCGTTGACATTCGACTTTTAAAGTTCATTTGAGTAGTCCTACGAGCAAAGCCACTTTCATATCCAGCCTGTAAATTGTCAAAGTTACCTATACAACTAATCAATTTCGGCAGTTGAGAAACTAAGATTGCACAGGTAGAAATGCCAGCACACACAAATAAAACAACCAAAAAATCGTTCAACACTATTTTTTACGTCTGAAGCACGCTGGTATATCCAAATTTTTATCTTGCCGATTAATTAATTCATCATCATTTTCGTTATTCAAATTTTTAGAACCAAACCTATCAAAAAATGAACGTGATTTACGACGCACCGGTTGCTGATATTGATCGCTTTCATCACTGTAGTTGTCATATTGTGGATAATTATAATTTTCAGTTTTAACTGTTTCGATTGCCACATTTTGTGCAATATCTTGCTGATTTTCACTACGTATATGTGTTTTTTCAGAACCAGACGTTTTACTTTCTGTTAACTGCTGTAAAAAATCTGTTTTTTTTCTGGAGAAAACAGTATCCTGTTCTGGGCCAATACCAGTCGCAACAACAGATACACGTATTTTACCGTTCAGCCGTTCGTCAAAAATCGAGCCGAAAATAATATTAGCTTCAGAGTCCGCCTCTTCCCGAATCTTATTTGCTGCTTCATCCACCTCATAAAGCGTCATATCATAGCCTCCCATTATATTAATGAGAATACCTTTTGCACCTTTTAAAGACACATCGTCCAGTAATGGGTTAGAAATCGCTGCCTCTGCAGCATCTAACGCACGACGATCTCCATCAGCTTCACCAGTTCCCATCATCGCTTTGCCCATTTCACTCATAACAGCCCTAATATCTGCGAAGTCTAGGTTAATAAGTCCAGGCATTATCATTAAGTCCGTAATACCACGAACTCCTGAATATAATACGTTATCTGCCATTTTAAACGCATCTGCTAACGTAGTACTTTCGTTTGCTAATCTAAACAAATTTTGGTTGGGAATAACGATGAGTGTATCAACATATTGCTGTAATTCTTTAATACCTTCTTCAGCAATTCGTGTCCTATTGGGACCTTCAAAAGAAAATGGTTTTGTTACGACTCCTATAGTTAGAATGCCTGCTTCTTTTGCAATTCGCGCAATTACGGGTGCAGCACCTGTTCCTGTTCCACCTCCCATACCAGCAGCGATAAAAACCATATTTGCCCCTTGAATCAGCTTTAATATATCTTCTGCTGACTCCTCAGCTGCCGACTTTCCGACACCAGGTTTAGAACCTGCACCTAATCCTTGAGTAACCGCCAGACCGAGTTGCAATCGAAGAGGTTCATCAACCAAAGATTGCTTTAAGGCTTGAGCATCCGTGTTTGCAACTATAAACGTAGCTCCTTCAAGGCTAGAACGGATCATGTTATTCACTGCATTTCCACCTGCACCGCCCACACCAATGACTAAAATCTTTGGCCCTAAATTTTCGCTATTACTTGAAACCTCATTTACATCAACATCACTCATCTTATTCCCATTTTTTATCAACTTTTTGAATTACTAATTTTTCAAGTTGCACATTTTTATTATACATTTTCCAATCGTTTATAACTGCACAAAAACCACATGTTGCCACCTAAAAAATCATTAACAATTTTACAAGTCCCCTAGATAGTTTAATTTTACGTTTAATCATATTTTTTTTAAAGTGCAAAGTTAAAATTTTTTAATTCTGTGGAACACTCTCGAATTTAGGAGTTAATGACGTGAATACTAAGGCATAATATTCATAGACAAAACGAAAACTTCATGTTTGTACTCTAAAAAGTTGAGTGCTACAATGACTACGTAACAGGAAAGGTGTTTTGCTTCGAACAATGAAAAGTGTAGTAGATAATGACCTTTGGGGTAAAACACTAAATGCCATAAAGAAAAATATCGGAGTTGGAGCATTTAACTCCTGGATTTCCAAAATAAAGTTTATCAGTGTTGATAACAGTACTTTAAAGTTATCTGTAAATTCTAATTTTATAAAAGATGCAATTATAACAAAATATTATGAAGAAATATTACAAAATGTCCAAAGATATATTCCCACAATATCATCTATAGATATAACAGTTTGCGATAATAATTTGACTGCTTCTGATTTGGATGTACCCGGCTCTCTATTTGCCAAAACTTGGAAAAATAAAAATGCAGAATGCCAAAATTCACCAGTTACATTAAAAGAACTAAACAAAAATTCTGCATTGGATAAAAAATTTACATTTGAAAATTTTGTGGTTGGTCAACCAAATGAATTTGCCTATGCAGTAGCTAAAAATATAGCTACTAGTGATAATTCAGGTTTTAACCCATTATTTCTGTATGGAGGTGTAGGTATGGGTAAAACACACTTAGTGCAGGCAATTGCATGGCACAAACGTAATACTCAGCCTAGTAAAACAGTAATATATGTATCAGCTGAACGATTTATGTATTTATTTCTAAAGTCATTACGTCTTAAATCCAATATTAATTTTAAAGAATTGTTTAATAACGTAGATGTACTAATAATTGACGATGTCCAATTTATAGGCGGCAAAAACAGCACACAGGAAGAGTTTCTGTATACTTTTAACAAATTCATAGATAGTGAACGGCAAATTATTCTTGTTGCTAACAAGGCACCAAGTGATTTACCAGGAATAGATACTACACTTAAGTCTCGTCTCAGTGGTGGATTGGTTGTTGATGTTCATCAAACTACATATGAGCTACGTTTGGAAATACTAAAATCCAGTGCAAAAAAATTCAAAATCCCAGTTCCTCAAAGTGTTGTTGAAAAACTAGCCGATAGTATTACGTCGAATATACGTGAACTTGAAGGGGCATTAAATCGATTAATTGCACATGCAATATTAGTTAATCGAAAAATTGATACTGAAATGGCAAAAGATGTGTTGAGTGATGTGATAGTTTCAAATGACCATTTAGTTACACTTCAATCAATACAAAAATGTGTATGTAATGCTTTTGCAATAACTCGAAATGAACTGTTATCTAATACAAGAATTCGAACTATTGCAGTAGCTAGGCAGGTCGCAATGTATCTGTCTAAAGACCTCACTGGGTACTCGTATGCAGAAATCGGTAAAGTATTCGGTAACCGTGACCACTCTACTGTTGTTCACGCTGTTAAAATTGTTAGAAACAAAATGTCAACAGATATCAATTTCAGTAATAGCATCAAGGATTTACGAGCATCTCTATAATATACTGCCATTTCAACACAATTTGATATAATGATATTAAGTAAGTGGTATCAGTATTTTTTAACGGGAGTTACTATGCACTATCATCATATGATTAATATTCACCATAATGCGAATTTTCATTGTTCGGCATTTTTCTATCCAGTAATCGGGGTGTGCTTGCATACTCATTAGAGAGATTTTGTTTTATTTATTCTATACTTAAAAATATTTTCTCAATATTCAAATTTAACTCCCAAAAACTGTTATAATAATTTTATTAAGGTTGCTTTGTCTTTTTGAAAGGAGAAAATTATGAGTAAAGCAACGAAGCCGTTTATTGCGGTTATTATATGTTGGATGTTTTATCTGTTTGCATTTTTTGCACGTGTAGAACCGGGTGTTTTAGTGAATGACCTAATGAAGGATTTTTCACTTAATGCAACGCAAGTCGGTGCTATTGTATCGACGTTATATATTCCCTATGTTGCAATGCAGTTACCTTGGGGGTTAATTTCTGACAAGTTAGGAAGTAGGCTAGTAATATTCCTGTGTTGTACTGTATGTGGCATAGGTGTTTTAACATTTGGACTAGCCACAGCACCATGGCAATTAAGTTGTGGTCGCTTTTTAATAGGACTTTCTGCAGCAGGTGCATTTCTATCTTGTGGAAAAGTCGTATCTGAAGTGATGCCATCAAATAAGTATGCGTTTTATATGGGAATAACCACATTTATAGGCTCTCTGGGAGGTGTACTAGGAAGTGGCATTACCGCAAAACTTGCTGAAAGTTTTGGTTGGAGACCATTGACATGTTTAATTGCAACAATTGGATTAATTGTAGGTGTACTGGCATTCGTTTGCATTAGAAAAGGAACATCAAATAGCTCAGAGAGAGAAAACACGTTAGGTGGTTTAAAACTGCTAAGTGTAAATCCAAGTGCATGGCTTATAGGTTTTTATGGTTGTGCGTCTTTTTTACCTTTAAGTGCAGTAGCTGAGTTGTGGGGTACTCCATTCATACAAGCTAGATTTGGAGTATCAACATCTGATGCATCAATTTGTTCATCTGTAATTTTTGTATGCTTTGGGTTAGGAAGTATTTTGGCCGCTAAAATTGCTGAAAAATTAGACAGTAATAAAAAAGCATGTATTATTATGGCTATCGGTCTACTAATATCTTTTGCAATCGCAATTTATTCAAATGCTCTTAGTTTTTGGTCATGTGTCATTCTGTTTGGGTTAGGCAGTACATTTGCTGGTTCATCAACATTAACATTTGATATGGCATATAAGTGCGTACCAAATAAATATGCTGGCACATCTGCTGGATTTAATAACATGTTGATAATGCTAAGTGGAATTGTTTTTCAACCACTCATGGGCAGATTACTAGATTTCTTTAGAGATGGAAAAACTAATCCTGATGGCACACCATTGTATGAGTTAGGTGCATATAGAAATACTTTCGTAATAATAGTAGTTGTCGTAACATTTGCGACTATTGGTATGAGTTTCGTTAAAGAACGGTCAGAACAAAAATGAAGTTTATAGGCGGATACTTTCCGCCACTCCAACAGTATCATTGATTAAAATACACCACCTTGTCTGCGATAATTCAACCATGGTAGAATGATGCATATTACCTATTACAACTATAACGATGCTCTTTAATAAAAAAGTAGTTGTTATTTCTGGATATTCGGGAGTTGGGAAATCAACTTTAATAAAACATGTATTAAAAAACTTTAATCAGACAAAACTTAGTGTATCATGCACAACAAGGACGCCTCGTCCGGGGGAATATGATGGTCAGGACTACTATTTTATAGATAAAAACAAATTCAAAACATTAATTGCTAATAATGAATTCATTGAATATACAGAGTGTTTTGGAAATTACTATGGAACCTTAAAAAGCGAAATTAATCAGATTTTAGACAATGATCTTATTTGTATCTTAGATATTGAATTTGAAGGAGCATATAACGTTCTAGTTAAAAATATTCTTGGGAATGATATCGATTGTGTCGGAATTTTAATTGAAGCTCCATGCCGTGACGACTTAAAAACTCGCCTTATTGCTAGAGGAGAACAACTATCAGCTATCGATGCTCGTATGTCAAATAAGAGGTTTCCAGAAAATTTTTCAAAGATGTATAAATATAAAATAATGAACAATATTCTTAAAAATGCACAGCGAAATATTATAAATATTTTTAAAGAAGTAATAGGATAACTTCATTATACACATTTTTCGTATACGAGAAAAATCTCTCTGCTACATTTGTCGCGTGTTTATGTCTGCAACAACATTGCCATGATTATGCCGGCGAATTATTCAACGCTGGGTACTGCAACAAGTTCAAACATTAGAATTAATGTTTTGACTTGTTGGCACGCAAACGGCTAACGGATTCGCTACATCCCAGAAGCGCCACTATCTCAAACACACTTGGAGATACTAGTTTTCCACATAAAGCAACACGCATAGCCTGTGCTATTTCTACTAGTTTTATATTTCTTTCTTTAGCGTAGTCTTTTACCTGAGAGCAAAGTGTTTCTTCATCACAGGAGAATTCTCCACTTTCTATTTTGTTGGCAATATCATTTAGTATCTCTGTATGAAAATCCGTTTGATACTTACGGCATTTTTCGTCATACGAGGTAGGAGCTTGGACATAAACCATTGCGGAATCGACTAATTCAATAATCGTTTTTGCACGTGCCTTAAGACTATCCATGCCACGAAGTATACGTTTTTTATGAAGTTCAGATAACTCTAACTTAAAAAACGGCAACATGTATTCTAGTAATGATTCGTTCGACCGTTCTCGAATATAATGACCATTCAAATTTTGCAACTTCGCCATATCAAATCTAGAAGGAGATTTACCAACGTTATCAAAACTAAACCATTTAATAGCATCGTCACGAGAAATTATTTCATCATCTCCATGACTCCAACCTAGTCTTAATAGGTAATTTGAAATTGCTTCAGGTAAATATCCAAGTTGCATGTAATCAATAGCACTAACCGCACCGTGGCGTTTAGATAATTTAGCACCATCAGAACCATATATTAAAGGAATATGACCAAATGTCGGAATATTCCAACCGCAAGCATTAAATATTTGTATCTGCCTAAACGTATTTGTTAAATGATCATCACCTCGTATTACATGTGTTATTCCCATGTCGTGGTCATCAACAACTACCGAAAGCATATAAGTAGGTGTACCATCAGAACGCAATAAAACTAAGTCATCCATTTGTGAATTTTTTACAGTTACTACACCTTGTACCATATCATTAATGGTTGTTGAACCGTCGGTATTAGATTTTAACCTGACAACTGGAGATATACCCACAATAGGAGTTGTTAACTCACGGCATTTGCCATCATATTTGTATGGTTGACCCAATTCCTGACACTTTATTTTTTTCTGTTCTAATTCTTCAGGTGTGCAAAAACAGTAATAGGCTTTGCCTTTTTTTACGAGATCATGAGCAATTTCTTTATGTCGCTCAATTCTAGACGATTGAATTACAGGTTCTCCATCCCAATCAATATCTAACCACTTTAGAATTTTAAAAATTAACTGTGTGTTTTCATCTGTTGAACGTAATTTATCTGTGTCCTCAATGCGTAAGCAAAACTCGCCATTGTTATGTCGAGCAAACAAATAATTAAATAAGGCAGTACGAACTGACCCTATATGTAAAACCCCTGTAGGACTAGGAGCAAAACGAACTTTTATGCTCATTTTTCGTTCTCCAGGTCGTCATCTTCATCTAAAACATCATCATCTAAATCGTCTTCGTAATCTTCAATATCCTCTTCGTCGTACTCTTCATCTAATTCTTCTTCATCATTGTCTTCATACTCATCATCTGAGTCATCTTCAGATGTTTCCTGTTCGTCGGAATTATCATATGTTTCAAATTTTTCATTATCATCGACAGGAATTCTTCTGTTATAGGGGTTATCTGAGGTCTCCCAATCGTCATCATCTTCATTTTCAAGTTCTTCATCGTCAAATTCATCATCATCTTCATTTGTATCACTATCACTACGTAATTGCACTTCTTCATTTTCATATGGAAGCTCAGCTTCATCATTGATGATATTTTGCTTTGTTAGACTTTCTAAATTTTCTAAACTAATTGCTTCTTCAGCTATTTCTCGGAGAGCCAAAATAGTTGATTTATCATTATCTCTAACCACAGATGGTTTTGCACCACGTTCTAAATCCCTAGCTCTCTTAGCTGCCATTAATACCAACTTAAACCGATTAGCTACCTTTTCAATACAATCTTCTACCGTTACCCGAGCCATAGTAATTACCTCAATACGTATACAGTGAGATGATAACACAGGTAGCGTTATGTGCTTTAAGTAACAAAATATGTTACTAAAGCATCTTTATAAAGGCATCCTGCAACTACAAGTGTAAACAACGTGAAAGTAATTACCAGTAAATTATCAATTTCTTAACTTATTATTTATAGCATCAATTCATAACAAGATATATCTATTTTTGAGGCAATATGATTAATAATAAACATAAAAGTACAACTTTGTTTGGAACATTGGTGTATCTGACACTTTCATGTAATACTGTTGAATGTATGCAAAATGGTATAATGTTTCCAAACAATCAAAATGTATCTAATAATACCCAACCACCAAGTTCACAATCTGTGCAACTTCAACCTACACAAGTGCAAGCGTTGCCAAATCAAACTACTGGACAAGCTGCAATATCTCAAAATACCATGTTACCTTTGACTACACTTCCACAAAATATTACAACACAACAACCATCTGTAAGTCAGATACCATCTGCGGGACAGATACCATCTGCGGGGCAGATACCATCTGTGGGGCAGATACCATCTGTGGGGCAAACGGGACAACAGTTTTTATTGGGACAGGTACAAGTAATAGGTCAACCACAAGTTACCAATACAATGCAACCTCAAGTTTCTAGTTTGAATCAAACAATTGAACAGTCTCATACTGTTACTGGCAAAAGAACATGCTTGGAAGCACTTCAGTCATCAATGAGTAGCGGAATATATGAAAATTACTGTATCTTAGATTTAAGCAATACGTCAGATTTTTCACAAAATGCTGATCTGGTTACTCAACAGTTCTTTACACAAATTCAATCTGCCAAGATAAAGTGTATATACATAGATTTGTATAACTCATCTGTGAATGATGCCTACGTAAGTAAATGGGCTACTCAGTTTAAACAGGCAGGGATGAAAGTCTTATGGAATTTTTCAGGGAATAAGACAGTTACGGATCAAACAGTTACGATGCTAGGAAATTTGGATAATGTAATAGGCTTAAATCTTGCAGGTACGGCAATAACAGATATCGGTGTAACCCAATTAATCAATATGTTAAATGGTAATCCTATAGACATCGATTTCATCAATATATATAGGTGTCAGATAAGTGACGTAAGCCGTACAATGTTAGAAAATAAATTTAATGAAAATGCTACTAAGTGGAATATCATGTACCCATCAAAAAAATCAAATAGACGTGGTGTTATAAATGAGGTAGGAATTAATTTAAATAAACGAATTAATATTCCTTCACCTACCGCAATTAATAATAATGTTACTAATACTGTAGTTCCATCTACTGCAACAATAGGACAAAATACACTTAATACAATAAATAATAATCAACAAACATTAACACAATCGATATCACATTTGTCAGAAGCAAACAACCAAAGTCATTCTAATGTAATCAAAGATCAAAGTGTGAATTTATTAAATAATACCGATCAAACATCTTATATTCCACAGGTCGATGTCGGTAATGATATTAGTCAGACAATAGTGCCACAAGTAACAGGATAGATTAATTCTTCGCATTGACATATGTCACCCATTGTTGGTTTATTAACGCAATGGGTGATTTAACTAACTGAAGCCAGTGGATGAATTTGATTGAAGAATTTGTTATATTGGTTTCGTAATAGTGAGTTGTGAAATTAGTTGAAGTAGTAGGAGTGAAGAACTAGCAATGCCTAAGATTTACGAGGATTATTCTGTAAACACAGCGTCTCCTATGGTAAGTTTTATGCCACCTAAACCCCTCGTGTTAGTTGGGCTTATGGGTTGTGGAAAAACCAGTATAGGAAAGCGGTTAGCAAAGCGTTTTGATATACCTTTTTGTGATTCAGATACTGAAGTTGAGCAGTCAGCTGGCTGTGCATTAACTGATATAGATGCAATTTTTGGAGATGGTGCATTACAAGATGGTGAGTATAAAATAATATCAAAACTTATTTCACAACAAGTACAAGTTATTGCTACGGGGTGTTTATCTTTTACATATGAAAGAACTAGACAGTATATAAAAGAAAACGCCATATCTATTTGGTTAAAAGGAGACTTAGAGACTTTAACACAAAGAGTAACAGGTCGAAAAGATCGTCCGTTATTAGAACCTGGTCGTGAACGAGAAATTTTAAGTAAAATGATTGATGAATGCTATCCGATATTTGAAGAAGCTGATATACAAGTTAAGACAGTTGATGAAAGTGCAAATCTTACTGTTGACCGTGTAATTGTTTCTCTAACTGATTTCATCAAACAGAACTACCCGGGATACCACGTCCTGAGATCGGTATAATGAATGAACTCTCTTCTTTAGTACAATACATTGGTAGCTTGCCAGGGGTAGGAGAAAAGGTTGCTGAGCGTATTGTTCTTTCTTTATTAGAACGACATGACGTTAGCAAACTCTTAGAATTACTACAAAAAGTTAATGAAAATGTTTCTGTTTGTAATATTTGTGGCAGTCTTGACGTAACAAATCCGTGTGCTATATGTAGAGATAATACTAGGACTAATCCTATAATATGCATTGTTGCTGATGTGTTAAATTTGTGGGCAATTGAAAAAGCTGAATTTTACAAAGGCAAGTATCATGTTTTACAGAGTAAAATTAACAGTACACATGGTATTTTACCAGAAGATATTAAAATTGAAAAGTTAATTGAACAAATTAAAAAAAATAATGTTGAAGAAGTAATTGTTGCATTAAATCCCGACCTAAATGGGCAAACTGCAATGTTTTTCATTCATGACAATTTAAAAGAGCTTGGTATAAAAATTTCCACTCTATCTTGTGGAGTACCAATAGGAGGCGAACTTGACCGTTTGTCATATGGAACTCTAGTAGTTGCATTCAATCAGCGAAAACTGTTATAACCTAACGTATTTAGAGTAATATTTCGGGTGCTTATTGCATAAATTGTAAACACAAATTATGCAACTACCAGTCAGAAAGTGATTTTACCGTTTGAAATTTTCTTAAATGGGTTATATAAATACCAAATACGAACATACATATACACAATATTTGACCAATTGTAAGAGACAAACTACCTAGGTTAAATGTATCTACATCTTTAAAAAACTCTATCGCAAATCGACAACTAGAATAGATGATACAGAAAACTGCTGTATATATTCCAGTCCCCATGGATTTCCATCCTTTATTTCGTAATATTATGGACAATATAATAAACGTTAATAGTCCTTCAGTTAGTGCTTCGTATAATTGAGTCGGATATCGAGGAAAATCATCAACTGCCTTAAATATTACACCGTATTCACTTGCCCACACTTTTCCTACTAACTCTTGATTAACAAAATTAGCTAATCTCCCAGTAATTAAAGCTACAGAAGTCGAAAAACATAATGCATCACCTAAAAACAGTGTAGGTACATGATTTTTTTTACAATACATCCATGTATAAACAAGCATGCCCATTAGGCCACCATGAAATGACATACCGCCATTTCGTAGCATCATTATATCTAATGGATTGTGAAGGTAGTAGCTTGGTTCAAAAAATAATACATGTCCCAACCTACCAGTTATAACAGTTGTTATTATTGCACCGAGCATAAATTTATCTAATTGATTAACTGTCATTGAAGAATAGTGTAAATCTGCTGTTTTCTTGACAATAGAATTCATAAAAAACCACGCAATCGTCAATGATAGTGCAAACAATATGCCATACCAATATACGGGAATTCCGGCAACAGTGAATGCAATTGGGTTGATATCTACAATTTCCATTTTTTTCTATAAGTTTTTTTCTACAAGCACACGACTCATTGCATAACAATAATCTGCCTCTAATTCTTCATACGGAACTGTACATACAGCTTTTTTTGTTACGACCATAAGATACACGATTTGCATTTGTTTCAATAGTTCTTGGTGTTTTTGAATTAAAGCCCGTACTCGACGTTTAGCTCGGTTTCGCAATACAGCACTTTTACTGACTCGTTTTTTACTAGCAGCAACGCATATGCGAGTTTGCTCATCTGGTGAGTAACCATGAGTAACAACAACGACAGTCATCAGCTTAGTCCGCTTGTAGTAGCTACAGTGGTGTAGACACCAAAAATCGGACGACTTGACGCTATTTCTCATTTATTAGGCACTTAATCTCTTACGACCTTTAGCCCTGCGAGCATTAATAACCCTACGACCATTGGGAGTACTCATTCTGGAACGAAATCCATGACGACGTTTACGAACTAACCGACTAGGTTGATATGTTCTCTTCATAATAATGTCTTAATTGCAATACGTATCAACAGTATAGCAGTCCAAGCGGATTTGAGACAATATGGACAAGATATAGTGCTGTATCATTAGCGACTTACAACATAATTGATAGCGTCAATAAAATCATTTTTTACTATATGAGGTACTGGTAAATTTTGAGATAGTTCGGCTAATTTATCAGGGTTATTAATCAATTCACGTACAGTATCAGCTACTATATCTACACTTAAATTATTTTCATCCAACACAATTACTCCGTTTCCCAATGCTTTAGCATTAGCTACTTGGTCACCATTAACTGAATGACTAAATGGAATTAATATAGCTGGTATTCTAAAACCAATAATTTCAAATACCGTTGATGCACCAGAACGGGAAATTACCAAGTCTGATTTCTGGTACAGTTCAGACATGTTATCAAAAAACGGTAGTACAGTAGCTTCGATACCTGCGTGCTTATACATATTACTAATTGTTTCAATATCAGCACATCGTGCCTGATGAAACACACGCACATTGCCTACTTTACATATTGCGGGCGCAACTACGTTTGCAAATAATGTTGCCCCCTGACTACCTCCAAAAATAAGTATTGTAAATATCGAATTATTTGGACGCTTAGCACTAGCGTATATACTATCAAAACGTGTGGGATTACCTACATATTTAATTTTGTTGGGGTTTAAGCGAAAAACTCCAGCAGTGTTACGAAATGCAACAAGTATTGCTTTAGCATTAAAAGCTAATAAAGCGTTGGCTCGTCCTATTATCGCATTCTGTTCATGTATAATAGTTTTTATTCCTAATATCTGAGCAACTGCAACGGGAGCAAATGATGGATACCCACCAAATCCTATGACACATACAGGACGATTTTTAATGAATTTATAAATATTTATACATAAATTTTTCAATACTCCACACATTAATCTAAATCTTGATGTGCTGTATATTTTTTGTACTGTAATTTTAATTTCGGAAGATTTTATGAATTTTAATCCACGCTGATCAGTTATAAACTCAACATCATAACCATCTTGTGCTAATTGCCTAGCAATACATTCTGCAGGAAATACGTGTCCACCTGTTCCCCCAGCCACAACAACTATTCTCAGCATTAAAAACAGAAATTATCGTTTTTAAACATTAATAGTATAGACTGAGATGCGTTCATAGCTACTAGTACGAACACGATACAATTATATATATGTTTGTTATGGAGGAAATGGTAGTTATGCACAAAGGAAGAGTAATATCGGGATTTCTTAAACATCGTACTATAATATTTCCAAACATTCCAACAACTCGCCCTACTACTGATGCTATAAAAGAGGCATTGTTTAATTGTTTAAGACATCGTTTTAATTTAAATTTTGAAGAATGGTCAGTAATTGATGCCTTTGCAGGCTCTGGAGCATTAGGTATTGAAGCAATATCATTAGGTACTCCATTTGTTCTATTTTTTGAGCAAAACCCAATTGCATACAGCACGATATGCAAAAACATAACAAATTTGGGTATAGGAAAACACTCGGCAGTATTGCGAGCAGACGTTACTAAATATAGGATGAATAATTTATTACATAAGTTTAGTAATAAAATTCTAATAATAATGGATCCGCCATATAAAGAAACACATATCTTAAAGAATCTAATCAAAAAATTTGCAACTATGTTTCATAAACATAAGTTGATTATAACCGCTGAAACTGACAACGTCTCTGCATTCACTGATATGCCATGTACTCATGTGATATCTGGTTCAGGTAGTAAGAAAATTCTTATTTTTCAATTTACCAATTCAAGTGATTTTGAGCTGAAAAAGTTAGAAGAAACAGGAAAACTTGAAGCATAGTGTATCAAAATTGTAACATTTTTATAGATACTAGTTAATGGATTATTAATGCGTATTAGTTGCCCGTATTGCGATTGTCATTATGACATTCATCCTGATACGCTTGGTAATCCAATAGGAAGTGAGAAGTTGGGTTTTGGTTGGTGGCTACGTTGTTATCAATGTCAAAAGAAGTTTTGGCTTAAAAGCACAACAGTCATAGATACTGGTTTTGCTCCTTTTAAAGCAGATAAAGTGTCAACAATAAGTCGGTTGTCAAAATTAAGTAGACACTCAAAACTGGGGAAATTTTCACGATTTAGAAAAAAACAACGTGGAAAATCAGGACATAATGGTATTTTGTATATACTAATTATTACTTTAGCTACAATGGGTGGTGTTTGCTACACACATATAGATGAAATACGAGAGTTCTTTATTACTAAAGTAAAACACTTTACTGCCTCTACTATTGTTGGATTACAATTGACTAACATAGTATATAGAATAGATAAAGTAGATGGGCAATACCGTATTTCCGTAATAGGCAATATTGTTAATAATACTCAATCTGTACTACAATGCAACGGGTTGCATATCGTTGTATTAAGTGAAAACAAAGAAATAACATCTTGGGACTTCGTCCCAGAACCTAAAAGCATTATTCCAGGTGACAAAATTGCATTCAGTACTGAAAAAAACACCGTCATTGAGCCAAAAGAACCGAAAATCCTTGTTCGTATCATAAATTGATCTAGTTTGTATTGGTGCAAAGGTTCTCTAATAAAATAAAAAAGTTGCAACTATCTCATGAGCAAATTTATTCACCATTTTTTATATTTATGAATAAAAAAAAATTTGGTTGCGGGGGCTGGATTTGAACCAACGACCTTCAGATTATGAGCCTGACGAGCTACCAAGCTGCTCTACCCCGCGTCTAAAAAGAACAAATGTAATAAGTTTTATATACTTATTATCGTTACAGGAACAACCACATTCATTCCATAGACAGTATGTGACATTTTATTCTTAAGGTCAAGCACACAAAATAATTTTTATCATTTTTTTTCAATTGCAGTGCCGTTTTTTTGTTTGAGGCTTTATAGAGTAAACACTACGTTTTAATAATTTTGTTCGTACATACAATTTTAACATTTTTGGCATCCGAAAGTATAAATAATTAGTGACTGGTGTACAAAACTTCGTTACAGATAATTAATTTTACAGATTTTTTTGAAAGTGCCTATAAAAGGTAGAAGACGATGATATGTCTTACTACCGTACATGTTTTAATTTCGACTATTAGTTTCTGCGGTTTCCCAGAAAACGCAATAGATATAAGAACATATTAATGAAATCAAGATATAACTGGAATGCACCAAATACTGAAAACTTTGCTAATGTTTCATTATCTGGGATGTAGTTATAAATTTTTTTCAAATTCTGAACATCATAAGCAGTTATTCCGGCGAAAAGTACAATTCCAACAATCGATAAAACCATAGACATGCCCGAACTTTTAAAAAACAACGTGTTTAAGACTGAGGTAAGAATCAGAGCCAATAAGCCAGCAAATAAAAATGTAGCCATTGATGTGAGATCTTTTTTCGTGGTGTACCCTATAATACTCATAGCTCCGAAAAAACTAGCTGTGGTTAAAAACGTAATCGCAATGCTTTCCCCTGTATAAACAATACCAATTGGAGCCAGTACTATTCCGGTAAGAACTGCATATGCAAAAAACAAGTTAAATGCCGTTGATACTTGCATTTTTTGCAAACGCAAAGATAAATATCCCGCAATACCAAGTTGAGCAAAAAACAATAGCCACATTGCTCCACCAGCTAATGATTTAACTAATTGGAGGTTTGTCGATACCATCCATGCAACTACACCTGTCACACCAAGTGCCAGAAACATTTTATTAAAAACGCCAAGCATAAAGGTTCGTAAACCTTCATTGTATCCTAATGAACGCTTGGTAGCATACCTATAATCCATATTAAACTCCTCGTTTAATTTTCCTACCTAAATTATAACCCGAATATAAGTTAACGTACAGCGAAGGCTTAGTACTAGTTCTTTTTTACGAGATCGTAAACTTTTTCAAACAGCATTGCGAACATGCCATGCCCAAACACGTTCCCAGATGTAGCAACAGGGTCGAATAATAAATAAATGGTTAAAAACGCAGTTACCATTTCTGATGTGAAACCAAAACAATCCATCATAATTGGTGCAAATATTAAGGCACTACCGCCAGGAATACCTGCAGCTGCAAATTTTGCAATTACACCTTTCAAAGAAAAAATGAGATATTCACTCATTGTTGGATAGTGTGTACCAAACGATGCCATCATTGCACATGCAATAATTGGGATAGCAAAACAATCACCCAATAAGTGCATATTCGCTGATGCCGGGACAACAAATTTAGCTATCTTTGGACTATCAAGATTTTTCTCACATGCTTTTATTGTATTTGGAATAGCAACAGCACTCGACATGCCAACTAACCCTATTAAAACACTTTCTGCCATGTTCTTACACTTTGTAAATGCATTTTTAAAATTAAACTTACATAATGCCAACGATACAAACGCAATATACCCATACGATAAAACAGCAATTAAAAATAATACCATTGAATAATCTTTTATTATTAATAATAATGTGCCTTCATGCCACATTTTTATAATAAATCCAAATATAAAAAATGGTAATATACGACGTATAATTTTCTTCAGTAATATATTTGCAAGCATATTTGATAATTTTCCAAAAATCATAATATATGGAGATTTAATAAAATTGTTTAAGAATGCAATGGATATTGCCCCTAATAATGCCCAATCGTTTTTTATAATTATTGGAAAATGAAACTCAAATGCAGGACTTAATACATTATTTCTTGTAAGTTCTGTGATTTTTAATGCTGAATTTGTAAGTACTGGAGTTGCCATTAAATATGACGTCCAAAAGCCTGCAAAATTTGACAAACATACTAAGGGGATTAGTATTGCTACTAATTTAAATGACTCATTTTGTAATTCAGTTAAGCCAGATAGGACAAATGCAAAAATTATAAATGGCAATAAAAATATTATTATCTCTTTACATAATAAACTAATCGCTAAAGCAAATTCTCTAAACCATAAAGGGAAAATATTACCAAAAAATATTACAGCTAGTACCATTAATATAAGTATAAATGGCAAAGATGTTAAAAACTTAAACTTCATTATTGCTAATATATACGAACTGCATTCAATATAAGATATTGTAACATGGGGCGTTCGCCCCTAGCTATAAACACAACAAAATTACTCAGTTTCTGATTCCTCAACATCGGTTTTCTCTCCGTCGATAATACCTGTACCAGAAGCAATATCTTCATCTGTCACTGCAGTGTTCGACGTCAATGCTGAGCCACTTATCATCTTATCTGCAAATAATCCAGAATTCTCACGAATTAAATGCTCTACTTCATCTGCGATTTTAGGATTATTTTTCAAATAAGTACGAGCTGCCTCCTTTCCTTGACCAATTTTATCTCCGTTGTACGCGTACCACGAACCCGATTTGTCAATTACACCGGCTGCGACACCTAAATCAACTAACTCTCCTGCTTTTGAAATTCCTTCTCCATACAAGATGTCAAATTCAACAGTTCTAAATGGTGGAGCAAGTTTATTTTTAACAACTTTCACTCTCGTCTGGTTACCCAGCATTGACTCTTTGTCCTTAATTGCTCCAACACGGCGAATATCTAATCTTATTGACGAATAAAATTTTAGTGCATTACCACCTGTAGTAGTTTCAGGGTTGCCAAACATGACACCTATTTTTTGTCTTATTTGGTTAATAAATATGACCAAACAGTTTGTTTTTGAAACAGAACCGGTAATTTTACGTAATGCTTGACTCATTAGCCGAGCCTGTAAGCCCATATGTGAGTCGCCCATATCACCCTCAAGTTCGGCTTTTGGTACTAAAGCTGCTACACTGTCAACTACAAGTACGTCAATTGCCCCACTTCTTACTAACGTATCAGCAATATCCAGGCCTTGTTCGCCTGTATCTGGTTGTGAAATCACCAAATCATTAATATCAATATTGAGTTTTTTAGCATACACTGGGTCTAATGCATGCTCTGCATCTATAAATGCACACGTGCCACCTGCTTTTTGTGCATTTGCAACAACATGCAATGCTAATGTAGTTTTTCCCGATGATTCAGGCCCATAAATTTCAACAATGCGTCCTTTTGGAAAACCTCCAATACCAAGCGCTATATCTAACCCTAATGAGCCAGTAGAGTACGTTTCAACCTGAATAACCTCACGTTGCCCCAGCCTCATAACTGAGCCACGACCAAATACGCGTTCTATTTGTTGTAATGCCATATCTAGTGCTTTAGATTTTTCACTTGAAGCCATATTTTCTCCATAATCTCTCTTATACTAGCATTCTATCATGTCGTAGGTGTACTCAATTTTTTATCTTAGTAATGTGAATACCCGTATTAAGGAGTTTTAATAAATGTGTTTTCCAATTATGGTTCAATTTATCATGTAGTTTTTTATTCTCCGTTGCAATGTGTGTTACTGTGTTTGATATATTAGCCACTTCACGTTGCAGATTTTTAATCTCAGATGAAAAATTACTAGGGATTGCTATTGGTTCATTAGTCACACTTTTATTATTAATTTCTGATTTCAAGGCATCAATTCTAGAAGCCAATGCATCACATGTTTTGAGACATCCGTTAGCTAAATGACGTGTTTCACGTATGCTATACAAAACGTTAGCCTCTTCAACCGTAAAATGCGTATAGATAATAAAACAGTAGGCAATGTTACATCCTAAAATCAAAAGAAGCGATGTATATATCTTCCAACCTGAGAACTCATTTTTTCTGAAATGCATAGTTTTAAATAGATATCATCCCATAATCTCAATGATACAAATCGACAAGCACCACTTGTAACACAGCGCTTTCATGTATCTGGTTAGTTATCTATTATTGTAATCCAATAATATACGTCTGATAAATCTTTAATAAATTGTTCTTTTATATAATTATTACTGCAAGTGTGTTTATATGGTTCCCATTCTGTTATTTTCAATACATGCAATATTGCCTCCCAAACTGATTGGCTGAGTTCAGTATTTATTTGTTTCTTTAATTTAGAGTTATCTAGTATTTTAGAAAATTCGCAAAATTCGTCATCTGAAATGTAAGATTTTAAGTCATTTAATAAATTATTATAAGTTTCATAATCACTGGGCATATGTATTGAGGAACACAATTTACGTATTTCACCAAACACAAAATCATACCTTAATTTTAAATCTTCTTTGGATATAGAATCGTTGTTACATTCACTGCAATTTATTGCATTTTCCAATGTTTTATATAGCAACAGTTCGCATACTTTAATCGAGGAATACATGTTTTAGAAGGGTTGTTATCTTGAGATTCTGTTGACAGAACATCCAAAATTGCCCGTATTTCTTTTATTTCATCATTCTCATATATTCTTGCCTTGTCCAAGTTCTGAGCCTCATTATTGTTCAATTCTTTATCTTGAGATGCGTCAATGTAGTCATTGTAATCATCAAAAAATGATCTCTCTTCTTGATTGTTTCCTTGTGTATTGTCTTTCATTGCGTTCAAACATATATTGCAACATAACAATGCTGTTAGAAAACACAATGTTTTCTCAATTTTTTTCATGAAAAATTACTCTAAAATGTAGCTAATATATTTATATTTTAACATAAAGTGGAAAAATGTATAAAAATTTCTAAGACACAAAAGTAAAAACCATAAAGTTCCATAAATTTCCTGCGGAGTTAACTGTAACACAATATTTAATACCACATTTTGCACACTTTGCAACCTACGAACACGTAGAAGTTTTTCAATTAAGCTTTTTCCAACTTTTTTATTACCAGTATTCAGTTTTAATCAAAGATTAAACATTTTTTAACACTTTACCAGCTATCCAAAAATCAGTTCCTTTTGTTAACAACCAATTAATGTTTAAAAAACTAATTTTAATGGTATTAGCCATAAGCAGT
>CADBLQ010000013.1 GCA_902795615.1 uncultured Pseudomonadota bacterium | reverse complement strand
GTGACCCGTCTCGGTGCCGATGATACTCTGTCTTAAGACTGGGGGACACTAGGTCTTAGCTATACTATCTTATAGTATTTTTTAATAGTATATTGTGTCTTTTTGGAGGGAAGGGGTTAATCTGTCTATAAAATCGTTATTACAATCCCGGGATAAGTAATTTACCTAAAACAGTTGAACCGTTTGTAGTTGATCAAAATATTTAAATGAACGACTGCATGAAGTTTTAACGCAATTAAATCCATATTATATGGACGATGTTATTAATGATGGCAAGGGATTATTTAATTTTTTTACTATAAGTCATACCTATATAAAAAAATGGGTTCGAAAAACGTACAAAATAATGATTTTAATGAAGCAGAAAGCGATAGGAAAGCGTTAGATGTGTTTGTTATCTATATTCAGATTTGCTTAAAGTTTATTAATTGCCTCCGTCGTTGATTATTAATGCTTTTTGTGGACGAACAAAACAATTATTGTGTGCATTATCGCAATATAAATTCGGCTAAGATCAAAATGAAAATTTTGAACATTTAAAAAATGAGTATCAAGCATTATTAGCAATAAATACGGCTCAAGCTAATAAATATCTTTATCCTGGTTGTGAAATTACAAAACCTGGCTTTCCAATCGGTATAAATATGCATGCCAAATATAGACAAAAAAATTACTTGGCACTTAATTAATATCTTAAACAAGCCGTCAATCCAGTTTCACACGTGATTTTTCGCCCACGAAATAATGCCGTAGTTCTTAATAATAATTTACGTTGAAGGATTTGTCGTACTATGAATTTCATATTAAAAGAAAACGCCGAACTCTCAATGCGGAACAATATTTTAAATATCTAATACAAAACTGTTGCAAAAAATTTAAAGACTGGCTAACTCTATATCTAAGAATATTTGATAAATTGTCTGTTCAAATGACATTGAGACAAATTATTTTCAAAATGTTCGATATGCACTGTTTCAAGGACTGTTTTTATAACGGTAATAATGTAAAAATTTGACAAATTAACGTTAGATATTTTAACGCTTGAGGCTGGGGGCTTAGCGAAGGTATTTGTCTCTGTCGATAAAATTTGGAAAAAACACAGTCACGAATTTAAACATGAGGATATGAATTCTCTTCCGATCCTTAAGAGTGAAATGGAAAATATGCTAAGTAGCTATGAGGTAAAACTATTTTAGAAAGCTGTAATGAGAGATATTGTTCATGTAATTAACGTTGAAGATACCAAAAATAAATGACTGCAACTTTACCGTACAGTATTCGATTGGTACAATTATTAGTGAAAAATGAGGAATTTTGTGTGTACCGTGGCAAACCTTTCAGACAACATCTTACAGATTACAGACAAAATATTATTATCTGATTTCATAGGACGCGATGTTACATTAAAGCTGAAAGGCAGAGAATATGTAGGGTGTTGTCCATTTCATGTAGAAAAAACGGGGTCATTTTACATTAGTGATGAAAAAGGAATGTTTCACTGTTTTGGATGTGGAATTTCTGGAAATATTTTTACTTATGTAATGAAACGAGACGGCATTACGTTTCCACAGGCATTAAAAAAGTTAGCTGACTTTGCTGGCATTGAACTACAGAAGTTGCCAATTAAAAAGCATGATGAGTTATATAAAACGTTGGAATTGGCAAAGCAATTTTTCGAAAGTAATAAATCGGAAATAGCTGGATATCTCAAAAAGCGTGAACTTAATAATGAAAACATATATGAAACGTTTCATTTAGGATATGCACCAAACAATAATGAGTTATACAAACATTTACTTAGGCAAGGATGTAGTGAAAATGACATGATAAACTCTGGATTATTTACAGAAAAATACAATAATAAGTTTTATCCACGTTTTAAAAATCGCTTAATGTTTTCTATATGTGACAGTCGCAATCGCGTTATAGCCTTTGGAGGACGGGCAATTGATGATAGTATTCCTAAATATCTCAACTCAACAGATACACCGTTGTTTCATAAGCACGAAGTGTTATATGCATTTAATATAGCTAAAGAACACGTATCAGTTAAAAATCCATTTATAGTAGTTGAAGGATATATCGATGTCATAACAATGCATAAATATGGATATTCTACAACTGTTGGCACTATGGGAACAGCACTTTCTATTGAGCATTTAAGGACATTGTGGAAATATTCAGATGAACCAATAATTTGCATGGATGGAGATAATGCCGGTCAAAAAGCAATGAACAGAATAGCTCACTTAGCACTAGAAGTATTAACACCAGGCAAGAGTTTGAAGTTTATCAGTTTATCAGATGACTTAGACCCAGATACGTATCTTCATAAATACGGTTCAATAAAAACATTACGAGCAATAGCTCTAAATAATTTCCTGTGGCAGGAATACCTTAAGGAATTACGGAATATTGAACAAACTCCTGAAAAAATAGCTTTATGGGAACAAAAAATATTTAAAGATTGTGATAGTATAAAAGACATTACAATTAAAAGGTTATATAAAAAAAAATTTAGTAATAATATATATAATTTACGACGTAACAAGAATTCCAACCAATTTAATATAAAATTTGATACTGCACTGTCTTCAAGTGAGCAAATGGTAATTAGAGAGTATGTGCTATCATATATACTTGTATTGAGACCTAATATCATCCCATCCGTGAGTGAAAAGCTATCATGCATTTCTTTTTCCGATAGAAAACTTAAGAATTTTTGGAATTCCATTATGTCAAGTAATGACATAACTGTAGCAATGGAAAAAGCTTTAGCGGATGAGCATTTTATCAACGAAATTGTTAAAGAGGGACAGAAAGTTTATCGAATAAACAATCAGTCAGACGAGGAGTTACTATCAGATTGGTTGTATATATTTGATAAAGTTGTGTCTGCACCACTTGAACAGGAGGATTTGGTAAATGCAAAAAATGAATTTTCAGAACTAGGCAGTAAGACGGCATGGGAACGATTAAAGGCTTTAAAAATATATTCTTTGAATAAGAGGAACGATTATGGCAAGTAATTTCAGTATTAACGCTGATGATTTCGATATAGTTGAAAAAGATACTGACATATTAAGTAATTCAGCTAAGGAAAGCGTTGAAGATGACCCTAATGTTCTACAGTTAATAAAGCTGTATAGAACCCGTGGGTACATAACAAATGATGAGCTAAATGAAACTATATCAGCAGATCAATATGATCCAGAACAATTTGGTGCGGTAATACAATATCTTAGCGAATTAGGTGTAAAGATTTTAACAACTGAAGAGGCTGAAGCATTTGTTGCAGAACGGGACAAGAATAACGAAGGTGATGATGCTATTCCGACACTTGATGATGATTATAATCAGCGTGGTGATGATCCTGTAAAACTTTATTTAAAAGAAATGGGACATGTAAATCTTCTTACTCGAGAAGGAGAAGTGGCAATTGCCAAACGTATAGAAGAAGCAAAAATCATGTTGGTACGAGCATTGTGTGAAATGAAATCCGTAGCCGATGCAATTGTATTACTTAATGATAAGGTAAAAAAAGATACTATACTATTACGAGATATTATTAATATAACTACTGATGATGATATGTATTCAAGTGAAAACACTGACAATAACGAATTTCAAGAAAACGAAAATGACTGCTCTAGCACCGACAACGAAGTTAAAAATCACTTGTTAGGACAATTTGCTACACATATCAAATTATTCAATAAATTATATACAAAACAAAAAGCTATGGGATATGAATACGAGAAGTTCTCTTCTAATAAAGAATACAAAAAAATTTTGGATAAACTAGTTGACAACTTTTTTGAAATGAACTTAAGTGAAAAAAGAACACGCCTTATAAAAGAAAGTATTTTTAATCGTATTTCCGATATGACAGAGGTTCAACATAAGATAGTAGAAATTAACGACGATTATGGCAATTATGGTATTTCAAAAGCTGATTTATTGGGAGCATTTGTAAATCAGAGATTTGATAATCAATGGCTTAAATCAATGGAGACATATGATAAGCCCGGAGATTGGGCTGGATTAGTACACGAACACCGTGATTTATTTCAGGAATTAGTACTTAGAGCTTCTTATATTGAAGAGGATACAGGCATACCATATATTCTATTTAACCAGATATACTTAATGATCAAAAAGGCAGAAAGAGAAGAGTTAAAAGCCAAAAAAGAAATGATTGAAGCTAACTTACGGCTAGTTATATCTATTGCAAAACGATACACTAATCGCGGACTGCAGTTTCTTGATTTAATTCAAGAAGGTAACATTGGGTTAATGAAGGCGGTTGATAAATTTGAGTATCGTAGAGGGTATAAATTTTCTACATATGCTACATGGTGGATAAGACAAGCAATAACGAGAGCTATTGCAGATCAAGCTCGTACTATACGTATTCCAGTACACATGATTGAGACAATAAATAAGTTAGTTCGTATGTCAAAACAGCTAATGAGTGAATTAGGTCGTGAACCTACACATGAAGAATTAGCAGTTAAACTCGCAATGCCTGTTGAAAAAGTTCGTAAAGTTATGAAAGTAGCAAAAGACCCAATCAGTCTTGAAACGCCAATTGGTGATGAAGAAGAAAGTCATTTAGGAGATTTTATTGAAGATAAGCATACACCAATACCAGTTGATACAGCTATACAAAATAACTTAAAAAGTGCCGCAGATAAAGTTTTAGCAACACTTACACCACGTGAAGAAAAAGTATTGAGATTGAGATTTGGTATTGGCATTCAATCTGATCATACACTTGAGGAAGTTGGTCAGCAGTTTTCAGTTACTAGAGAGCGTATAAGACAAATAGAAGCTAAGGCCTTACGTAAATTAAAACATCCTAGTCGTTCAAAAAAATTACGTAGTTTTTTAGATACATAAAATTCGAGTGCGTTTGCACAACCGTGTTATATGCTAGACGACTTGGTATATAACTCTGCTACCATTAGCACGTGGGGAAGTAAGATAAATACTTTGCATGATAAATCATCGTACTGAAGGCAGAGTTACTTATTTAAACAAAGCATTATGGTTTCTTGTGGGGCTAAAAAAATTTATAAAATTAAGTACCTACAAGTTTGATAACTTGCAGACAAATCATAGAGTGGTTATTGATTGCGTACTAGTGTTTTTTTCAACTATTTTATCAACCACAATGAGAATGGGCGTGGGAATATTTGAATATTCGTTAGTGTCACTATTTCTAAATAGTGTAGTTTGCAGTTTAGTTGCAGGAGCAGTATTTTTAAAATTAAAAATAGATGAAAGCAACTGGGTAAAATTTTCTACATCCCAAATAAAACTATTGTTAGAAGGAGTTATTATTACAAACTTATTATCATATGCAATGATGGTGTTAATGGACAGGGAAGGTTGTTTATCATCTTCGATAATGTTCATAAATATATTTGTATTAACAGTTTTGTTATTAATTCCAAGATTATTGAGTAAACACCGTATTACAACCCAAGCATCAGATATTATTGTAGGCAATCCGAGTAGTATGCCCTCGGAATTAGAAAACGTAATATGTAGTAATAACTTTAATCCATTAGGATTTATCATTTCAGATATTGATGATAGTGAAATTGAATACACTGATCAGTTTAATTCTGAGAAAATTCCAATATTAGGAAAGCTAACGGAAATATCAGCTATACTGCATTCACTACAATCTCGTAAGGTGATGCCTAAGCGTTTAGTAATTATTAATCCTATTGCCTCTGATGAACTCGAGTTATTAAAAACGTATACAGCAAGGAACGGCATTATTTTATTACAAGTATTTAGCATGGCTAAAACGGGGGCAAAAGTTGCAGATTAACGTGGTTCATCCTACACTGAACAGGTATAAAGTCAATAATCTATTATTAACATGGCACGTGTTAAGTCCTATCCTTTAATTTCGTTACGGGATGCCGTAATATTTCCAGATGTTGTTGAACCGTTTTTTATAGGACGTACTAAATTCATAAATGCAGCAACCAAGGCGTTTGAGACTGGCTGTGAAGTTTTTGCAATTGCTCAAAAAGATGCCTCTGTAGATGATATTACGCAAGCAGATCTGTTTTCAGTGGGAACTATTGCACACATATACCATCTAATGAAGCTAAGTGACGGAACAATAAAAACATTGATTGGTGGTATAAAACGTGCAACTTTAAAAGAATTAATTGAAAAGGATAATATTTTAATTGCAAATGTTATTGATAAAAAGACCCATTTTAGAGGTTTGAAAAATACTGGAGGAATGATTAAAGCATTAAAGTCTACATTTGAACAATTTTGTACACAGAACAGCAATATTCCACCAGATACATTACATACTATTTCGGGTATTGATGACCCGGAAAAACTGTGTGATGCCATATCGTCATACTTACCATTAAAAGTTACTGAACAGCAGGAGTTACTTGAAATTACAGAATTAAAAAAGCGTATAGAAAAAGTATTATTTATCATGACAAACCAAGCAGAACTTGCTGTACTAGAAGAGAGAATAAAAGACCGTATTAAGAAACAAGTGGAAAAGCAACAGAAAGAATATTATTTGAATGAACAGTTAAAAGCAATTAATAAAGAACTTGGTAACGACGAAGATACAAGTAATGAATTTGATAAGCTCGAACAGAACATAAATTCACTAAATATGTCTTCCGAAATAAAAGATAAAGCACTACATGAATTAAAAAAATTAAAAAATTTACCACCATTGGCACAGGAAGCATCTGTAATCAAAAGTTATCTCGAGTGTCTTACCGCTTTACCATGGGATGCGGCTCATTCTGAAATATCAATAAAATTTGCATCGGATAGCTTGAATAGTAGTCATTACGGCTTAGATAAGATTAAAGACAGAATTTTAGAATATATAGCAGTTAGTAAACGTCTTTCAAAAAAAGATAAAATGAAAGCTCAGATTTTATGTTTTGTTGGCCCTCCAGGAGTAGGTAAAACGTCATTAGGAAAGGCTATTGCGACATCAATAAATCGCCCATTTGTACGTATTGCACTAGGCGGAGTATGTGATGAAGCAGAAATACGTGGGCATAGAAAAACATATGTGGGAGCAATGCCAGGCAAAATTATTCAGGCTATGAAAAAAGTATCTGTAACTAATCCTGTAATGATGTTAGATGAAATTGATAAGTTAGGATATGACGGTCGAGGCGATCCGACATCTGCATTATTGGAAGTTTTAGACCCTGAGCAAAATAATTCGTTTGTAGATAATTACTTGGAAGTACCATATGACTTATCGGAGATCATGTTTATCGCGACAGCAAACAGTTATGAAATTTCGTTACCGTTAATGGACAGAATGGAAATAATACAACTTAGTGGATATACAGAAGAGGAGAAACTTGAAATAGCAAAACGCTTTATATTGCCAAAACAATTTAATGAAAACGGTATTAAAGTCAATGAACTAAAAATCGATGATGATGCAATTAAAACAATAATTCAGAAATATACTATGGAAAGCGGGGTTCGAAATCTCGAACGTCAGATTGCAAAGATTTCTAGAAAGAGTGTGTTGCAATTAGACTTGCATAAGGCTAAAGTTCCGGTAATTATAAGCAAAAAAAAGCTTCAGGAATTTTTGGGTGCAGAAAAATATTCTACAACTATGGCTCTTAAGAAACCCACTGTTGGAGTAGTAATGGGACTTGCTTGGACTGAAATGGGTGGTGACGTATTAACTATCGAGGCATTAAAACTCCCGGGTTCTGGACAATTAATTACAACAGGAAAACTGGGTGAAGTCATGCAGGAAAGTATGAAGGCTGCATACAGCTTTGTTAAATCAAAATATAAAACATTGGGTATTAAGGAAGATGATTTTTCAAAATGCGATATTCATATCCATGCACCAGAAGGGGCAGTACCTAAAGATGGACCATCTGCTGGTGTAACTATTTGTACAGCAATAGTTTCTGCAATGACGAAACAGAAGGTTAAAGCAGATGTTGCAATGACTGGCGAAATAACGTTAGTTGGAAAAGTATTAGCTATTGGCGGTCTTAAAGAAAAATTACTAGCAGCACGTAGAAGTAAAATTAAAAAGGTTTTGATACCTAAAGAAAATGAAAAAGATTTAGCTGAATTACCTAGTGTTTTGCGTAATGATTTAGAAATCTTGTGCGTATCAACTGTGGATGAAGTTCTAAAAGAGGCTTTGTTAAAATAACAATATGACTAAATTGTGAGGTAAAAGTGATTATAGATAGTCACTGTCATTTATTTTATGACCGAATATACGACAGAATTGATGAGGTTATTGATAATGCAAAAGCTATGGGCGTAGAGTTCTTCCTTTCCGCTGGTGTTAATAGTGCAACAATGTTGAAAAATATTGAAATTGCAGAAAAATATAACAATGTTGTATGTGCTGTTGGCATTCATCCCTGTGAATATGCCGGTGGATATAATGTCGAAGAAATGAAGAAGTTGGTACTTAAGTACCCAAAAATAGTGGCAATAGGGGAAGTTGGATTAGAATATTTTTACGATGATACTCCCCGTGATTTGCAATGGAAGCTGTTTGAGGAAATGTTACAGCTTGCATCGGATGTTAATTTGCCTGTAATCCTGCATTTACGTGAATGTTTTAGTCAGGATTTATTTGATATTTTAAAACACTTTAATGTATCAGCAGTATTACATTGTTTTACAGATACATTGGAAAACGCCAAAAAAGCATTAGATTATGGATACTACATATCCTTTTCAGGAATTGTGACTTTTAAGAAGAGTGATGCATTACGTGAGGTGTCAAGGTATGTGCCAGACGATAAGATATTAATTGAGACGGATTCGCCGTACTTAACTCCTGAACCCAAACGAAAAATACGAGTGAATGAACCAGGATTCGTACGATATGTTGCCGAGTGTGTAGCGGAACAGCGTAATTGCACTGTAGAACATTTAGCAGAAATTACAACAGCTAATTTTTTCAAATTGTTTAAAAAAGCGTCTGATATCTGTAAAGTGGCTTAGCTAAGTTACAATATAACGGTGGAAAGCATTATCAGGTAAGTATGAAACATTTGCATGTTTTATTGATAGCATTGTGTATCTGTCAAAGTACGCTCTTGTATGCCGAACAAACAACTGAACCTGTAAAGAATCGTACTGTGAAAAGGAAGGAAATGGTTAAACAAGGTGTTAAAGAATTAAAATCTTCCTTGCAGGAGGCAGGTACAAAAATAGTTAAAAGCATTGAAAAAGGAAAGGAAAAAGTTATGAATTTAGTAACCAATGCCGGAAAATCTAACAGATTTACACCAGAAGATTTCAAGTTTGACGAGCTAAAAAAGATTGATTTATCTCAATGTAAAAAACTTGATGTTAAGGAAATTAAGACAAAATTCGACAAACCAGCGTGGTTTGTGAAAACTGAGGGTACAACTGTTAGTGTCAATATAAAATTCAGAAACGAGGGAGCAAGGAGCTTTAGGGATAAGCCATACTTATTGACCTTGATGTGTGGTTGTGTTGCTGAAAATGTTGGTATGTGGGGAGTCGGTGGCTTTAAACGAACACTCAAGGAACAAGCGATAGAACTGAGCTTAGATTTCGATTCAGATAATGTTATTATGTCATTCTCTTGTTTAAGAGACCAGTATGATTTGGCATTATCATTAGCATGTGAATTAATGATGCAATCTTTATTACCTGAAAGTAGTATTGAAAGGACTAAAGCTGAATTAATTGACAACCTTCACCAATCAAAAGTTACTCCACTTAAAGTAGCATCTGAAAAAATGTCACGACTGGTCGAAGTTAAAGAATACGCGTTTTCATTTGATGAAGGGTTGAAAATGATTCCTACATACAAACGAGATGATGTGGAAAATTGCTATAAAACTTTATTTGATGCTCGTAATGCTGAAATAACTGTGGTAGGTAATGTATCTGAGGAAAAGATTACAACTGGATTAAATAAAGTATACGAAGCAATCAAAGATAGACATAACAATTTTAAGGGAGGTGAACAACGTACTGAATTAATGTCTCCTTCTAAGTATGAACATTGTGAAGTTGAAAATGAAAATGCTACAGTTGTGTGTGCATTGCCAGGTGTAGCAATAACGGATGAAGATAAATACGCAATCAGAACTGCAAATAGGATTTGGGGTAACATTGGATTATCATGTAGACTATTTGTTGATATTCGTGAAAAGCAACACTTAGTTTATGCGATATGGAGTAAACTTCATGATCGTGACTTACAAAGTGGATTGTCAATTGTCGCAAAAACCAATCCTCAGTATATAAAAGCAGTAATAGATGGTGTCAAAAAGAGCTGTGAAGAGTTAGCAGAAAAGGGTATTACCGAAGACGAGTTTTTATCTGATAGAATAGGTATAGTTGCCTCTCACGTCCTTCATTCTCCAAGTGCCATAATGTCGTATGTACTAGCACGAAGAGCAGATGGTGCTACAGTAGCCACCGTTGATGATTATCTAGATAAATATGCGAAACTTACCGTAGCTGATGTGAATAAGGTGCTAAAAAAGGTATTTGACGTTGAAAAAATGGTCATCGTAAGTGCCGGAAAAACTGTACCACAAGTAGATAAGGCGCAGGCTCACAATAGGACAGTTGATGATGTAACGGCAAATGCCGAGCCAGCGGATATAGCACAATTGAAATCTACTGTACCTGAAACAAACAATGCTAAAGATGAGAAGAACAAAAATGAGAAATCGAGAACTACTACTGGTACTCCTGAAAAAAAATCAAACACAGAATTCCCTATAGAAGAGGCGTATTTGGAAAATGGATTAAGAATTGTTGTTTGTAATATGCCATGTAGCAAAGATGCAGTATTTTTTGGAATTGGATATTACGTAGGAAGTGCAGATGATCCGCGAGATATAGTTGGAGCTTCTCATTTCCTAGAGCATATGGCTTTTAAAGAAAGTAAAAATATACCTGCAGGTAAAATGGATCATTATCTAACTACATTTAATAACTACACCAACGCATTTACCTGCGAAGATATTACATTCTATACACAACATTGCAATAAGGCATTTTTAGATGCGGATTTAAGACTAGAATCAGAAAGAATGCATAATGCTAAATTCCTAGATGAAACGGTAAAAGCTGAAACAAATGTGATATTAGCAGAACGTGAAATGCGAGAAGGTTCTGACCCATATATTAGATACATAGACGAAGCATTATTAAAAGATATATATCTTTATTCTAATTACTCAAATAGTGTAATCGGCTACCCAGACCAGATAACAGCTTGTAATTTTGAAAATCTGAAAAAACATTATGAAACACATTACACTCCGGACAATGCAGTAGCAATTTTTGTCGGTGATATTGACATAAACAAAGCTAAGGAACTATGTCAACGTAATTTTGGACATATCAAACGAGGTAAAGGTATAAAACGTAATAGGGTTGTCGACCCAGAAGACATTGATATTAGCAGAATAGTAACCTATAGAAATCCTCAAATTAAACAAAAACGCCTAGGATTGTTTTATAAAATTCCACGAAAAAATATAGCCACTATAAAACAGGAAATAGTAATTGAAATGGTAAATGAAATGCTATTTGGAAGTGATAGTTCTATTATCCGCGATAAGATTTGTAACCAATTTGAACTAGCACACAGTGTAAGAAGTTATATACAAAAGTTTTCATATGATTTCGCATTTTTGAATATTGAACTTGATGTAAACGGAATAGATGCGCGGTTTGACGAACTGGAGAGCAAAATTGAAAAGACAATTGATAATTTCATAAAAATGACATCACCAACTGAGAAGACTATTAATGAAAGATTTGAAAAACTTAAAAAGAGTTTTAAAAATAAATATGAACAGATGTTTGATAATCCAGATGCTATGAATTGGATGTTGATTACGAATATTATGATTTTTAATCATTCTATAAACGAAATTAAAAACGTCATTGATATTGTAGATACAATTACTTTCGATGATTTCATGAATACAGCAAAGGAATTATTAGAACCTAAACGCAGAATTTTAGTCGTACACTACGAACCTTCCGTTCTTAAATAATCACTACTGTGTATGCAGACAGTTGTTTAAACTGTCTGCCTATCGGAAGTAAGCTAATTGTTATATAATCAGTCAGTGAACAGTAACATAATAATAGAAAATCTTATGAGAATATGTTAAATTCGAAATCACTAGTTTATGCAACGCTAATAACTAATTTATTTTTTAACTTAGATTGCGGTAATTGCGACGTAAACAATGACAACTTAAAAGTAGTCGATAAAAAAAACAATAAAGCAAATAATAATACCAAAAGTATACTTATCAAAAAAGAAGATTTTGGTTTTACGGAGCTTAAAAAAATAGATTTTTCTAAGTGTAGAAAAATTAATGTTCAAGAAATAAAAACTAAATTCATTCACCCAATATGGTTTGTTAAAACAGAAAGTAATAGTATTAGTATTCACATTACATTTAAAAACGAAGGTAATCGTAGTTTTTACAAAACGCCATATCTGTTACCAATATTATTTTATTGTATAAAAGATAATGTTGGAAGCCGAGGGAATTGGGGTTTTTCGAAAATTCTGAAAGATAATGCAATAAAATTAGAGATTAATGAGTCGTGCGATGATATTATGATTGATATCTCGTGTTTAGTAGAACATTATGAATTAGCAGTGTCGTTATTAATTGAACTGTTAACAATGTCACATCCTACAGAAAATGATATTGAACGTGCGAAAAATTATTATTTACAGAATATTAAATATCAGAAAGTTTTACCTCGTTGGGTTGCTATTGAAAAACTTATGAATATAACAAATGCCCCAGAGTATCGTCGTTCATTTAAAGAAGCAGTAAAAAAAATCCCAACATACACTAAAAACGATATTGAAAAATGTTATAAATCGCTTTTTGACCCCAGAAATGCTGAAATAACAGTTGTTGGTAACGTAACACCGGAAAAATTAATATCGGAATTTAACAAAGTATTTGGAAAGATTAAATGTCATCACAACAATTTTAAGCACAAATCTTGTTATAAATCAGAAGCACCTTTAGCAGTCCATGAACACATAGAAGTTGATAATGAAAATGCAACTGTATTTTTGAAATTACCCAATATATCCCTTACTAACGACAATAAATTTGTGATACGATTAATAAATCGTATTTTTGGTAGAGGTACTTTTGACTCAAAATTGTGGGCAGATATTCGAGAACGTAAACACTTGGTATATGGAATTTGGTCTTATCTTGATGAGTTTGACTTGCAAAATCATTTTGGTATTGAAACACAAACTAGTCCAAAGTATATAAAAGCGACAATTGACGCTATAAAATCTGGGCTTATCGAACTTATTGAAAAAGGTATTACTGAGGAAGAACTGGTGGCTACTAAAACAAAATTAGTAGCATCTCATGTTTTAGGTACTCCAGCTGAGATAATTTCGTATGTTGTGCAAAATCGTAGAGATGGGATGAGTGCTAAAAATATTGATGATTGTTGGGGAAAATATGCCAAACTTACTGTTGCTGATGTAAATAGAGTATTAAAAAGTGTTTTTGACATTAACAAATTGGTCATTGTCAGTGCTGGTAGAACAGTTCCACAAGTCGCTCATGCACCTTATACTGCAGAAACACAAACTCATATGCCTTTCAATTCAAACAATGAAGTACATACGAAGAGTAATATAACCCCGATAAATTGCGAACACGCAAAAACATCAAAAAGTACCAATAAAAACAAAACTGTTTTGAGTTCTAATACATCATTTCAAATAGAAGAAGAAGTATTGGATAACGGGCTTCGTATCGTTGTTTGCAAATTACCAGTAAACACCGGAGCTATTTATTTTGGTGTTGGCTATCAAGTCGGAAGTGCGGATGATCCGCGGAATATAGTGGGAGCCTCTCATTTTCTAGAATGTATGACCTTTAAGGAAAGTAAAAATTTGCCAATGGGGAAAATGCAATACTATTTGAATATGTTTAATAAAGACACAAATGGCTACACGTATCCTGATGCAACATATTATCCCCACTACTGCAACAAGATATTTTTAGATGCAAATTTAAAAATTGAGGCAGAAAGAATGCATAATGCAAAAATTTTAGAAGAAACAGTAGAAGGTGAAAAAAATATTATATTGGCAGAAAGAGAAAGAGACTATGAAGGATTACCATATTGGAGATATGCATACGAAGCAATTCAAAAGGGCTTATATTTATACTCTAATTATTCCTATAATGATATAGGATATCGTGACCAAATTAAAGCTTGTAATTTTGAAAATCTGAAAAAACATTATGAAACATATTACACCCCAGACAATGCAGTAATAATCATTACTGGTAATATAACAAAGGAAGAAGCTAAGGAACTATGTCAACGTAATTTTGGACATATCCAACGAGGTAAAGGTATAAAACGTAATAGGGTTATAGACCCAGAAGATATCAACATAAGTAGGAAAGTAGTAATTAAAGACGCAAATATTACTCAAAAAATGATCTTTTTCTATTACAAGATTAAACGAAGTAATATCAAAACCATAAAACAAGAAATAGTACTATCAATGATAGACGAAATGTTGTTTAAGGGAGAAACATCAATTCTATCGCAAGTTTTATGTAAATCTAACTTAGGATATGACGTGTACAGCCATATAACTAAACAATTATACGACAATGCATACCTTGATTTTGGATTTTTACTAAAAAATAACAAAGTGTCGTTTGATGATGCAGAAAAACTTGTATATAAAACAATTGCAAAATTTTTACATCAAGAGACTTCTACTAACATAAAAACAAGATTTGAAAAATTAAAACAGAGATTTATTTATAAATATAAGCTATTGTTAAATAATCCAGAGACAATGAATAATTTCATTTTTACTGAACTTTGTTGCTACGGACATACGATTGCGGAAATTAGAGATATAATTAACATGGTAGAAAGCATTAGCTTTGATGATTTTATACATACAGCAAAGGGTGTTCTTAACGAGAGCAATAAAACACTTGTTGCTCTTTTTGCGCCTATAGAGCAATCAAAATGAGGATAATATGAGAAAAAAAGGATTGGGATTTTTATCTTTAGTTTCAATTGTAATTGGCAGTCAAATTGGGTCAGGAGCATTTGTACTTCCATCTGTTTTAGCTCCATTTAAAACAATAGGGCTTTTGGGGTGGGGTGTATCCGTATCGGGAGCAATTGCTCTAGCATTAATATTTGCCGAACTTGCTTCACACCTTCCTAAGAATGGAGGTCCACATGTATACGTTGGCGAAGCATTTGGAAGTGTGGCATCGTTCTTTACTGCCTGGATATATTGGATAATATCGTGGTCTAGTAGTTCGGTATTATTAGTTACTGCACTTAATTATCTGAAAATCATTACTGGACCATTAACTACATTTGAAGGTCTAAGTATTGAGTTAATGATATTGTTTGCCGTTACCTACGTAAATGTTGTAGGAGTAAAATTCTCAGGTATTATCGAAACAGTATTAACTTTTTTAAAGGTTATACCTTTGATAGTACTACCAGTTATATTCTTTTTCTTTTTTGACCCTTCACATTTTCATTTTTCAATAAAAACCATTGCTGGAGATGCTGATCCATTAAGTGTAATTTCAAAAACTGCATTACTGACTTTTTGGGGCTTTATTGGCGTAGAATGTGCAACAACTCCAGCTGAAAGTGTTAAAAATCCATCCAAAACTATTCCGAGAGCTATCGTAATTGGAACTATATGCGTCGCTTTGATTTATATACTAAATACAATATCAGTTATTGGAGTAGTTGGATTTGACGAGCTTTTGAATACCTGTGCTCCCTATGCTATGGCAATGAGTAAAATATTCTCGCACTTCAGTGATGTTGCTATATCAGTAATGGCAATAATTGTTTGTGTTGGTACGCTGAATGCCTGGACATTAACAAGTAGTCAGATAGCATATGGAGCTGTTTCGGATGGTTTGTTCCCCAAAATATTTGCAAAAACAAACAAAGCAGAGGCTCCTGTTTTTTCATTATGGATTTCATCAATAGGAATGATACCGTTTTTAATACTATCTGAAATTAACTGCATGCAACATGGATTAGAACGTCTAATTGATTTACTAGTAAGTATATTTATATTTGTATACCTAGTTTGCTGTATATCATTTGTTAAGATGATAAAAAAATGGTATCCAAACAAAGGTAAACGCTTACGTATGATGGCATTAAGTCAATTTGCTATATTGTTTTGTATCTTTACTTTATATCAAGATTTAACTGCGTCATTTATAGTATTATGTATATTTTTAATATTGGGATTTCCAATTTTTTGGAAACATCGTCAGAATATTAGAACCTGGTGTGATAAGTGATTGAAGCATTTATTGGACGACGTTATCTTAAAGGAAGTGGCTTTACAAAGGTAGTGACTTGGTTTTCACTTATTGGAATAGCTCTTGGCGTAGCAACCCTAATAATAGTGTCATCTGTAATGAATGGTTTTCGTGATGAACTATTGGATAAAATTGTCGGGATGAATGGGCATATAGAGGTTTCTAAATATGGAGATGTCGGAATAAAGAACTATGAACAAGTCAGAACTAAGATATTAAATGCTAAGAATGTAAAGTCGGCAATTGCCCAAGTCGAAAAACAGGCAATTTTAATAAGTGGTGGTTCAGGTAGAGGTATAATTGTCCATGGTATATCAACAAATGATTTAAAGAAAAAAACACTAATATATTCCAATATTAAAACTGGTAAAAATGCTGATTTTAAAGGGAATTCAGTTTTTATTGGTAAGCGTTTAGCTGAAACAATGGCTCTCAACATTGGAAGCACCATAAGATGTTTACTTCCTGATGGTCTTGTGACTGCGTTTGGAAATGTACCAAAAGAAGAGGAATTTAAAATTAAAGGCATTTTTGAAGTTGGGATGAATGAATATGACAAAAACGTCATATTAATGCCTCTAGACACAGCACAAGATTTTTTCAATATGAAAGGAAAAATTACTAAGTTTGAATTATTTGTTAAAGATACTAAGAATATTAATAAGAGTGCAACTACGCTAAGTAAGAAATTCAAAGGTGTACTAAATGTTTTAGATTGGCAACATGCAGATGCCAGTATATTTCATGCAGTAGTAGTAGAAAAGAATGTAATGAGTTTAATTCTAAGTATTATCATTTTAGTAGCTGCCTTTAATATAATTTCTGGATTAACTATGCTTACGAGTAATAAAACTCGTGATATTGCCATTTTACGTACTATAGGCATGACCAAAAGGTCAATTTTAAGAATATTCCTTTATGTTGGTTCTACTATTGGAGTACTTGGTACAATGGCGGGTGTAGCTATTGGTCTATCTATCTCGTTAAATATAGATAAAATAAAATCATTTCTGGAAAAATTGTCAGGAAGTGACCTGTTTAGTGAAGAAATTTATTTTTTGTCACAACTACCATCAAAAATAGATAGTGTAGAAATAGCAATTATCGTGGTCTTCTCTCTACTAATGAGTTTCCTGGCAACCATATATCCTGCGAAAAAGGCATCAAATCTTAATCCCGTTGCGGCACTAAGATTTTAATAGAATTTTAATATTGAACCATACAGCGTGTTTCGGAGAGAGGAAACTGCTCTAGCAATTTCCTTCCCATTGTACTACGCTTAATATCTCTATGTCAATTCGGTTAAAAACTCTTCCTTATAATCAACATCCATTACTGAGCTTTCATTGTTAGTCGCCGTCTAAAAGAATCAAAATCTCTAGCATCCTTAGCTACTCGATTGACGACTCTATCCATTAGTTCTGTTAAATTTTTTGGATTGGCAACACTTAGTTTTTCAGAACTGTAGATAAAAAAATCAACACATTCTAGATAAAATGAATGTAGAAGTCGTTCATAAATGCCCGGAATGGACTGATTACTGGACAACATACCCTTATCTTCAGCCTCTATTCTATCTTTAGCCTCTATTCTATAAAGAGGCAACGTTTTTAAAAAGAATTCGTTAGCATCCTGCCACATTTCGTCAAACTGTGGATTATCTACGGATACTTTTTTATAGTCAAAAACTTTATGTTCGAGCTCTAAATAAGCCTTTACACAGTCGTGACAAATACCACTTCTGGTGACCTGTCTCCCCGTTTCATTTTCTGCTTTTGACAGCATCAATCCAGTTAAATATGTGAATTCATCCGCTGGTTTGATTGACTTTATGTAATTAATTAATGTTATATCATTTTTATGTTGTTCAAAAAATGTATCGATAGTTTTATAAGTGTCAAGGTTGCTACCGTTCTTTACATAATTTCGACATAAGTAACCGTGCAGTTTTATGCGAGTTTCTTCTGATTTTATTTTCACGTTTGCAAGTTCTTCCAATTTTTTAATTCTATATTGCATTATGCCCGTGACCTTAAGTTGATCTGATAACTCGTTAAATAACTTCTCTGCTGAATTAAATTCATCTAATTTAGCGTTCTCAAGTATCGAAAGTGCTGTGTCAATCGTTATATACCCACTTTTATTGTTTTCATCTATTAGCATTGGTAGCTCAGAGGTTAGAAACTTGGCACTACAGACAACCCGATTTTCAAAATCCATGTCGGTTTTTATTTCAGTTAAAGGTTTGCCAGCAAATATACAACCAACTTTTTTAAAACACTCGGTAAGTCTCTTATTGGGTTCTATATTCAAATATTTAGCAATTTTCAAGCATGCCCTTTCAATCTGGTCTTGACGTTTTTTCGTCGTTTTAGCGGGTTCTAATTGCTGATTTATTTCTTTCCGCTTCCTCTTAATAAATTCGTCAACATCTTTGAAAGAGCGCTTGTCTGGGGAAAATTCTTTATTTATAAAGCCAAATTCTTTTATCATCTGTTCAGCCTTACTTTCTCGTGTTTCGTCATCATCAAACCTTTGAACTAAAGAGGTAACCTGATCTTTAAGGTAGCATGCAACTAAGTCTAGTTTTAGGAGGGTTTCATACAGCACTGTACTACTACTATCAAAAGGAAAACTGTTACTATCGCTCAAGACGTACCCAAAATCGCTAATCACATCCGAAGTTCGAGAAATTTTTCGCCCTTCGGAAAGTTTTTCAATCATACCAGGGAGGGTACTGAAACAGAAATCCTTTAGTTTTTCCACATCTGATTTCCAATGAAAGCCAGACAGACACACCGGGTTTTTGTTTAATTCTCCAATTCTTCGTAGTTTTTCGTCAATATAATCCCTAGTTCCCTCTTTCGTATCCCCGGGATATTCTTCGTGTAATTTATCCGACAATTCTGATATAAAATTATCACGATTAATCAGCGTGTCGGTGTTTGTGGGGTCTGCATCGAATTGTTTACTTTTTTCAGAAATAGTGTCAACAGCGGAGTCAATATATTCATACTCAGTACCTAATTCTTCACATGCTGACTTCTTTTTTGGAGATGTTACGGTTTTTTGTTTAGGTACAACAACACCAGTCAATATTCCGAATTGATTCAAGTAAATGTTAAGGTCGTGTAATAGGCATTTCATATTTTTAAAGTAGATTTCCGACAGAGTTTGAGAACTAAGTGTGGACTTAACATTTCTGTAAGCTTTAGCAATATTATTTATTACCATGGTGAATAGTTCCGTAGTAAAATCCCGTTGTAACTTTTTAAAATCCCAAACTGCGTCTTTCTTTTTATCCTCAAAGTAGGTGTCTAGATCATAAAATTTATCTAAAACTTCTTCATATTTAGCTTTGATGTTTTCATTGTGATTAATTAAATATAAAGCTTCATACACACCTAGACCATTTCGTTGTGCTAACAAAGAGGCAGTTTTAATCCCATTACTTGCCTGGAATTCCGACACTTGTTGTTTAGCAAAGCACTGGACAATCTGATTGTGTTTTTCTTGATTTGAGTTGTGTCCCCAATATGCTAGAATTTTCAGATTATCAATTGATGATGACCATTCATTTGAAGTTGCCCAATAACTTTGCTTTATATTTTCCGGCAAAATTTTTGCATAGGCGTCAATATTGGATTGTATTGTATCACAACACACTTTAAAACGTTTTTTATCTACAGTATAAAAATCAAATTGTTCTGATCGATTACTACTTGACGCATGTAACTCACTAACGAAACCAAACTGTGGAATGACTACCGTTGCCAAACTAAGCACTGAAGCTAATAATAGAATTTTTTTCATATTTAAAACAATGAAATACCCTTCTAGCGTAATTATAAACTGTCATTGTGTACTACGTCAACCAGCTATTGTTAAAATTTTTATACCTAATTAGTTACAAGGTCGATACTGGAATATAATGGCATAAATGTGCCGTATATAAATATAACTAGTATTATACCAACTACACATATAAGTATAGATGGTAGTCGCTTAGTTATTAAGTTTAAGTTGTTATCTATACGCAGTTTCATCATATCAGCAAATGTGTTAAACGCAACCCAGTATTGTCCAGTTTGTTCACTAACGGACATAATAGCAATTTCTTCATTTGAAAAAATCTCTAGTTTTTCCGCTGCATATGAAAAACTATATCCATGAATAATTAATTCTACTAATTCTGAGTATTTTTCAAATTCTTTACGTCTTGTAACACATTTTATTGCATCTATTAAATGAATTTTTTCACGCAACATTAACGCCATTGTATCAAAAAACTGTAATTTATTAATTTCATCAGTAAATTTTGAAATTATAGGTATTTTAAAATGCAGGTGTCTATACGCAACAAAAATTATCGGGGTAACAGTCATTGCTATCACATAATGCTTTCTTATAGCACTACCCAGGCTTAACATCCAACTTGTTATTGTAGGAGTAGGTAATTCTAAATCCGTAAAAATCTGTCCAAATTGCGGAATAATCCATACAATCCAAATAACTGAAATAACGAAGATTAATATTAAAACAAAAATTGGATAACGTGTTGCATTTTTAATTTTAGTATTAAATTGATTATTATATTCAATATATTTAATTATATTTTCAATTGATTCTGTTAATCTACCTGTTAGTTCCGATACTCTTAAAATTTCAATAATTGTTAAGTCAAAACACTGTGAGAACTGCTTTAAAGCTTCTGAAAATGTAGTTCCGTGCCGTATATCATATAAAATAGTTTGGATTATTGATTTTTGTACACCACTAAAGCAATTTTCGGCAACTGTTAGAGCCTGAACAGTATTATAACTATTAGCTGTTAAACGCTGCATTATTCTAAATAACTGTAGTGAAAATTCTCGAAAATTTATTTTGGGATTGTACTGTCTATAGTTAATAATATCCTGGTTTCTTTGCAGAAGTTCATTTTCCGATCGTGCATATAGCACCTTTTTATAGATTTCATATGTCGAGCTAATAACTTTACATTTATAAAATGGCATGTATTACTTTGTTAAGTCCACTCGTCATTACGCAACAGATGTAGCATCTCACGAGCAGCCAATGTTTCTGCTTCCTTTTTCGAATGCCCTAACGTTTCAACAGTCTTACCAAGTGCTGATACCTGTACCTTAAATACAGGTTGGTGTTTTGAACCTCCTATATCTAATAACGTATAAACTGGGAATGTATTTGAACGAGCATGTACTAGCTCCTGTAATTGCGTTTTAGGTTCTTGCTCAGAAGCACAATATTGAATTATAAGTGGTTTCCATAAGTGCAAAATTATACTTTCTAATCGTAAATAATCTCTGTCACTATCTGTAAAAACTGCTCCTAAAACAGCCTCCATTGCATCTGCTAATACGGTTTTATTATTTCTTAAATGTAATCCGGCAGTTTTAATGATTTCATTTATTCCTAATTGCAATGCAATTGTGTAACATGCATCTGCACATACCAAGGCAGAATGCATACGAGCCATGCCGCCTTCATCTCCACGGGTCGTTCTGTATATATATTCGGCAATTACAACACCAAGTACACGATCTCCCAAAAACTCTAATCTTTCAAACGGAATTGCTACTACCTTAATACTAGAATGCCGTAATGCCGAGCGAATAGTCTCTTTGTTTTTAAACTCGTAACATAATAAGCACTCTAAATTGTTTACTTTTTCTATTGATATAGCTAATCTTTTATTTATATTCTTATTATAATACATATTATAACTATCTTATTTTGGTAAATATACGTTCATATCTTATTGAAAATAACCAATCGAAGACTTGATACCAATTACAACTTGATGAGAAAAATAGACATTTTGCCTGCCCCATGACTCGTTCATCTGGGATAAAGCCACATGTCTCCATAACTCTACTATCAGAGGAATTATCCCGATTATCGCCCATAACGAAATAATGCCCCTTAGGAATATTATATGGACCTACGTTATCAAGATGCCCTTTACCAAAAGGAAAGTATTTTATTATTACGTGTTTATATCCATTTGGTAAGGTTTCTGTATATTTTTTAAATATTCTGTATTCTCCTTTACTCATTAAGGAATAAGTATCTTCATCAGTTATTTCGCATTTTTTATCATTTATGAATACAACACCATCCTTTAACTGAACTTTATCGCCCGGCATACCAATAATGCGTTTAATGTAATTTTTATGCCCATCTTTGGGATTGTGGAATACTATAACATCTCCATATGTAGGTTTTTTACTAGCGAAAATACGCTTTGTAAATTTTGGCAATGGTAATGTTTTATTCCACATACGAAATGAGTCATTAGTATATCCATAGCAATATTTATCAACTAATAGGAAATCACCAATTAGTAAAGTGGGAACCATTGATTCAGATGGTATTTTAAATGGCTGATACAAAAGACTGAACAAAAGAAACAGTCCTATAAACGTTTTAATTAAACTTTTTACCAGCTTTTTAATCTCTAACCAGAAATTTCCTGAATTATTATCGTCTGAAATAAAATCCATTGCCCAACTGTACAGCAACTATCATATTCATTTCAACATAATTGTTCATGCGAATACAAGGCAATGACGATTACCCTGGATTATTAATTTCCGTTTTTAAATATTAATTTAACTACAGTATCCTGCAAATTAAAATGCTGTTTAAAATGATTTTGTATAAATCTCTCTTGGTCTTTTCTTAACTCATTTAGTTTTGATATAAACACTAAAAAGGTAGGTGGTGTTTCCCCAACTTGCGTAATATATTTCAATTTGAATTTTACTGATGCACTTTTCATGATACTAGTATTATTTATTACCTTTAGCCATGTGTTTAATTTAGGGGTACTAATTTTAATTCTATGTTTTTCATATGTTTGTATGACTAAGTCCATTAATTTTCCTAAATTATCATTATTTAATGCAGATATAAAAATAAATGGTACATCTTTGTGTTGAGATAACCCATGCTGTATATCATAAATAAGTTGTTTTGGTTTCGAATTTTTTTTGAAATTAGTTTTATCATATTTATTAAATGCCAGTATCAATGCTCTACCATCCTTCAAAACCTTAGATGCTAACGTCAAATCCTGTTTTTCTAAACCCTCATCAACACTTGTTGCATCAATCATTAAAACTACGACGTCTGCATGTCTATATGATCGTAATGAACTAGCAACAGAAAATTTCTCCAATCTATCGTGTATTCTCGCCTTACGTCGTACTCCAGGAGTATCGATTAATTTAAAGTTTCTACCTTTATATTCAAAGTCAAAAACTGAACTTTCACGAGTTAAGCCAGGAAAATCTGCAACTAACTGCTTATCCGTACCCAAAAGACTATTAGTCAAGGTTGATTTACCAACGTTAGGGCGTCCTAAAAATGCTAGCTTTATAAATTTATGTTCATATGTTACTTCTGGTTGTCCATTTCGTTCAGGAATATATTCGTACACACATTCTAATAACTCATCTATACCCAAACCGTGTTCTGCAGATATCGCAATTGTATTTTCAAATCCAAGCGATACAGCATCTGCGTACGCCTGTTCCTTAACTTTTCCCTCAGTTTTATTAACTGCCATGATAACGTGTTTACCCGACTTGCGTAAAATCTCAGCAGTTCTTAAATCATTTGCAGTCAATCCAACAATTCCATCAGTTACAAATATTACAATATTGGATGTACTGATGATATCAGACAATTTTTTATTTATAGCATTCATCAATTCCGGTTTATTATCACATTCTGCATAGTCAAACATTCCCGGTGTATCAATAAGCACGACAGATTTATCAAAAATAGTTATGAGCTTTTCTTTAGCATCACGTGTAACTCCCGGGCGATTATAAGTTAAAGCATTATTTGCTCTAACTAGCCTATTAAATAGCGTTGATTTGCCAACATTCGTACGACCCATTAAAGCTATTCTAAAGTGGTTAACTGATTGCATACACCTTTCCATAAGCTGTAGCATACATAGTATTGCCAACGATCACAGGAGCATCACGGTGTCTTACATGGTGTATGTATATATTTCCCAAATAAGTACCTGTGGATACATCAAATTTCAAAATACTTGCACATTCACCAAAAATCCACAATTGATTGTTTACAACCAGAGGACCATACCAAGGATACTTTTTAAGCTCTTTATTTTTAGTCAGCATTTCATGTAATGATTTACTTTTCCATTTCAATACCCCAGTTTTCAATGAAACACATAATAATTCATTACCTGCTAAAACAAACATCCAATTATCGTCCACTATAGCAGGGTGCAATAAGGTTCCAAAATCTCTAGACCAAAGACGTAATCCCGTTTGTGCATCAAACATAGTCATACTAGAAAACGAGTTAATAACTAAGACTTTGTCTCCGATAATTATGGGGGACGCAGAAATATGAAATACCGCTGTACTACCACTTTGCACAATTGAGTTGGGAATTAAAACGTCCGACCAATTAACTGACCCATCTGATAGTTTTAATGAAACGACATCACCATTTGAATAAACGCAAATCACACTATCTTTATATACCGCAGGTGTACCAAGAACAGTACCAGCAATTTCCGCTGGGCTTGTCTCATATCCCCATATTACACTACCATCACTGGCATTAAGAGCATAGGTTTTATTTGACGATGTATTAACAATTAACTTTCCATTAGCGAATACAGGAACACCTTTGACCATACCATCTAAATTCTTTTTCCAGAGTTGTTTTCGAGTTTTGGTATCAAAAGCTATTACTTCTGACATATTAGTTGCCAGATAAACTATATTTTTATTTGCACTAATGCCACCAGAAAAGCGTCCTGAATTCGGTTGAGTGGCAACCTTTGTCTTCCATAATAATCTTCCCGTTTGTTTCTCTAAGCAACATAATTCGCCGTTTCCATTTACCATGTACAGTTTGTCATCAAATACTAAGATATTAGAAACAATCGGCTTTTTTCCTAAACGCTTATGCCATTTGATTTTAGGATGTGAACTAAACGAATGGTTCATTGATAAATGTTGATGATTATCAAACAACTCAATCAATTCATTGGAATTAACAGGAGTTCGCAGTTCAATATGACTTTCATCATTATTAACATCCATTTCAGTGTACGTAACACCAACTATACTGTCACGTTTTCCTTTTAAAATTTCCTTTTTATGACAAGCACATAATGCGATAGATAAACATAAGCATGTTATTAATTTTTTATACATTTGACCTTCCTTATTTGTTTTTTAATTTTTTTTGATTAGCAACATTGTGAGATTTTTGGTTTTTACCTTCATCACTGTCTTCAGTTTTGTCAGTTTTAAGCTGATCAATTTGCTGATTAACGTATTGTATCATTTCTCGAGTACGTTCCAACATTGCTTCTGGTATTTTTTCAGATTTTGCCAATTCTGAAAAAGTATCTCTAGCCTTTACGTAATTATGCTGTTTAACGTAACAATATCCCAAAGATTCAAGTGCTAAAAAATTCCATTTTTTTCCTATATATTTATTCGAAAGTTTTTTAATAAATTCTGGTATCTTAGTTTTTAATTCTTTCTCATCCAATAAATCCAATGAAGCATTTACGTAATATACGTAAGCAAGATCTCTGTAAAGTTGCTCCACTTTTTTATTGTCACAGATTGATTTGTACTCCGCAATTGCTTTTTTATCCCGTTTATCCATTAGCAATGTAGCATATTCAAATTTAGCAAAAGTGGCATAATTCTTTTTTTTACATTTTCCTAATTCGCGAAAATGAGCCAATGCACTACCATTTTTATCAGAATTTAGTTCATTCAGAGCAATAGTAAACTGTGCTGAAATAGCCTCTTTTTCTTGCAAATCATGTTTTTTCCAAAATGAATACCCGGTTGTCCCCACAAGAGCTAGAGAAACAACAATGGTGATTAATTTGCCATACTTATTCCAAAGTTTTTGATAATTTTCTTTACGTATTTCCTCTTCAATACTATCAATAAAACTGTCGTAAACTGGCTGTTTATCTTTTCCGTTTGGTTGATTAAAATTACTATTGTAATTATCAGTCATATTTCTTCGGACATTATACTCCATCACATATAGCATACACTAACTGCAACATGAATGCACTTAGGTGTTACAATGCAAATATGTTTATACCTCGGTTTTTACTATGATCACTATTGAATGTATTACCATACTTGTGTTAGCGTGTTTTGTCGGATTTTACGTAATATCACACGTTACTCCAGCGTTACATGCTCCATTAATGTCAGTTACAAATGCTGTATCAAGCATAATAATAGTAACTAGTATTTCATTTGCTATGGAGGCAGAAATTACCACTTCAACTTTTGCATTAAGCCTAATTGCTGTTTTTCTAGCTTCAATTAATATTTTTGGGGGCTTTACGATTACACGTAAAATGTTAAGGATGTTCCAAAAATGATAATTACTTCCATATATTTATTATGTGCGGTATTATTTATACTAGCACTCAGAGGATTATCTGCTATTCGTTCTGCCAGTCGTGGCAATACACTTGCCATAATAGGTATATCAATTGCTATATTAGCAACATTTGCCAAGTTTTCATTTAATACAAAGACATTGTTGACCTTGGGAGTAATTAGCGTAGGAAGCATTATTGGATATCTTATTGCTAATAAAGTAAAAATGAAAGATTTACCACAACTTATTGCTGCTTTTCACAGTCTTATAGGGTTAGTTGCGGTATGTACTGACGCTACCATATTAGCAAGACACAGTGAGATAATAGAGTTTTCCCAAAAAATAGAGATAGCTCTCGGTGTAGCAATAGGGGCAATCACCTTTTCAGGTTCTTTGGTTGCATTTTTAAAACTTCAAGGAATTACTAAAAATTCATTCATCAAACATATAAATGTTATAAACATATTTATGTGTATTACGTTATTAATTTCAATATTATTATTTTTCGTTTTTACCAATATTTTAACTTTTGGAACAATTATATTGTTGGCAACAATGTTTGGATATTCTATGATTATTCCGATTGGAGGAGCAGATATGCCTGTTATAGTATCAATGCTGAATTCATATTCGGGGTGGGCTACAGCAGGTATCGGTTTTACCACCAATAGTCAATTATTAATAATCACTGGTGCTTTAGTTGGAACATCTGGAGCAATTTTGAGTTACATAATGTGTAAAGGAATGAACCGTAAACTTACACAAGTGGTTTTAGTCGGATTTCAGCAAAATCAACATGTCGTAAATTCTGCTCATAAAACAACTGAAAACGTAAAGTTATGTAATACCGAAGATGTGTCATATATGATAGAAAATGCTAGTTCAATTGTTGTTGTTCCCGGGTATGGTATGGCAGTAGCACAGGCACAGCATGCAGTTAAAGATTTAATTGATAAATTATTTACTCGTAATGTAACAGTAAAGTTCGCAATACATCCAGTGGCAGGTCGTATGCCGGGACATATGAATGTGCTATTAGCAGAAGCTAACATAAGTGATGATTACGTATACGAGCTTGATGATATCAATAACGAATTCTCAGCTACCGATATTGTAATTGTTGTTGGAGCAAATGATATTACTAATCCAAGTGCTAAAGATGACCCAACATCTCCTATTTATGGCATGCCAATACTTGAAGTTTGGAAGGCAAAAACCGTGATAGTCATAAAGCGTTCCCTAAATGCAGGGTATGCTGGTATAGACAATCCATTATTTTATAAACCTAATACACTAATGCTTTTAGGAGATGCCAAGAAAGTTTTGAATGATATTGTAAAGTTCTTGTGAATAATTCCTTATAAATGAGTTCTTATGAGTATGCCCGATTAAGCCAGCCGTTTAAAAATACTTTTAGAGCTGGCTTCTCAGCAGTTAATGTTCTATAATAGCCTGCTGTTTCACTCCTAAGAGACGCTAATAATTCAGCAACATTGTTATGTTCTGTAATTATATTTGTAGCTTTTATTAATTCTGTTGGGTCAACACTTTGTTCATCATATCTGAACCCGCATGACCTTAATGCCCTGCAGATGACTTTTCCTGCGGATTTTTTTCCCATATTTACAAATAAGTTTAAAAACTTAGTAGCAATATCCTGATTAATAATTTCTCCCAAACGATTAACTAACCAGTAATCGTTATAATAGATATTCACTGCGTCATCTTTTGTAAGGTTTTTAATATCTAAAGTTGGGTAACTGCGTTTTGAGATGCCAAATTTCGTTTCGCCACCAGGATCAACTGGGTTATTTACATATCCTCCTTCGTGAAATAAGACATTTTCAACTGCTAATTTAAAATTTTCGTCCATATATTTCATCCGATAAATAATAAGTCCGGAGAGAAGACCAATTGTGAAAGATGCTATGAAAATTATAAAAACTTTATAGGATATATGAGACACCTGTTCCAATATATATCTCCCCCCGTTTCAGGATAACGCATTTTGACATGCAAGTTGTCGTAATATAGTCGTGGATAGCAGTTTAAATATTGGACTATGTTTCGTAATCTTTTAGGTTATGTCCTGTGTATTATTGTTGCATTTTTGTTATGTGAAAATCGTAAATCGTATATTGTTGATAAAAAGAAGAACTTAACTATTTTGTGTTTAGGTATTGCTTTACAACTCATTGTAGCAATGTCATTATTACATGGAAGTGCAGTTATTAATATAGTTAAATCTGTTGCAAACTTTATTTTAAAAATGGGAGAAGCATCAATTGAAGGGACTAAATTTGTATTTGGTTATTTAGGTGGCGGAAAGCTACCATTCGAACTTAAACCTGGTAGTAGTACTTTTAGTTTAGCTTTACAAGCTTTACCAATGATGATATTTATATCTGCATTTTTTGCAATTTTGACACATTTACGAATTGTACCAATAATGGCAAAAATATTTGGCTTCCTATTTAAATACATCTTTAAAATCTCTAATTCTACGGGAATGGTATCTGTTGCCAAAGCTCTTTTAGGACAAATTGAAGCTCCTTTCATAATTCGGTCATATCTTGATATGTTGCCAAAAAATGAAATGTTCATTATTCTAAGTCTGGCATTTTCAACAAGTGCAACTTCCGTTATGCCTTTATATGCCGATATTCTCAGAAATATATCAGCAAATGCAATAGAGTATTTCATTATTGCAAATATTATCAATATCATAACCACATTAATAATATGTTCAATTATTGTACCCAAAGACTACTCCCACAGTATTACTGATATTTGTGAAATAAACAGCCCTTACTCCTCAGTAACTGATGCATTAAATACTGGATTGTCAAAAGGTACAGCGACTTGGATATCAATAACTGGTTCTTTAATAGGCATGGTTGCGTTAGTAAGTTTTACTAATACACTTTTAGGATATTTACCAAATGTAGGAGGGGCATCAATTACGTTACAGCGAATAATTGGTATATTTTTATATCCAATCGTATGGTTTCTGGAAATTCCAGCATCTGATTTTTTGGCTTTTTCACAAGTTGTTGGTTCAAAAATTGTTCTTAATGAGGTAATTTCAATGGTTGAATTAGCAAAGAACCAACTTTCAGATCCAACAAACGTCAAAGCTATTTATATGATTAGCAACTTTGGTAATATTTCTACTTGTGGCATTACGGTTGCAGGATTAACGGTTCTTTCCCCTAAATCTCAGTATATTAAGTCATTAATTAATAAAGCCTTTATTGCAGGCTTATTATCAACAATAATGACAACATGTTTAGTAAGTATCTTTATGTAGTTACTTCTTTCTTTTTTTAAGACATATAATTAGATAACTGATACAAAATATAGAGACAAGTATTGCTGTAGTCCACAACGTTAAATCCTTGTAATTAAATACGCCGTCACTGATTGTATCGGCAACTGAGTACCCTAACCAACAACTTAATCCTGCCCACGTAAGTCCTGATATTATATTGCATACAATAAATTTAATCGGATTTACTTTTGCTGACCCGATGATAAGCGGGCTTATTGTTCGAATACCATATATAAACCTAAATGAAAAGATAAATAATAATTCCATTCTGTGTAACAAGCTGAAAACCTTAGTGCGTGCTTTTCCTAATTTTGGAATTCGGTGAACTAACCAATCTGTTCCAATACGTCGACCAACAAAGAATAACCCCTGGTCAACACATACTGTTGTACAGAACGCGATTGTAAAAACTTTATATATATCTAAATATCCTAATGCTGATGCTGCACTTGCTGACAGTAAAATTACTTCTCCTTCTACCATCGAGCCAAAAAAAACTAACCAATAACCCCAGTCACTTAGACTTAGTAAAATACTGTCAAATGAACTCATTATGAATTTCTTATGGAACTATTACTGCTTCACGAATTGCAAATTCAGGCAATGACATATCACCAATTACTGTTTCTCCACTGATTGTTTTTTGGCCAATACACACTAGTGGAGTTACTCCTACAGGCAACCAAATATCACTACGGCTACCAAATTTTATAATGCCATATACTTCTCCTTTTGACAACAATTCGCCTTCATGAACGTCGCATACTATACGACGAGCTAAAGTACCAGCAATTTGGGAAAAGGACATTAAATTATTTTCGTCTCCATTAACCTCAATGATTATTGTATTGCGTTCATTAAAAAGACTAGATTTTTCAATACCAGCATCAATAAATTTTCCTGGAGAATAAAGGATTTTTTTTATTTTACCAGCAACTGGAGAACGATTTACGTGAACATCCACAATGCTTAAAAAAACACTTACTTTGTAGCGTTTTTTATTCCCCAATCCCAATTCTTCTGGTGGAACATCAGATGTGATTGCACAAACTGTACCACAAACAGGACTAACAATAAGGTTAGTATCTGAAGGAACAACTCGGCTAGGATTTCTAAAAAAGAAGAAAAAACATAAAGAAATTATGAAAAATATCCAAAATAATGCTACTGAAAATAATAAACAAATAAGTGCAATTCCAAGACTGCAACCGACAAAAATGTATCCTTCTTTGTGGATAAAAGAACGTATATTTGAGTAATTCATATGCCTGTTTAATCCAAACCACCCGTAATATGAATGGTCAAAACTACCACATTCATTTTAACATAATGAACTGATTTAATAACGTAAACGGAAGTTCTCTCTCTAAACAAAACTCCAATAACTATTTCTAAATCAGTGTAACTATCTCACTTGTTTCATAAAACACTGTGGAGATCGGAAGCCCTTGCATTGCCCTAAATATAAACGTCATTATCACTAATAACATGATTGTGAGCCAAATTGCTTTTCCAATCATAACTTCGCATCAGATTTAATTTTATATATCGATTGCGTTTTGGGGGATAATTCTTTTAAAAATACAACAATATGAGTTGAAATTGCTTTAAAAATAATGGGCAATTTTGTTTCTAGAACATCTGACATTTTTGCTAACACATAATCATTTATTGCAAATTCTTTATTGTCAGGTCGACCTATTCCGATTCTAATACGCCAATAATCAGAGCCAATAGCATTATCTATATTTTTGATACCGTTATGTCCGCCACTACTACCTCTACATTTTATTTTCAAAACTCCAGGTTTCAAATCCAAATCATCGTGTATCACAACAATATTTTTTAAATCGATTTTGTAATATTGAACAAACTTTTTGACAGACGTACCTGATAAATTCATATACGTCTGAGGTTTTAGTAAAAGAAATTTACAATCACCAATCAATAACTCGCTATACAATCCATCAAATCGTTCTTTAAAATCCGGAAATTTCAATGCAGAAGCTAGATAATCCACACACTTAAATCCCATATTATGGTTTGTATTGGCATACGCCACTCCTGGATTACCTAACCCAACTATTAAAAAAACTGTTAGCACAACGAATAATCACAACTATTCGGCTTTTGTAGCTGTACCCTCAGTAGGTGCTGTTTCTGCAGTTGTTGTAGTAGCCTGAGCTTTGTCTTCTTCCTTACCAACTTTAGAAACGACAATAGTTGCCAAAACACTATCACGTATAGCATTTATAGCCTCAACCCCCTTAGGTAATTCGATTTGTTCGAGTAAAAAACTATCGCCAATCTCTTTACCTGACAAATCTAATACTATTTTTTCGGGTATCGCATCAGGAACGCACAGACATTCAAGTCTATGTACAACCAGGTTAATGATGCCTCCTTTTTTGATACCAGGAGACTTATCCTCATTGATTGTCTCAACAGGAATCATAATTTTGACTTTCTTATCTTTAGACACACGCATAAAGTCAACATGTAATATTTTCCCTGTTACAGGGTGGCAAGATACCGATTTGGGCAAAACTTTTTCGGTTTCTTTCCCATTTGTGACTAATGACCACACTTTATTAAAGAATAACGAGTTATTATATTCCTTACTAATTTCCTTTGCCGAGATTGCTATCATTGTTGGTTCTTTTTTTGCACCATAGATAATTCCTGGAACTAACCCATTGTGACGTAGTTTACGTGATTGTCGAGACCCTTTAGCGTCTCTTGTTTGTACATTTAATTCGTATATCATAACGCATCAAACTCCATATATGCTTGTTAAATTTTAACAGTAATCATACCAATTGGTCAATTTTGGTAGCTACACAATTCTTAACGAATTAATATATATTTATCAAATTTCAACATAAAACATGTGTCATGAGTGCAAATGTTGTTAAAAAATTACACTAATCGCAAAAAATTTGAAAAATAGCATTAAATACGATATTAACACTTAAATGTAACACATTATTTACCATTATTATTAATGTCCTACATTACATTAATTAACGTTAATATAAAATTTATATTCGTGTAATTCAAATTACTACTTTAAAGTCGAGCCATAAGTAATGGCTACGCATAGAAGCGTAACCATTTATTAAGGATTTAGGGAATGAAACAACGTTTTTTACTTACATCAGTAATTTGCATGATGGCAACTACATCACCGGGTGTAATGGCAACACATATATTTAATATAGATATAGGGGCTACTTTAAACTTGTCACAAGATTTCTCAAACTCAGTCATAAAAAGAAATTATGGTGCGGTAAGTCTAACTGGCAACGCTAGGCTTGGTGGTGGAGACGGCGGACAGGGAACAGCACTTATTAATGGTTCTCAAACGGAGTTAATTGATAAGAAGCCAATAAACAGTAGTGTAGTACTTGATGAAAACACTCAGACAGTTAAAGTTGATGATAATGAAGTTGAGAATGTTGCCAGTCTTGAAAATCTGTCTGGATCAGTAGAGCAATATGCAGGATTTGTAGGTCGCGTCAATAATTACGCTGATTATTATTATGCAGGCGGAAAAATTAGAAGTTTTAATCAACAAAGTACTGGAGACTTAAATGCATCGGAAGCAACTATAAACATATTGGATGATGCAACGCTAACATTAAAACAAGGCAACTACATTAACACTGGAACAGTTAATGTTGGTTATACTGATGATGAGGAACAATCAAACAACACAAATGGAAAATTAGTAGTTGACTGCGATAAAAAATCTGATGGTACGCTAGTTGACCCTACTGAGTTACCTCCTGAGCGAGCAGCAAATCTCAATGCGGGAGAAAATGGTGCGACATTTAACTTATTAAACGATCAATATCTTGAAAAGGGTGCTGATGGTAAGCCAATTGAAGACAGTTGGACAGGCGGTATATTGGAAATTAATAGTGGTAAGGTTGTTCTTGATGGAGGTGAAAAGTTAGATAAAGTAAATTGGGTTGGTGATATCTATCTAAAGGGAGGAGAATTAACACTACGGAACATTGTTGATGAAAGTGCTTCTGAAGCACAAGGATCAAGAACTGATGAGAATGGTAAATTAGTCTCTAATAAAGGAGGAGAATTAATAGCAACAGGTGGTACATTAATTTTCGATAATCACGTAGTGCTGAATGAAGAAGACAAAATTTCAAAAGATGTAAAAATAATCGCTAAAGAAGGCGTTACCTTTGGAGAAGGCTCTTCTGTTGTATTAGGTAGTAGTGACACTGTTACCGGTGAAATTTCAGTTACGGGAGGTGAATTGATTTCGCACGGTTTTGCAACTAATGAAAATAACTATGTAACAGTAACAAAGGGCGGTCTTAATGTTATGGAAAGTGAAAATGAAGGCGAACCTGGATTTGTGATGAATAATGAAAAAGATTTTGTTGCTGGTGATTGTACATCAAAAATTAATGCTCCAATAACCATAAACAATGGTACTTTCCACCTAAATGATGTCGTTGATCCAAATTCTGGTAAGGAAAGTGAAGATAGTATTGAAAGTGCAATGCAAGTTAGCGGAGGGCGGTTTATAGGAAGAAGTATATTAATTGAAACAGATGATACGCGCACTTATAACCAAGATGGTGGAACTACATATTTAACAGATTCAATCCTAACCCTCAATTCTGGTAGCAAAATAACAGGTGCCAGCCTAGTGCATGACGCAATTGATGTAGAAGAAGAAGTAACACCAAATTTGTTAAAAACTACAGCACAAGATAAACAACTCAGTCTTAAAGTTAATACTCTTACTATGTTAACAGCACCTGTTCGTCGTCTTAATGCAGCTAAATCTGTTGGCAAAACAATTGCACCGAAAGAAGTCGCTGCTGGAAATACGCAAGTAACAATATCAAATGGAGATGATAATGATGCTACATTGCTTGTTCCTAATAAGGATAATGGGGAATTTGAACTTATCGTAGAAGGAATTAGTAAGGCACAGACCACACCAAGTGGTGACGGTGTCAAAAATAAGGCTTTGCTTAAAAAAACAAATAAAAAGTTGAAAGACGACCCATCTGCTCCTAAAGCAACGACATTCACTCTAAATAAAGACAGTAAAGTCGAAAAAGGCAATATAGTTATTGGTGATGGAACAAATGAAAATAAAATTGTTCTAGTTGATAACGCAACAATTGAAAAAACAGCAACGTTAAACCTAAAGGAAAATGCAAAATTAGACATCAAAGGTAATGAGAGTGAAGTAGCAATTAACCTCGATAATGAAAACAATAGTCTTAAAGGAACTATTAATCTAAAGAATGGTACGTTAACTCTTGTTGGTGACCTCAGTAAAGTATTAATTCCAAATGAAAGTGAAGAGGCAGGAGTTAAAAAAAACCTACTATCAAATAAATCAAAATTGGAAGAAGGTGGCGAAGAAGAAGAAGAAAATTCTAACCCAGAGGAAGACGAAAATAATGATGATTACCAATACATTGATGATGAATTAATTGACACAAACGTGCAAAATAACATGGGAGAAAATGAAGAGCAGGAAGAAGGGAAGGAAGAGAATAATAACAAACTTAATACAAGAGGTGCTGAAGGAAAAATAAAATGTGATGATGACCATAAGATAGGTACAAAGACCACAATCATTGGGGAAAAAGTAAATATATTGGTTGAGGGAGAAGGTCATAAAGGAGAAATAAAAAGTGCTGGAAACGTAAAATTAAAAAATCCAACTAGTGCAGGAGTTGTTCCTGATAAAGACCCTGTTACAGGTGAAAAAAAAATGGGAACAGTAGATACAAAGCTAAAAAATGGCGAAGCAAATACATCTACATTAGGAAATTTGGTTCAAAAAAAACTTTTAGACAATGAAAAAGATGAACTTATTTTTAATAAAGAGAATAGTAATTGTATACTTACAGAGCAAAATGAACCTATTAATAGTAATATAAAACTTGAAAAAAACGGTGGTATATTATCAGTTAACGAACAACAAATAAAAGGGTTAGTTACTATTGGCAGTAACGGAAACCCCGCAACTATTTATTTTACTAGTGGGCAAATTGGTGATATAGACCTACCTGCTGGTTGTGCAATAAAAATTGTAAATGGTAATCATGAAGAAATCACTGGCAGTTTTAAAGAAGAAATAGCAAAAGATGTAAACGGAGGAAAATTAATAATTGAAGAGCAAGATAAAAATAGGCTTAAAGGAGATATTTACCAATACGCTGGAATAGTTCAAATCAAAGTTGATATGCATTTTGGTGCAACTCCTACCCTTGGAAATTCTAGCGTCACATTGCCGTACTATAAACAATATGGTGGGCAACTCATAATTACAAGTTGTACTGCAACTTTTGATGATTCATCGTGTTTATTTGGTGACCCAACACTTGAAAACGGCGGTAAGGTTATATTTGGAGATAGTGAAATATCTAAAGAACTTTCAACGTTTAGTGGGGAAATTAATTCAATTAATGGTTTATATGAAGAACACGGGCTATCAAATAAAATTCAAATAGGTAAAGATGACGTAACTCAAGCTGATTTTTCCATCGATGTCTATGGTAGAAGCAAGGAAAATGCTAACTATGACAAATTCGGAAAGAGTGATGGCACTACAGTTATGGAGCCAACAAATGGAAATAGTGCCACAGTAAATATTAAAGATTTTGCATTAAATGGAAACCTATTTGGTGACGATGCTCCAATAGATGAAAGTATACCTATGAAAATATTTAATGTTGCAAGCTCAAATTGTATTACGTTTACATCTAGTGGCACTGAAAAATTAACAGCTATTGGTTATTACGCTTTAAAACCGGCTGGTAATGGAATTTATAATCTAGAATTAACAAAATTCAATCCTGGTGTATTTAGAGATCAAATTGGAATGACAGCGTTAAATCAAAATCAGGCATCATTGAATGATGGTGTTTTTGGACACATTCTGGCTAATAACCAAGCTAAATCATCGGATTACATTAAAGGAAAAAATCCTAATAAGAACAATAGTGTATGGGTTAAATTATTTGGTGGTCATGAAAATTTGCATCTAAATACCGGGGATAGTAGTAAAAATAACGAAAATACAAATAATAATAATAACAATAATGAAAATACAAGCGAACTACCTGATATAAAAAATACCTCTTATGGTGCATTATTCGGAATTGACTTTGGTACTAAACTATTATCTAATTGCTGGAATTTTACTCCTAGCATATTTGCCGGATATCTGGGGTCTCATCAAAAGTATGAAATTAAAGACACTGAACACAAATTCAAATCTCGCCAGGATGGTGGCGAATTAGGATTTGCAGGAGCCTTCTCAAATTGCAATTTCACGCTAGGAGCAATGGTGTACGGAGGATACTATCGAAATAAAATAACTTTGCCCAAAATGGGAGAAACTGAAAGTAATAACAATAGTGAAGATAACAATAACAAGGATAGCAATGGAGAAAAAGAAAAAATTAACCATGGATTATTTGGCGGTTCATTGAGAGCTGGTTACAACATCAATGTCTCTCAGAATGTAATTATTCAACCGAACGTGTCGGCGACATACAACTATATCAATGGAGGAAAATGGAAAACTACATATGGAAGTATGGACATGGTTTCTGAAAAGCTAAATGGTATTAGCATATTGCCTGGTATAGATTTAATATTCTCTGGAAAACAAACGAGTATCTGTATTTCTGCAAAATATGTACTTAATCTAGATAGAAGTGGTACTGGTAAAGCTGGAAATGTTGAATTACCAAAATTAAAAATGAAGAAAAAAGGTTACATGCAGTATGGATTGGGTCTAAACTTTGTCTCGACAAAAAACCTTACTGCGACAATTCAAGCAACGTTCCGTCATCTTGGCAGAACTGGTTTTGGTGGGCAATTTAACCTCAATTGGAAATTCTAAAAACAAGAATTTAAAAAAACTTCTAAAGGTAGAGAACCTCTACCTTTTTTTAATTCCAGAACCATTCACTGATTGTCATATAAACTGTAATTATGATATAGTGATGTATCTACAACAAATCATTTCATTATGAAAATTATTAATTGGTTCTTAGGTAAAGGTTCTCAACAAGGAATATTTTGGGGAACATTACTATACATTACAAGTTCTTATAACGATGTTTTAATGAAACTTTTAGGTCAACGATTATCTGTAATTGAAATTGCATTTTTTCGTTTCTTTTTTTCATTTATAGTGGTAGCAGTACCAGTATTCATAACTGGTAATAAATATCTAAAAACGCCACTACATAAATTACATATATTGCGAGGTGTAATAGGTACTGTAGCATTAGGATTATGCTGTTATAGTGTTAAAGTAATGCCATTAGCTGAAAACACTACTATTTTATTTAGTGAGGCATTATTTATATTACCATTAAGCTGTATATTTCTAAAAGAAAATATATCGTGGAAAATCCTTATTGCGAACTTAATTGGGTTCAGTGGATTACTAATAATGTTTCGACCACAGGCATCAAACATTAATGCAGTAGCATGCATTCCTACACTTGCGGCATTTCTATTCGCAACAATGGACATTATAATAAAAAAGATGATCGATAATAGAGAACATACAATTACGATGTTGTTTTATTTTGGGCTATATACAACAATACTTTCAGGTATATTTGTACCCTCTGTTTGGGTAGCACCTACAGCACGAGAACTCTGGTTAATACTTTTATTAGGAATTGGAGCAAACGTAATACAATTATTTATTTTTTTAGCATATAGAGCTACAACAGCATCAAATATGAGTGTAATACGTTATATAGAATTTCCCATCGCCACCTTATTTGGGTTCTGGTTTTTTGGGCAAGTACCTCAATTATATTCCTTTATAAGTGCAGGATTGATAATCTTGGGAACTTATGTAATGACAAAAACATCAGATAAGTAATAACAAATTAATAAAAATCTTTAGAACATCGGGGGGAGAAGTCCCCCAAAAATATCGGGGGAGAAAGTCCCCAAAATATCAGAGGACAAGTCCTCGATTCAAAATCCACATTTAGAATACTCCAATAAATACCTGCATATATATTTCTCTATTCAGATTTTTGAGTATTTTCAGTTTGCTTGTCTGAAATTAATTCTTTTTTATAACTAGAAGCAATTTGATCCATAGATGCATCTATTAAAGGTTTCAGTTTCTTTTTAAATAATTCAGCAAGACTAGTAATTTCTATAGGGTTTGGATTTACATTATTTGCCGGCAATGTCATATTCACAGATATTTTTTTTAAATCCCCTTTAGTACATGCTTCCTGAAATTTTTCTTTTATTTTATCCAACGAATTTAAAAAAATTGTTTCATCTTCAGAAAGTTCTGATTTATCATTTTTGTTATTTATATTTTTGTTCATGAGTTCTGTTGAGTAAGTTGTTAACACTTCTTGAAACTTATTCACAAACGTATTACAACTTTCGTCAATTGCCTTTTCAAGTAATTCTTTTATAGCTTTTCTTATATAATTGGTTTTTTCATTCCACTTTACTTTAAATATTAAATACGTATTTTTCACCTCAAATTTCGAATCCTTAATTCCCCGTATCCTTCTATTATGTTTTTTTTTGTGCCACATTATTGTCTCACGAGAAAACGTTGTTTCTTGATATATTTCTTCACATAATACAGCTAATCTTGCTATCTCTGTCAGCGTATTTAATACGCTTTTCGCATTTGCCCTAAGCAGTTGATCTGGTGGAAAAGTGTTTGCAGACACAATTAGGTCTGAAAAATGCCCCCTAAACTGGGAAAAAGAGGCAATAGTATCTTCAATTAACCTTAAATCGACAGAACCATCGGATTTTCTTATTTTTAAATTACCACGTTTTTTTCGTAACGCACATTTTTTTTTATCTTTAGTGTCGCTTCTGGTACGTGCAGGGGGATATTCTCCTGTATATAAAACAGAAGTAAAAAGATGAAATATATCTTTTCGCGATAGTGTAATATTCTTATTTTCTGTAATTTTGGCTTTGGTTTTTTCCAAATACTCTATTAGTCCCGCTCTTTCTAATTTTCTTATTTTATCGTTCCACAGTTTTGTGTTTTTCAAAAAAAGTCCACCAGTTGGAATTTTAACATTTTTTTCACCAATATCGCTATTTTTTAGAGCTTCGCATATTTCCTTAGAAAATTTTTTCTTCAGAATAAATTTGTACCCATATATCTTTATATGTTTACTTTTAAACCGACCAATTCTATTACTAACCTTTTTCGAATTTTTTGGTAGATTTTCATCATTCTTATCAGTGACAAGTTCTTTGTTTTCAAAATACCACGCATTTTCGTATTGTTTTTTCCCCGGTTGTTGCATGTGTACTACGAATTTTGGTTTTTCTTCAGTTAGATTAATCAAGTTATGAACTCCTGAGTTTCCATTATCATTTTGAGGAGCATTTCTCTGAAACGCACTGTTTTCAGAAAGCCAGATCTTCTTGTTTTTGTACAGAAGATTGTTAGGTATTAAATCTTGCATGCTATTTACCTCTGCGTTCTGTACTGTAAAAATTGCTAACATCGTTAAAAGTGTTTTTCCTGTTCTGACCATATTTTTTCCCTGTTCTTTAACCTTTGACGCCATCATGATGGCAAATTCTGTTATCCGATTCCAGCAAAATTTAAAAAATTGATAATTTTCTTTTGTTTCAAACAAATAATTTGTTATTAAGCTACATATAATTGCATGCTGACGCATAAAAATTATAATCGCTCTTCTCCTTGTTCAGAATTTGTCCCAATCTGATAATTAGTCTTTCGTATGCAACGTCAAAGCTACAAACAAATAATTATTTTAGGAGAATATAATGTCGGGGAAGAAATTCCCCGAGATTGCATGCAGATTGTCTCATTTATGATATCTACTGGCGTTATGACAGTAAATATATATATACTTTCTGCTATTTGTCGGTCACTAAGTCTTTCTGCTGTTCTTGATTTATCTTATTTTTATATTCAGTAACAAGTGCTTTCAGAGTGGCTTCGATTGCAGGTTGTAATCTACGTTTAAAAAAATCTCCAAGATTCTGTACTGGCCCTGTCTTTTTTGAATCTAAAACCGATGTATATTCAAGACAGGCGGGTATGACGTTCAATGATTCTAATTTCCACGCAAAAGAAAATGCGTTTGTTATAGTATTAGCTAATGTTTCTATATTTGAGTTAGCTGATGCGAGGTCTTTGCTACGCAAATTTGTAGAAAAAAGGTCAGTAAAGCATTCTCTTAAACTGTCATTTAGTTTGGAAATAAACCCCTCGCACGTGACATCAATAATTTTCTTAACTAATTCTTTTATATATAGGCTGACTGCATCGTGATTATTCCCCCAATGTATTTTGAACACCTTATACTTAAGGTTTTGTTTATCCTCATCATCAAATTGCATTTTGGATTTTACTATCTTCCAGTTTTTTATAACTTTCTTCAAATAAAAGGTATCTCTAGTGAATCGCCTTTTGGATTTTTTTATTCCGACAAGTTTTTTCAACCAAGCGATATTTATCCGGAAAAACGTTGTAGGCTGTGAGATCTCGTAATGTAATGATACCAATCTTGCTATTGATTTTAGCGACGTAGTCAAATAATCTAGTCGGTTTGAAAGGTTGTAGTCAATCAGGGGGTTTTCGAGGATCTTTTTTCTAAAAATATCTCCAGCTCGACGAGCTGGACTATCCCTATGAAAAGACTCAATAGTATCAGCAAAATACTTGAGTTTTTCTTTAGGGACGTCTTCTCCGAACTTTCTTATCCCACCGAATTTCTGACATTCTTTTCGTAGTTTATAGTATTCAGGTGGATTCCTTAATTGATCGTTAGCCACTGATTCTTTAGTGTTATAAGTTTTCTTAGTAGTAATAACTTGAGGATTATGGTATCCGCCTGAATATAAAGTGGAAATTTCAACATAATGCAGATCTCTATGAGACAAAGTAACCTGTTGATTACGTTTAAGTTGGTTTACAACTTTACTTATAAACTCTAACAAACCACCGTTTTCTAATTCTTTGATGATTTGAGTATTACGATTTTTCCAAAAACATCCATCAATTGGCAAATTAACACTTTCAAATTCTATCTTGCTTTCTAGGTCTTGTATTTGATTTTCTTCCAATTCAAGGTCACTTTTGGAGAAAGCATAAGTCATTTTAGGCTTCCATGCTTTTTTGTGTTTGAATTTACCAATGCGATTACCGATGATATTTAAGTTTGTTTTTGGGTATTTTTGACGGACTTTACAAATGTCCCAAATGCGTTTCTTGTCGATATTTAAGTTTGTTTTTGGACTCTCGTTTATTAGAGCGTCATTTACATCTACTACGTTCTCGTCATCTTCGTTAAGAGCGAGACCTTGTTTTTCGTACGACACACGATTTCTGGATTGTTTTTGTATAAATAGATGATCAGCGGAATATTGTGATTCTTCTTCAAATTCATCATTGAGATTGTTATTCGCTTGTTCGAGGCCGTATTGAGTGCCTGACGTTTTCTTCCCCAAAAACTGGTTTTCAACTGCTTTGTCTAGTGCTTCGTCATAGATTTTGCCTCCTCCTAGGTAATTATTATCTGCATTAGCCATATTCTCTCCCTGAAAAATGCCAGTTATGGTTGTTGAGAACATATCATGTCCATCTAGATCCGCAAAGGAATTAAATTCCTTAAGATTCGCATTGTTCGGATGTGAAGGCATAAATTGCTGGTATTGCCTCATATTTTGATTTAACGGAAGTAGTAACGTATTTGTTCCTGATGCTTGTACACTTGGGACGGTTACCATAGTCAGCATCATCAGAAACATTTTTGACTTGTTCATATAATTTCCTTTTTTAGTAAATCTTTGCAACATTATTATTCAACATTCTTGCAAAGAAACAATCAAAATTTTAAGAAAATTAAAACTTTTTCCGTAAGTCTTCTCATCTAAAACACAACTCTGTTTCTGTAATCTAAAGTTTGTAGCGTCAAAAAGTTAGAATATATCCCTACATTATCCAAAGTTTGTTACGAATTTTAATTTTAAATAAGGTGTTCCACTTTTGTGGCTTGCCATAATTCAAACACATAATATAGTTAAATAAAATTTACTAATGTTTGGGGAACAAGATTTCTAATTCATTTAATTCGACAGTATTTGGCAATCTATTGTTACCATCAAATGTGAAAGTTGGTTTTAGTTTTAGGATTTTCATCAATTTTTCTGCAGTAGACGGTATTACGGGGGACAGCATTATTGCAATTTTGTATATATTTTCCAGACAAACGTACAGTATGGTGTTCATACGATTTTTATCTGAGGTTTTGAAAGTCCATGGTTTCTGAAAGTCTATGTATTGATTAGATAATGTTATAGCATTTTCCATTTTTTCAAGATATTTATTAAATGAAAATTTATGTATTAAATCAGGGCAAACATTTATATTTGCATCTATTGCTTGATAAAACTTTTCATCTTCGTCTGTTATCTCAACTGGGCGTTCTATTGTGCCATTACAATACTTTTGAATAAATGATAGCACACGATTACAGAGGTTGCCATAGCTATTTGCCAATATCGAATTGTATCTATTTATAAAACTTTCTCTTGAAAAGTTGCCATCTGAACCAAAAGTAAGTTCTCGTAGTAAGTAATACCTTAATGCATCTGAACCGAATTCTGCACAATAATCATACGGATTTTGAACATTTCCTAATGACTTTGACATTTTCTGCCCCTCACTTAGCCACCATCCGTGAGACACAATTTTCTGAGGAGGATTAATACCTACTGCCATTAAAAATGCTACCCAATATATCGCGTGAAAGCGTACTATCTCTTTACCGACAAAGTGAATTACATTCTGCCAATATGGATCTTCATTTTGATTTTCATTTGTTGGATATCCATTAACAGTCAAATAATTAGTTAATGCATCCAACCAAACATACACTACATGTTTGGGGTCATTAGGAACAGGAATACCCCATGAAAACGTTGTTCTAGAAATTGCTAAATCAGTTAAGCCCTGTCTTATAAAGCTTATCATTTCGTTTCTACGAGATGCTGGAAATATAAAGTCAGGATGTTCTTCATAATACGCAAGTAATCTATCACCAAAAGCAGATAACTTAAAGAAATAACACGGTTCTTCCATGTATACAACATTTCCACCTAAAGGAGATTTGCCGTCAACTAATTCTTTTTCTGTAAAATATGCTTCATTTTGTATATCGTACCACCCCTTATACTCACCCAAATATATATAACCAGCATCGTATAGTTTTTTCCAGAAATGTTCTACCGTCTTTTTATGACGAAATTCAGTTGTGCGAATAAAATCGTCATTAGTAATATTTAATATAGGCAACAAATTTTTAAATAAAGCTGATACCTCATCTGCAAACTGTTGCGGAGTTCGATTATTTTTCTTTGCACTCTGTTCAACTTTTTTGCCATGTTCATCCGTTCCAGTAGAGAACTTTACGTTGTAACCCATCATGTGACAAAATCTAGCATATACATCACAAACAACAGTTGTGTACGCATGTCCTATGTGAGGTTTGGCATTTACATAATATATAGGGGTAGTAATAAAAATATACTTATTGTTCGACATAAACACTTATTAATTCACGTTTTTCCAAAGGACAGTGTAACATAGAATTTGTATTTAATACCGAACAATACACTCCGGTTGAATTGTTTCCATTTTTTCGAGGCGTCTAGCAGATACATAAAACTGTTGTGTGGTACAATACTAGTTGTTATGTTGCTATTAGGAAAGTAAATGGCTGGAACGAATAGTTCTAAGTATAAGATTGATCGCCGGTTAGGGGTTAATCTTTGGGGACGAGCAAAAAGTCCATTCAATAAAAGAAACTACGCTCCTGGTCAGCACGGTAAAGATAGAAAGAAACCGTCTGATTATTGCATTCAATTACATGCAAAGCAGAAGTTGAAAGGGTATTATGGAAAAGTAACTGAAAAACAGTTCCATAATACGTTTAAAGAGGCAGTTCGCCGAAAAGGCGATACATCTGAAAATCTAATTGGATTACTTGAAAGTCGTTTAGATGCTATTGTTTATAGATTAAAATTTGCCTTAACTATATTTGGCGCAAGACAACTAGTTAATCATGGACATGTACGAGTAAATGGTAAAAAGGTTGATATTCCATCTTACCGTGTTAAAATAGGCGATGTTATTGAATTAGTCCCAACAATGAAGGAAAATGTGGGGGTAATGTCAGCTTTAGCGTCTTCTGAACGAGAAGTGCCTGATTATTTTGAAGTGGGAAATAACGGACTAAAGGGAAAATATCTAAGAGTACCGAAGCTCGCAGATGTACCGTATCCAGTAACGATGGAACCAAACTTAGTTGTTGAATTTTACTCAAGGTAATTTTATAAAAGGTAAACGAAAGCTAGTAAAAATATTATGAACAGCTTTTATAATATTATGAAATCTTTCGTAAAAATTATAAAAACTACAGGTGGTATATTTTGTTGTATCATCTGTATTTTTACTACGAACGCTAAGCCGGGGAACACAACCTCAGAACAAATAGAAAAATACTTAAACAGTATTGAAATTTTAGACGCGGAATTCTCTCAGACGAATTCAAACAATAATGATATTGATAAAGGCTCCATATCTATCAGACGCGAAACTATAAATACAAAAACTAGCGTAATCATTAACTATAAAACGGGAGCAATTGAATCAATGTCATTAAGTGGTCGTTTTATGACTATAGTTGATAGGAAAAACAAAAAATCAAGTACGTATTCTATTAGGGCAACACCGATATATGCGATTTTCGCTGGGAAATTAAATTTAAAAGAGTTGATGCATCAAGTGATTGAAGATACAGGAAACCATACAATTATTAGAATTATCTATGACAAACAAATTATAGAGCTGACTTTTCGCAAAACAAACAATATGGTAGACAAATTACTATCCTGGACTATATATAACGATAATGGCTGGACAGATGTAAAATTTGATGATATGAAATACTACGTGAAGGTATCGTCGGAACACGAAAGTGTATCAGAAAAATTAGAAAGGTAAAATATGTATAACGAAATACTTTTATTGATTAAAACCTGTGTAGATTTTTGGAAAGGTTTTTTTGCCAGCGAAAATAAATCCGAATATTTAAAAAAAGGAGATTCGATCGGTTATATATTAATGTTAGTTCTTACTGTATTACTAATCATTGCAGTTGTATATCTCATAATAAAACTTTTTAGTGGCACTCCTGAAATTCAACAAGTAAATCCTTCTACTCAATCTCCGATTGTTACAGAAAAGACACAAACAATTCCTATAGATGGAAAAAATGTCGTATGTAATGTAAAGGTAGAAGTATACGTACCTAAAAATTAAACCTAAATATTTAGGGTTGCTATTCTATCTTTTCTGATAGGTAGTTATGATCTTCTTTGAACAAATATCAGTATCTCTGATATGTTGTACTCTGCTATTGTTTGTTCCGATGTGTTACTAAAAATAGAATTGCTAATGATAGCTCACTTGCAGTTAAAATTACTAGGACTATAAAAAAATTGTTTGTATTATTACTAAACAAGAGGTGAATAGCTCCCAAGGTCATTATCTCTATATCAATAACTCGACGTACGAGCTTCTTGTGAAATAGAAGTCCAACAAACCCAGACATAAAGATAAGCTCAGAGTACACTGAACTTATCCTGAGTTGCTTGAGTCTTTGGATTATTTTTGGTAGTACATTGACGTTGGAAATCTTCAATGATACCTCTCTGTTGAGAAGTTAAATCAATTGGCGTTTCAACTATAATCTCGACTAGCATATCTCCTCGACGACTTGATTGATAGTACGGCATACCCACCGATTTTATCCTAACTTGTGTTCCTGTTTGCGTACCATGAGATATGTTAATAGAGTGTGAATTTCCATCTATATCTGTCACACTTATGTTTCCACCTAAAATTGCAGTCGTCATTGGAATATATACAGTGCATTTCAGATCGTGTCCTTCAAGTTTAAATACATCGTGGGGCAGTATATTAACAACCACATATAAATTTCCATTAGGAGACCCCATATATCCAGCCTCACCTTCATTAGGAATTCGTATTTGTCCTCCACTTTCGATGCCAGCTGGTATACTTATATCAATCCGTTTATCATCTTTAATCCGACCTGAACCGGAACACTTTCTACATGGATGGGATATTATACTTCCTTGTCCACCGCATTGTTGACAGGTTTGTTCTATAGTTAAGAAGCCATTTCTTGTTCGAACACTTCCTCGTCCTCCACAGTTTGGACAAGCGGTGGGAGTATATTTATTGTCGTACCCCCGCCCAGAACACAAGTCGCAACGTACAAATGTGGTATATTTTAATGTTTTATGAGTGCCTGTGCATGCTTCACGAAGGTTTATTGTAACATCATATCGGATATCAGCTCCCGGCTGTTGATGCCGAGAATTCGAACGCGTTCCGAAAATGCTATCTCCAAACATTTGCTCAAAAATATCACTAAAGTCTCCGAAATTGCCAGCTGAAAAACCTTCAAAACCAAAAGGATTATCGCCACTTGAACTTGAGCTTCCATTACTAAATGCATCAGAACCGTATCTATCGTACGCAGCCCGTTTTTGGTCATCTTTTAAGACTTCATATGCCTCATTAATTTCTTTAAACTTTTCCTCGGCAGTTTTGTCACCTGGATTTTTATCGGGATGGTATTTTAATACTAATTTCCTATACGATTTCTTAATATCATCTGAAGATGCGTTCTTTGGCACACCTAGTATTGCATAATAATCTTTACTGCCCATATTATTTTTTATATTTTTCTCTTTGTCATTGTTATGATAGCACCTATCCTTAACCGTGTGTATCTTTTTAGCATCATTACGACATTTTTGCTGATGACTGACGTGTAATACCAAGGACTTTTGCGTTTGCCATTGGTTTTTTTGTTATTATGGTATGTGTGGTATTTATAGATTCTAATCACGTGATTATGAATAAGAATTTTTATCTAGGACTTGGAGCTGTATTAGCACTAGGACTTACAGGCTGTTCTAACAAAACTTGTTCTGTGAAGGATGCTGTTCCTGTTAGTACCAACAAAGTGAAACCGGGAAGCCCAGAAGACTTTGCTCAAAATGTTCCTTCGAAGATCTACTTCAGATTTAACGATGCAAAAGTAACTGAAAGTGGAAAAGCAAATGTAAAAGCTCAGGCAAGTTGGCTAAACACATATCGAAACACAAAAGCTATTGTTGAGGGACACTGTGACGAACGCGGTACTAGTGAATACAACATGGCACTAGGTGCAAGACGTGCTGAATCAGTAAAGAATGAATTATCAAAGAACGGTGTATCAGCTGATAGAGTAGACACTATTTCTTATGGTAAGGATAGACCAGTAGCTGTTGTAGACCCTGCAAATCCAGGAAATGCAGAGAACGTACATGCTCAAAACCGGAGAACGGAAACTAAGATTAACTAAAGTTTGTATAAAATCTAACTGATTTGTCAGTTTGGTTTCAAGCAAGGGAATGGCGTTGCTATCCATTCCCTAATTCTACTTTTGACTATCTTCACATTTTTACCTGTACAAAATTAGGTTTATTTATCCCTAAGTGGAATAAATTCATTTAAATTTTTATCAAGCAATATTGAGTTTAATCTTTATAGCAACGTAACTTTTAAAGTTTTGGGTTATGCTAAAATAATCAGGGGAGTGGGTTTGTCGAAGACCCTACGCTTCAGCAAGCATTTATTTTTACTTAAGTGCTTTTCATAATGAAAAACTTCCGTGTTATATTTTGAAAGCATTTTTTTGTAGATTGTATTGTTTAAGATCTAACTCAGTTGAGATTTTCATATTATTTTAACTATTTTTATATGTTATTTAAAAATGGAAAAGCAGTATACATTATTTCATAATACTTATCAGTTAAACACTCGACATACCAATATACAAACTTCAAGTATATGGTGTCCGCGAAATAAGCAACTTTTACCAAAAGGTGATTGGTTCACTTGGTTAATATTAGCAGGACGCGGATTTGGTAAAACTCGTACTGGTGCTGAAAACGTAATGTCATTAATACAATCGGGTAAATATAAAAGTGTTGCTGTAATTGGAGAAACAATCAAGGAAGCAATGCAAATAATGATAGAAGGTATGAGTGGTTTATTTTCCAGTACTGCTTTTCAATATTCCAATTTATCTTACAAACGAACAAAGAACAAAATAACATTTGATGATGGTGCAATCGTTTATGTGTTTGGAGGTAATAGACCTGATACACTTAGAGGGTTTCAATTTGACCTTGTATGGATAGACGAGTTTGCAAAATTCAAACATGCAACTGAACTATGGGAACAAGTTTTGTTTTGTTTACGTATAGGAGATGACCCAAAATGTATAATTACTACTACACCTAGACCGTTAAAAATTTTGAAAAACATTGCTGACAATAAAGACACAGTTTACACTACAGGCTCTACTTTTGAAAATGCTTTAAATCTCTCAAAACGATTTATAACAACAATGGAAAATACATACAAAGATACACGTGTAGGTCGACAAGAACTTTATGGAGAACTTCTTTTTGAAAAAGAGCGTCCATTGTGGAAATTGGAAAATATTCGTTATAATAAAATAGATATAAATCTTACAGACCATGTAGTAATTGGTGTAGACCCTGCTGTAACTAGCACGAATAATTCTGATGAAACAGGTATTATTGTGGCGGGGCTAGGTTTAGATCGGAAAATATATGTAATTGATGATTTAAGTGGTAAATATACTGGTACTGAATGGGCAAAGGTGGTTGTACGAGCAAGTGTTGACTATAATGCTAGTTGTGTTGTTGTAGAAACAAATAATGGTGGTGATTTAGTTACTGAAAACTTAAGAAGTATTGATAGTAATTTACCTATACGTAAAGTTCATGCTGTAAAAGGCAAGGTAGCACGTGCAGAGCCAATTTCAATCTTGTATGAAACGAACAGAGTATTTCATTGCAAGCAATTTAGTAAGCTCGAAGAACAAATGCTCAATATGTCCTATGATGATGAATTTGAACCACTCGGAAAATTCAATAAGGACATAAAATCACCTGATAGAGTAGACGCTTTAGTATGGGCAATTTCAGAATTAAGAAATATAGGTCGTAAAAGCCATTGTAGGTATAGCATTGTGGACTTACAATGATAAAGTCATGCCCACGTATGTTTGGTCTAACTCAGATTGCGTAACCCGATAGGCTGGACATGTAAAGCTATCAAAATAGCTCTAGTTTCCAGTTGCCTTGCACAACCACTGGTCACTATTTCTAGTATGTTAAGTTTTATCTGACTGCCTATGGTTGCATATGGCATCAGTAGAAAAATTTGATACAATTTCCTAGTAATGTTTATAGTTTCAATACAAAACTTTATGCAATTTTATAAAAAAAGTTTGCATTAACATCCTTATAGGGGTAGGAACAGTTATTATTCCAGTAGTTGCGAATGATAATGGTTGTGATTATGACAGTGATATTTCAATATTAAACATAGACGAGACAATGAACCAAAATAACAATACTTCTGAGCATGCATCTACGGTAGGTAGCAGTCCGGAAGCAGAGTATAGACCAAACCAAAATCAAACATTTGAGTACATACGGCTTCCATCTGGCGAAGTTGATTGTGTTAACGCAAACCGTTACTGCATTTATTCTGAGGCACAATTTGCAAGTAAATTTCTAATAAAAGCTAAAAACTTCTTTAGTGCTGTTGGAACGTTTATTTTTTCACAGGTAACTCAAAAAGGATTGGTTTCCATTATAGGTAATGCATCAGCACAATCAGAACCTGACATTAATAGTGCAAGTGACTGTGCGTATAACGTATATTCGTCCTCTTATGATTAAGCTTTACGATACCGTTTCATCCTCCGAACAAGATTCCTATAGTACTTATTTGTCTGGGGAATCTGGTAATTATTCTTGTGAGTGTAATACAGATGAGACGTCGGAATCAGAGGAAATAAGTGAAGAATAAGTAGAACACTATGAGCCTGTTACAATCGATTGGTCTACTGTATCTAAACGTAGCCTCATCTCATTGCCATCTTTGCAAGTTATAAGAACAGAATTGCTTGAAACGGCATTAATGAAAAAATCATTGTATTGCCCAATAGAATGGTACGGCTTGTTATTTATCCAAACCGTCCAGTTATGGGCATTTACAAATAAAATACCAGATAGTTTATAAACTGTCTTCTTATTGGTTTTTAAAGATTTATCTTGGCATTTATCCTTATTTTTATTTAATAGTGAAAGAATTGCATTACTTTCTTTATCTGAAAAAAAGTAAGAGGTAGGGATATCCCCATTTGGGGTATTGACGTTATCATTGCATGTAGCATACTGAGTTATGAACTGTAAACTACCAGTCGTTATAATTACTATTTTGTATAAAGTTCGCATACAATCACTGTATTTAAAACATTTACACCATTGTGGAGCTGGTGTTTGCCTATTTTGATACCTTTTACACAAATAAGACCTTCGTATGAATATAATTCATCCAATGTTTCAAATATAAACTTATCATGAATAAACACTCCTGTTATTTCTACTTTTGTTTCTCGATAGTTATTAAAATTCTCTGGCTCATCGACTTTAATATCTAAAATTTTTGCATATTTATTTTCAAATACAGTTTCTATATATTTTATGAACTGCACAGATGAAGTCTGTAATTTTTTGTATACCAATTTGTTTTTTTGTAATTGTTTGATTTTATCATAGATATTTTGCATGTTCTGCAATTCTAATAACCTATCGTAATGAATTTGGCGACTAAAAATGTCCAAACCTGTTGGGATAAATAAAACGATAATGTATTTATAATTTACCTGCTTTAAAAGTTTACCAAGTGTACAAAAATACCTGATTATACTTTTTTTTATATCAAATGACGGATTATCTTTTATATTTTTTTTAACCAAATTTATACTAGAGTACATAATTTTCAAAGTTATATTTAATGTAATATACCATTCTTCGTCTCGTTAACATCAGCTTGTACGCATTCGCAAATGATATTTTCACATGTATTATCCCAATACATTGTTACATTCTGCAATTTTTCTTTTTTATTTGATATATAATTTTGAATAGCTTTCTTATAATTTGGTTGATTTAGGATTTGTTTAGACTGTAATTCGTCCCATACGTTTATATCTTTTACTAATCCGTCATTGATTAACTTTATATTATTTCGGATTTCATTTGTTTGATTAAATGTTTCATTAATTTTATATGTATTTATTAAAGTATCTGAAAAGATAATTCCTGTAAAACCTAAACAGGCACTTTTAGCAATATTTTTTTTTAAACACTGCTTTGTCTTAATTTCACTCGATGCTACTTTCATCTGCAGTGTTGAATAAAATGAAATAGCATCGATGATGTCATCTCCAAATTCGTATATAATCAAGTTCTTAATATCTATGTTCATGACATTTTTGATATGACTTATTGTATTAAATACTTCTTGTTCTTTTAAGTCATTATGCTCTTCATCAAGAAGACCACTACGATTATATACTACATATCCATTATTCATTAATATAATATTCCAGTAGCCTAAATATTCTATAACAAACAGTACCGGAGTTTTTACATTACATTTGTACTGATTACAAAATGCAGATGTTACCCAGAGAGGAAACACGGATATGGATATTATCTTAAGATCGTACGGGTTAGTTAACAGGAGTTTTGTGAGGTCATCCGATATGTCACATGTGCATATTCCATATGTGTGAACTCTGGAATAGTAGACATCTGGATTTACGTACGACTGAGTTATCTTACCGTAAAAGACCGTGTTGCGGTGACTATTGTTAAGATTGTGTATTGCTATACTGTTTAATTCCTTAGAATTGGATACTTTCGTTGAAAACAACTTACAAGCCATCGATCTATGAAACATTACGAGTTCTATAGGTAAATTTAATCCAATAAGTAACTTTAGTAGTTCATTTTGACCGGTTTTTATTTGCTCATCGGTATCGAAACACCGAATGCCAATTAATAATCCTGTCTTAAAGTGAACGACTTTTGCAGTCTTTCCAAAAAGAATAACACGTACAAATTCATTGTGCGTCTTATTGAACAAGTTAATATATTTGCCCATTCCGCCTGCTCCATATAGGATGGCTCAACTACAGGATGAAAAACATTTCTTAAAATATTACTAATTACTAAAAAATTTTTTCTATGTTCTCTCCGAATTGTTTATAAATCACTCAATCCCAATGATTTTATATAGGTCAACCCCCTTAGGATTCGGAACATTTGTTTCCCTCCCTTTGGGAGCGGACACTTTGTGTTCAAACCTCTTGGGTTCGGATGCTTTGCATTCAAACTCTTTGAGTTCGGACATTTCATGTTCAAACCCAGGGTGTTCGGACACTTTGTGTTCAAACTCTTTGAGTTCGGATGCTTTGCATTCAAACTTTGCTTTTATTCTTAATAGAGGTATTTTATAATACATTTCCAAATCATTTATTGAAATTTTGCCCTTTGATTTATACCATTCAATTTTTTGTTCTATCGAAACATATTTATCATGACCACTTATTTTATCGCATAACTGAATTAATTCAACGTAATCATCATATTTAATACTACTCAGTATTTGCCATATTGCCCTTGCTTCTGCATCGTCACCATTGCAAAAATGTTGTACATGGGTTTCGCTTTTAATTGGGAATGAATGTGCAATACAAACCTTGGCTACTTGCATGTTTATATTTTTTAGTAGCTCATATCCTATTCGTGGATGCTGATAAAACTTTTGAGGATCAACCCCTGGAATGCCTATAAATTTTCCTATATCATGCATTTTGCCACATAAAAATGCCATTTCTGCATCTAATCCACACAACTTTGCAATCTTTTTTGCTACTTTTGCAACTAGTATTGAATGGTTGTATGTTAAGATGTTCCGTTCCCACTGCCTAAAATTTTTAGGCAAAAAATCTTCAATATTCATAAAGATACTACCGTTATAACCTCACTTATTAGTATATGTTGCAACTCGGCGTTAGCTAAGGTTCGTACGAAAAAAGTGCTTCAGTTATAACTGTAGGTGTTTTATGGTATTACTGTCATATATCAACATTTTACGCCGAGTTCACTTAGGCAGTGTAAAAATGAGTATTTAAGATAGAGTTTTTGGTAAGATGACGGTTAGAAGTTCATGCTATTATAGGCTCTGAAAGATTTAGTAATTGCAATTTATGGTAGCGTCACTATCTTCGATACGAAGAGAATTTTTAGATTATTTCAAAAGTCATGGACATACAGAAGTAGCATCCAGTAGTTTAGTACCAGAAAACGATCCGACATTATTGTTTACTAATGCGGGAATGGTACAGTTTAAGGATGTTTTTACTGGCAAAAAAGTATTACCATTTAAGCGTGCTACTACGTCTCAGAAATGCGTAAGAGCAGGTGGTAAACATAACGATTTAGAAAATGTCGGATACACAGCCCGACATCATACATTCTTTGAAATGTTGGGGAATTTTTCGTTTGGAGACTATTTTAAGCAAGAAGTTATTCCGTTTGCATGGAATTTCATTACAGGTAGTTTGGGATTAGACCCTAATCGTCTATTAGTAACTGTTCATTCAAGTGATGAGGAAGCAGCTGAAATATGGAAATCTGTTACTGGATTTAGTGATAGTAAAATTATTAGAATTCCAACAGATGATAATTTTTGGTCTATGGGCGATACAGGTCCTTGTGGACCTTGTAGTGAAATTTTTTACGACCATGGTTCAGATATTCCGGGTGGTATTCCAGGCTCGGAAAATGAAGATGGAGATAGATTTGTTGAAATCTGGAATTTAGTATTTATGCAGTTCGAGAGACTGGCAAGTGGAGAACGAATTAAACTGCCTAAACCGTCAATTGATACAGGAATAGGATTAGAACGACTAACGGCAGTTTTACAAGGAGTACACAATAATTTTCATATAGATTTATTTCAAAAAATGATCGGAGATATACAAGATATTACAAATGTTAAATACGAGGGCAATGAAATTCACAACAATGTTATTGCTGATCATATTCGTGCAATAGTTTTTATGATTGCCGATGGAATTATTCCGTCCAATGAGGGCCGCGGGTATGTATTACGTAGAATTATTCGTCGAGCATTAAGGCATGGTCATGCATTGAATATGCATGAGCCTTTCCTTTATAGATTGGTTAACTCGGTTGTTACAACAATGGGTGAACATTACACTGAACTTAAGGATAGTACATCTAAAATATCAAAAATTCTACAAAGTGAAGAAGTAGGATTTATGAAAACCATTGATAATGGTATGGCATTATTATCTAAAGAGATAGATAAATTAGGAGCAAAAACCGAATTCTCAGCTGAAGTTGCGTACAAACTTTATGATACATTTGGGTTTCCATTTGATTTAACGCAAGATGTATTACGTTCACAAAATAAGACAGTTAATGCTGAAGAATTTGAGAAATACGTTTTAGCTCAAAAAGAACGGTCAAAAGGAGTTTGGGTTGGAACAGGAGATAGTTTTACTGATAAAGTGTGGTTTGATATAGCGGAAAAACTGAAGCAGGATAATATCCAGTGTTCTCATATTTACCAGTTTTTAAATTGTGATAACAGTGCCGAACAAAAAGTTTTGTTTATAGTAAAAGATGGACTAATAGTTGATGAAGTTTTTGCTGGTGCTGATATTTATTTAGTATTAAAAGATACGTTGTTTTATCCAAAAGGTGGGGGAGCTACAGGAGATACTGGCACATTAACTTGGAATAATGGCAAAGCAACTATTTCTGATACGTACAAAATAGCTAATGTAATAGTTCATAAATGCCATATAGATGAAGGGGTATTGAATAAGGGTGATATGGTATCTCTGCATGTTGACTATAAACGACGGTTATCAGTATCCAGAAATCATACAGCGACACACTTGTTACAAAGTGCGTTAAGAAAACTATTTGGAGAAAGTGTTTTCCAACATGGTTCGCTAGTTATGCCAGAAAAACTACGATTTGATTTCCATTGTGAAGAGACTATAAATAAAAATGATATTTCAAAAATTGAAGACGTTTTAAGAACTTGGATTGACGATTGCCTACCTGTAACAACTGAGATATTAAAGAAAGATGAAGCTGTTAATTCGGGAGCAATAGCCTTATTTGGAGAAAAATATCCTGATATGGTTCGAGTTGTGACAATAGGAAATAAGGTATCAGTTGAGCTGTGCGGTGGAGAACATGTTCTGAATACTGCTTTCATTGGAGACTTCAAAATAACATCAATAGCATCAATTGGTACAAATATGTTTCGTATTGAAGCAGTAACAGGAACGTACGTAAAAAAGTTATTAGAGAAAAAAATAACTGAGCAATCTGAAGTAATTGATAATCATAATCAAGAAATCCGACACTTGCTAAAAGAAAATAATGACCTAAAATCTAAATTATTTATGTTAGACACAAAAATAGACAAAAAAATAATTAATAATATTGAATTGCAATATCTATTATTGAATTCTGCAGAACAGAAAAACATCCTATCATTAATTGATAAAACTAAGATGTCAGAACAAAAGACGTGTTTAATAATTGGAAACAAAACAAAAAATGGAATAATGGTTTTATATGTATTAGTATCAAAATCTCTGCAGAATGAACTGTCTGTGGATAAAATTACACAGTTCTTAAGTAAGAAATTAGATATGAATATTAAACCTTCTAATCGTAAGGATTTAGCACAAATTGGAGGTATATCTGCAAGTAAGTTTAGTAGCATTGTCAGTTGGGCAGAAGAGTTCTTACAAAGTTAATGTTGTTTACGTATGCGATAAATGAAAATGATTTGGGAGAACGTCTGGACAAGGTATTGGCGAGAGTTTTTAACAAAATAAGTAGAGCCGAATTACAACGTTGCATAAAATCCGGACTAGTAACTATAGATGATATTGCAGTTACCGATGTTGCAAAGAAAATTCAATGGACAGGACAAATTGTTTTAAATTACGATAATTCCCAACTGCAAGCATACGACTTGACGCCCGAAATTATTCCAATTGACGTTTTGTACGAAGATGAGTATATATTAGTAATTAATAAACAGGCAGGGCTAGTATGTCATCCAGCACCTGGACATAAGTCAGGTACATTAGTTAATGCACTGGTAGGACGATGGCAACTATCCGACCTGGGAGAACGCCCCGGTATTGTTCACCGTTTAGATAAGGATACGTCAGGCGTAATGTTGATTGCCAAAAACAATATTGCTCATGCTAAATTTGCGGATTTATTCGCAAACCATAAAGGATCTAAAATTCGGAGGTTTTATACATGTTTTGTATTCGGTGTGCCAAAATTAAAATTCGGGAAAATAGATACAATGATTACTCGACATCCTAAAAATCGTCAGATATTTACGACAAGTAAAAACCAGGGTAAAAAAGCAGTTACCATTTATAAAGTACTACAAACACATTACTTTACAAGTACTAAATCTATATCTAAAATAGAATGTGAGTTACTAACAGGAAGAACTCATCAAATACGTGTGCATATGAAATATATGGGATGTCCATTGATTGGAGATACTATATACGGAAAAAGGCATATTGATAATGTATATCCCGAGTTAGTAAAAAATTTCAATCGTCAAGCACTACATTCAAGCAGAATAATGTTTCATCATCCGTTTTTTAATCAGCAAATGGAATTTACAGCACCTATGCCTGATGATATGCACAATCTGAACATTCTATTTAACAATAATCAGCTTGACATGCCTCCAGAGTATCGTTAGCAATCGCATCCCTTATATCTTCCATCAGCTTATTCATAAAACGAATATTGTGCAAAGTTATCAGTTGCCCACCTAGTGTCTCACCTGCCCGTAAAAGATGATTAATATAAGCCTTAGAAACTGTTTTACACGTATAGCAATCGCAATTGAGATCAATAGGCGTCATATCATGAGCAAAAGACGACCGTTTAAGGTTCATATTGTTACCAGTTTCTAGCGGATTTTCGTTACTTTTAACTAACGCAATACCATGTCTAGCAATACGTGTGGGACTTACACAATCGAATGTATCAATACCATATTTCACACCATTAAATATATCTGGGATGCCACCAATGCCAAGCAGGTGTACACTACGCTCAGGATCTATCATTTCACAAACCATTTGAGTAATATCGTACATTTGCTGTTTGGTAACCCCTAAACTCCCACCTATAGCAAAACCATCAAAAGGATGTTGATTAGCGAAATCTGCACTTTCTCTGCGTAAATCCTCATATATACCACCTTGAATAACTGCCAATAACGCCTGTTTTTCTGAACCTAAACGCTTCAATTCAGTCATACAACGTAATGCCCACCTTTTGCTACGTAACATAGCTTCTGAAGTAAATGATTTATGTACATAATGAGGTGTACATACATCAAGACATACAATTAGGTCAGCCCCAAACGCAACCTGAGCTTGTATGGCTAGTTCAGGTGTTAGTAATATTTTGTTACCGTTGATGTATGATCTAAAAGTTGCCCCTTCTTCTGTTACTGATAGTAATGTTTTATTGCCAGAGTAGGGTCTGGAACCCTTTATTTCCGCGTTAATGCCACCATATCCAAGACTGAAAACCTGAAATCCTCCACTGTCAGTAAACATAGGTCCATTCCAACCTGTAAATTTTTGCAATCCTCCTGCTTCACGTAATACGTCAATACCAGGTTGTAACAATGTATGATAAGTATTAGATAAAATAATTTGTGTTCCTAGCTCATGAAGCTGAGATGCAGTAACACCTCTAACGTTTGCTTTAGTTCCACAAAATATAAATGCGGGGGTTTGCACATCTCCATGTGGAGTATGCAATACGCCTAATCTCGCCCGGCTAGAGTTACTTCTCTTTATTATTTTAAAAGTGACTTTGCTCATTTAATAACCTCGTTATTTATGTAACTAAATGATTTTACTGTGACATTATCTGCAATTACAGATTTTCCTTTTATTACGACATTTGGTTCGATAATCACATTGCGACCAATTTGTGTTTCAGCTGATATGTAAGTCGTATTTGGAGACAATATTTGTACTCCATTTTGAATGAATTTTTCAATAATTCTCTTTTGCAATATACTTTCTGCCTGAACTAACTCTGACATATTATTCATTCCGACGCATTCTTCGTAATCATCATCATATATGACTTTCACCGTTTTATTATGAGCTTTAAAAATTTGTAATACATCAGGCAAAAATAACTCTGTCATTCCCTTATGAACTTTAACTTCCGGTAACATTGCCTTGAGTAATTCTGTTTTAAATTTATATAATCCAACATTAAATGTATTGCACAATTTTTGTTCATCATTCAGTTCCTTGTATTCTATGATACGTTCAAAAATTCCATTATCGTGAAATACTCGACCATATGGTTTTGAAATCTGTTCTTCAGGTAATGAGGCTACTGTAACAACAGCATCTGCATCGCATTCAATTAACTGCTTAATGGTAGCAACACTAATTAATGGTACATCAGAATATTGAACAATGACAGTGTCACTGGTTAGGTGTGCTAATGCAACTGTAACTGCCCCAGCAGTACCGTTTGCTATTGGTTGTAAAATTGAATTTACATCAGAAAACAATTCACTTGATGCATACTTAGTCGCAGTAACAACATGGATGTTGCAGTTATGAAACAATTTATAATTATCTATAATGTGTCTTATTATTGGCTTATCAGCTAGTTTTAGAAAAAACTTTGGTAAGTCTGTCTTCATTCTTGAATTGTTGCCACCTGCAAGAACCAAAATGTCCATAGCACTAATATACGCATGTCTTTCAAACTCAGTGTATCACGTTACTTTATTACAGATATGGAACGCATGTTATAATAACTGTGGAACGTATGTTATGTGAGGAAACTATGAAAAATAACGGTAACTCAGCGTACTCAGATATGAATAATCAAAAGAACTGTGAATGCAGTTGTCAAAGTGGTCAAGTTAATAATGCAGAAGGTCATCAATGCGAAGATGCGAGTGCTGAATTCCACCTTGATGACGCAGAACGTCAAAAGTGTGAAATTTGGTCTCGTGTGATGGGATATTATCGCCCAACTAGCAATTATAACGTAGGGAAGAAATCAGAATATGATGATCGTAAATTTTTTGCTGAACCTAGTAAAGAAAAACTAGAAGAGATTAGTGAAAAATGTGGCGATTGCGTTAGTCGTGCAGCATAAAAAAAAGGCTTTGGAGAATATTTAATTTTCCCGTTTTATGACTGTAAAAATATGTTTGTTTGCGGTTAGGTGAAAAGCCCTATAAATAGGGCTTTTTTTAATGTTTATTTTTAGTTTCAAAAGAACGCATGCCATTTATAAACTTGAACATCGGTTCGAGATAATATTTTACACGTTTTTCATTTAAATAATCCAATATTTTTTGATATCCTTCTTCAAAATTATGCTGCATATCACAATATGCCTTAGTAGGAATATTAACCGTTAGTTTATACTTTAATTTTTTCGCTTCTTTTTTATACTCAATTCTAAAATCACAAGATAAATCAGGTGCATCAACGTTATCAATATTTAAAATGATTTTAAACGTTCCTATATCTAATATTTCTCCTGACATTTCCTGATAAGCAGTAACATTGTTTGAATTATCAATGCTCTTAAATTCCACATTACCGGTTATTACTTTACCAGTGACTTTAGCTATGTTCCCTACAATAGGTACGTCGGTTTTATCAGCTACGTCGGCTACTGTATCTGTTATAAAACCAATATTTTTGCGTATGACATTACGCTTATTTTTTTTAGCAGTTTTGTTTACAGCCTCTATCGTTGCTACATAACTGCTCTGATAGTCAGGGTCAATTCGCCTACGATCTTTCCCGCTTTGTAAGAAAATCAAGTGACTTGATACTTCATATGGGAAATAATTTTTAATATAAAGTTGAAGTGCTGAAGATGTAGCTTGATCAAATTGTGATTCTCTTATAATGTCAATATCGCTACTCTTTGCACAGCATTTAAAACAACAAAGGCAACAATTAAATAAGCAATTGGTAAATTTTGTGCAACAGTTGTTTTGATTAATACGATCATGCTTTAAGTGCGTTATTATGTCATCAATTGATAAATTAAATTGTTCAATATCTTCACTGTTAGTTAATGTGCCAACATTAGCACCTGCTAACGTACAACCATATGAAATACCTACCCATTTATTAGTATTATTGATTAAACCAAGGTTTTTATATTTTTCATAGTAAAGGTTAACTAATGCTTTTTCTAACTGTGCCAAGTATATTGATTGCGTAACCCCATCGCATTCCATAATTGTTAAGTATTGTGGATTTGGGTATTTAACAAAGAATTCATTAATATTGGATGTGTATTCACTTACTTCATCGTTTTTTGTTTCTAATCCTTTATCCTTTAAAGTTTTCCAATTTTTTTCGCTTTTTATCTTATTATCGATAACATCAATTGGTTCTTCATCATCTTGTAAATTGTCATCATCAATTTTTTCTTCTGGAATTGTTTCTAAAACACTTAGTGTTTGATTGTGAAGACATGATTCAACTAATGCCTCACTTTTATCTTCCATTGCCTTAACGTTTGCAACAAAGAAACACAGTGTTGCAAGGTAAAGCATTTTTTTCATTGATAAGTTACTCATTCTTTTTCTCCAAAATTTTTGGCAAAAACTCTCATCTTTATGACATCAAGTTTTATTTAATTTTCGGTTAATAAAAAATTAACAATTAGTTAAACTCACAAAAGATATACCGCGAACGACAGTTCTTTTAAACTTTAAATATTCATGTTTTATTCGGTTGCCGGTATATCTACATGTCGCATAGCAAAGATATATAAAACTATGCTAAAATGAAGAATGAAAATATTGATAATGTAATTATATGTATATTCTTGGTGATGTAACTTCTTTAATAATAGAAATTGGAATCTGTTGGGCTATTATTGCTAATTCTATTTTTATGGTTTCTCAGTCCAAAGTGTATGTTATTGAAAGACTTGGTAAATACCATCGAGCATGTCACGCAGGATTACACATAAAAGTTCCTTTTATAGACCGTATAGCTAATAAGGTTTCCCTTAAAGAACAAGTACTAGATTTTCCACCTCAACCTATGATTACTCACGATAATGTTACGGTTAATATTGATTCTGTTGTTTTTTGCAAAGTGTTTAATCCAGAATTGTTTAGCTATGGTGTTGAAGAGCCTATTGACGGATTAATGAATTTAACATCTACGACTTTACGAAACATTGTAGGCGAAATGGAATTAGACCAATTGTTAACTTCTAGAGAGGCAATTAATAGAAAACTTGAAACGATTTTGGATGAAGCAACAGATCCTTGGGGATTAAAAGTTACACGTGTGGAAATAAAACAACTAATACTTAGTACAGAACTCACAGAGGTTATGAGTAGTCAAATGCGTGCTGAAAGAGAGCGTCGACAAAAGGTTCTAGAAGCCCAAGCTCATCAGGAAGCAGTAGTTGCTCGAGCCACTGGTGATAAAAAAGCAAAAATATTAGCTGCTGAAGCTGAAAAGGAGGCAAAAATCTTAGCAGCTGAAGCAACAAAGCAAACTCAGATAGCTGAAGCAGAAGGGAGAGCCGAAGCTATAAAAAAAGTGTATAAAGCAGAAGCTGACGGTATTGAAATGCTAAATAAGGCCGAGATGTCTCAGAGTGTTTTAAAGCTAAAAGCGTTAGATGCCTTGAAAAAAGTCGCTGATGGAGAATCAACAAAAATTTACATGCCTACAGATTTGATGAATGTAATTTCCACGATAGGAATAGCATCAGATGCCTTAGGAATAAACAAAGATATTAAAAATAAAAAAGACCTTCCCGTAAACATTTCCGAATAATCTTTGTTGAGGGGTAATGGAAACTGCAAAATTGCATGTAAAGTGTGTCAACACAAAAAGTATTTTATGCAAATCAAATTTGCCGGGGACTGATTATTGTGCCAACCCATATATAGGCTGTACACACGCATGTAAGTATTGCTATGCGAGTTATATGGCTCAGATTTCAAACCATCAAGAACAATGGGGTTCATTTGTTGATATAAAATCTTGGGAAGCAATAGGCAAGCCCACTAAATACTATGGAAAAACAGTATTTATCGGCACAGTAACGGATGCTTATCAGCCGTGTGAGGCTAAGTATGGTCGTACTCGCTCTTTATTAGAACAGTTAATTGAGTATGAAATAAAAATAGTTATTTGTACAAAATCCGACTTAGTACTTAGAGATTTAGATTTGATAAAAATGTTTCCTAAAGCATTAGTCGCGTTTTCTATTAATACGTTGTGTGATGATTTCCGGAAAAGTATGGAGTGTACAGTAAGTATTGAACGTCGTATTACTGCGATGAAAGCATGTCATGATGCAGGAATACAAACTGCGTGTTTCATTGCGCCTATTTTTCCGAAAATAACAGATGTAAACGCAATTATTAAAAAGGTTAAAGACAAATGTCATTTCGTGTGGTTAGAAAATTTAAATTTGCGTAACGATTATAAAAGTAGAATACTTTCATTTATTTATAATAAATACCGCACACTGTATCAATTATATTACGATATTTATGTGAGTGGTAATATATCATATTGGTATTCATTAGAGGATGAAATTTTTAAATTCTGTAAAGTAGAGAATTACAAATATGTGCATACTGCAAAAGATTTCTTTCTACACCCTCAAAGCTATTCTGATAAATCACTGATTGTAGTAAATTGTTTTCATTATAAATAACAAACAAATTCAATAGAACTTATATTATTTAAAGTGAATAATCTTAAGATAACAATGTTTTTTTTAAAGTGTAGTATCAATATTAATTGTGCCTCTGGAACAATGAACTAATAGTTTACAATTGCCGTTTTCAATTGAAAATTTTATGAACAGTAACTTATAGCGTGAATTGGTATAAGTTCGTCAAACAAAGCATGCCTGTACATGTAATAGGGGTACAGTTTAAGATGTATTAATCTTTTAGTGTGGTAATTTTTAAGCTATCGTTTTTTTGATTCTGACCGAACTTATATTACGAAGTAATATAAGTGGCGGTTCTGTGACGTAGTCACAGCCCGACAGCAATACTGCGTTAGCTGTAGTGCTGGCGGAG
>CADBLQ010000012.1 GCA_902795615.1 uncultured Pseudomonadota bacterium | reverse complement strand
TCTGAGCTTTGGCTCAGCCGAATACTCTTCTCTAGTTTAAAAATGTGAAAGAAATATCACTATTGGTCGGGAGAAGAGGATTTGAACCTCCGACCCCTTGTACCCGAAACAAGTGCGCTACCAGGCTGCGCTACCTCCCGTCAGAAGCATTATACGAAAAAATTGTTTGCTATACATTAAATCGAAAGTGCATGACATCTCCATCTCGTACTACATAATCTTTTCCCTCTAAACGCATTTTGCCAGACTGTTTAGCAATAGCCTCACTACCACAGGCAATGAAGTCAGCATACGAAATCGTTTCAGCACAAATAAAACCACGTTCAAAATCAGTATGTATTACTCCTGCCGCTTGCGGAGCAGTAAAGCCATTTAAAATAGTCCAAGCTCGTGTTTCGGTTGCACCTGTTGTAAAATACGTTTGCAACCCTAGTAGTTGATACCCAAGTTTTGTTATTTGATCCAATCCGGACTCGCTAATCCCTAACGACTTCAAAAATTCTGCCTTCTCTTCATTACTTTCCAATTGGGCGATTTCTTCTTCTATAGATGCACAAATTATGACAACTGGGTCATTGCCTGCATATGATTTAATAGCATTAGTATAGCTATTTCCAGTTAGCATCTCATTTTCCGAAACATTACAAACAAACATTACTGGCTTAGTGGTAAGTAAACATAATTGTTTTAATATTGACCTATCTGTTATCCCGGCAATTTTTGCTGGTTTTCCATTTTTTAATACCTCATAGATTTGGTACAATGCATCATATATCTTAATATTGTCCTGCTCTTTAGAATTTTTTAATTTTTTTTCTAACGTAGGCAATCTTTTTTCTACACTGTCTAAATCAGCAAGTAATAGTTCCGTATTAATTGTCTCAATATCAGAAATGGGGTCAATCTTTGAGGACACATGAATAATATCATCGTTATCAAAACACCGCACTACATGTAGAATAGCGTCAACTTCTCGAATGTTTGCTAAGAACTGATTACCCAATCCCTCTCCCTTACTTGCACCTTTTACAATGCCAGCAATATCAACAAATTCCAATTGAGTCGGAACAATTTTTTCAGAATGAGATAATTTTGCGAGTTTGTATAACCGTTCATCATTAACTGCCACTTTACCAACATTCGGTTCTATTGTGCAAAAAGGATAGTTTGCAGATTGTGCCTGGGCTGTAGCAGTTAACGCATTAAAAAGAGTAGATTTCCCAACGTTTGGTAAACCTACAATTCCACAATTAAATCCCATTAGGATGTTCTTACTTTATTTTATGTTCTTCAAACAAAACATGCTTACGGATTTTTGGATCATATCCCTTTAATTTGAGTTTTTCCGTAGTGTTCTTTGGATTTTTCCTCGTAACATAAAAATATCCGGTTCCTGCCGAACTAACCATTTTTATAGTAATAACTGCACTTTTTTTTGCCATAATAACACCTATTAAACATTTTTAGTCAGCAAAACCTAACCCGGAAATCTTATATCCTCAGTTTGCTGACTGCCTATATAGCATGATTGTAAAATATTCTGCCAAACCAATCAACAGCGGAGTTTTACATAATACTGAAGAAACTCAGTATTTCATAATAGACCTAGCCATCCAACACTATAAGCTTCTTATTCTGTTTTAAGTCTATTAGACCCTCTAGTGTTGGTTGCAGAATATCGTTTTCAATAAGTTCTTTCAATGATTTATCACCTTGTTGACATTTCCAATTAAGGACAAAGCCTAAAACACCAGAGGGATTATTAATGAAACCTTCTATTTTTGAGATAATTTTTATTAACGTCTCTATTTTGTCAGAGTTTCGTTTTATTTTCTCGATATTTTTTTGAATGCACTCGTTTAGCTCCGCTACGCGTTTTCCAATCTCGAGTTCAAGATTAGAGACAAGTATATTTATACGTTCCCGTGTCACCTTCTTTGATTCAAGATACTTCGCTGGAATCCAGCCACTAATACCATTCGGACAACTAGGAGTTGTGTAGCAGTAATAAATTCGTTTTTTAGCAATGCAATTTTTTATTAAGCTTATAGTTAACATGAACCTTAGTAAATTCGGATGGTTACCGCGACCTTGTCGTTTATTGAAACTATCGTATTTTGGCTTTGGAATATTACAACCACATAATAATTTGAACGATTGACTTAACTTTAGAAATAATTCACGGGCAATTTTTGTTATAAGTAAGTCGCGATCTTTCGGCCTATCACGAACATCTGGAATATTGCTAGGTAGTCTCAGGAAGTAAACTAATTTTTGAATGCAACCTATATGTCCAGTAGCGAAAAACGTGTCCAAAATTGCTAAACATTTTTTACTAACATTTTTGTTAAATCTTTTTGAATTTTGAGCTTCTTCGATAGTATGGCTACTATTCTCAGGTTCAGTTAGTTTTTGTCGTTGAATGATTTCAGTTAAAGCGAGTCTGCCAGGATATACAACGCCTGTATTGACGCCATTATAACCATTGACGCTACAAATAACGCTTTGTCCGTGTGATGAAATTGGTGTCTCTTCTACACTTTTTTCAGGTGTAATTACTTGTGCATAATCATTGACAACTGAATTTGCATTGTTTTCTGAATCATCGACTCCAAATAGTTCTCTCTGTGGAGGTTGATTAACTGTATTGCAGACAAATTGTTCATTGATAGCGGTTTCCAACTCTTTCTCATCAGTACCAAATGTGGAATATTCACGTTTGTCCTGAAGTTCTTGTAAATTAAGTAAATTATACATCTTTCGTTTAGAGTTAAAATCGGATGATAACACAGGCTTATCTGAGGAATCTTTGGATACCTCATATCTTGCTTGATTGAAAATATCATTTTGACTGTAATTGTTTGTTATAGACGCATTACACGTAGTACGTAATAAACAACTAAATATTGCTGAAATTGTGAATATACAAGTGTTATAATTCTTCATTTACCCATCATAATTTTGTAGGAGAATTAGCAAAAGATGGAGCGGGCAAAGGGACTTGAACCCTCGACCCCAACCTTGGCAAGGTTGTGCTCTACCACTGAGCTATACCCGCATTCACAAGATAAATTTACGAAATTTCACAATCAATTGCAAGAGATACAATTAATTTTATATATGTTTCCCCAAAACTGAGAGTTATCAGCATTGGGAAACACAAAACTAGTTTAGTTTGTAGATGATTTTCCTAAATTAATGACAATATTGCTATCTTTTGATGATGTCATATGATTTTCCTGTCCATAACTAATATCTTCAAATTTCTTTTTTTTCCCATTAGGAAACGCGACTTCTTTCATATTTTTTTTCCTTTTAGTGGATTTTTTGATACAATCTTTGTGTTTTTTTCCAAGCAATTTTTGATTCGCGGTTTTACTGCCTATCTCAGATGTCACTCTATTATTCGCGAAAAATCTCTGAATGTCCTTAAGCCTCCCATCGAATTTGAACAATCTAACACGCTCTGAATCGGAAGAGAAACTTTTATTAGTAGGATTATTTCTTATATATTCTTTAATAAGGTCTTGTGACATTTTACCAAGCTCGGATGTAAAGTTGGACAACGACCTTACGAAATTATGAGAAATGGCGAAGAACTCGTCACTTGCGTCAGCGAATTTTAACCACAAATCTTTTTTAATTGCTATTTCATCAGCAGGTTTTACAGCATTATTCTCTTGATCTTTGAACACTTCTGTAATCATCTCGCCAAACGTTGCGGGAGCAGTGTTATCATTTTCGTTAATTTTGATACCCCATGAAAGGTTGCTAATACTAGAACTTACATAAGTTCCATCAGATGGATTTTTCAACTTCTCAACAAAACTTTGATATGACGCTATATATTGTATTGGGTTTCGATCCTTATTTGCTTGGTTCGGAAGATCGTGAAAGTTAATGATACATTTTCTAATTATAGATTCAATTCTACTACGCAATTGGTTTATATCATCTTGTTTAAAATTATCAAGACTGTACTCATTTATTGCTTTTACATTTTTTTTACTATCAGCCTTGTACTTGATTATTTTTTGACCAAGGACATTTCTTAACAATACTAACTTAACTATATTAGCTAGTGTTAGACTTCTTTTATTCGAGTATGGAAATTTGAAGCGGAAAAACTCCCCAGCGACACTATCAGCAAGGTGGCTTATTATTGGTGTACACCTCAATTTCTTGAAATACATTGGTGTTTTTAATTTTTTGTAGTCTTCATAAACTGAACCGATCTCATTACATAAACGCAAAAGTTGTTTTGTAAGATTATACTCATCCCAACTGTTGCTATTGGTTAAACATTTTTCCAGACGAGCAACTGTAGAGTTCTTATCTACATCTTCTTGTTGCAAATTATCGTCTTCTTCCAGCGGAAGCCATGATGTGTTTTGAAATTCATTGTGTAAATTATCTTCTTTTTTCGACGAAATATTCGATACGGGGTTGTATTCACTGATAAGTAACGTAGGGGTAAAATCCTGTTTAGTAAAGTCTAAATTCAGGGGATTTTTCCCATCTGAAAATTCTAGCTTGCTCCCAATAAATTTGAGCTGACTGGGGTATAGTGGTCTTTGGCTCGCCGGGGTTGCTGGTACTAATATATCGTTAGCAGAACGTTCAATGTCAGTAGTATTAGCTTTTTCTTTCTCGGGTGTTTCTGGATTAGGTGTCACGGGAACATGCGGATTAGCATCAGTTCCCATGTTCGGTTTAATCAAATGCAAACTGCACTCTGTCACGTTATCATTGCCGTTGACAACAGATACAACGCACGATGCTGTTAGTAAAATTTTTAGAAAATTTCTCATTTTTTAACTCCTTCTTAATGAATCGCTATAGCTCGATTTTATAACATTTTTTACAAAAATTTTGAACTTTAATCACTAAAATGCCTGATATTTTAAACTTATTTGCATTTGATAGTAAGAGGATATCTCTATATCCCCATCTATAAAATTATTAAACTATTCGCATTCTATATATCCTTATTTTTCGTCTGCTTAGTAAAGAAATTATCAGAGGGTTTCTTTTCCCCATCATTAATTTCTTCATCACCAAATAACATACTCATTGTATTTTTAACGTATTGTTCACCTTTAGCACTAATCTCATCTTCCGCATAATAGAAAAAGCTATTAGTCTTTTCTACTTTTAATTTTTCTTTATTATCTTTCTTGAATTTATCGATTTCTCCATCAGCGACTTTCTCATGCTTTCCCTTATTACCAATCATAAAGTTTTCAACTGTAGATATTTCCTGTCGTGAACACAAGAAAGGCGTTAAAGTAAGGTTCTTTATGTCGTATGAAATGTTGTTATTTAGATCAATAAGAATGTTTTCACCCTTTTTGTTATTCTCCTGTTTAAAACTATTACTAGGTGCTAAAGGTTTTGCATTCATAAGATTCCGTCCAAAACTTATGTTGATTATATTTGCATTGTGTTGTGCGTTTACAAAATTAGAGTTATTACTATAAGTGTTCAGAAAATCAATAATTCTATTAAGTTGTGGTAATAAAATTTCTTGGATGTACTCACCAGCTGTTTTGTAAGTTTTATTACGAGATTTATCCAAAATATTCCATGGATATTGATAATAAATATCTTTTACAATTTCTTTTCCAAATACAAATTCTACTTTTTTTGACAACGTCTTTTTTAATGCTGGGAGGCATTCATGCTTTTCTCCCACTGAGAAGCTATTAGGTCTATAAACGATCTCTGCCATGGTTGCTAGTAAGTTTTTAACACTTTCCACAATATTATGTTTTAATCTCGCTATTGTATAATTGACGCACTCGGCAAGTGATAGTTTCGTATTGTTTAAAGTGACAGAAGCTTCCTGCGTCAGGTCCACTTCACATACTTGAAGGTTTTCATCAATACAATATATCTTGCTCTGAGAAAGTGTCTTATACAACATCAAAGCTTTTAAAAATTCTTGACATATACCATTGAAAGTTTCGTAAAATTTTGTGTTATAATGCGTGTCTGATAAAAACTTATCAATAGCATTACAGGTGTTCGTGGCGTACATAAACGAACATTTATTCTCTGCTAGAAGGTATAAACTTCTAGCTATATTTAGAAATTCATACTCTAATGTGTAACAATCATTTTCGCTTAATTTCGTTTTGCTATTGCTCATGGTAACTTTGAGTACTGCGGTTATTGCAGCACCGCTAACTTTCTCAGGTTTGTAATCATTAGTACGATAGGCATCAGAAAACAGAGAAGAATATGCCCTTCTAAACCCATTGTATTTAAGGCAATCTCCATTTTTTTTCTGTGCTTCGTTGCCCATCTTGAATAAAACTCGATTTTTAACTTCTTTTAATAATTGGTCAAACATCTTGTTGCGAAACAAATCATTTTTAATTTTATTTTGGATGGGTTTTGGTAACTCGTCTGTCACTACAAGATTACTAATATCGGAGCCAAGAGTTAGTATTAGTAAATATTCCCAAAACTTGTCATTATGGCACATCGAATAGTTATAGTTTAAAATACTGTTGTAGATATTATTTTGGAAATTACTTTGAGAATTAATTTGAGAATTAATTTGGAAATTATTTCGGATATTGTTTTGGGTATTGACCTGGGGGCGATATAATATCTGATTTGGAAACACAAAAGACTGCTTACTAGTTGCGTACAAACTTTCTGGAATTAGGACTATTGAGAACAATAGGTACTTAAATTTGCTCATATAGTTTTATCCTTTCATTTTATGACCCTTTATGGAGACATTTTATGATAATTTTAACTAAAAGTTGAACACTTGATAACAAAAAATGGGCGTATAAAATCTTGGAATAGATAATTCTTTTATCATAGTTACCCGCAGTTAATTGGTAGGAACAGGTAGTAATCGCTCAGGTGGAATTTCTAGATTTTGTTTTTTTATTTCTTGTGTCTCATTGGAATTAGGTAATCCACCTAATGTGAAATCTGGGAGTTGACCTTTGTCTTCAGTTAATTTATTCTGGTTTTCGCAATAAGTGCCTTCAAAAACTTGTTTGACCTCTTCGCCTGAAAGTGTTTCTTTTTCTAGTACTATCTTAGCTAATGCTTCTACTTTATCACGATTATCAAAGATAGTCTGTCGAACTTCCGAGTACAACCGTTGCATCATTTCTTTAACTTCATTATCAATAATTTCTGTAGTTTTTTGAGAAATCTTTTCACTTTCATCTCCGTAATAATTTGAATTAAAAAACGATTGAAACCCAAGTTTATCACTCATTCCCCATTTAATTATCATGTTTTTGGCAATTTGTGACGCCTTTTCAATATCATTTGAGGCACCAGTAGTTATATTTTCTTCTCCAAAAAATACTTCTTCTGCAGCTCGTCCGCCCATAGCAATTTTTATATGCGAGATTAACTCAGTTCGCGTAGTAGACACTTTATCTCGGTCAGGCAGTCTTACAACCATACCCAGGGCATTACCTCTAGGAATGATGGTTATTTTATGAATAGGGTCACTTTGCGGAGAAATATAGGCAATGAACGCATGTCCTGACTCATGATATGCAGTATTTTTAAGTTCATTCTCGTCCATTTTTGTTCTACGTTCAGCTCCCATAATTATTTTGTCTCTGGCTTTATCGAAATCTGACATATTTACTGCTAATTTATTTTGTCTAGCAGCTAATAGGGCAGCTTCGTTAACAATATTAGCTAATTCTGCTCCTGAAAATCCTGGTGTTCCACGAGCAACTGTACGCAAATTAACATCTGGAGCTAACGGAATGTTTTTAGAATGAACTAATAAGATTTTTTCTCGTCCATTCATATCAGGATAGTTAACAGTTATACGCCTATCAAATCTACCAGGACGAAGTAGCGCAGGGTCGAGAATATCAGCTCGATTTGTTGCTGCTATTACAATAACTCCTTGTGTACCATCAAAACCATCCATTTCCACTAATAACTGATTAAGAGTTTGTTCTCTTTCATCATTGTTTGTTCTTAAAGAACTATCTCGTCGTCTACCAACAGCATCAATTTCATCTATAAAAATAATACAAGGTGCATTTTTTCTGGCATTATCAAATAACTCTCGCACGCGACTAGCTCCTACTCCGACAAATACTTCAACAAAGTTAGAACCAGACATAGGAAAAAATGGTACACCTGCTTCACCGGCGATAGCTTTTGCTAAAAGAGTTTTACCATTACCAGGGTCGCCAACTAATAATAATCCCCGAGGAATACGACCACCTAGTCTATTGAACTTTTCCGGAGATTTTAAAAAATCTACAACTTCTTCCAATTCTTGTTTTGCTTCATCAATACCAGCAACATCATTAAAAGTAACTGTAGGCTTACCATCTGGCTTAAATTGTTTAGGAGAACCTTTTCCAAAATTTAAACCACCTCCAAATCCTCCTAAGCCTCCTTTTCCACCTCGACGAGCAGCAAATATCATTAAAGAAATCATGATTAAGAATGGCAATACATTAAATATTTGGAATAATACGCCCCCCCAATCGGAAGTTGGTTCAGATGCTAATATTTCTACGTTGTGCTCTAATAATCTTATAACAATATGGATATCTCCATCGGGATATACAGCCCGAAACCGCTTATTATCTTTATATATTCCATTAATTACATGTGTCCCATTATTTATAGTTACTGATTTTACTTTATTTTTATTTACAGCTTTTACATATGTTGAAAAGTTAATGTCTTGTACTTCCGTATTCAGTGGATTGCCCGTAAATCTTTGTGTAAATAAAAACAACCCTATTAAAATTAAAATCCAAATAAGAAAATTTTTAACAAATTTATTCATATTATATAATACTTATTACTTCGAAGAAGCTAATGTCCGAGGTTTATAATACTACACGGAGTATTTTAACACACTCACCTTACTAAAACTGAGCTACGTAATGCAAACTGCATGTTAAGCTTGCAATTTGAATGCATGTTACAAAACACAAAATTAACTAAAATACTTCATAACAGATCGACACCTTCACTACCGCTACCGGCTTATCCGTTTTCACATACCGTTAGGTGCAGATGAAATTTTTTCAAACATCATTAATACTGGCATCAGGTAAGTACCAGAGCTAGTTTTTACAAAATTTATCAGATGGTCGTTAGGACAGCTTTCAATAGTCTGGGGAGATAATGAATCTATTTTAATAAATTTATTACCTGTGTTAATGACACTGACAAAATGTGTACCTGACTGGGTATTTATGACGTTGACGTTACCTTCTGTTAGTAATGTCTGTGGTGTACTCCGACAAACCATTGACTTCAAACGGTAACGGTGAGAAACATTATTAACATCATTTAAACTAAATTCCATTTCATTATTTCCCAGAAGCTCAGCTTCTTCACGGCTATGTGACAACATGTGTAACAATTCTGCCGGTATCACGCCTTCCGTCGAAATAGTAAAATGTTTTGGTGCATTAAGTACTTTGGTCATCTTACTTCCGAAATCTCCATAATCTGAATATACTGGGAATAGTGCATCAGCCATATCTTCTAGTGAAAACCAGTCAACCGCCGGGTTCCTATTACCTGTGCTACAACTCATCACAGTACGGGCATCTCCAGTCATTGAACTGTAAGTCAGTAAACAATAATCTTGTAGTTGATCAAGAGCAAGCAAGCTAATCAGTGCAGTCATACTATCGGCAACACCAGCTTCTTTAGATACAGTCACTGGAAGACCATTTCTATCTTTGATAGTGTCTTCTGTTCTCCCAGTTAAGAATATCTTCAATGGTTTTTCAATATTGTCCAATGCTCTCAGTGGTTCGAAGTGGGCAGTGCTAAAATCGTCCAAAAACGATTGAATACGAACGGCGTTGTTATTAGCTTTGCCTTTCATAGCCTCTACAAGATTATAGACATTCCCATCTGCAGGGGAAATATCGAGGTTCATTAGACTTTGTAAGGTAGCTGCAGTTTGGCATTGCCCATTACCATTAGTAAAGCGACAAACAGGAATACCGGGATTTGGATCGTCTTTCCACTGATTTTTAAGCGTTGGCATAATACGCTTAATTTCATTACGTAAATATATAGAAGCTAGTTCTTTATGGTCTGGGTTAGAATTGCTTAAATTTTGTACAGCATTATTATTACCGGTCGAGGGCATATTAGAGCGGTTATCTGAATAAGATGGTGATGATGATGGAGATGACGATGGTGCTACATAACTCGTACTACTTCCTCCACCCGACGAACCCCCATCACCTCCAGAAGACCCGAGACCCATTGCTAAACCAGCTATTGCAAATACCCCTAACACTATGCCAGCTATTACCATAGTGAAATAAAACCTATTCTAAATCTCTCCTTTTTTGTTATTCTATCATAAAAATTTAATTAGTGCGATATATAATCGTATTTCGTCTAGGTGATTTTGGTATTATGTATATGAGCAGTCTTCGTAGCTCAGTAGGATAGAGCGTAGGTTTCCTAAACCTGAGGTCGTGGGTTCAATTCCCTCCGGAGACACCATATATTGTTAGCACAGTGTATTTTTGTGTTATCATTCTATTGACTTTGCAGATTATGCAAGCCCGGATAGCTCAGTTGGTAGAGCAACAGACTGAAAATCTGTGTGTCGTTGGTTCGATTCCATCTCCGGGCACCACATTTACATTCGATGTCCAGTTCAGCTTTAGATATCACTTCTTCGTGTTTTGTTTTTGCATCTGCAGGTTCGGGAAAAACTCGTTTATTAGTTAACAGATACGTAAAATCATTACTTTTCGGTATTAAGCCATCTGAAATTCTATGTCTTACATTTACTAATCTAGCTGTTGATGAAATGGCAGATAGAATATTAAAGACACTCAATCTTTTAAAAAATAGTAGTAACGATTATATATATATATATTTATCTGATACACTTGAGATAAAAAACCCTAACATTACTTTAGTAAACAAAATTAGAAAACTGTACGATATTTTTTTAGGAGAGCGTCCGAAACTCAAAATACAAACCATACATGGCTTTTGTCAAAGCATTTTAATGGAATTTCCATTGGAAGCTGGATTAACACCGGGATTTAGAATTATTGACCAAGATGATTTGAAACTACTTATTAAAGAAGCAAAACGCAGATATTTCAGTACGGAAGAACATGAACACGATGCCAATGCACTGATATCGCAATTATCAGGTCATTCGGTGAACGAATTCTTAGAAGAAATTTTCACTAACTCATCAAAATATTTACATTTTTATAAAATAAATTCTGATCTAAACCTGTATGAACAGAAGTTAATACGAAAATTCGGAGTACAGAAAGAGCGTACATTTTCTCCTGAACAACGGAAAGTAATTAATACACTAGATTGCACTCCTGAAGAAGTATTTTTAACTAAAACGGGCAGTATTCGAAAGAAACTACCGTTTCCAGATGATAAACAATCTATAGCTCGTGATATTGCTGAAATAATTTATTTTAACTATCAAAATAAATGTCGCAAAAAAGTAATTGCAAGGACAGTAGCATTTCTAAAAGTGGCATATGGAATATTTGATCAACTTGAATTAACGAAAAAAGAACAGCAGGTAATTGATTTTAACGATGTTTTAGAAAAAACTATTACTCTGCTATTTCATAGCTATGCCAGTGAATACGTTTTGTCATATATTACCAAGAAGGTAAAACTCATTTTGCTGGATGAAGCTCAGGATTTAAGTAGTATTCAATGGCGAATAATAGGTATTATAACTGAACGTTTACTTACTACAAGATTTTGCAATAATACAATATTCGTTGTGGGAGATATTAAGCAATCTATATATAGGTTTCAAAATGCTCATCATAGATTATTTATTGAGTTTTATAAATATGCTCAAACGGTATTAAAACAATTCCATAAATCATTAAATACAGTATATCTAGATAACTGTTATCGCACTGTACCAGAAATTCTAAAAAATGTTGATGCGGTATTTGATAAATATGGAAATTTTGCTTTTGACCAACAATACAGGCATCATATACCCATTCGTACTGATAAAGGAATATTTCAGCTAATCAATTTGTCTCAAACTCGACAGTCTCATGCAACAGAAATTGCAACTTATATAAAAGAGCATGATATAACAAATGGAATGATATTAATACGTGGAAAAACAGAATTAAGTACACAATTGTATTATGAATTACTTAAACTAAATGTAGTTGTTGCTCCATTAGATAAAATTTTTCTTAATGAAACATTAATTGCCCAGGATATAATTTCTTTAACTCGTATTGCTATTGACAATACTGATGATTTTGAAGTTGCCTGTGTGTTACGTAGTCCTAACGTTTTTAAAAATTATCTGAGTAAAACTGAATTACATAATTTATGTTATAGACGAACAACAACGTTATTCGAATGTCTTAAAGGCAAATATCCAGAAAAGTATACTGCCCTTACTAAAATAATTAATCTGTATAATACTGATAACTTAGTTGAATTCTTTTCATATATTGTATTTAATGTAATACATACATATGATGTAACTGAAGATGCAATATTAGAAAATTTTATGAATATGGTATTAGACTATGATGACAATTATACAGGCACAATTCCAGAATTTTTGGAATATTTTATGCAATCGAAAAAGACTATAAAATCAAATTCAAACGCTGATGGATTACGTTTTTCAACAATACATGGTGCGAAAGGCTTAGAAGCTGAAAATGTTATTTTATTAGATTTTAAACTTAATACAGATAAAAACAAAATAAAATTCATCTGGGCTGATCAAACAGATATATTTGGACATACTGCCCCTGAAGAAAATTTATTTTTTATTAAGCCGTCAACAAGTGAAATTTTTCCTGAAATTGCAGATATGATAGATACAGAATATGAAGAAGAAAATATGGAACTTTATAGATTGCTGTATGTTGCTCTTACTCGTCCAAAAAATAACATATACATATTTGGTAGCGATGATACTGGGGCATACAATGCAATACAAAAAGCCGTAATAGAAAGTACGAGTTTATGATACTTCGTTTGAATGATGTGTGCAAAAGATTTACTACAGGGCAAGATATTATTACTGTCTTAAGCAATGTCAATTTTGCAGTTAATGAAGGAGAAAGCGTAGCACTCGTAGCACCTAGTGGTTCTGGCAAATCTACATTACTACAAATTGCTGCCATACTAGATAAGCCAACAAGTGGTAATGTATGGATTGATGGGAAAAATACTAATAATCTTTCAGACAGTGAAAAGTCAAAGTTACGTGCTAATTGTCTTGGGTTCGTGTATCAGTTTCACAACTTATTACCTGATTTTACGGCACTTGAAAACGTAATGATGCCACTACTTATTTGTGGGTACACAAAACGAGAGGCAAGCACTGAAGCTAAAGAATTATTGGGAAAAATGAAATTAAGTCATCGTATTAATCATAAACCTAATCAACTATCAGGGGGAGAACAACAACGGGTATCAATAGCACGAGCCATTATTAATCAACCTAAGATTATATTTGCCGATGAACCTACGGGTAATCTTGACCCAAGTACTGCCGCAAAAGTGTTTGATTTATTTATGCAATACGTATCTCGTTATAAATGTACTCTTATCATGGCTACACACAATATAGATTTAGCCATTCGTCTAGATAGACAAGTAACAATTGAAAATGGCAAGATTGTGAGTTGGAAGTGAAAGGAATTTTAAATTTTACTATAGAAGAATTAAAGGTACAGTTTAACGATATTGGACTGGTGAAATTCAGAGTTGATCAAGTTATAGATTGGATATATGACAAAGGAGTAACGTCATTTAATCAAATGACAAATTTAAATTTTCAGACCCAACGTTTACTAAGTAACAATTATTATATATATCGTCCTAAAATATCAAAAATTAACAAATCTGTTGATGGCACGATAAAATTCTTATTATTGTTAGATGACAATATGACAATTGAAACTGTATTTATTCCTGAAAATCATCGCAATACCATATGTGTATCAACTCAGGTAGGCTGTGCTGTCGGTTGTAAGTTTTGTAATACCGGATATAACGGTTTTAAACGTAACTTAACTGCTGAAGAAATTATTGGACAAGTGTTAGTAATAAAAGACTATGTTGATAGTTGGTGCAATGTTGCCAATAAAATTTCTAATATTGTGATAATGGGTATGGGCGAACCACTATACAACTGGCACAATGTTTCTATAGCATTAGAAAATTTTAAACTAGGTAGTGAAAGGCAAGGAATAAATCATAAGCATATTACGTTATCAACCTCCGGTGTTGTACCGGTTCTTGAAAAAATAATTCCGATATTAAAGTGTAACTTAGCAATTTCACTACATGCTCCCAACTCGACTGTACGGTCGACAATTATGCCAATAAATGATTTATACCATCTTGACAGTTTACTAGCAGTATGTCGTAACTACAACATGTTGTATCCAGACAAATTAATTACATTCGAGTACTTATTATTGAACGGAGTGAATGATAGTCCAGCAATGGTAAAGCAATTGATAAAATTACTGCATGGCATTAAGTGTAAGATTAATTTAATTCAATTTAATTCATGGGCTGGCGGTAAATATCAGGGATGCAGTAGTGAGAAAATGCAAGATTTCAGAAAATTGTTGATAAAGTCAGGTATAAACGCTACAATTCGTCATAGTCGTGGCAAAGATATAATGGCTGCTTGTGGACAGTTGCAAAGTCATAAATAAAATTTTTGTATGCTAATTGCATTTGAAAATATATTCGTGTTAACATAACTGTGTTCTGGGGCTCATAGCTCAGCTGGTAGAGCATCTGACTTTTAATCAGAGGGTCACAGGTTCGATCCCTGTTGAGCCCACCATTGTACGTCTCCTTCGTCTAGGGGTCTAGGACGTCGCCCTTTCACGGCGGCAACATGGGTTCAAATCCCGTAGGAGACGCCATCTATTGACAATTTCCCTAAGAGTTATAAATTCCTACGGGATTCGGCAATCTTTGATTGAACAAATCCCGTAGGAGACGCCATCTGTTGACAATTTCCCTAAGAGTATAAATTCCTACGGGATTATTCGTGTTTTTTCACCCACTCATGATGCATTTATACGTTCGGCAATCTTCGATTGAACAACTTTTGCATCAGCAAAAATCGGTAAAGCCAAGTCCCAGAAGGAAAACCATTTTTGACAAACCAGAAGCGTTCGTCTTGCAGGATTTTTATAAGGTTAAATAAAAAGGTTGCTAAAAAGTCAGTGAATTAAAACAAAATTAAGAAATAATGTGACAAGCTAGAGAATAGAGTGTTATAGAGAAATGGAATCATAATATGCAAAAATTATTAAAGTATTTGTTAATGTCTGTTGCTACAGTTGTAATGTACAATCAAAACAATTTAGTGGCATTAGATTATAATACTGGCATATTGTCAGTGTTAGAACAAAAACAGTATTCAAAGTTTGAAGAGTTATTAGATATTGCAAATGAAAAGCTTGTTCAGAACATCGAAATTAAAGCTAAAGCCTGTGGGCTTGGAGATAAATACTGGGCTAAAAAAGCAGTATTGAAACCTTTTTCAAAATTAAATAAGGAAAAAGAAAAAGATTTTTCCGAATCTATTAAGAACCTTGGAATACTAGTTGCACTAAGTTATGTTGTTACTGAAAACCAGTATGCTCATATCATTGCGGGATTTAAAAATAGTATTAAACAATTATTAACAAAACTAAGAGACGAAATCACTAAAAATAATGACGCCAAAATCTATGAACTTGATAAGGAAGGTGTTCAAAAACATATACAGAAACGATATAAGGAACAGATAGAGAAATATGGCGACGAAGTAGCAGGTTTAATAAATGCCTGGATAGTCTTTGATTGTTTGGTTAACAATTGGCGAACAGATCATAGCGGTAGTATAAATGGCGTTTATGATCAGAACGAATACCAATACAAAACGGCAAACCTTATTTATAATGTTAAGGGCGATGATATAAAGCGTGCGTATAGATATTGCAAAAAGGAAAAAGCAATAAAGTTGGCATTAATTGATACTTTGATACCCATTGGTCAATATAGTTTAGTATCTGGAATTGTGTTATACAATGCAATTTTGGCACTTAAAAATAAGGGTAAAGTTACAGACGACGGAATAGCACTTTTTAAGCATGACTGGGAGTGTTATTTAGAACAATTCTGGGTAAGTTGTTCGGGACGGGATGATAAAAATGAACCCGTCGCAAGTGTTATGAAAAAAACATTTAACGAACTAATGAAGAGAGAAGATGAAAAGAAAAACGTTGAAATTGTTAAGGATTTAGATACTAATAAGACGCTCATGAGGTTAGACAAGTTACCTGGAAATAATGCAGACAAAACTCAGATTATTGAGAACAATAAACAAAATGCGTTTGCTAACTCAAATGATGTATTGCTCCAGAACAATGTAAATCAAAACTCCCCTTATCAAAACGCTTATGGAAACAGTAATAATATAGTGAATAATAACAACAACATGAATATCAATCAAGGCAATCAGGTAAACAGTTTCAACTCAAACAATCAGTTTTCGCAAGCCAATAATAATCAATTCAATTTATATAATAATATGCCTTACATAAATAATATGGGAATACAAAACACACAAAATTATAATATGATAAACAATCCATATAACAATCAAGGAATGAATAATAATATGATGAATATGAACATTAATATGATGAATAACTCGCAGAACAATCAATTTTATCAACAACAGGGGAATCAAATTAAATATCAACCGTTACTTCAAGAATGTTGGGATCCTCCGTATAAATATCCACTTGGATCGAAGCCTGCAAAAGGATTAGATAATGTAGGGGCGACTTGTTTTAGGAACGCTACGTTGCAATGTTTATTACATACAAAAGAGTTAACAAATTATTTTCTTGGTGAAAACAGAAAGAAATCCATTCAAGCAAACATTTCTGAAAAAGGAATAAATTATAATAATAATAGTCTTGTTGGTAAATATATCAAATTAGTTGAAACGGTTTGGAATAAAGACCGAGCAAATGGAAATAATAAATACACACCAAACGAATTTATGAAACTTGTTGAAAAACAAAACCCGCTATTTAAACCAGGGGAAGCTGGAGATGCAAAAGATTTTATAATTTACCTTCTTGAACAGATGCATAAAGAACTAAAAAAACCTGTAGATACACGAATCACCATCAACGAACCGCAAAATCAGTACAAAAAAAGGAATGCTCTCATCTATTTTTTTAATGAATTTTGTAAGGAAACATCTATATTTTCTGATAATTTTTTTGGTATTAATGAAGCAACGAATACTTGTATGTATTGTAAAAATTTCTACGACAGTCGAAGAATGAATTATCCTATTTGCTATAATTACGGAATATTTAATTGCTTAATATTGCCATTAGAAGAAGTAAGGAAATTTAATTACGGAGTAATGGGTCCCAATATCGTAACCCTCAATGACTGTTTTGAATATAATCAAAAAACTGACTTATTTACAGGAGATAATCAAAATTACTGCAATATCTGTAGGCAATTATCGAACAGTGAATACACTTCAAAAATTTATAGTGCCCCAAAAGTTTTGATACTAATTTTAAATCGCGGAAAAAACAACATGTATAACGTTAAATTAAATTTCAATCAAGAACTTGATATAACAAACTACGTAGCTACCGAATGTCCGAATAGAAAAGATAGATGTTGGAAATATCAACTGTTTGGGGTAATAACTCACATAGGAGCAAGTGGTCCAAATGCACACTTTGTTGCATCATGTAAACTACCGAATACCAATAAATGGTTTAGGTATAATGATGCATTTGTTACCCCTATTGAAAACTTTCAACGAGACGTATACGATTTTGCAACTCCATATATCCTTTGCTATGAATTAAAAGAAGATAAAAATTAAATGTATTGATAAACAGGGGAGATTTCACCTGTTTATCCTGTCTTGATTGAACTCATATCAACGTGTATCATCTTTTTTACAATTATCGGGTATAAAATTTCCATAGGATGTTGAACATCGCAAATTATGGTATTATTTTAACAAGGGCGCCTAGCTCAGTTGGTAGAGCAACTGACTCTTAATCAGTGGGTCGTAGGTTCGAATCCTACGGCGCCCACCACATTTCTTGAAGAAATTAACCATATGTTTATTTTTTTATCTTTCAGTATGTGGTTGAACAACCAATTTTTTTTAATTTGATAAATCTTCATCTTTCATTATTGCTGTAGTCTAGTATGTATGAGATAATTTCACTAAGGAATTTATTAACATCGATGCCATGAAAATATTTTACATATTGTCTCTCGTGTCTGTGTTTGTTTATATCGCATGTGCTGATGTTCAATCTTCGAATAATAATATCGAAACAGAGGGTACGAGAACTAATGAAACTGATGATGAAAAATCTGACACGAAAAAGACCAACGGCTCAAAAATAAAAACTGGCTTTTATTCTGGGTTAAGTTTAGGACTTAAAAATCATTTAATCTTTGGTAATTTTAGTACACAAAATGAAAATGAAACTACAAACCAAAAGTTAAATTTAGATAAAAGTCACCTAGCAGTTAATCTGTCAATTGGTGGTGATAAGAATTTTGGATCTTTAGTTGTAGGTGCTGATGTAAACGTTGCATTTAATCCGGCTTCAAAAATTGAATATCCTAAAAAAAATAACGTCAATATTGCAAATTTTAAAGTAGGAACAGAATATTTAGGTTTTGCAAAATTAGGTGTTGCAGTTGGTCGATTTCAATTTTACGGGAAGTTAGGTGGTAGTCTTTCACATGTAAAATATGATTGGCAAATAGATAATGCCCCAAAAGATAAAAGTAATTACATAGGCTCATTTGTATGGGGGGGGGGTATTGAATTCCTTCTCTCTGATCATGTCATGGTTAATTTAAATTTCGCCAGGTCAAACAAAACTTCAGTTGATAAATTAAATGTAAAAAATAAAGAAACCAAAACAGCTGATACTACGATTGCATCTTATCAAATATCAATGGGCTGTGGGTATAGGTTCTAATGGCAATTTCCGTTGTAGGATCTAGTTGTAAGTGTACGTTCGGGTCAACGCAAATACCCATTCAAGTAATTCCAATTGATAGGGTTATGATATGTAACAAACCTGCAGTAAAACAATTTGACACTAAACAGCTAAATATCCCTTCATTGGGAATGTGTTCTGCCCCAAACAATCCTCTAGTTATAACATTGTTTAATTTAATAATTATTCCAACAATATGTATACCCAAAATTATGACACCACCAGGCTGGATAACACAAAAAAGTAATGTCAAAATTGGAGGGCAAAGTCCATGTTCAATGTGCGACACATGTATGTGTGAATATGGTGGAATTATCTCAATACTTAATGCTAACCAGCACACGGTTTCTTGACGTTTTTAAGCATTATTTTTTTCTTAACATGTTGTTGGAATGTCTCTGAATAAAATGTTTCCTTTGTGTATAAATTCGAGATATAATAGTAATACTTTGTTTCAGCTGGATTCATTGCGGCTAATATAGATGCTCTGCTTGGGCAACATATAGGAGTTGGAGGCAACCCCTTATTTCTATATGTATTATAAGAAGATTTGAAGAATAGATCCTTATATGTAATGCTGGTGCGATTTACCGTTTTACCATTAATTGATAGAGCATATATTATAGTTGGACAACATTCTAAAGGTTGTCCTTTCTTCAATCGGTTATGTAATACAGAGGAAACAATAGGTCGGTCTTTATCATTACCTGCTTCTAATTCAATTAGTGAACCTAGAGTTACAATTTCATTCCAATTAAGACTTGTTTTGTTTAGTTTGATTTTTTGTTTTTTAAATTTATGCATTTCATCTTGCATTCGATTAATTATACTTTTTCGGGTATCTCCGAATTTATAAAAGTAGGTATCTGGCATTAAACTACCTTCAGTAGGTATTTTAGTTACTTCGCCTACCAAAAGTGAATTCTTATTAAGTTGCTCAATAATTTGTCGAACAGTTAAGCCTTCCCGAAAAGTAATTTTACGTCTGACGAAACCAGAAGAGAGTAGCTTTAAGACAAATGAGTAAGCATTTTCCCTGTGTGTCAGAAGATATTCTCCGGTTTTAATACGCGTTTTCAATTCTGGAAGAGCATCAACAATCCAAAAGATAAAGTTATTACTAAATGAACTGTCTTGTTTCATTACATCGTATAAATTATCACCACCTATAAAGAATACTGAGTGATCGGGCAATTTACTTTCCTGATATGTAAGTAGTATGAAAGCTGTCAAACTCCCGAATAAAATCAATGTAGATTTCAGTGGTTTCATACAGAATTTGAAAATGGTGGTCACAACAGGGATCGAACCTGTGACCCCTACGATGTCAACGTAGTGCTCTACCTCTGAGCTATATGACCAAAACACCAATTCATACGTTAATCATATTAAAATCCATACTAGATGTCAAATATACCTTTGTTGAGGAGACTGGTAAAACCATGTTATCATGGGAAGTAGGATTTAAAATTGTTAGCAATATGCCAAGAAAGTGTGCATTAACAGGTAAAACAGTATTGTTTGGTAATAATGTAAGCCATGCCCATAACAAGACACGCCGTAAGTTTTTACCGAATTTACAAAAAATCTCTTTTATGAGTGAATCATTGAAAAAAGTATTCCAATTACGCGTAACTCCGTCTGGGTTGCGTACTGTTGAAAAAAACGGTGGATTGGATGCTTATTTGTTAAAAACATGTGATTGCAAACTCAGTAAGAGAGCATTAATAATTAAAAATGAGTTGCTGAAAACATGTAAATTAAAGACAGAAAGGGGTAACTAATGGCAATTCAACAGAAATTAAACAATGAAAACGTAACTGATAATTCAGCTCCAGAAAATGCCTCTAGTGATAAGAGCGAAACTCGTAATCAGTTTCCATTCTACATTCACGATCAGTATATTAAGGATTTGTCATTTGAAAATCCAAATTTCTTAATTAAGTACAGTGATAAAAACGCAAAACCGGATGTTTCTGTTAATGTTGAAAGTCATGTAACAAAAATGAATGACGAGACATACGAAGTCGTCCTTAAAGTAAAAGTGAACTCAACTGTGGAAAAACAGACGATCTTTTTAATAGATTTATCGTATGGGGCATTAGTATCAGTTGATAAAAATCAAACTGCAGATGTTTTAGAACCTGCACTATTGGTTCATTCTCCGTTTTTAATGTTCCCATTCGTGCGTTCGATAATTGCTGATATTACACGGCATGGTGGTTATCCACCATTATTGTTAGACCCAATTGATTTTGCAACACTGTATATACAGAAAAAACGTGAATTAGCACAACAGAATGAAAAAGTTACAGCAACCACTTCTGAAGTAGCTGACAAAAAACCAACAGTAAACTAAATCTATTTTCCTGACGAAAAACTCGGGTAACCCTAGTAGGTTGCCCTAAATTATTTTCAATTTTATTTGTTCTGACTACTACATTTATTCTATTTGTTATATAATAATGTTGTTCATGATATTTGGAGGTGATATGCGATATTTAGGTTTGGTGATGGTAACCTCCGCTATGTTGTTATGCGGGTGCGGAACTAAAACCTATACTGGAGGAACAAATATTTCATCAAGACCGTATTATTGTCGTGGCAGTTGGTATTATCCGCAAGAATACTATGAGTACGATGAAGTTGGACTTGCATCATGGTATGGGAAGGAATGTGCAGGAAAGCAAAAAGCTACAGGATTAATATTTGACCCTAATGATTTCAGTGCTGCACACAGGACATTGCCTATTCCAACAGTTATAAGAGTAACTAATTTACGAAATGGCAGATCAATAATTGTGGTAGTTGACGATAGAGGTCCGTATACATATGCAGGACGTATTTTGGATTTATCATATGGCGCAGCAAAAGCACTCGATTTACACAGGTATAAACCATCAAAGGTAAGAATACAGTCGTTACCAGAAGATAGTTTAAGATTATCTAATTATATTCGTAATCATTGTATAAAACGTCGAGACCCATACGGTCGCTCATGGTCTGAGCTTTATTATCAGGAAATACGCAAAAGTAAACCTCGACAACTAAGTAACCGAAATATTTTGCAAAACAGATCTAAAGTTACAGCATGTAAGCATCAATGTCGCATACCATTATGAACTGTCATTAACGACTTTCAATTCTAAGAAGCTGTTAATTGGTCTATTGTTTTGCAAATAGCGGTTTAGAACTTTAAAAAATAAAACTGCGTATGGTTGTTGCCTAAATGTTTTGCATAGTATGTTATATGTATATGCTTTAACAAAGCAACTGTGTCCGTTGTGTACCATACGCCTGTTTGTTTCAATTTGGTCAACTTTTACTATATTGTCCAATATGTACAGGATATCGTTTTGGTACTTACTTTGATAAAGTGAAGTTATTTGCCTTAATTTATTTACTAGCTGATATGTAGATAGCCTTGACAGCTGACCAAAGCCTAATTGTGTTAACAAATTCCACATATCGCTATGGTGTTGTTCAATCCAAAATGGTTCAGTAAACTGCAATACCACTTTACCTATAATGTTAGGAGCATTTGCTTCATCCGTTCTGACTTTTCCATTACCTGATATATTACGTAAATTAATCTTATTAATACATAGCGTTTTAGCATAAGCTACATCTGCATATATATTTGTAGGTCTCATATTAGTATCTATAAACGATATATATGTTGAATGTTCTTCGTCTAGTGGTTGTAGCCAATATACTGCATCTGCTGAATTATCTAACGAGTTATAGTCAAAACTAAAATATTGTGGTACAATGAAATCCTTCTTACTTTGACTATCAATCAGATGTACTTCCTTAATTGAATAAACATCGAGATGTGGATGCTTATGTGACAATAACAAATATTTCGATTTTGTACCATCGAACCTAAATGAATTCGTTGTGTAATTAAACAAATTAGCAACTGGTACAGCATTAATTAGAATTGAGTTTTTGTGAATTTTAACATCAGTGTTTTCCAATGTTATACATATTGAAAATTTATCTATATCTTTTAAACCATATTGTTTAATTAATTTATCAATACCCACTATTTTGAAAAATAAAAACTTCTGTGGAAACAACAAAACCTCACGTAATAAGTGAAATGAATAATTAGTAAACTTGGGTACTGGAACTGCCGTTTCATCTTCATTAAACCCACAAAGTACTAGAGCATCTTGTGGTAACTCATATCTTTTAGCGTTAATTATGATAGTGATTTTTGGAGTTGTATTAAACAATGTTGCATACAGATTTACAGCATCATCAAAAATGGAAGCATTGATATAAAACATAATTGCTTCAATTGGAAGGCGGTCAATAGGAACAGACAGTGTTTTAATATCCATTTTAAGCTCACCGACACTATTTATAGATAACTTTGTAATCTGAAGTGGATAGACTGGTAAATTATATATTGTTCTAAATATATAGCTATCGCTAAACTCATTTGCAACTTGATTTACATTGATTGGTATCCTAATTTGCGTATGACGTGGTATAAAATTAAAATCTTTGTTGTCAAACTGCACTACTGAACAAGGAGGGAAAACCGCTGTAATTCCCGGATATAAACCCGCCAGTAAATAATATGCTAAATCTTCGGCATTATCATCAATTTTTGCACTGAGGCGAGCTACCATGAATGCAAACGACTCAATAATCCTTTCAGTTTGCGGATCATTTGAACGGTTGCCGTTAAAATCAATTTTATCTGCAATTGTAGGATATTTTAAGGCAAATTCTTTGCCTTGCTCTCGAATAAATAGTAATTCGTCATTGTAATGTTCCAAGATCTTTTTCATAATATGCCTATAAAATCTTTACTTAATTTTAACAAAAAGTTTTTTAAACTACGAACATAAAGTACTAAATATATAAGGTAAACAATGTCTAAATGTTTAGATAACTCCTTGCTAGTTTTCAGTATTTTACTGTTCAATAATGTATTTTTGGGAATGGAGAGTATGGCAACACAAACCAACTCAAATAATTCTACGCAGATGCCTCCACAATATCAGCAACAAACAAATAATACAAACGGTGGAGCATCTGTAGTTGGACAACCAATTGAACTTAAAAATATAAATCCAACGGACACGGTAGCTGTTGTAACTGGGAGTGGAAACAGTGAACCTAATGTTTTTAAAACTGATAAAAAGATTTTCCCATCCAGCTTTACGGGTTGGGTTTACATAATGTCAGGTGCTGACTACATGAATTATATAAACGACAGTAACGAACAAATAGCACAACAAAATAATGGAATACAACAACGTCGGAATAACCCAAATTTCACAAACAATCGATTAAATTCTAATGTCCAACAAAACGGGTCACAAATGATAAATCAAAATGTTCAAAATAGTACGTCCCTTGCTCAGCAACAAACTAATATTCCACAAACAGCAAATCAGCAAAATATAAATACTCAACAACCAACGGTAATTCAACAGCCAGTAAGTACGCAACAGGCAACAATTTCTCCTCAAAACATTAATGATGTAGCAAGTGGGAGTGAAAAAATAGAACAAGGTAAGCCGGATAATGAAACTCCAGAAGTACTAATTCATGACGGTGCTGTATATACACTAGCGAATTCTGTTGAAGTAACAAAACCGTCAAAAGGTAACATAAGTAATCCAGTTAGTAGTGCAACACAACAGACTGAAAATACACAATTAGTTCAATCACAACAACTGGCAGAACAGTCATTAGTCCAGCCAGGTACACAAACCTCCACTAATACCCCAATAAATGTAAATAATGAAAGTCCAGTAAATAATAACAATGGAGCAAGTACAAATAATAACCAACCTATCGTAACTCAATTAGGGACGATACATACATCACAGGACATACAAAATAATACACAAAATAATATGACAATGTACAATTCAATGGCAGACAACCAACAATCTGCATATCAACAGCAGGATTTACAAAATCAAAACAATCCGCCACCTAATAATCAACCCAATAATAATCAAAGCAATGTTGTGCAACCTCAAAATTGATAGATAATGGAGAATGTTATGAAAAGGATTATTTTATTTACAGTAGCGTTAAGTGTAATATCATCAGCTGACGCTTTGATAACAGAAAAAAAAGCAGAAGAACTGGTTGAAAAAGAAAAGACAAAGATGAAAAACGAAATAACACAACAGTTTCAACAAGAAAAAAGTAAGTTGGAAAATGAACTAGCAATAGCTCAATCAGAACAAAGAACATCTGCTGAAGCATTAAAAATGTCGCAAGAAGATAATCAAAAACTACAAGAAGAAGTAAATACAAAAGAACAAACAATTAGTGAAAATAATCAGAGAATACAAGAACTACAAAGCCAGGTAGAAGAACTGAATAATGTTAAGAGTCAATTAGAACAAAAAACGGTAGAATTTGATAATTTAACAAAAACATCAAATGAAGATCTTTCACGTATAACAATGGAAAAAGATAAAAAAATTAGAGAGCTAGAGGAAAAAAATGCAACGTTACAAAGTCAGTCTCAGCAACAGGTAAATGATGCAAATATGAGAAGCACAGAAGAAATTAATAGGATGAAAGGTGAAATAGAACAGAAAAGCAGAGAATTAGAAGAACAAAAACGTACATTGCAAAATAAAACACAACAGCAAATATATGAAATGACAAATAGAAATAATGAAGAAATTAATAAAATACGCTCCGAATGCGAACAGAAAGTAAAAGATTTGGAAAATCAAAAGGATAGTCAGACCGATACAATAAAAAATCAAGAGGAAACTATAAAAGCTCAAAATTTGAAAATAGATGAGCTTATTGCTGGTGGTAATTTACATGTGCAATCGGAAAATCCATCTGTGAATGCAACCGATACACTAACCCTACTCGATTGTTTACAATTTGCTAATCGTACAAACAATACGGTGGACAATAATTCACAACACGAAATTCCAGTTCAAGAATTATCAGAAATTGATTTAAAGAAAACTGAAAGTAGATGCTTAGCTGAAATAACAAATTTTCAAGAAAACGTACAGAATGCACTTGTAAACGTAGTAAAAAACCAGCAGGAAATTATAAAAAATCAAAAAAATAAAGAAATTGTTTGGTCACAAGTAGATGCTAACGATCTTGAAATAGATTATTCGGGACAATAGCAGTATTATAAACTCTTAAAATGGTTTTTATAACTTCTAAAGACTTGGTATTAATTCTGAAAAACTATATCTTAGAACACATTATATTTTCATATAAAGAGAAACCATGTTATAATGGGAATTTACGACCGTTCGAAGATATTTTCCAACTGTTTCTTATTTATTTTTACAAAACATGGACGATGATGGTTACACTGGTGGATACTTTCTGTACGATCCATTTCGGATATAACAGATTTCATTTCATCAATTGTTAGTTTTCTGCCCGAACGTATACTATTATGGCAAGCTATATTAGCAATTTTTAATCTAATAGTATCTTTTACTTCAAGTTCATTAATTATATTTGCATCTGCCACTATATCATATAAAAATTGTCTCACATCAGAGGGGTTCATCACACTCGGAATAGCAGATACAAGCATTGAATTTGCAGTTAACTCAATAGCAAATCCGCATTGCTTTAGCTGTAATAAAGTTTCCTGGGCTGTAAGCATTTGACTCGCAGTTAACTCTAAAATTTCTGGACGTGTAAGATGTTGTGAGTTTTTCATACTAATACTTCTTAGCATTTTCTCCATAGTGATTTTTTCATGTACTGCATGTTGATCAATAATTACTAATTCGGCATCTGTTGTGCATATTATATACGTATCTAGTAACTGCCCTATTGGGTTACCCCAAAAACTTTTTTGTTCATCAAAATTAATATCCAGTCTCTGTTCGCTTAACAGAGCTGTTTTGTCTCCGTCAAGCTGAGGTTGATTAGTCAATAACTGATTAATCAGTGCATTATTAGTTGATAGCTGCCCAGTTGATAATTGTTCAGTTGGTAACTGTTCAGTTTCAGATGGTGTATGTTGCGTAAGCCATGAATTTACACATGGTTGTATTTTTGAACTACTATTTACGTCACTAAGTTCGTACTCTGAATTATCATGTTTTGCAGATGTATAAGATGGATTAATAGATTGGTTCATGTAACGCACTTTATTATTTATAATAGGCTGATTTACAGGAGTATGAAACGAACTTGTTATGTTGTTATCATCAACGTTTAGTGAAATTCGGTCAAACTGTGGTAAATTTTTCTTTATTGCTTGGATAATAAATTTTTGTACATAATTTACATCTCTAAATCTAATTTCTGATTTCGTAGGTGATACATTAATGTCTAAATAAAATGGGTTAATTTTTACAAAAAGTATGCAAGTTGCCAATCGTCCTGCTGGCAATAAATCTTTAAATGCCGTTTTAATAGCAGAAGACACTATTCTATCTTTAACCCATCTGTCATTAACAAATATACGTTGCGAATGTTGCGAATATAACGTTCCGTAGGAACTTTGAAAATACCGTGAATCTACAGGATGACCAAAATATCCACGCAACGATATGATGTCATCTGCTTCTTCAAGATACATTGAACGTGACAATAGTTCCTTTCCAACAATTTTTTCAATACGTGATTTCTGGTCAGCCTCAGTAAATGACAATAATGTCCTACTAGTATCATCAACTGTAAACTCAATTGATGAGTGTGTAATTGCGAAATTTTCAATTAACCTCAAGCAGTGTGATAATTCCACATTATCGCTTTTAAGAAATTTTAGTCGAGCAGGAAGTCTATCTAACATGTTTTGTACTGATACGCGTGTACCTGTGACAATAGGTGATGCCAGCAGGCTTGGTTCACCACCAAAATCTATATGGATGGCTTTACCATTACTTTCTATACAAAATTGACTTATGGAGGCAATAGACGGTAAGGCTTCGCCTCTAAAACCATAACTGCCAATATCAAATAAATTGGCTTCAGTCAGTTTTGAGGTAGCATGTCGTTGTACTGCTAATGGTAAATCATCTTGGCTAATACCAGAACCATTATCTTCAACGATTAATTTTACTCTTCCTGCATTTTGTAAAAAAATGTTTATTTTAGTACTACCTGCATCTATTGAATTTTCAACTAGCTCCTTTATAACTGATGCCGGACTTTCAATAATTTCACCTGCTGCGATTTGATTTATTATTTCATCACTTAAAATTCGTATACAAGCCATTTACTATGTTCTCCTAATAATTTGTGTTAGATAAATATACACAATATCACTATGCTTACATTTATTTTAACTTAACAGCTAAAATAAAATCAGGCATTATTTCTATTTTTTAAATAAATTATGCAATATCAATCCACTAACTCCAAGCGTTATAAAACTGTCAGCCATATTAAATGCTGGAAAATGAATTTCGGCATTTCCAAACCATATTTTTGAGGGGAGATATACATCAATGAAATCTACTACCATTCCGTGTACAAATCTATCAATTAGATTGCCAATTGCACCACCTATAACTAAAGACAGTAATATGCGTTCTATATCACTATTAAATCTTTTATATGCCCACAAAAGTAAAAATATACAAATAAAAGCTAAAATTATAAGTAATGAGCTGTCATAGCTATTTAGCATACTGAAACTAATGCCTTTGTTAAAAGTCAGTGTAAAATTAACAAACGGCAGTATTGGATATGGTACATGCAATGTAAGATGGTTTATAGCAAATAACTTACTAGCTTGATCAAGTACTACAGACAGTAAACACAATGTGCCACAAAATATGTGTGTTTTTTTCGATTTTGGATTATACATCTATCTTTCTCCATTTATCTTATTTTCCACCACACTCTTTAATAGATGATATTAAATTAGTTTTCGTAAGCATAGTAGGTAAAATTATAGGGTCACCATCCTTTGGGTAGTATACGTACAGTGGCACTGATGCCGAACCAAACTTTGATAATAGTTTAGCTATTTCCTCATCACGATTAGTCCAATCACACTTGACGGCATATATATGCTTATTTTTAAACAAGTTAATTACATCGTTATTAGTAAATATACGACTATTAAATTGGCAATTGAGACACCAATTAGCAGTAAAGTTTAAAAACAATGGTCTTTTATCAGGTAAATTGCCATTGAAGTCGTGCCATTCAATTGCTTCAGTGTTACTAAAAAAAGATTCTGGTGAAACTGTAATATATCCAGATAAGCCAACTATAGATATAGCAGTTATAATTATTGAACGTGCTATTTTAGTAATAGCATTGCTTTGGATAGCGTACAATAAAACAGAACATAAGACCAGTATAGTCATTATCCACATGAGTTTTAATGAATTATTTATTTGCATAGACAACACACTTATTAGCCATGCACAAGATATAAGCATTAATGTTCCAAGAATTAATGAAAATATACGTAATGCCCTTCCTGATAGTTTTGGAAATTTCGATATATACTGGGGGAAAAACATCATAAATATAAATGGCAATGATAAACCAATACCAATTGCAAGGAACAATACGATAGCATCTATTGTACTGTTACTAAGTAATGCATTACCTATAGGTAATCCTAGAAATGGTCCAACACATACAGCAGATGTTATAGCTCCAAAAATACCATTTCCAAATGATTTTATGCATGATCCAGCTTTCTGAGTACGTAAACACCTAATTTGTGGTATGGGAAAATGAAATTGATAGATTTCCAAAAAGTGCAATGCACAGAGTAAAAATAATATTAATAATACATAATTGAATTGCGGATACTGCATATAAAAACCCCACCCCACAGATGGCATTTTTATACGAATAAGACATAAAATTAAACCTAAGGCTAAAAATGTAAAAATTGTACCAACGGAGTATGCAAAACATTGACATCGAATTAGTTTCGGTGCTTGCCCTGCCGATTTTGCTACAGACAATAATTTTATTGAAATGACGGGAAATACACACGGCATCACATTAAGCAGTAAGCCACCAAGTAAACCAGCCAATATACTGTATAGGAGGCTATTAGGTATAGGCAGATCATGTTGGATAGTCGTTTTATTTTGTGATTTAGTATTGGTGACACTTAAGTGTGACCTAGTATGAGAGGTCTCTGGTTGTTTGGCATTTTTAGGAGCAACAATTGGGGCTGGGGTAGTTACTTTAGGAGCAGGCTCATTGAGCTTAGTTTCAGTGCATTTATCTACTTTTTGAATAGGTTTATCAGCAGATGTCTTTTCTACAGGAGGAGTAAATTTACCATCGTACTGTAACTGTCCTTTATATTGATTAGGCTTACAATCACGACTACAGACAACATAAAATATGTCGTAATCAATGGGCTTTGTAATATCCTCGGTAGATACCTTCAGCACTACTGTAAAGTCTTTATAAAACCCCATGTATTTACTAACTGTACCATCGAAATTTAAAATTGGTTCAGCTTTAGGATACTTAGTATCTATTATTTTGCAGTTGGTTAATTTTATTGAAGGAGCCATTGATTTGCCAACACCAATAGGAGCAGTAACATGAGAGCCATCTGGGATTTTAAAGTCTACTGCAATATAAAACTCACTAGCAGGTTGTGTGTTTGACGTTCTAAGCTCTACTGTATGACCAAGGGCAATTAATACAACGAAATAAAAGTATTGCAAGAATTTGCAACAAATTTTATAAAACATAATTCTTTTAGCTCCGTTAAACTAAGAGCATATGAGTAGTAATACTTCCTATCTAAATAATAAACCATATTGAGTGCCTTGTTCGGATTTTCAAATTTACGTTTCTCGTATTTTACTCAAACTCTTTGAGTTCGGATGCTTTGCATTCAAACTCTTTGAGTTCGGATGCTTTGCATTCAAAACTATTTTTTTAAAAATACATTTTTGTCAGTATCTCATTGATAATGGAAACCGCAATAATAATATGACACTGGAATAGGACTACTTATTAAAGATTAACTTTCAACTCTGGAAAACACAAGTAAAAAAGTAAAACTCTAGATAAAGCTATCGAACTAAAAGAATAAACCGCTTACAAAGTTCAATTCTCACGAAAAAACATGCATTGCTCTTTTTAGCAATGCATGGAACGCCGTTGCACTAAAAAGCAACGAAGTTCATTAGAACCTTAAGCGTCGCGTGGAAATACTGACCTCAACACTTTGTATCTATCGCTTCGCTGTTCAGGTCGTAGAGTTCTGTACCAATCTCTAAAAGCCGTAAAACCACCTCTAATAGCAACCAAAGACGCACCTTTTTGCATCAACAGTTGGTTCATTTTATTTTCATCAAACCTTACTCTGTCTGCTTCATCCCTTGCCGAAACTAACAGTACCGACGCACAAATAAGTTGTACACTGCCGTCTCCAATGCCTGCCACTACTCCTGCCAGATCAGCCAACTTACGATTATTAGTGTTATCAGCAATCCCCTCAATAGTACCGCTAAAACTCTTAAGAACGCACGCAGTTCTTAAGAGTTCAAAGTAGAAATCAGGCTTTGTGTTGTTTGTCACAAAAATAGAAGACAAGTCATCTCCAAGCCACTTCTTAAATACTCGGCTTAATGTATTTTTTACTTGTGTTATTTCAACCCTTTCTACAGGCACTCCATTCTCATCAAAAGGAAATATTCGTACACAATCTGCAACGTTCGCTCTGCCAAACAAAGCAATCAAACCTCCACCGTCAAGTATTGTAGTAATTTTTTCCATTAGACTCTGATTATTGGTCGCCATATTATTCGTAATAGCCACGATTGCTTCTGTTACGTTATTTACATATGCCAGCAAATTGCCATCTCCATTAGCTAGCTGTTGCAACTGATTTCCCGCCTCAACCACTTCAGCCGATTGTTCAGCTACCGGATTTGGCTGTGGATTTGGCTGTGGGTTAGGATCTGGGTTAGGGCGTGGCGGTATCGGTTGTGGGTCTTCTGGCGGTACAACATTATTAAGTTCCGCATAATCATATCCATCAGGTAAATATCCTAACTCGGCGAGACTTTTTGCTCGTTCGATAAGCCCGACGACTTCTTGGGAAGCTACATTATATCTTATCTTGTCATTCTCATATTTTTCTACATCTTTGTCAGTCGGGTTTTCAGGTAGTTTACTAGGATTTTTGTCAGGGTGGGTAGCAAGCATTATTTTCAATTTGCGTTTTACAAATTCTACAGACCTTCCGTCTCTAGCGTCTTCAAGCAATTTCTTCGCTTCTTCCGAAAATAGAACGCTCACAATTTCTTCTTTCTTTTCACCTGGATTGTTTTCATCGGTGACCTGTACTTTTGTAGTGGCACCAAGACATTTTGCAAACATCCTTCTCCACGCATTTATCCTATCCTCATTTGTGGGGATTTCAGGCGGTACAGGGAAAACATAGTGTTGACCGTTTTCATCGAAAAGGTCTCTTATGGTTGAGAGCTTTAAGTCTCTTTCACTAATTTGCCCTGGTCTTTCTTCTGCTCGGACTTCACCAACATGCTGCCGGTATTTCGTGACCAAACTACTCAATAGTGAAACATTGTTCAATAACTGCTGGGTTGCATCCTTTGTCTTTTCATCCGCAACATCTTCAGCACTAATTGTGGTCATCAATTCAATAACAGCAAGATTGGTGTCAGTAAGTATCTGTTCTAATTCAGGACTTTTCGTTTTATATGTGTCGAATTCAGGTTGTGCTTGTAGGTCTTCTTTCCGATAAGCGCAAGAAACAAACATGCAAACGATCGCATCTGGTAAGTCATCAACACTATTTAGTGATTTATTAAGACTACTAGTTACCCGACTAAACGCATCTAGTGTTTCTTGAGAAACATCCTGTTTATGTTGCTCCATAAACTCTACAAGCTCACTATAATAATTTGCTATATCGGAAAGTACGAACAATGTGCTACCACCCGACACCTCTCTTTGTTCATTCCCCCTAACGTTGACATTGAATGACTCCAAACCAAAAAGCTGTCTCTTTGTATCAGCATCAACAGGTTCAGGACTCCTAACCCACCTATCAATCAGAGTATCCAACCTTTCTGAAAAATTTTCACTCTTGTCTTCTAACCTCTGCTTTACTTGTTCCGTTAGTTCCTCCATATCTACTTGAGGCTGTGCCGCATTACCAACATGAGCGTGTTCCTCATTGTTTACTTGAGGCTGTTCCTCATTGTCAACAGGATTGGGTTGAGGATTAGGGTTTCTACTTCCAGCACTTGACTGAGATTGGAATGCCTTATCAGTAGTACATGAGTTTTTATCCTCCTTTACCCGGTCAGCAAGGCGATTACCTGCTGCACTTGAGGAGCTACTTGAAAAACTTCCACTTGTCTCCTTATTTTGAGAGTTATTACTTTCAAGAGTATTCAAACTATTAGTAGAGGAAGAAGACGTGGTATAACTGTCGCCAGAGCTACTAAGAATTACTGCTCCTGTTCCTAATAGTCCAAACGCCGCTAACGCTAAAGCTATAAACATAAATCAATACCAAATTTTATAGCATACCGCACATCTAAATTTTTAAAAAATTTGCCAGGTGTTTAATTAGTATTTTTCTTTATTTTTCTTACTTTTTCCTATTTTTTTGATTTTTCCGAGTTTAGTTGTCATGTTATTTGGGCGATAAAAATGTTTAATTGTCTGAGACATCACCCGCCCAATTTGTAATAGGGGTCTGGAATTTATCCAGAACCATATGATGTACAGATTATTGTCTATTCCTGATTATCGACGGTTTTTGTTGCGTCATCTAACACTTTTTCATGGAGTGTGATTTTCTGTCGATTTTTAATTTCGTTTTGAGCAATGCTATAAATATCAGAACTCATTGCTCGCCCCATAAATTGTTTTATAACAAATTTCATTATGCTAGATGGGGCTTTAGGTTTTTTTACATTATCCAGCCCAACTAATATATACGTATCATCAGAAACCCTATAGTATTTGCATTGACCTTGATGCAAAACAGACAGGGCTTCTGAAATAATACCTGGGTATGGGCAATATTTTTGAATTTTTTCTAAATCCTTATTATCGGACTTCATTAACATATCCTTCTTACACAGAGTAAAATGTGTAACGCCATTAAACTTTTTCAACTGTTCCATAGGAGCGTTAGCATTGAAACACAAATCGTTAAGGGTATTTAGTGTTTCCTTATTTTTAGCTTCCAATTCATAATCCTTTAGTACGGTATCTTTTACATCATCAAATGGCGGTAACTTTTCTTTTGTTACAGATTTATTCCAAACTACGTATGATACAGTATCATCTTCTTTAGCATCAATTATTGGACTTGCTTGCTTCTCTTTCAATGTAGTAATTGCCTCTTGGATTTCTTTACGACTGTCTTCATCCTTGATAATATTTTTTAATTTCTCACTATCCTTATTTTTATTATAATTAGGTAGGTCAATTATGTCAGCTTTTATATCTTTAGTAACCGCATCAAGGTCTGCCCCACCAGCAAAAGCATCCTCAATTTTGTTTTTAATATCACGGATAGTGGAATAGAATTCCGGTGAATTTAATTTATCCGCCTGTAAAGCTTTACGTGCCTCATTTAACATTTCAGTATTACTTTTTTCTTTGGGCGTATTAATGTTCGTAAGTTTATATATATAAAATTTACCACCAACCGAATACACTTGAGAAAACTTACCAAGAGATAAATTAAATATGTTATCGGAGATATATTTTGGAAAATCAGATTTTTTCATTTTATGTAAGCTCTGAGCATTTTTTTGAATTTTTGTTTCTCCCTTATTTAGCTTGTCCCAAGTTGCATCTGCTGTTTCCTGACTATCGAACTCAAAACGTTCAAAATCTCGAGTTTCAACCGATTTAAACATATCCATATGTTCACTTAAATATGATTTAACATCTTGTTCAGTAATTTTTATTTCATCAACAAATTTTGTGTAATCAATTTTCATTATTGCGATATTTCTCAGTTCCGGTTTTTTATATTTATCGGCATTATTTTGATAATATTGTTTTAAAATATCATCATCTATTTGCTCTTTGATTCGTGTTTTTGTTATGTCGATTTTTGCCATCCAGATAGTTTTTTGAGTTTCATAGACTGAACCAAGTGCTTCTCGTATAAAATCAGGCATTTTATAGCCAGAAATTATCGGATGGAATAATTGATTACGAGAAATACTATCCCTGATTTGATTTAGTAATCCTGCTTCTGACATTCCTGATTGCTGAAGCATATTTGCATATAAACGCTCATCGAATTTTCCATTTGTCTGAAATTCAGGTAACGAGTGAATTATTTGAGCAAGACTAATTTTAGGGACGACAATATCTAATTGTCTAATAGTTTCCGCTTCAACAGCTTGTGCAATGATTGAATCCAATATGATTTCTTTTACATTTGTTCTTTTTAATTCTTCGGGCGTTAGTGGTTTACCTTCCTTGTTACGTAAATTTTGTTTTGCTTGAGAATACTGATACCGTAATCTATCTACTGGTATTTTATGTTTACCAACTTGTATAGCGGTTCGTGAAGAAACATAACTTCGCACAATGTCACCAACTCCCCACAATCCAAAACTAAAAATAATTGCACCAAATAAAATTTTGGCAAATAGGCTTTTGGATGAATTATAAAAAAATCGAATAATCATTCTTACGTTATAAACATTTTGCTATCCATAGGATACACCATTGCCCAAGGTAAAGTATTTTTATACGAACCGTTTGCTGATTTGTATCGTAGGATATCTGATACCAGTTTTTAGGCAAGAATTGTATAGAACGGTTAAATAGATATTGTTATACATCTAAGGTTATACCGAAGCCAGGCGGAAAATTCCCACCTGACGTCGTTTATTATTATCCTTCGTATTCGCGTTTACGACGAGCTAATTTTCTACTGCGACGCAAGGCTTCTGTTTGTTTACGTTTTAGTTTAACTGATGGTTTCTCATATCTACGGTGATTTTTCATATCTTTATAAACGCCTTCTCGTTGCATCTTTTTTTTCAAAATACGTAACGCTTGCTCAACGTTATTATCATTAACATTTACTTCCATACTCTACCCCCCTTCTCAATTCTGAGCCTATAATAAGAGTTTATAACACCCCAACTATAAGTTACAAACCCAAAGGGTTGGAAACATCGTATTCAACTGCTTTCGCATTCGGAGGCAAATACATTAACCATATTTTAAATATATTTACTTATTGTCAAGATAGAAATGTATGCAAAATATTAGTTATGAATTTTCTTAGATTGTTCTTTCCAGCAAATATCATTATTATGGCACTAAGTTTGATGTCGTATGTCAGTGGTCAGGACATTATAAAGTACCAAGATGATGTTCCGTATGATACCTTTTTATATAATGCTGAACCAGTTATAGTTGATGCTAATACAAAAATCGAAAGTGGTCAGGCATCGAGTAATTCGAAAGTATTAAGACCAGGTAAGTTATATGTCATTAGTTCTGATTTAAAAATTCCAAAAGATACGAACTGGGGTGGTGATACCAAAAGTTTGGTATTAGGTAATTCATGGGAAGATACATCAATATCAATAATTGTAATAAAGCATCCTGAAAATAAACCTATCGTAATTGAAGGTAATGGCAATACAACGATAACTCTAGGACGTGCTACATTGATAGATGTGCAGTCGCCAGTAATATTTAAAAATGTTAGAATTCATAGAGCATACGATGGCCCAGATTCCAAAATATATAAATACAACAAGAATGAAGGTTGGCAATTAGGAAGTTACGGATTATATTCAAGTGCGATAATTGTACGTACTTCCATAAAATTTGAAAATTGTACTTTTTCAACAGCCAATGGTGGCGGAGTTTGGTCTGATGTACATTGTACAACCCCAGGAACTTCAGCATTAGAGTTTTTCACTAATACCTACAATATAAAGCATTTTTATATTAATAGTAATCTAAAAGGCTCAACTATTCCGTTTATTAAAACAAACGAAAAAACAAAAATACAATCGTTTGTATCGGCAATTAGTGGCACAAGAGAAAATGTGGCTGTCACTTCTGCGATGGTAAATGATATAAATAATTCGGACATTACATATTTCCCTGTTGAAAATTTCAATTTTAGCAAAGGTAAAGTTTTTTATATTACTAAATCGAATCCGACAGAAAATGAATTAGATGAAGTAAAAACACACTGTATACAGTTTCTACAAAAATATTGCAACTATCCAACAAATGAAAACAGTATAAATTTTGAGGTATATACTTCTCCATTTGCTGAAGAAAAAAATACCGACAGTCAACAATTGATGCCTCAATCTGAATATGATGGCAAAAAAGACATTACAAAGTACCAAGATACAGCACCTTACGATGGCTATTTGTATAATAACGGTCAAAAGAAATTACTTGCTGATGAAAATACATTAGGGGGAATTAACATACTGTCCTTAGTTTCCATGCCGGGAATTCTTCCCGGATTACCGTATGTAATTGATTCAAATATGAAGCTTACACATAGCGTTACGTGGGGTGGCAATAATTTAAGACCTGTAATCGGTAATTCATGGCAAAATACTTCTGCCACTATAATAGTTATTAAACATCCTCAAAATAAACCAATTACAATTGAAAGTGCTAACAATTCTACAATATCTTTAGAAAGAGGCGTTATATTAGATATTCAATCTCCCGTAATTTTCAAAAACGTTAAAATTTATCGCTCTCCTAATGCTAGTAGTACAGTTATAAAGAATCAATCAAATGGTCAAGATTGCAAAACAAGTGCTGGTAATACTTTATGGTCTGGGTGTATCATTGCAAGAGCTCCAATTAAGTTCCAAAATTGTACACTTTTAACACCTGGTGGAACGGGAGCTTGGTGTGATATACATTGTTTCTCATCATATGCACCGTTAATAGAATTTGAGAACAATAAGTACGAAACAACGCAGATATATATTTATAAAAATACAAAATTATCAACTATTCCGTTACTAAAAGTTTCCTCTCAAGATATATCGAGATTTAACTCTTTTATTAAAACAGATGGAACAAAAAACAATATAAGTATAAGTTATTCAATGTTAGAAGATATTAATAATAACAATATTAAATATTTTTCTGTAGAAAAATTTGATAAGTCTAAAGGTAAGATACTGTATGTTAGTAGTTCGAAATCTACAACAAAAAAAGATGACAATGATATTTGGTATGCAAAAGTTGCAGATACAGATAATAACAGCGATTTAAGTGAAGTAAAAAAACAATGCATACAATTCTTACAAAAATATTGTGGATTTTCGAATGCTAATACTGACGTAAATACTGAAGTCTATACATCACCGTTTGCAAGTACTTTATCAATAGCACAATTACTAGCAAAAACGGGCTATATTGATATTGATATGGAAGCAAACGATGAAAATGGCTTTCCAGCCGATGATTGGAATCAAACAATAAAAGCTGGAATATTACCATTAAATGACAGTAGTAACAACGTCTCTGAAATCAACGTCGGAGTAATTGGTACTTCACCACTTGAAATAAAAGCTTCTGAAAAAATTAATACCATAAAATTAAATGGGGATTGGTCTCAATATACTGGGATACTAACCATTCCTAGTAATATTACTAAGGTTTGTTTGTCTGAAAAGGATGTACCATTTGGTATTAATGCGTCTCATAATATTGAAATAGACTGTGAAAATTATGATACCCTCAATTTTTCGGGAGATTTTTCAAAATGTACTGGTACACTATCATTTTCAAAACAAATAACAAAAATACTTTTACCAAGTGATAAAGTACCATTTACTATTGGTGGTAATTCCACTATTTCTATTGGAACGTCCAGTCCAGATATAGACACTATGACTTTTAAAAGTGATATTTTAAACCATAAAGGAAAAATTCTAATTGAACCCAATATTAAAACTGTTATTTTAGATAAATAAATACTCACTTGTACGTGGATTATACACCAATGTGTATCCACTTACCTGAACGGTATCTTTTAAGTAAGATTATTGCATTTAAAATTGCTGAACAAGCGGTCATTATCCATACTTTTGAACCAGATAGTGTCCCTAAGTGATACATACATAATACGGGTATACCAATAAAACACCATGCGGAAGTTGCTAATGACACCATTTGAAAATTTAAATCTCCACCCCCTTCCAGTACGCCAGCTTCTATCCAAACAATTCCATCAAGTAAGTAGCACAGTAGAACTATATGTAAAACTTCTATTACACTGTTTATAAACTCTGGATCTGCAGTATTGATATTTATAAAATTACCTATGATTACATTTGGGAATATTATTACAACGATGGAAAAAATCATTGCCAGTGAAACATGTAATATAATACTTCGAATCAAAAGTTGGTTTAATTTATTCTGTAACTTTGCTCCCAGAAGATTGGCAGTCATGGACATTACACCTTTTTCTATACCCATAACTCCAGTCAGGAGAAACATGTACGTTGTTATGCAAATTGTTTGAGTAACGGCATATTCAGTACTGATTTTTGATAAGTAATAATAAATCAAGCTGTATAATAAACTTTCACATACGTGTCCTACACTGGCAAATGCCCCTAACTTTGTATATCGTTTTAAATGTCGAATTCGTAATTTGCAATTTAAAGTTCCATATCTTTCACGTGTTGATTTTTTCAGAAAAAATATTAGTGCGAAAATTAATTCAGATAAGCCTGCAACTACAGTGCCAATTGCTGCTCCTTTTGCCCCCACAAACGCTGTAATGCCACAATAACCATTTACTAATATAAGGTCAATTATTGTATTGAGTACTATTGCTATAAAAACTGAAATTGTTACTAAAAAACCACGTCCTATTGCTACAAAAAACGCATTTATGGCACTTCGCATAGTGAATATCGGTGTACATGCCATAAGTATATGAAAATACGGTAATCCCTCACTTTGTAACGCCGGAGCAATTACATATGAGCCACAAGACATAGATATTGGTATAGACAGTGTAAAAAGAAATACCGAAAACCAAATCATTTGCCAAACGGACATTCCAGCAAACTTGTATTTGCCTGCACCGTTATAGTTACCGACAAATGCACCGGAAACAAAGACAAGTGATGTTGCAGCACTAAGAAATGTCATACACCACGTCGCTGCCGATGTAGCTCCTGCCATTGCGATTGGAGAATAACGTGCTAATATTATCTGGTCAATAACTTCCATAATATTAGAAGATAAAGCGGATAATATTGTTGGTGCAGATACTTTCAATATAGTTGAATAACTGGTATCTGTTAAGTCTGGTAAAGTTTTCGAAATCATAACAATATTTACAATATTTGTAGCATGGGTTATTGTAATTTAATGACCTCTTCTACTGTTAAACCTGAGTACTTAGCTACCATTTCTATAGACATACCATCTGTTAACATCTTTCTAGCCGTTTCAATGGCCTTTTTATGTTCACCTTTTTTTTCACCTTCAGCAAGACCTTCTTTCTTACCTTCAGCCTTAGATTCTT
>CADBLQ010000011.1 GCA_902795615.1 uncultured Pseudomonadota bacterium | reverse complement strand
TCAAATCCTCTTCTCCCGACCAATAGTGATATTTCTTTCACATTTTTAAACTAGAGAAGAGTATTCGGCTGAGCCAAAGCTCAGAACAAATCCTCTCCTCCCGATAATCTTTCAATAATCGTTTATTAGTATTAACAGGGAGAGGATTACTCGCAGGTAGCTTGTGCCGACTTACAGTCGTTCGGCAAACTTTGGTTAAACAAATCCTTTTAATATCTATAGTAGAGGCTGTTTACGCGACACTCTGTATTGCGTACTCTAGTTAAGGAAGTTTGCATAAGTTGCCAAATTACGACTTGTAGAAAAAATTCATTTGTATGGTTGTGCAAGTAGTACACAAATGCTACCCTCTAACTATGGATGGCATTCGTTGTTGTAACATGCGTATTGCTGTTTGTGGGGTAGGGTATACTGGTATCATAACTGCCGTTGTCCTATGTGAGTTTGGTCATACTCTTTTCTGTTACGATATAGATCCCGAATTATTAGATAGTCTTCAGAATATAAGTATCATAGAACCTGGACTCGATACACTAATTCAACATTATAAGGACTGTGGAAAATTAAAGATTGCTACTGACCTATCAACGCTGTTACAAAATATAGATGTAGTATTTCTCACCGTACCTGTTAAGGGGCAGGGTACTCAAGATATTGACTTATCACAACTTATATCACTGCTGGAAAATATTACTCCTTATTTAAGCAGAGATAGGTACTTACCTCTTTTTCTAAAGACTGCAGTGCCAGTAGGCACATCAGCTGTTTTGGCCAATAATGTTTCACAAATGAGACCTGATCTAGTACCTGGACTGCACTACGATATTATAAATAATCCGAATTTCATGCGTGAAGGCTCAGCAGTACATGATCTTATGAAACCTGACCGTGTAATATTTGGGTTATCCCAAACTGCCTTACAGGAAATAGACAGTCTTGCTAGAAAGACAATTGATAATATATTTAGTCCACTGCAGTATTGGAATGTGCCATTTTTGTACACGAATTATGAAACAGCAGAGTTAATTAAATCAGCTACTACTGGATTAGTAACCATAAAAATGGCATATGCTAATGAAATTGAAAAATTGTGTAACAATGCAGGAATTGATTTAAAGGTATTATTCAAAGGAATAGGTTCAGATAGAAGAGTAAGTAGTGGAGATTTGTTATGTAATGCTGGGATTGGTGGTTCTTCATTACCAAGAACATCTCGCTTACTTGTGGAATCTGCTAAAAAGTTTGGAGCTGATTTATCTATTTTATCAATAGCACTTACAAGTAACAAAAAAAGAATTCAAAGTATTTCAGATAAAATATTGCACTTTTTTAAAAATTCCGATAATTCTCACAATCATAAAGCCTCGGTTTTGGGTATTGCATTTAAACCATTAAGTGATGATATACGAGAGTCACCTAGTTTGTCAGTAATACGAGAATTGTTAAATAATAAAATCAATGTTTCACTGTATGATCCATACTATCTGCCTAAATCATTTAACATTAAAAACATTCCACAAGATATTATGACGAATAAGTATTTTTCCATCTGTAGCTCCGCGTATGATGCAGTATGTCAAAGCGATGTTCTCGTTATAATGACTAATTGGCCTCAATTTGCTCAACTAGATATGGAAAAGATTAAAGAGCTAATGGGTAGTACTTATCATACCCCCGTCCTATTCGATTGCCACAATATGTTTCAACAGTATTCGCAATCATTCTTATACATTGCTGCATAAAATCAAATTCCAATATCTAAAGGCAGTTATCTCCATATGCTAATCTGTAGCTAGCAAAAATGCATAATTACTTTTAGTGATAAATTTGACTATCATAATAAGTCTTTATAACTAATGGTTCATACAACTTTTGAATATTTCATCTGTGCTACTGCACTGTTAATACTTATTCCATTATGTAGGAAAAAACCATCATTAGCAGTATTTGCTGGTATAATGTGTAGTACAGTTCTGGCGGCTGATATTTCCCTATTTTTTGTTGGAATTGAATCACTTGGGGTAATGTCAGCTTTATTCGTATCATTTGAAAAACATAGTAAGCCTGCTTCAACTGTCTATGCCTATAACATGTTTGCCAGCTTACTGTTTTTATATGGAGTACTTAATCGAAATAGTGAATTAGGAGCTTGGAGTATTCTAATCGCTTGTCTTTGCAAAAGTGCTCAATTTCCGTTTTCAAATTGGTTATTGCAAGCAACTCATGCTCATACGTTTGTTTCAATATTTATTCATTGTGCAACAATAGTGGGTTTAGGCGTAATATGCTTATATAAATTTCCTGAGATATTTGCTCCATATTCACAAATACTCACAGCTACTATCATATCTGGATTAGTATCTGCCATAGTATCAGCTGTCACTGCATTATTTGAAACAGACGTAAAAAAAATAATGGCAATGCTAACTATATCATCAGCTGGCATAATGTATGTTTTGTGTGGATTAAAATATTCAAATATCGCAATATTATACTTTACATGCCATGCGTTTTACAAATCAATAATATTTTTAATTTTTCACTACTACATACAATACTATAATACTAAGGATTTTAGAAAATTTATACATAATCATGGTGTTAAAGTAATAGGTACACTTGCTTTATTATCAGCTCTCGGAATTCCACCATTTATTGGTTCATATGCAAAATTAACAATAAATAGTCTTGAAATGTCATTATTTTGCAAAATCAGTATTGCATTAGCAACATTAATATCATATATAGTATTAATTCGTTTATATTTAAACTGTTTTAGAACTCCAAATATAGGTGAAAAATTTAAATTTTCAGCTGTATGGTGGCTATTAACTGTATCTATTCCTATCGGGTATCTTGCTTATACAAACACACATGTGGATTTGAGATGGAAAGCAATATTTGAAGAAATAAGCTCTATTGCCATAGCATTTATTATAGCTCGGAAATTACCTATAAAACAAGTAAATATTAAACTACCACAGATATCATTCAGTTGGGCAGCTGATACTGTAAACTATATCAATAAGATAATCGAGAAGCTGTACTTCAGCTTAGCATATAAAAATATTTATAAAGCGGGAAGTTATTTAGCTGTATTACAGCGTAATGACTTCGCAACGCACGTAAAATGGGTATTTTGCGGTTTTATTATTATAGTTATATACACGGTTTTTTATCATGATTGATTTTATACTTCTCGCTCTGGTTATATTGATTTTATTAGTAATAAAATCTCATTATGCAATAGTTATAGCAATATACCTTGCGTATCTTATTATTTATAATTCAATTTTTATATCATGTAGTGATGCCTTAGCAAATGCGTTTAGTATAGCAATACCCGCAATATGTCTTATATGTTCTATATTGGTATGTAACAGAGAGCATACGCTATACCATCCAAAATTATTTTTTATCAGTATGGTACTATTTGTGTTTTGTGCAATTAACGCATTTTGTTCTACTGATGCCCTCTCGATGTTTATGTATATGGAAGCGTCAATGATTCCAATGATGCTAATGATGCTTTCAGAACATAAATGCAAAAATGTTAATATCGTATATCAATATCTGATATATACTTTTATAAGTGCTTGTTTATTATTAGTAGCAATTATACAAATCAGTATTGATAGTAAAAGTTATAGTTTTGTTCCTACAAGAGAGTGGTGCTATTGGCTAATAGCTTTAGCATCTGCAATAAAGTTACCCATGTTTCCGTTTCATTATTGGGTTCCAACGGTTCACGGAAAATCGTCAATAATCTGCTCAATTATGCTTGCTTCTGTATGTTTAAAATATAGTTCACTAATAATTGTACGTTTTTTACTGCCTCTTCCATCATTTACGCAGTACATAATACTTAGTGGCATACTAAGTGCTGTATGTACTCAATACAAATATTCTCAATATAAACAATCGAATCTTAAAATCGTTTTTGCCTATAGTTCGATAATTCACATGAATTTATACTTATTTATACTTCTTGCTAGCCCATATTCCTATTGGTTCATATATAGTTTAATTGCTCATAGCATTACGATGGTATTGGCATTTATGGCAACAGATATTGAAAAAGGTCGAATGCTTATATCTAATAAAAGTTGGATACTGGTTTTAATCAGTTCGCTATGCCTAACCAGTATTCCCGGAAGCGTTGGATTTTTAGCGGAAATCTGTGCATTGCATAACTCAAACATTGTAAATCCAACAATGACCGTATTACTGATTATCTTGATTATTATTTCATCGTGCTGTATAATGAACCTTATATTTAAACGAAAGGAGGTCGTTGTTAACTATCACCTTCACAGATTAAAAACAACACAAATTGTAGTAATTATACTTATAATTACGTTAATTGTAATAGGTGGAGTAGTGCCGTTTTTTAAATTTCCTTAGCACTTGTTTTGGTTATAATCCACTTAGTAGGAAGTTCGTTATTGTGAGAGACAAACACCCAGGTATGCTGAACTTTACGAGCTAATTTTGAAGGATTATCATACGAAACACCATTAACGTCTACCATTGCACTTACTTGTTCTACGACGAACTTAACTGTAAGTTCAACTTCCAATGAATTTATTTTAACGTTTTCGATTTCAGTGTTTTTATGAACTATTGATATTTCCTGTCGTAAATTGTTATCTTCTCGTTTTTTAATCTGACTAGCAAATTGCTCATACAAACTTTCTGACAACTTAGATTTTAGTACTTGGTGTTGGGAAGACGCAAATGCATTAAATACGTCGTCAAATGTTTGTTCTGCTTCTTTAATAAAAACTTCGGCAACGAAATCAGGATATATATTTTTTAATTCTAATATTTTAGGAGCTATTTGATTACTATAAGCACTGTTTTGGGCGTTATTGCCTTTATTTGAAACTTCAACAGCAGGTTTTATAACGATTTTTTCCTGTAAAGTCGAATACTCGTTTTTACCCAAGCTCTTGTATAGTGATATCAGCACAAATGTGGCAACAATAAATAGTATTAACGCTATCATATTAACTCCATATAAATACTAAAAAATTACTTTGGATTAGTCTATAAGCCGGGTTCTGTCCAATACATTACGTTACCATAGCTTTACACTTTAATACACATAATGCATTTGATTGGTCATTTATCTAATTCTGACGTTACCATCAGACTTCAGCAACCTACCCGGACAGCACAGGAATAAGCACCTGTGACTTTTTAAAATCTTGCTATCCCTATTTGGTCTTGCATCAAGTGGGGTTTACAATGCCACAAACGTTTGTTTGTGCGGTGAGCTCTTACCTCCCCTTTTCACCCTTACCAATTGGTTTTACCACCCACAGCTTACATGTGAAATAACACAAGTATTCAGCCGTAGATAACGCAACCGATTGGCGGTATTTTTTCTGTTGCACTTTCCCTGCATAACAGCTTTTTCTGTTATACGCCAAGCGTTAACTTGGCACCTCGCTTATAAGATGCCCGGACTTTCCTCTCCGTTAATAAAAACGCAGCGACCAATCGACTAATCCACGTGTAATTATACCATGTTACAAGTGCTTTCCCGTTTAACACAAAAATATATCGGTAGTCCTACCAGTAATAAAATGCCTAATGCATAAAGACTTTTTATATTTGAACTTGACATGATCAGAATACAGAAGGCAAATGCACCTAAGGTTACTAATATCTTCCACCACACATATTTTTTGTTTTTAATCATCCAAAAAATATAAGATACAATTGCTACAAGGTATAATGCCAAATAAATAATTACAGACATATCTAGAAACTCACTGAGTGTAGAACCAAACGGTGTTGCTTCGTTTATTATTAAAATCGCTATAGTACCAAAACATGCATACCATAATGCTGTAGTTGGAGTGCCATTATCTGACGTTCTTCCAAATAATTTTGGAAATACCTTTTCATTAGATGCTGATTGTGCTATTTGCCCACTGAATAACACCCAAGCATTTAATGAACCATAACACATTATAAATGTTAAAACACCTATAAGTTTTTCATATGAGCCACCTAATAGTGAATTTAAAACTGCTGCAAATGGTGCTCCTGTTTTCTCTAACTCAGCTAATGGAATAACTCCAAACACGGAAATCGTTATTAATAAACTAACAATGGCAACAAACGTAGTTCCTAGAACTATTCCCCAGGGGACAGTCTTTTTAGGATTTATAACAGAATGTGCTGCTGCCCCCCCTTCCTCCAAGCCAACAAACGCCCAACAGGCAATTAAGCTCGACTTTAAAATAGTTTCAGCAACTGACATTTCTGCAGGTGTATGTTCTGCAAAATGCTCCATATGCATATTACCAAATGCTAATACTGGCACAATTATTAATGGCAATATTTTTAATAAAAGCAATATATTACCAAAATATCCGCCTGCTTTAATACCTTTTACATTCACCGCAGTGAGTGATAATACTATTGATATTTCAGTTATCAATTTACCAGTAGTAGACAAATCACCTATTACACAGCATAAGTAATTAACAGCAGTTGCTATTATGATGGGGTTGCATGCCCACGAGCCACACCAGTAAATCCAGGTCACAAAGAAACCGACCTTTTCACCAAAAAACATTCTTGCATAAGTATGTGGTCCGCCTGTTTTTGGTGTATCCATACACAAAAATGCGAAAACCATAGCAATTAAGACGGCACCTAATCCTCCAATTATCCACCCAATTAAACCAAAGGAGCGAAAGCGAGCTAACTCAGCTGGTAATAAAAAAATACTTGCACCAATTTGTGCATTTATAACGATAGATAAGAATGTCAAAAATCCTATCTTATTTTTTAAGTCATCTGTCATTGCTAAACTCCGCAATTGAACCAATCGTATAATGATATCAAGTTCTATAATATTAAGCAATAGAGACATTTCGACAAAACCCCTATATATCCCCGTTTTTTTTTGGATTGTCTTATGTAAGCAATCTTGATTAAAGATGTCGCCATGTTAAGGCATTACCAAAGCTAAGGTAAGTGTTCTGTTATGACTATTGTTACTGTTCACCTTTTAAATTACCGAATTTAGTGAGAGTAGGATCGAAAAATAATGGAATAGTTGATATAGGTCCATTTCGATGTTTAGCAATAATTAATTCAGCTTTGTTATAAATCTGGCTCATCTCCTGTTCCCACTTATCGTGATCAGGGGTATTGACCTTTGGTTCTTGTCTTGATTTATAATATGCTTCTCGATATACAAACATTACAACATCCGCATCCTGTTCAATTGAGCCACTATCACGTAAGTCAGCTAATTGTGGTCTTTTATCATCTCGTTGTTCAACAGCTCTTGATAATTGTGATAACGCAATTATTGGAATATTTAAATCCTTGGCAATACCTTTCAGTTGTCTAGTAATAGATGAAACTTCTTGTACTCGATTTAATATACTTGTTGCTTCTCGCTTGCTAGTATACTCAGCAGACATTAGTTGGAGATAGTCTATTATAATTAGTCCTATATTGCTTTTTACCTGCATTTTTCTAATTTTATGTTTAATTTGTTGACTTGTAATATTTGGTGTTTCTTCGATATATAGTTCTAGTTTTTCCATATCTCGATAAAATTTTGAAAAAATTTCTATGTTATTTCTATTAATATTGCCTCGTTTTATATCCCATGCAGACACACAGGTAGCACAAGATAGTAGTCGAGTAGCTAATTGCTCTGCAGACATTTCAAGAGAGAAAAATATAACACCTGCTCCTTCTTTTTTGCCATGTAGTCTAGCCTTGGCAGCATTAAACGCGATGTTAATTGCAAGTGCTGTTTTTCCCATTGATGGTCTACCGGCAAGAATTAATAAATCCGAACGATTAAAGCCCCCCAAACATCTATCCATGAGAGTAAATCCTGACGTCACTCCTGAAATATGACCTTCACTGGTTAGTGCCTCCTTTGACGTACGAATAACGTCAGCCAAAGCATCCCCAAACTGCACCATCTGTCCTCCAATGTGTTGGCTTGACAAGTTATACAGTTTTTGCTCAGTTTGATCAATTAAGTCTATTGCAAGCGTATCATCAAGTTGATGAGTAGCATTATAGCCGGCATCTACACATATTTTGTTAAGCTCACGACGTAAATAAAGATCAGTAATAACTGACGCGTAGTCAGCGATATTCATTCCTATTACAGCTTCTACTAATGACAGCAAAAAACTCTGCCCACCTGCTTCGGTAAATTGAGTATTTGCTCCTAATTCAGTTGATAAAGTAATTGGATCAGCTACTATTCCCTTATTAGCAAGGGATGTAATGGCATTAAATATATCTCGGTGTAATGGAGCAGATATATGTACGGATGAAAACGAATCTGGTATACTGTCCAGCAGTGCGTTATCAAGAATTAATGCTCCTAAAAAAGCTCTTTCAGCATCGTAATTACTACATATTGCCGGAATTTCATTAAATTCCATATTTCCATCTATATAATTGTTCCCACTTATTTTACTATACCTAACAACAGTCACTGCAGAAATGGTGTAAAATACGTTTTTAACTTAGTCATGTACTCATATTTCGTTTATGTTTTTACGGTATTGTAATGCCTCTGATATATCATTTGAACTAACGCATTCTGAATTACGCATGTCAGCAATTGTTCGAGCAACTTTTATTATTTTATGAAACCCACGTGCTGATAAATAAGCACGGTCTAAGACATCTTTCATAAGTTTTGTTGCATCATCAGTCATATTAGCAATGGTTTCAAGGTATTTATTGTTAATTTGACCATTTAGTTGATTAGATACTACGTTGTGTCGTTCACTTCTACGAATTTGCAATTCTTGAACCGCCTGCACTCTTGCTCTTATAGTAGGTGATGTATCAGAAGAAGAATTGGTTAGCAGTTCAGAATTTGAAATATTATTTATATACAAAATAATATCAAATCTATCTAGTACTGGTCCTGAAATTTTATTTAAATATTCCTTTGCACACATTGGAGCTTTTGAACATTCTTTATTTTGTATGCCAAAATACCCGCATTTACACGGGTTCATCGCTGCTATTAACTGTATATTGGCAGGATACGTAATATGCTCTTTAGCACGAGATATTGTTATACATTTATCTTCTAGTGGCTGACGTAAAGCTTCCATTGTTTGTCTTTGAAATTCAGGTAATTCATCAAGAAAAAGCACTCCATTGTGAGCTAATGATATTTCTCCTGGCTTAGCATTAGAACCACCTCCCACCATTGCAACCAATGATGATGAGTGATGAGGAGTTCTATATGGTGGATTATAAATAATTCCATCTTCTGGAAGCATACCAGCTAAGCTGTAAATGCATGTAGTTTCTAGCATTTCTTTTGCTGAAAGCTGGGGTAGAATGGTTCGTAATCTTGAAGCGAGCATAGATTTGCCTGAACCAGGTGGACCTATCATAAGTACGTTATGTCTGCCACAGGCAGCTATTTCTAATGCTCGTTTTGCAATTAATTGCCCTTTTACATCAGAAAAATCTTCACTATAATTATAATTATTACTATTGATCAGTTTTGGTTCAATAAATGGTATTTGCGATTTTCCATTAAGATGGTTTAATAGTTGTCCTAAATTCTCCGTTGCAATTATACTTTGGTTACCACTCCATACAGCTTCATTCGCACATTTTTGAGGACAAACGAAAGATAGATTATTTTCATTAGCAAACATTGCAGCACATATAGCTCCTGAAACGTAATTTAAACTTCCATCAAGTCCTAGTTCCCCCATGACCAAATAAGATAATAATTCCTCACTACTGATAACTTCCATAGAAGATAAAATAGCTAGAGCTATTGGTAAGTCATAATGCGACCCTACTTTCGGAATATCTGCAGGAGCCATGTTAACAGTTACTCGTCTAGTCGGAAATCCTAATCCTAATGTAAAAAATGCTGAACGTATTCGCTCCTTAGCTTCTGCTACAGCTTTATCAGGTAATCCAACAATACAAAAAGATGCAATACCAGATGAGATTTGAGCTTCTACAATGATCTCTGTTGGCAACATTCCTATGAAAGCAACAGTTTTAACTTTGGATACCATAAATTTATTCAAAGTTCCATATAAAACGAGGTTATTAATCAGCAATTAAAATAGCGTAAATTCCAAAAGGTAAATATGCCCATTTTTTTTGACGCTGATATGCTTGACGCGTAGTTAAAAAAGTGTTAAAATAACATTGGATGTTGAGGAACATCGTAAAGTTTTTTTGTGAGGCTTTCATGATTAATTTTAAAAAAGTATGTGCTAGTTTGGTATGTGCAACGGTTTTTATCCTTGGCAATAATTTGTTTGCAATGCATTCTCAATCTCAAGGTTCTGAACAACCATATAATGGTCTCAGTTTGTGTTTTCCAGACTCTAATAGCTCCAATACCCAGTCTGAACCTACGGCAAACACAGAAACAACAAACAATGTGAAAGACACTAATAATGCTGACGTTGCTAATAACGAAGAGGGGGCAGCTCCAGAATATCTGCCGAATATTTTCCCTCCACACAACTCCATCGCTTTCGGTTCACCGCATTACGGTATTATATTACCGGTTCCCTTTTTAAATCTTTTTAATCCAAATGTTCAAAATATTAATAATGTTGAAAACCAAGACAATAACCCAGCGGACAAAAATGAAGTAGCTGATTTAGGAGCAGAGGGGGATGAAAAAATGGTAGCTTCGGATGAAGGTGAAGCTATATCTGAACAGGGAGCAAACACAGAAGACATAGCTGACGGTGCTAAAAAAGACGAAAAGTAACACTAAATCAAACGGGCTAGATTGTCCGTTGGGTTTATAAAAGCATTTCAATACAATCTAATTCTGGATAGGGTAGGCTTTTAGTTTGTCTAATATTGCATTTAATGTATACATACTATTATTCAATTCAATGCACTATGTTTGGTTGCAATTTCTTTTTTCAAATTCCAAAATCATTGTATTGATAGGTTTTCTTACTATGACATGAACCACATTCCGGTTTTACTAGATGAAGTATTAAAAATGCTGAACCCAATGGACGGAGATAAGATTATTGACGCGACATTTGGGTATGGTGGGCATACAGAAGCAATATTAAAAGCTTCCAAATGTTTTGTTACTGCCATTGATAGAGACCCAACAGTTAAAAGTAGAGCAAATGACTTAAAAAGAGTTTATGGAGAACGATTCAGTTTCGTACCAGGGAAATTTGCTGATATTATTGCAACGCTCAATGGGCAGTATGACAAAGTACTATTTGATTTTGGAGTGTCGTCAATGCAGTTAGACGTTGCAGAACGTGGCTTTTCTTTCTCAAAGGATGGAACGTTAGATATGCGAATGTCATGCGAAGGAATATCTGCATATGAAGTCATTAATACATATAGTGAAACTGATTTAGCGGAGATTATATATAACTATGGAAATGAAGTACATTCACGAAAGATTGCAAAAGCTATTATTGAATCAAGAAATAATAATAAAATAGAGACAACACTACAACTACATGAAATTATAACGAGTGTGTTTGGGTATTCAAAAAAACATAGGAAACATTCTGATATTGATGTGGCAACAAAAACGTTTCAAGCAATACGAATATATGTAAATGACGAATTACGGGAAATAGATACTGCACTACACAATTTAACAAAGATATTAAATGGAAACGCCATTATTGCGACAATTACATTTCACGCTCTAGAAGACCGAATTGTAAAATATTGGGCAAGTAGCAACGCTCATTTTAAGCCAATTGTAGACGGCGTAATTACTGCATCAGCAGAAGAAATTAAAAGGAATCCACGTTCTCGTTCTGCTAAATTACGGGGCTTTATTTTTAATAATACCAAGTTATAATTATATTATGGGAGGAATAAATGCGTCAATTATCTGTTATTGCACTGTGTGTGCTAATTGTATTAGGAATATGTGTTTCCAGAATTAAGTATGAAGTTGTGTTTTTGCGTAAAAATTTAAATAAAATAAACAATGAAATTATAAGAGTTACAGATGATTTACGGGTATTTGGAGCAGAATGGAGTTATTTAAATGACCCCAAACGATTAGCTGAACTTGCGTCAAAGTATTTACCTCAACTTCAACCTATAGTTCACAAGCAAATATTGCGATATGATGACTTTGTACAACATAAATATGCAAACAGAACAGATGCCAAAAGACAGGCATTTGATAAGCTTCTAGATTCACTAATGTAAGAATGTTGAAATTAATTAGTACGGCAAAATTATTTTCTAAAGGATTTACTCTATGGCGTAAGTATCCCAAAACAGATCCTTTGTTGAAGGTTCTACATCGTAGAGCGATATTTGCAATAGTTTGTATATGTTTAGTATTTATTGGAATTTTGTGGCGTTTAGTATCTGTAATGGTGGTTCCTTTATATCAACGTGTGATACCAATTTACCATCGGGAAAAAATTGTTAAAAAAGCAGATATTGTCGACAGAAACGGGGAACTACTAGCTACTAGCATAACTACTTCTTCATGTTTTGCAGATCCATCAGCTATCATTGATGCAGATGACACAATAAAAAAACTTACTAAAATCCATGGCATGCCTAGTGCTGAAAAAATCAGATACAAGCTAAAAGATAGAAATAAGCATTTTGTATGGCTAATGAGGCATGTACATCCCACAATAGAAAAGCAAATAATGGATATGGGTATTCCCGGTATTCACTTCCAAAAAGATTATAAACGAATATACATACATGGTAATCTGTTCTCTCACATAATTGGATGTACTGATATTGACTGTAATGGTATTTGCGGAATTGAAAAACATTTTAATAAAGAATTATACATATCTGATTTTAGTGATGATAAACTCACATTAAGTCTTGATTTGAGATTGCAAAATATTGTACGTGAAGAGCTGAAAGCAGGCATAAAGAAATTTCACGCCAAAGGTGGTAATGCCATTCTTATGAAAACCAATGGTGAAATCTTAGCTATGGTATCACTTCCTGATTTTGATCCAAATAATCTAAAAAAAATGTCAAATGAAGCCATGTTTAATCGTAACACTTTAGGCGTGTTTGAACAGGGTTCTATCATGAAGGTAATTAATGCCTCCATTGCATTAGATAGTGGCTCGTCAACTGTTGGTTCAGTATTTGATGCGTCAGCACCTATTAAGGTAGGACGTTTTTCGATAACTGATTTTAAAGGAAAGGGAAGACCATTAACATTGGCAGAAGCGGTAGTTTTTTCTTCAAATATTGCGTGTGCTAAAATAGCACAAAAATTTGGCATCAAAGTTCAACAAGAATATTTTAAAAAGTTAGGCTTACTAGAAAAACTACATCTCGAAATTCCCGAAATTGGAACGCCATTATTACCTAAAAATTGGACTGACATTTCATGTATGACAATAGCTTATGGTTATGGGATTGCTCTATCTCCGTTACAAGTATTGACAGCTATAACGTCAATTACTAATGGCGGAATCAAAATCAATCCACGACTTGTCATCGACAATAGTTTAACTACGAAACCAGTTTGCGTTGTTACGCCCCAAACTTCCAAACTAGTTCGAGAATTAATGAGAGGAGTAGTGTTGTATGGCACTGCTCGTAAAGCAGGTGTTGATAGTATTGAAGTATTTGGCAAAACGGGGACAGCATATAAAAGAAAGGGACGTAAAGGTTACGGGAATGCATCAAATAGAGACAGATTAACTACATTTGTTGGTGGCTTCCCGTTAGATAATCCGCAATATATGCTACTAGTTTCACTAGATAGTCCACAAGGCGACCTATCAACATACGGCTATGCTACTGCCGGCTGGAATGTTGCACCTGTTGCAAAAGAGATACTTTCTCGTCTTATAACCTGGATTGCAGATGGTTCTGTTACACAGAATAAAGAACTATCAGTTACAAAGTATTTGAGGCTATCATGACAGAGTGGGATGATACTGGTTTTGTACTTTTAAAAAAGCCATACAGGGGAGCTTATAGTATTATTCACGTATTTACCAAAGAACATGGTAAAGTTGCTGGCTTAATTCGCAAAACGTCTACTATCTCAAGTTTTGCTAATATCTATGTGTTCTACAATTCAAGATATTCGAATGGATTAGGTTTTTTTAAAATATTAAATTGTAAAGAGTTATGGGTTCATTTTATGTATGATCTTTTGAAAATGAAAATGCTTGACAATATTTGTAACGTGTTGAATTTTGTGTTGCCATTAAACTCTAACGAGAGTGAAATATATGACCTTACAGAATTCGTATATAATGAAATACCGCGTTGTAGCAACGTTTTTAACCTATATCAAACATTTCATAAAAAATTGCTGGAGTTATTAGGTTATGGTAACAACCCTAACAAAGAACATATTGTTGCACAAATAAATAACATGCTGAATACTGTTCAGTCTGTGGCATAACGCTTTCGTTAGATAGATAATAATATTCTGAACAGTAAACCTAATAGATACTGAATACCTTCAATAGCAAGAAAAACGAGGAACGGAGAAAAATCTAACCCCATGATAGGAGGAAGAAACTGTCGACAGTATGTAAAAATTGGCTCTATTCGTTCCTCCAAAAACATATATATTTTCATAAAAGTACTATTAGTTTTAGGTTGGATACCTAAGACAATCCAACCCATCATGATATATGCAATCAATATAACAGCAACACTTTGCAATAGTGAACTAATTCCATAATAGAGATATATCAATATTTGCTGATTTATCATTAGCTTGCCTTTTTTAGAACTGAACCAAATTTTTTGAAAGCAGTAAGAGAAGCTCCTGTGCCTAAAACTACGCAATTTAATGGATTATCGGCAACTTTTGCTTGCACGCCAGTAATGTTAGATATTACATCTGTCAAATTAGACAGCAATGCCCCTCCTCCAGTTAGTACAATGCCTGCGTCTATTATATCAGCGACTAATTCCGGAGGAACTTGTTCAATTGCGTCTTTTACACCACGAGCAATTTCTGAAACAGAACTCATCAACGCCTCTGATACTTGTTTCTGTGATATTTCAACGTTGAGTGGATTGCCATCAACCAAACTACGACCCCGAATTTGCATTTTTATATTATTACTATCATGTGTGCATACGGCAGAGCCAATTTCCTTTTTAATATTTTCCGCAGTAGCTTCACCTATAAGTAAATTAAAGTTTTGACGAACATAGCTGACAATTTCATCATCCATTCTATCACCACCAACACGTAACGATGAAGCCAACACTATTCCACCTAGCGAAACGACAGCTACTTCAGTTGTTCCACCACCTATATCAACAACAATAGAACCCCTAGGTTCAGCAATTGGTAGTCCCGCCCCTATTGCTGCTGCCATCGGTTCTTCTATAAGAAAGACTTCACGCCCACCTGCAACTTCTGCTGCTTCCTCTATTGCCTTCCGTTCAACAGCTGTTGCTCCATATGGTACGCAAATAACAATACGTGGAGACATGAATATGCTTCTGTTGTGAACGTGTTTTATAAAATACTTAATCATCTCCTGTGCAATATTGAAATCCGCAATAACACCGTCTCGTAACGGTCTTATTGCACGGATATAATCAGGTGTACGACCTAACATACGTTTTGCTTCAGCTCCAACAGCTAGTACGGAAACTTTCCCATTTACATTGGCTACAGCAACGACTGATGGTTCATTTAAAACTACTCCCTTTCCATTTACATATACAAGAGTATTAGCTGTTCCTAAATCTATTGCCATATCTGTGGAGAACCAGCCAGAAAATCTATTGAACACAAATATTTATTGACCAGAAATTTACAGTCCCAGTTTAGAACAAAATCACTTCTTTTTTCCATTATTACAACCCATAATTTATTGTAACAAGGGTATATGTACATGTTTTATGATAGTAGCTACAACAACAATACAGCCTATTTTTCCTCCTTTCAGATGTTTGAAATAATAAAGAAAAGCCCATTTTCGATGTTGCCGTAGGAATATAACAACAGTTTTTAGAAATAAACGAGTTATTCTTCAACTTCTAGCCCTGTGAACTAATCTTTCCAATTTGTGTGTAGCTTCTTTTTCTAAAAAGCAGATTAAAGTCTCTAAGATAGAGTGTAACATTGTCAAAAACTGAGAGTAAAGGAGACAATGTTCTGTTTCTTGCTAATTGTATTTTATTTATCTAAAAGAAATTGATGTTTTTCATAGAGTATTGGAAATAGTATGTTTCCATATCAACTGCAGATTGCGTTACAATCAATGAGGAAATAGTCGGATTAAGTAACCATGCATATTCCCTTTAAACGTTCATTCAATAGGAAAAATAATGAAATGAGACCTATAGAAATTATACCAGATTATTACTCTTACGGTGACGGTTCTTGCTTGGTAAAATATGGTAATACTCACGTAATATGTGCTGCCACAATTGATGAAAAAGTTCCTTTGTTTTTAAAACATACCCATACGGGCTGGATTACCGCTGAATATGGAATGTTACCATGTGCATCTCATGAACGTATCGAACGAGAGGCATCAAAAGGCAAGCAAAGTGGCAGAACATTAGAAATCCAACGACTTATTGGCAGATCTTTACGGTCGGTTGTTGATTTAAATATAGTAGGCGAACGACAGATAAAAATTGATTGCGACGTTATACAGGCTGATGGAGGCACCCGTACTGCAAGTATTACTGGTGGTTATATAGCATTGTGTTTAGCCTGTAAAAAATTGCTAAAACGATCATTGATTCCTGCTAATCCAATTCGAAATCATGCAGTAGCAGTATCGTGTGGTATAGTAAATGGCGAAGCAATGTGCGACTTAGATTATTTAGAAGATAGTAATGCTGAGGTCGATGCAAATTTCATAATGGCAGACAATAAAATTATTGAAATTCAAGCTTGCGGTGAAAAACATCCATTTGATGAAACGGCATTTAAAACTCTGTTCGAGTATGCTAAAAATGCACGTAACCTTTTAATAGAAAAACAGGATGAGGCTTTAGCCAGCGTATAATGTACTTTCTAAAATTTCCAGAGACAAAAAAACTATTTGAAATTTTTAATAATAACCATCTTGAAGCACGTTTTGTCGGGGGATGTGTGAGAGATGGTTTATGCGATGTACGCACAGATGATTTTGATATTGCCATCAATTGTGAAATTAACAAGTTGTGCAATATCATGGAACATGAGAGAATGCACGTTATTAAGACAGGTATAAAATTCTCATCTATTACCGTGATTATTAATAAGATACATTATCAAATAACATCATTACGAAAAGATGCTAATTGCGATGGGCGACATTGCACTGTAGAAAAAACTTCTGACTTTAAACAGGATGCAATGCGTAGAGACTTTACTATGAACGCATTGTATATGGATCAATATGGAAAGCTATTCGATTACTTCAATGGAAATGAAGATTTACAAAATCATATAGTCCGTTTTATTGGCAATCCGTTTGAAAGAATACGAGAAGATTATCTAAGGATTTTTAGATACTATCGCTTTTGTGCTAAATATAAAGACTACTCGAATAGATATTATAATACAATAAAAATGCTTGCACCAAATATATCACTTCTATCCATAGAAAGAATACAATCTGAAATTATAAAACTGCTACAATATGAAGAAAATTATAAGATACTGGAATTTATGAATAATGTTATTATAAAATGTAATTTAAAAAATTATAAAAAACTTCTAACAGTATATCCTGATGCTCATATCACATTAAAACTATATGCATTGTTCGATACAGATACGCTGTTACATAAATTTCACTTGCCTAAAAAGTATACTAATGTTATAAATCAATATATTAAATATATTTCTGAGCCATTACTATATGTTGCATACAAAACATCCCAAGAAATACAACGGGATACTATTATCTTACAATATATATTTTTTGACAAGCCTCTTCAACAAGTAATTACGCAAGAATTTCCTACATTTCCGTTAACGTATTCAGATATTTGTAATATCATTCCGAAGCCAGGGGCATTATTGAAATTATGTGAACGGTGGTGGGTTTTAAATAGCTTTATACCAGATAAGCTCGCATGTATTGAATATCTAAAAAAAATTGCAAAGTGAACTAAAAATGTGCGTATGACTTTCGTAGGCAATAAAATTTGCTATCATATCCTTCATAAGGATTGAAGTTGCTTTTTTTGTTAAAAATGAATAGATTATTATATGCGTCGCTAATGTTCCTGGTAGGAATAATCACTGCGAACGCTGTTCTCTTGGAAACTGGAAGCACAAATGAACCTGCAGATATAGCTAACAATGGTTTATTGCAGAATAGGCAAAATAACAATATTCACGCAGTAATAAGCATCATGCCAGGTGGTAAATTTGAACTCAATGCGTCAGACGCAACTGAATTTAATGGCTGTTGTATTGAAATATATTCAAATGGCGAAAATCAAAACTCTTCCCCTACTTGTTTTTATTCGGAACGAAATATTATTTTTAATAATTCAGAAATAATACTACATGGGAATTCTCACTTTAATTGTAAAGAGGAGGTAACTCTAAATAATAGTAAAATCATATTTTATATGAATGATGGCTATCTGCCAAATTTTGAGGTAAAAAATTTGAATATTGAACGTAAATGTCGTATTAGGATTGGTGATGGAGATGAAATTGACCTAGCAACTTATCTGAACACTGAAAAAAATGTAATACAAATATTGAAGTTTCACAATAATGTATCATCAGAGAATTAAAATCCAATACATTTAGTGATATATATGTGTCAGTGGGTTGCCATTATATGTCACTGAACCAACTATGCTAAGATAATACACTATAACTAATTATTAAAATATTTTTTATTAATATCAAAATGAAAATTTAAGAAGCACTACGCATGCTGAATAAAGTACAACAAAATATACTGTCTGAACAATTTTCATTATTTAATCCAGTTATTTTGGGAATTGGCATTTTAATTGGCGTAAACTTCTCATTTTTGTGGATATTTTTATTTTTAGTAGTGATTGCATGTATTTTATACAAAATAAAATTGTTACGTAATACATTTTTATTATTATCACTTGGTTTTTACGTTGCACAAACCGGAGGAATTTTTAAAACTACGTTCCTAATTAATAAACAATATCTTACACAAGAATATACGTTGCCATTTGAAGCTACTGTTAAATATATTGAAGAAACACATCCAGTAATGAAAAACATGAGACGCATTGTATTTAGAGATATACATTTCAAAAATAAAGATTTAAAACTAGATTTTATAAAGACAGCTAAAATGACATGCTCAGTAAAAACTTCTAATAATATTTTTGTTGGAGATCGTGTCTCAGTTTTTGGTCAATTAACTCCGTTTAAACCTTCTGTTGCTCCATTTACTTTTAATCCTAAGCAGTACTATACGTTACAAGAAATAGATGTGACGGGTGTGGCATTTAAAATAAAAAAAATTGGCACTACAAAACACTATGACGTATTTAATAAATTACGATGCACTCTTACCCGTAAAATAATTGATAAACTAGGAGCCACCATTGGTGGTATTGCAAGTGCGTTAATTACTGGAGATAAGTCATCGATATCGACAGATATTAGAGAAATATTTATCAAATCAGGTACTGCTCATGTATTAGCAATTTCAGGATTGCATATGAGTTTAGTTGCTACCATGGTATATATTATTTTATTTAGGATATTCTTATATATAAGTCATTTTTGGTTAAGAATAAATCCGCAAATAATGGCATCTGCTTTAACCATTGTATTAACTGGTTGTTACCTCGCTCTGTCTGGATTTTCACCATCAGCTACTAGGGCATACATAATGACGTTAGTTGGTCTTATAGGACTTATGCTTGGTCGTGGTGTAATTTCCATGAAGAATGTATCATTTTCAGCATTACTAATTCTCTTAATCGATTCAGGAGCGTTATTTTCGATCAGTTTTCAACTATCATTCAGTGCTGTAGTAGCACTTGTTTCATTTTATGAACATTATGGCAATTTACTCAAACATAAAACTAATCCAACTATAAACATATTCATCTATATACTTTCATCTTTTGTCACAACTATTATCGCAACAATAGCTACAGCACCTATATCAATTGCTACATTTAACAGATTAAGTATTTGTGGCACACTGGGCAACGCAATAGCAATTCCAATGATTTCATTCATAGTAGTTCCTATAGGATTATTGTGTATTGTAACTACCGGTCAAGTACAGTGTTTGCTTAATATATTTGCTTGGGCTATAACAAAAATGGTATCAATTTTGACTATCTGTTCTAATCTACCATATACGGATATTCCTATTAAATCGCCTCAGATGATGACTTTATACACAATTGTCTTTGGCGGTATAGTAACATCCCTGTGCAAATCAAAATTAAGGTATATTGGTATTAGTACTTTATGTATAAGCATAATAACTTGGATATTTGAAAAGAATCCAGTTGCCGTTATATTTCCAAATCAGAAAATTGTCTGTTATATAAAAGATGGAAGGTTTTACACAAACTCTAAACGTAAAGGTCGCAAAATCGCCGAAACATTATGCCGTAATTTCGGATATTCTAACAAAATTGAATATGTTGAAATTGATTACTCAAAATTATCATTGTCACTAAAAGATAATTGTCCCAGTTTTATATGGGCAGATGGCACAGTTAAAACGTTATTTCATCCAATGCACCCATACGCTCCTATATTATATATAAGTAAAACCGTACGCTCTGTAAATCAGTAAACGTACGGTCAGTACCTTTTTTTTATTATAAACTACCTAGCAATAGGAAGCATATTCTCATCTGGTGTTGTATCAGACATAACAATATCTGTATCTAAGGTTTGTTTCTGTTTGGCATCTGATTTCCACTTTTTAACAACACTACCTGTTCCAGCAGGCATTAAACGACCTATAATGACGTTTTCTTTCAGACCAGTTAAGTAATCGACTTTACCAGATAACGCTGCCTCCGTTAATACTCTTGTTGTCTCTTGGAATGATGCTGCCGATATAAATGATTTTGTCCTTAAAGCAGCCCTCGTAATACCTTCAAGTATGGGCATACTTTCAATTGGCTGTTGTCCATTTCGCAGTAACTCTTCATTCTCGAGTTCTAAGTCATCTTTATCGATTTCATCACCTGTAATATAAGTTGAATTGCCAGGATTTATAACTTCTCGTTTATGCAACATCTGTCGTAGAATTACTTCTATATGTTTATCGTTAACCGATACGCCTTGTAATCTATACACTTTTTGTACTTCATCAACGAAATACCGAGCCAAATATTCCACTCCCATAATACGTAAAATGTCTTGTAACACAACAGTACCATCAACTAGCGTATCGCCTTTTTTTACTAAATCTCCTTCGTGGACAACTACTGATTTATGTTTTGAAACCAAATACTCTCTAAAAATTTCTTCGTTATGTTCTGAGACAACCCTAATTCGCTTTTTCGATTTATAGTCTTTACCAAATTCAATATATCCATCCATATCTGTTAAAATTGCTGGATCTTTAGGCATTCTTGCTTCAAATAATTCTGAAACACGTGGCAAACCACCTGTAATATCTTTTGTTTTAGTCACATCCTTTGGTATCCTTGCTAATACATCTCCGGGTTTTACATAATCCCCTTCATTTACAGTAATAATCGTATCAATAGACAGAAAATGCCTTGCTTCAGTTTTGCTACTTGTCAGAATTGCTTTCCCATTTTCATCAATTAACGCCAAGTGTGGTCTGAACTCAGTATTTCTACTAACATGGCTCCAGTCGACAACCACTTTATTTGAAATACCAGTAGTTTCATCTGTGACTTCTTTTAATGAAACTCCATCAACCAAATCAGTATATTTTACGTACCCTGAAACTTCACTAACAACTGGAGTTGTATATGGATCCCAATCTGCCAATACAGTTCCCGCTTTAACCAAGTTACCAGCTTTTACTCTTAAGGCACTACCATATGGCACTTTGTAAGATATGCGTTCACGACCATTTTCATCAATTAATGCAATTTCTCCCTTTTTTGATAAAACAATATTTTCACCTTTTGAATTCTCGACAATCGACATATTTTTGAACGATATCCGTGCATCCATTGATGCCTCAATTCCAGATTGTTCCGAATTTTTTTGTGCTGTTCCTCCAATATGAAAGGTTCTCATTGTTAACTGAGTTCCTGGTTCTCCAATAGACTGTGCTGCAATGACACCTATTGCTTCACCTATACCTACTGGCTCACCTCGAGCTAAATCTCGACCATAGCATTTACAGCAAATGCCGTTTTTCGTTTCACATGTAACAGAACTCCTTACCAGCACTTCATCAATTCCCACATCGATAATTTCATTAGATTTATACTCATCAATAAAACCGTTACGAGAAACAATTAATGCACCTGTATTGGGATTAATGATATCAGTAGCTACATATCGACCAAGTATTCGTTCTTTCAACGATACAACTACATTTGAGCCATCGTAGATTGGTTTCATCATTATACCTTTGCGAGTTCCACAGTCTTCTTCAGTTACTACACAGTCATTTGCTACATCTACCAAACGACGTGTTAAATAACCAGAGTTTGCTGTTTTTAATGCGGTATCCGTCAACCCCTTACGACTTCCGTGTGTAGAAATGAAATACTCAAGAACCGATAAACCCTCTTTAAAACTAGAAATAATGGGAGTTTCAATAATTTCACCTGTAGGTTTTGCCATTAAACCACGCATACCAGATGATTGTCTTAATTGCGCCATCGAACCACGTGCTTTAGAATGCATCATCATATAAACAGAATTCGGTTGTTGACCACGTTCAGTACGTGCAACTGCAGTCATAAGAGCATCTGCAACCTTATCTCCACATTTTGACCATGCATCAATTACTTTATTGTATTTCTCACCTTGTGTTATAAATCCATCCAAATACTGTTGTTCATATTCGCTAACAACTTTTTCCGTTTCTTTGATTAGTGCTTGTTTTTCAGCTGGTATAATCAAATCATCTTTGCCATACGAAATACCCGACTTCGTCATATACTTAAAACCCATTTCCATGATTTTATCGACAAAAATAGCTGTTTCCTTTTGTCCACAGTAGAAATAAACACTATCGATCAACCCTGTAATTTCAGTTGATGTCATTAATCTATTTGCTAAATCAAATGGAACATTATGGTTATGTGGAAATATCTGATAAAAAATAACCCGACCTGGAGTTGTATCTACGCTCTTATACTCTATTGAACCGTCTTCGCTATAGTACGGAATCCGCGTTTTAATTTTTGTATGGTAGGTAATCATTTTTTCTTGTAACGCATAATAGATTTCATTCAGATCAGCATAACAATGTCCTTCGTTCGGCAATCCTTCAATTTCCATAGTAAGGTAATACATACCTAAAACTATATCTTTAGAGGGCACAACAATAGGTTTGCCACTTGACGGACTTAGTATGTTATTTGTTGATAACATTAAAATTCTGGCTTCTAATTGAGCTTCAATTGATAACGGTACATGTACTGCCATTTGGTCCCCATCGAAGTCAGCATTAAACGCAGCACAAACAAGGGGATGTAATTTTATCGATTTGCCTTCTGTTAGTATTGGTTCAAATGCTTGTATACTTAAGCGATGTAGTGTTGGTGCCCGGTTTAATAACACCGGATGTTCACGCATTACTTCCTCTAAAATATCCCAAACTTCAGATCGACCTTGTTCAACTAATCGCTGAGACGACTTGAGACTACTTGATAATCCATACTTTTCCAATTTAGCGAACACAAATGGCTTGAATAATTCTAACGCCATTGCTTTAGGTAATCCACATTGATGAAGTTTTAATTCAGGACCTACTGTAATAACAGACCGACCTGAATAGTCAACACGTTTACCAAGTAAGTTCTGTCTAAAACGCCCCTGTTTTCCCTTCAGCATGTCGGACAACGATTTCAATGGTCGTTTTCCTGTTCCTGTAATGGCTTTGTTCCCTCTACGTTTATTATCAAATAAAGCATCAACAGCTTCTTGTAACATGCGTTTTTCATTTCGTATTACTACGTCTGGCGTAATTCCTTGTGCTAGTAAACGTTTTAATCTGTTATTCCGATTTATGACACGCCTATATAAATCATTCAAGTCACTTGTAGCAAATCGTCCGCCCTCTAGAGCTACTAAAGGTCTTAGCTCAGGGGGAATAACTGGTAAGACAGTTAATATCATATTTTCAGGACCTACGCCCGACTTTTTAAACGACTTTAACAACTTTAATCTGCGAACTAATTTCTTCTTTTTTAGTTCTAGCGTGCATAGTGGTAATTCTTCAGTTAGTTTTGAAATTTCCTTATCCAAATCAAGATTTTCCAGCATTGTGCGAACTGCTTCAGCACCAATACCAACTTTGAAACATTCAATTTCATGTTCTTCTAACTTCGAAATAATTTCATTGTATTCCTGCTCAGTAATTGTGTCGTACTTTTTGTAGGCAGTCATACCAGGGTCTAAAATGACATACTTTTCAAAATACAATATTTTTTCTAATTCTTTTACTCCTCGGTCTAAAATTATCGAAATATGGCTTGGTATCGATTTCAAGAACCATACATGTGCAACTGGGGCAGCTAACTCTATGTGACCCATACGTTCGCGACGTACTCGACTAAGAGTAACCTCAACTCCGCATTTTTCACATATAACGCCTTTATATTTCATGCGTTTATACTTACCACAACTGCATTCGTAATCTTTCACTGGGCCAAATATACGAGCACAAAATAAACCATCACGCTCTGGCTTAAATGTTCTGTAATTTATCGTTTCCGGTTTTTTTACTTCGCCAAATGACCAAGCTCGTATTTCTTCCGGACTAGCTATTGTAATCCTGATAGCATCAAAATCTTTAATTGTATTTAAATCTTCGTTCTTCAGCATATTCCTACTCCCCCTTACTCCCGACCTAATCCAAATCTTTCACGTAATGTCGTTTCATCATCAGTTGTTTCATCTTCTTCTACTGGTACTACATCATGTTCAGCCTCGAATGTAAGATTAAGACCTAATGAATTTATTTCTTTCGTTAACACATGCCATGATTCCGGAGCACCATACGCAGAGCCAACATTATTGTCTTTAACGATATTTCCATATGTTTTCGATCTGCCAGTAACATCGTCAGATTTAACTGTTAACATTTCAAGAAGGGTATATGCCGCTCCGTAAGACTCTAATGCCCATACTTCCATTTCTCCAAATCTTTGTCCACCGAATTGTGCTTTACCACCTAATGGCTGCTGGGTAATTAAACTGTATGGACCAACAGATCTTGCATGGATTTTATCATCAACTAAGTGATGTAGTTTAAGCATATATTTGTAGCCAACAGTAACCTTTCGGTCAAATGCCTCCCCTGTCCGACCATCATATAACGTAACTTGACCCGAGTGGGTTAATCCTGCTTTATCTAAATAATGTTCAATATCATCTAGTCTGGCACCATCAAATACCGGTGTTGCCATTGGAACACCTTTACTCAAGTTATCGGCTAACTCTATAAACTCATTATCATTAAGACTATTAATATCCCTTGTATCCTGTTCATCTTCATATATTTCCGCAACTTTTTTCCTAACATCCGACAATTTCAAATTGTTTTTTCGATATTCTTCCATTGCCATCTGAATTTGCTTTCCTAATTTGTGGGCAGCTCCACCTAAATGCGTTTCAAATATTTGTCCCAAATTCATCCTGGAGGGTAAGCCTAACGGATTTAATACTATATCAACAGGAGTTCCATCTTCTAGATATGGCATATCTTCTACTGGTAAAATTCTAGCAACTACACCCTTATCCCCATGCCGACCCGCCATCTTATCTCCAGGTTGAATTTTTCTTTTTTGTGCAACAAAAACTTTAATAATTTTTAATACACCAGCTGGTAAATCATCTCCTTTTTTTAATTTATATATTCCATCATCAAAATGTGAATTTAAATATTTAACTCTGGCATCAAATTGTTCGAATAAATTATCTATTTCGTCTTGTAGTACTTTGTCTTCAAATCTAAATGTTCTTAATTGTGTAAAATTTTTATTTCTTAAAATTATCTCTGTTAATTCCACAATATCAGTGTTAGTTTCATCGTAAGCTTTATGACCCAGCATTTTTTCTTTTAATATCTTGTAATAAGTCTTTTCTAAAACAGAAATTTCAGCATCTCTATTACTAACTAGACGTTCTACCTGTTGTCGTTCAACTGCCAACGTTCTTTCATCCTTTTCAACGCCTTTACGTGTCAAAACACGAACTTCAACAACTGTTCCCGAAACTCCTGGTGGTACTCGAAACGAACTATCTTTAACATCAGAAGACTTTTCATTAAATATTGCACGCAGAAGCTTTTCCTCCGGACTTACGATTGTCTCCCCCTTTGGAGTTACTTTGCCAACTAAAATATCACCGGGATTAACTTCTGCCCCCACATAAACAATTCCTGTTTCATCAAGATTTCGTAAACTTTCCTCAGCAATATTAGGAATATCACGAGTAATCTCCTCATTTCCTAGTTTCGTATCACGAGCCATTATTTCAAAGCTCTCAATATGTATTGAAGTAAGTAAATCTTCTTTTACCATACGTTCCGACAATGTAACACTATCTTCATACGAATATCCATTCCAGGACATAAAAGCAACTAACAAATTACGTCCCAATGCTAATTCACCGTTTTCAACTGCAGAACCGTCTGCTATAATATCACCTGGTTCAATAACATCACCTACTTTTACCAACGGCTTTTGATTTATACAAGTTCCCATATTCGAACACTGGAATTTTAATAGATTGTATATATCTGCAACTGCCTTTGAATCCTTCACTCGGACAACTATTCGGTTAGCATCAACCGAATCAACAATGCCACCGCGTTTAGCTACAATAGACGCCCCACTATCCCGAGCAACGACACCTTCTATTCCCGTTCCAATTAATGGAGCTTCAGGAACTAATAACGGTACAGCCTGTCTTTGCATGTTTGCCCCCATTAAAGCACGGGTGGCATCGTCACAATGTAAAAACGGAATTAGAGATGTTCCTACTGAAACTATTTGCTGCGGAGATATGTCGGCATACGTAACTTCACTTTTCGGATAATACCCAATATCACCCGCTTTACGGCATATCAGTAAATTATCCTTAATATTTCCATCGGCATCGGTAGCAATATCAGCTTGAGCGATGACTTCCTTACTTTCTTCAGTCGCACTCATATACCGTACTTCGTTGGTCAATTTACCGTTGACAACTTTTCTATACGGAGCGTCAATAAAACCGTATTTGTTTATTTTTGCATATGATGCCAACGAAGTGATTAGTCCGATATTTTGACCTTCCGGTGTTTCTACCGGGCATAAACGGGAATAATGTGTGGGATGAACATCCCGAACTTCAAAGCCAGCACGTTCACGGGATAATCCACCGGGGCCTAACGCTGATAAGCGTCTTTTATGTGTAATTTCTGATAATGGATTTGTTTGATCCATAAATTGTGATAACTGAGATGTTACAAAAAAGTCCTTAACTGAAGTTATTAATGCTTTAGCATTTAATAAATCACTAGGTATATATGTATCTATGTCAACAGAAGCCATTTTATCACGGATGTTTCGTTCCAGACGTAACATTCCTAGACGACACTGGTTTTCTATTAATTCACCAACTGACCTAATCCTACGATTACCTAAATTATCAATATCATCAATTGCTCGTTTACCATTTCGAGTAAGACACAATATCCGAATAATTTCAATAATATCTTCCTTCTGAAGAGTTCTAACATTATTAGGAATATCAAGACCTAACCTATCATTAATTTTTGCTCGTCCAACTTCAGATAAATCATATTTTTCTTCATTCCACATAATATTCCTGATTAAGTCTTCCCCCATACTGGGAGTTGGCACTTCTCCCGGATACAAACTTCTATAAAATTCACATAACGCTTCTTCTCTGTTTGGGCATTTTGTATTATCCAAAGTATTTATAATAAACATGCCAATTTCTGCATTTTCGCAACTAACAACACTAACTTTTTCGGTAATTTGATGACCAATTTTATTCATTAACTCTTCAGTTATCTCTGTACCTGCTTCACAAAAAATTTCACCAGTCTTTTCATCGATCATATCTCTAGAAATGCGTTTTCCATATATGCTGTCCGCACTAACTAAAATTTCCTGTAAACCATCTTCCTCTAAAAGCATTAATTTACGGGCGTTTAATCTGTCTCCTGATTTTGCTACTACCTTATTCGTTTTTACATCAACTAAGTCTTCTGTTAATCGAACTCCTCTAAACTGGTTTCGGTCAAAAGGTACTGCCCATCCACTACTTATTCGTCGATACTCAACTTCTTTGTAAAATGTGTTTAATATTTCCTCCTTTGACATACCACTGACCATACTCGCGTCTGTGGTTGTGCCATTAAGGTTTTTAATATAATCCTCAGTTTCTTTACTGTACAAACACATTAAAAACACAGAAGCTAGTACCTTACGCTTTCTGTCAAATCGAACATACAAAACATCACGATGATCAAATTCAAAATCAATCCAAGAACCACGATATGGTATTACTCTTGCCGAAAAAAGAAGCCTGCCAGAACTATGGGTACGACCCTGGTCATGACCAAAAAATACCCCTGGGCTTCTATGCATTTGCGAAACAACAACCCGTTCTATACCATTAAAGATGAACGTTCCACGTTCAGTCATAATTGGCATATCTCCAAGGTAAACCTCTTGGTCTTTAATATTTTGTATCGAACGCTTATTTGTTTCCTTATCTACATCCCATAAAATTAGACGAAACTTAGCATGTAAACCAACTGCGTATGTACCGCCACGTTGTTTACATTCCATTTCATTATAGGATGGTTCATCAAATCTATAACCATGAAATTCCAATTGTGCCTTTTGCGATGCATCAATAACTGGAAATGTTGAATTAAATATTTTTAATAGTCCTATGTTTTTTCTTTCGTTAGGTGGGGTTTTGTATTGTAAAAATGACTCGAACGACTCATTTTGTAAGTCGATTAAATTCGGTAAATCGATCACAGGCTTTACACGACCAAACATTTTTCTAAATCGCTTGCGACTAGTATAGGATCTTATCATAATAACCTTTTAAAAATATTTAACTGTTACGATCATTATTTTTTAACGTTCACAATAATGACCAATAAGACGATTGTAACAAAACGTCTTGTATAAGGGAAAGCAAGGCTAATGCCTCGCTTATGAAAATCGTTATTATTTCACGGTAACTGTTGCTCCAGCACCTTCAAGTTTTGATTTTAATGCATCTGCATCTGCTTTTGAAATTCCGGTTTTGACCGCTTTAGGAGCTCCTTCTACCAGTTCTTTAGCTTCTTTTAGACCAAGACCAGTAACTTCACGAACCACCTTTATTACGTCGATTTTTTTAGCACCAACACTAGTTAATTCGACATCAAATTCAGTCTTTTCCTCTGTAGCAGGTGTTGCAACCCCACCTGTAGTGGCTACAGCAACTGGGGCAGATGCACTTACACCCCATTTTTCTTCTAACGTTTTTACTAATTCAGCAGCTTCCAAAATGGAAAGATTTGAAAGTTCTTCAACTAGTTGTTCTTTTGTCATTGCCATAATATTTTCTCCTTCTTAAAAATTAACTTTTTGCTTTTTCAGCTAAAACGCGTGCAACCATTGAGCCTGGTTCGTTTATCGTTCTAACAATTTTGCCGGCAATTGAAGACAACATACCAACAAGTTGAGAACGGATACCATCCAATGACGGAAGTGTTGCAAGTTCTTTTATCTGATTACCAGTTATAGATTTACCATCCATTATTCCAGCAACAATCTCCATCTTGTCTTCGTTTTCTTTACAAAACTCAAAGATCGCTTTTGAAACTTCAACAGGATCATTGGAAAATGCAAATCCAGTTGTACCAGATAGATATTGACTTAAGCTTTCAAGGTTTGAGCCTTCGATAGCTTTACGAGCTAACGTGTTCTTGATAACTTTGAACTTGGATTGCGATTTAACCATATCCTTCCGGAGTTTTGTTATTTCCTCGACTGTTATACCGTTTCCACGATTAACAACAATAACAATACCCGCATTCAATAGTTCTTCTTTGACACGCGTTACAAAATTCTCTTTTTCTTGTCTTAACATCTTTTTCTCCATTCGTCATTAACACAACAGAAAGAGCATCCACTATTTCTGTCTATTGTAGGAAAATTTACTGCAATATTTGGCACACCTACAGTCTCCGACTTCTGATAGTGTACTATGGAAATTAACACTATCTCCTGGAGAGGATATTACATTTCCAAATTTTTTACAAGTTGACGTATTTTAATTGAAATTTTGACCGGCAAAACACAGATAGTTTTTTATACAGAGGTAAGCATAACCGCTACCTCTTTATAGTACATTAATTGAGTTCGAACTTTAGACCAACGCCCATAGTAGAGCTGATTACTAACTTTTTCAAGTAAACCCCTTTTATACCTTGCGGTTTGGATTTATTCAATGCATTTACGAATGCGTTAATGTTTTCAATCAAGTCTTTTTCAGAAAAACTTGCTTTACCAACACCTGACCGAACAATACCACTTTTATCAGATTTAAACTCAATCTGACCTAGCTTAATGTTCTTGACAACATCTGCAACGTCCATAGTGACCGTACCCAATTTTGGATTTGGCATTAAACCTTTAGGACCTAACAACTTGCCAACTTTTCCAACCAGTCCCATCATATCGGGCGTGGCCACGCAACGATCAAATGGCATTTCGCCCTTTTGTATCATGTCAACTAGTTCATTAGTACCAACTATATCCGCTCCAGCTTTTTTTGCTTCATCAGCTTTTAAATCCTTCGCAAACACAGCAACACGACATGTTTTACCTGTCCCATGAGGGAGTGTAACGACATTTCGTACCGCTTGATTTTGTTTAGAACCATCAATACCTAACATGGCACAAATTTCAATTGTTTCATCAAAATTTGCAACAGCGGATTTTTTAATTAACGAAACTGCGTCTGATAGATTGTAAGTTTTATTAAGGTCTAAGGATTTACGGATTTCTCTTGACTTTTTACTATTTATTGTCATTTTACGCTCCCTCGACCTCTACACCCATTGAGCGAGCCGACCCAATAATCATTTGGCTTGCTCCATCAATATCATGGGCATTCATATCTGACATCTTTTCCTTAGCTATTTCATGCACCTGCTCAATTGTTATTTTTGCTACAGACGCAGTAATTCCAGTTTTGTGTGAACCACTGGTTATCTTGGCAGCTTTTTTAATGTAATATGTTACAGGTGGCGTCTTAGTAATAAACGTAAACGTTTTGTCTGTGTACGCAGTTATGACTACTGGCACAGGCATACCTTGTTCCATTGATTGAGTTTTTGCATTAAACGCTTTGCAAAACTCCATAATATTTAGTCCCTTTTGAGATAATGCAGGACCAATAGGTGGTGCAGGTGTAGCTTTACCCGCGGGAATTTGTAATTTTACATATCCCAAAACTTTCTTTGCCATTTTTTCTCCTTAAAGCTATGCCATGGTAATCGATCAAATGACCAAATCTCCCATGTAAAGTTACTATATTTTTTCTATTTGCATAAAATCCAAAGTTACTGGCGTTGCACGACCAAATATTGTTACTGATACTTTAACCTTCTGTTTATGTTCATCAATGCTTTCAATAGTACCAGAAAATGATGCGAATGGACCAGCAGTGACTTTTACTTGCTCACCAACTTCGTATTCTATGTTATTTATAGGGTTTTCTTTTGCGTCCTTAGTTCGGTTAATTATCTTGGTAATTTCAGCTTCTGATATTTGTGTTGGGTTACCATTCATCCCAACAAAACCTGAGACTTTTGGAAGATTTCGAATTAAATAAAATAGGTTATCCTCCATTACCATCTTAACAAACACATATCCTGGAAAGTAATTACGAGTTTTTTCAACCTTTTTACCATTTTTCATTTCAATTACGGTCTCAGTTGGAACAAAAATTTCAGTAATTTTTTCCTGTAAATTATTTTTTTCAATTAATTCATTAATCGTTTTAACAACATGAGCTTCATTGCCAGAATATGCTTGAACTATGTACCATTTAGCGACTGCGGAACTCATTTATGCCTCAATTAAGTACTTTACTGTTCTGTACCATATCGTATCAACAACTGCAAAAAATACAGCAAAGATACATGCTAAAACAATAACGACTACAGTAGTTATCATAACTTCACGTTTTGAAGGCCATGTAACCTTGTCTATCTCACGACGAACATCGCCCAGATAATTAATAAACTTCTTTATCTCCATATTAACCTTCTGCAGAAATGGCAGGAGAGGAGGGAATCGAACCCCCAACCGACGGTTTTGGAGACCGTTACTCTACCAATTGAGCTACTCTCCTAATCTACTGTATGTGACACAAGCTCCTGTTCGAGAGTGTAACATAATCCACCACTAAAGCCAACAATGGTAATTTTTTCCCGACATTCGTTTTTTTGGCTTGAAGAACTCACCATAGATTTGGTACTATCTTATTGGAAGAACTAAAAATAGGCAATTTTCTATTAGAAAAGGAAGGTCAACCAGAAATTAGTGTCGTCAAAGAACGGCAAGGCTTTGGACTTTCTTCTGACATTAGCCAAAGCGGAAAGGCTCACAAGTACATATATGTAGTTCCCAGTGTAGCCGACATTCCTAGCAACTGCCCTTATCAATATTACCCATCGTTTAGTTCAGCTATTAATGGAAATGTGTATACCTATGAATTAGATAGCGTTATTGTAAACAAAAAAATTACTGAATACTTGAATGTAAACCAACCTACAAATGTTCTTAGTTATTATTGGGTAGATGCATTTATTCGGAAAGACACGGATGGTTCTTGGTATATGTACGACCCAACTTATGGGAATAACAAAGTTTTAAAAGTTGATACTCCAATTCCTGGCACTCCGGATAAGATATTACCTGTTGTCTGTGTATATAAAAAAGTTGACTAGATCTGTTAATACTTGTACCATATAGGATTTTTTATTTTTGATATTAGTTCCGCATGCCTAGCAAGCTCAACTTCTGATATTACTGATAATGACCGATTATCAAATAAGGCATAATTGATCTTCGCTCTTTCTGTTGGAACTAATTCCATATCATTCAGTTTAGAACCAAATATATTTTTCTGTATACGCTCAACTGACATAATTACATATACTTGTGCTAACAAGTCAGCGTCTATTAACGCTCCATGCTTACTCCTTATTGACGAGTCTATAGTAAATTTCTTGCAAAGTGCATCAAGAGTTGCTGGTGAACCCGGATATTTTTTTCGTGCCATATCCAACGTGTCAATAACATTATCCATTGAAAACTGTGTTGCCCCCACAAGACCTAATTCATAATTTAAAAACCCTATATCGAATTTTGCGTTGTGAATTACTAATCTATCATCTTTTACAAAATTCAAAAAATCCTGATAAATATCAGCAAATTTACCAAATTCTTTTAATTTTTCATAAGTTAATCCTGTAATTCGTTCGGCATCAGGACTTAATTCCCGCTCTGGATTAATATATGTATGAAACGTATTTCCTGTTATTATTTTATCAATTATTTCAACACAACCTATCTCGGTAATTCTATCTCCATCTGTATACGATAAACCCGTAGTTTCTGTATCTAACGAAATCTCTCTCATGTATTCACCAGTAGGCCTGAATTTTCCCACTGGATTTTAGCATATTAGTTAAAAATTGGTTTAAAACGCTCTAAAAACTAAAGTTGCGTTAGTTCCACCAAATCCAAAATTACAACTTAACCCAATAGACATTTCCCTAGGTTTAGCTTTGTTAGGAGTTAAATCTAAGTCACATCCATCATCAGGATTTTCTAAATTGATTGTTGGCGGTACGATATTGTTACGTAATGCTTCAGTTGTGAATATAGCTTCAACAGCTCCAGTTGCTCCTAACAAATGACCTGTTGCAGATTTAGTTGAGGAAATAGATAAATTGTACGCATATTTGCCAAATACATTTTTAATTGCCTGTATTTCAGAAATGTCTCCTTGTTTCGTAGATGTGCCATGAGCATTTATATAATCAATCACTTCTGTTTCTACATTTGCATCTTCTAACGCCCGTTTAATACTTAACTCTGCACCTTTTGCTGATGGGTCAGGAGATGTCATATGATAAGCATCACAAGATGCACCATATCCAATAATTTCACCATACACACTTGCTCCCCTAGCTTCGGCACTTTCTAATGTCTCTAACGCTAGAATGCCTGCTCCTTCTCCCATGACAAAACCGTCTCGTTTCTTATCCCAAGGACGAGAAGCAAGTTTTGGAGTATCATTATATGAAGTTGAGAGTGCGTGCATAGCAGTAAACCCTGCAATTCCTAATCGGCAAAGTACACTTTCTGCACCACCTGCAAGTGCAAAATCACAATATCCATCTCGTATCTGATGAAATGCTTCACCAATACTGTGTGCTCCAGATGAACACGCGGAAGTAATACTATAATTACTCCCATTTAACCCAAAACGTATTGCTACCATGCCACTTGCCATATTCCCTATTACTGACGGTATGAAAAACGGACTAACTCCCCGTCGTACCCCTTCAGTAGCAAGATTTACTGATGTTTCGTACAGCCGAGGTAACCCTCCAATTCCGCTACCAAACACAACTGCAGTACGAGCTTTCTGCTTATCATTCAATAGATTCCATCCTGCGTCATCAAATGCATTTTGCGAGGCACTAAGTGCATAGATAATAAACTTATCCAATTTACGTTGTTCCTTAGGTTCAACATACGTATCAGGATTAAAATCATGAGGTAACAATCCGGCAATCTTAGACGGTAAATCAGACACATCAAATGTATCTATAAACCGGATGCCACTTTCTCCATTAATCAATCTCGACCAAACTGTACCGATGTTGCAACCTAATGGTGATAAAATCCCTCTACCAGTAATTACAACACGCCGACGCAGACTAGTAGGATTATCTATATTCATTATTTGTTTACGATACTTTCGATATAATTAACGGCATCAGACACAGTCTTAATATTTTCTGCGGTTTCTTCATCTATAGTGCAGTTATACGTCTTTTCCAATTCCATAATTAACTCTGCTTGTTCCAAACTGTCCATAGATAAATCGTCTTTAAATGTCGCATTTTCAGAAATTTTTGCTTCGTCAACTTTCAAACTCTTTACCATAATCTGCTTTATTTGTTCGAAAATTTCTGTATTCATATATCACGTATAGTTAAATATTAAGTTACTCCATGAGTGTACACGGCTTTCACATTTTCGGTCAAGTGCAGGTTACCATTCTAAATGACGGTTATCAATTAAGAAGTGTATTCAGCATTTGGCAATTACCGGACTAGATTACGTTTGTGAAAGATTACGTGTATTCCTAAAATATCGTATAGCGTATAGCGTCGCAGTTATTACAGTTAGTATCATTGATGTCACTCCCATTAAACTAATAACTTTATTCATCGGATTACATACTAAATACAAGAGAATGTACGAAAAGACAAATGTTGTACAAACTTTACTAATAAACATCGGTTGCAATGAAACCTTCACCTTAGTCTTAAGTACAAACACAGAACCCACAAGCAACGATAAATCCCTCACAGTTAGTAATGATGCTAACGCAAACAGGGTAGCATTTGGTGTGTTAAACCATATTCCCCACAACACGAAATTGGAAAATATTTTATCTGCTAATGGGTCAAGTAAAGTCCCTAATTTAGTAACAGCATTATATTTTCTAGCAATATATCCATCGAAAAAATCACTTACTGCACCCAATAATATTATTGCAATTGCAAAGGATTTGTATCCTCTGTTTAAAAATAGCACTGAAATAAAAGCCGATACTATCCTAAAAATGCACAATAAATTAGGAACTATTTTAACGTAAAGTCTCAACTGACCCTGCTATTCCATAAAAACTTTAGCAACCAACCAATTCAATATCGCTAAAGAAAAAACTTATTTCTCTTTGTGCTGTTTCAGGAGCATCAGAGCCGTGGATTGAATTTTGGTCAATGGAAATAGCGTATTTTTTACGTATAGTACCTTCTTCTGCCTGCTCTGGATTTGTCGCTCCCATTAGTTTTCTATAATCCGCAATAGCATTTTCTTTTTTCAATACCTGTACAACTACTGCTCCGGAAGATATATATTTACACAAATCGGCATAAAATGGCTTTTCTTTGTGAACATCGTAAAATTTTTGTGCTTGCTCATAAGTAATACGAATTAATTTCTGTGCCACAATACTGAAACCGGCTTCCTCAATCATCGCGTTAATCTTGCCTGTTATATGCCGTTCAACAGCATCTGGTTTTATCATTGAAAAAGTAAGTTCTGTTTTCATAAAAAAACTTTTGTACTTTGAATTACGATTTGATGATAGCATAAACAATAGTTGCTTACCTGTAGCAGAAAACTAAAAGGTTATAGACTATCTGCAAAAATTGTGTTTTCTTCGCCTTCGCCTTTGTAAAATTATAAAAGAAAGATTGAATAGTGAATAACATGGTCTTTCTCAAAGCTATCTTATTTTGTGTAAGTGCCTTTGGTAGTTCTAATATACAATATGTATACGGGACAGAAGACTTACTAGGGTATAACGTCGAAGAATCAAGTAGTTCCAAAAAAATGGTAGAGGAGTATATAAATGAAGAATATGGAAAATTACGCAAAGAATTTCAATTAACTAAATTCAATTGGAAGGATAAAAACGCTTTAAAAAACCGGAAAAATGAAATAAGTAATAATATATCTTTGATTTCAACACAAAATATATTTGCCTTTTTTACTAAAGGCGAAGAAGTATCTGCAATACTATCTTTAGAAAAATTATACAGTATATATACTGTATTACCAATTAATACGTATGATCTGTTATTTGATAACAAACCCAAAAATATTAGTAAAGGTTTGTATGAGCTAAGTTGTGCTAAAAATATAAACGATCTGATAAAGTGGTTGTGCGTATGTAATAAAGATGTTAGTTATTTAATACAAATGCCCTTTATTATGGGCAGATTATTTGATGATATTTTGCAAGTTGAAATTTTTGAGTTTAAGAAAAAATTATGGATGGAATTAATAGATGAAATGTGGAGCTACTTTCTATTTAAAGATATTAATAACGACCCATTTGATATATTTAAAGTAGCACGATATGAAAATTGCACTCAACAAAAGATGGATATAGTCATTTTCAAAATGACTGAACTTTGCATAAAAGTATTCAACTGTATGAACAATTACATTGATGAAGATAGTGATAGCGATGAAAATAGCGATGAAGATAGTGATAGCAATAGCACTGAAGGCAACGACAGTTGCATCCTAGACGAAGAAGGTAGAAAAAATTTTAAAAAAGCAATAGCAGATAGCTATATATTCCAAAAAACAAAAGGTCTTTTAAACGAAAATACTGTAAACATTATTATTCATTAGCAAAACTCAATTTATTATAAGGCAAATTGCATTCGTCGTGAAGTCTTTTGTATAATTAACACGGATGCCTTGGTGGCGGAATTGGTAGACGCGACAGACTCAAAATCTGTTGTCTGCAAAGGCATGAGAGTTCGAGTCTCTCCTAGGGCACCATTCAAAAGTATTACCTGTTTATATTAATTGACTGGCGAAATCATTATCGCAGTATTGGTATGTTATACTTACCATGAACGGGAGGTGGCGTAGCCTGGATAGCGCACTTGCTTAGGGTGCAAGGGGTCGGAGGTTCAAATCCTCTTCTCCCGAGACTTTGTTAACAACTCCTTACTAGTATTAATGAGAAGATGATTCGGCAAGGAATATCTCCTTGAACAAATCCCCTTCTCCCGACCAAAGGTAAGGGTTCTTTTACCAATTCAAAAAACAGAAGAGGATTACTCGCTGATAGCTCGTGACGCCTTACAGTCGTTCGGCAAGGAGCATCTCCTTGAACAAACCCTCTCCTCCCGATAACCTATTAATGCTTCATTGCTAAGATGAAAACGCTAAAAATTCGTAAAATGCAAAATAAGAAAGCGATATATAAAAACCAGCCTTTTATAGACTGGAAATAAGGTTATGTCAGTATAAATAACTGTCTCAGGTCTTTACTCAAGTTATTTGTATTGCTCTTAGCATTTATATATTTTGCTGAATTGACTCCTTCTGAATGTTTAATACTTCGAACTTCGTGTAACCAATTAACAAAATAATCAACATCTTTTACATCGTCTGAATTGATAGATACACTATACACCTCCACTGGTTCTAAGTTATTACTACCAGATAGCAACCCTAGAAGGTGTTCGGTGACAAATGGTATTACTGGATTTGAAAGTTTTAAGAATTCTTTATATATGAAGCCGGCTATATTTTTGGTATTGGCATCATTAATAATCTTCATTGCTTCTATGAAAAAATCACAGAATTGATCACGTAAAAATACCTGCATTCTATGAGCTATATAATCGAACCTATACTCTTTAATATCATTTTCAATACCTTTTTTAAATTCTGTAAATTTCGCAAATATCCAATGGTGTATTTTTTCTGTAATGTTTAACTCTTCCAGGTTGGTGTTGAACCTAACACCTTGAGTTTGTAAAAATCTTCCTGCATTCCAAATTTTAGTTATGAAATTGCGACTAATTTTGACGTTATCTCGACCGAACTTTATATCACGACCTGGCACTGATAAATACGTTAATGTATATCGCAGGGCATCCGTTCCAAACTCATTCATCAAATCCATAGGATTGATGACATTGCCTTTAGATTTAGACATTTTTTGACCCTTATCATCCCTAACTAAGGCATGTATATAAATATCTCTAAATGGAATTTCATTTTTAAAATATAACGTTAGCATCATCATACGAGCAATCCAGAAGAAAATGATATCAAACCCTGTAATTAATGTCGATGTTGGAAAATACCGTTTGAGGAATTCTGGAGACATGGTAACGAACGGCCATAATCCAGATGAGAACCAAGTATCTAATACATCTGTCTCTCGTTGCAAGTCAGTAGCTTTGAAACCTAACTTTTCAGCGACATGTACTGCCTCCACTTCCGTTCGTTCAACTATTATGTCCCCTGATAGTGTATACCATGCAGGAATTCGATGCCCCCACTTAATCTGTCTAGAAATACACCATGGTTGAATATTTTTCATCCAGTCGAAATATGTATTTTTCCATTTGTCAGGATAGAATTTTACTTTACCATTTTCAACTACTTCAATTGCTTTTACTGCTAATTTCGGAGCATCTAAAAACCACTGTTCCGTAATCATTGGTTCTATAACTGTACCCGATTTATCACCATAAGGTACGAAATGCTTAATAGTTTCAGTTTTAATTAATAATCTGTCATTTTCTAATTTTTCCAATAAAATCTTACGAGCTTTTTTGAGATATAAACCACGTAGAAATTCGGGTACTATTTCATCATTGAGCAAGTGTCCATGTTTATCTAAAATAGTAACAATTTCTAGATTATGACGTTTTCCAACTTCAAAATCGTCAAAATCATGTGCTGGAGTAATTTTTACACAGCCACTACCTTTATCCATATCAGCATGTTCATCAGTAATAATCGGTATCTGCTTATTCGTATATGGAATTACTGCACATTTACCAATATATTTTTGATATCGAATATCATCTTTATTAACAGCTAGTGCCACATCACCAAACATGGTTTCTGGACGAGTTGTAGCAACAGTTATAAAGTCATCAGTGTCCGCAATTTTGTAATTTATATACCATAGAGAACCCGTTTCCTCGACATTTTTAATTTCTAAATCAGATATTGCCGTCTCCAACTTAGTATCCCAATTAACTAAACGTTTAGCTTTGTATATCAAGCCATCTTTATACAGTTGAACGAAGGCGTCAGTTACTGACTTAGCAAAACCTTCATCCATGGTAAATCTTGAATATTCCCATGGAGCGGAACATCCTAATGCCTTTTGCTGGTTTACTATATTGGATGCAGAATTAGCTTTCCATTCCCATACTTTTGCAATAAATTCTTCGTAACTTAAGGCAGATGCTTTAATACCCTTACTATTAAGCCATTTTTCAACCACCAATTGTGTGGCTATGCCAGCATGGTCAAGTCCCGGTTGCCAGAAAGTATCAATATTACGCTGACGGTGATAACGAACTAAAATATCCTGTAGTGTATAGGTGAGTGCATGTCCTAAATGCAGTATTCCTGTTACGTTAGGTGGTGGCATTAAAATGGAAAAATACTTATCACCCTCCTTTTTGGGTGCAAACGTTTTTAAAGAATTTTCATATATTAGTTTCTCAAATGATTTAGGGTCATATCTCGAACTAATAATCTCTGAGGAAGTCATTTATTTCAAATTCAATTTGTGTAACTACAGGTAGGATACACCAATTGTAGGGCAAACCTGTTTTTTAAATTGCCCCCTTTTTTAGTTTTGCACCAGTATTAGTTGTCTCAGTAATTGGTGTCAATCAATCTGAATGTTCTTGCTGGCTAATCAACCTTAACCGATATAATCAATACTCGGGTGGTTCTCTATAAACCAAAAGAAATGATTGATGCATGTAAAATTCCTTTCAATAGCTATTTTTTCTAAAGTTTTAACATATTTCCCAACTCTGGCTTCCCTGTCTGAATAAAATATGTTATTAGTATCAGTTTCCCAAAATGGACTTGCCAAAAAGACCGTCACATACTTATTTGGAATCTCTTGACAGAAGTCATAAACCAATTTCTCTACTTCTTTAGCTAAAAGTAATTCTGTGTCTAGTCTACATGTCGATTGAATAAGTAAATCTTTAATTTCATCAAATGAGACTTTCTGACCGAAGTTGCCCCCAAATCCTTTATATTTTTGAGCAACATCATCGGTTATCTTAAAAAGTTTTTCTATAGTTAATCCGCCACTCCTATTTTGTTCTTCCATGATACCTGGCAAAAAAACACGCACTAAATATTTCATTCGCCCAAATACATCTGCACTTTCATCACTACTATTACTCAACAGTCTATAGTAATCATTAATAAATGTTATTACATAAATAATCCAATTACTATCTTCACTATCACTATCTTCATTATCATATTCATTCTCAAAAGTATTGGTCAACTTTAACAGGTCTACCGCTAATTCAAATGCTTGACCCATTTCCTTTTCAGGAACGTTTGATAACTCTTTTTCCAAAAATTTGGTATTCAGCTCATCACCAAAATTTGTATCTGATTTACTAATATCTTCCATACTATAAACTGCTCTACTGTTTATAGAAAACATTGCTAACATCGTCATCAGCGTTATTAAAAATTTTCCATTCATATAAGTTCCGAGTATTACCTCACACCGTTCAGTCTACTATAATGATTAACCACTGTTAATTTTTTAAGTAGACTGCTACTACCCCAATAGGCATAATCCACATTTTGTTGAAAATTGAACCTTTAGAAAATGTAACAATCAGTTAATATTCACACTGAAGTAATAAATTTATAGAAAATAGCGGGGTTTTCCCCCGCCGTAAAACTCTTCGTTGTTACTAGGAATGTTTCCAATTCTGAAACATTAAATGTTCAAGTAATTTTTATGAAGCATTACTTGACTGCTTATTATTTGCTCTATACCTAATCCATTGGATTACAAGGAACAAGATTAATGCTGGATATAGATAAGTTAGTACTTCACCCATAATCTTGAACAATGCGTCAAAACCAAGTAATGACGTACAAAAAGTAGTCAAGCCAGTAATCACTATTAGCAATTTTTCGTTTGCTTTACCTCGACATATATCGTTTTGCAAAAAACCAGAGAATACCGAAGTTAATGCGATATTAGTAGCCAAACAACATACTGCAATAACTATTGCTACGAAACATGCACCAGATGCACCAACTGATAGTTCAGCAATTTTAATGAATAAAGCTGCCTTTTCAATATTTTCCAACATTGGTGAGTACTGAGATGCCACATATATCAGTGACGTATACACAACCCCTAATATTAACCCCGCAATTACGAATGCAGTAACTGACGCAGAATGCAGGTACGGCTTATTTTCACTGTACTGTGCAGGTACAGATTTTTTAATGTATGCGAAAATAGTTCCCATTATCATAAATGCAGATAGCATATCCATAGTTTGATAACCCATTATCAAACCATTTCCAAGAGCAGTTGTTGCTCCTGTAGTAATAGGCGATGTTGGCATATTCGGATCTTTGAAGTACAGTGCTAGTACGACGACACCAATTAGTCCACCGAATTTAAGTGGTGTGAATATACGCCCGACCAAATCGACCATTTTACCTGGATTCCACGCCATAGCGGTCATGAGTGTACAGTACACCAGTTTGAATACTGTAGGGTTCATCGATGGAAATACCGTTTTAACACAATCACATGACACAGTGACACTCCGAGCCATTGCTCCAAAAGGACCAGTGAGTATCATAATACACAGTACGACTATGAAAGTCAGATATTTGCCTAGGGGCTTCATCAACTTCGTATTGTCTGCATCATACAGAATTGCTGAGTAACAGCCTATGAATGTAATTAACACAGCAGAGATAAACCATCCTAACGATGCCCAATACCAATAATCTGGATATAATTTCCCAACAATTAACGGAAATACAATGTTCCCAGAACCAAAGATTATTGCAAAAATTGCAAAACCTGCAACGACGAGCTTCGAATTAAAGACCATAATTTACCTCTTATGTGTCCAAAAGTTATACAACATTTTAAGTATTACACAATTGTAGTTTAACTATCAAATTTCCTACATGTTTTACTCACAGCTTTCATTTCTGGATAAAATAAGAGCAAAATGTCTATCTCAACATAAATGCTACTATGATGCCCAGTATGGCAAAAAGAGCTTTATTTCTGCTGTTGAAATATGTTTAAAAATATATCAACTGTTTAAGGCTTTTTTAGAATCAGGAGTACTTTGCACATTTGATATAGGCTGATTGTCAGAAGCAGATTGTGTTCCGATTACTGTCTGAGTGGCAGACACAATCTGAGTGTCGGATTGGGGATAAATTACATATTTAATACCTGCAAGATTTTGTAATGTATCTTCAACAGATTTGATTGTAGCCTCATCAATTGAAGTGGCGGATATTAATGCAAATTTTTCGACATTATCGAGAAGATCATTTTGAATTGCATCTGGTGCATCAATACATACAACGCGTTTTATGTTACACGCTTCTCCTGTCCTTACAAGAGATACTGCATTTGCAGAATGTAATGAACCAACAACTATAAGTAAGTCAATTGTTGAAGCAATTTCTGCTATAACCTTTTGCCTATCTAACGTTTCAGAGCATATATTATCTGCCTTACCCGATTGTCCCACTTCAATATGAGGAATTTTTGTAACCAATGCATTTACTATTTTTGCAACGTCATTTGAATAGAGGGAAGTTTGAGTAAAGTAAACAACTTTTTTATTTGATAAGTCAGGTAGTAAATCAACATCCATATCACTATAAACGACATACATATCATCGCTATCAGTTGCTCCAAGCAAAGTTGCTATCTGCTGATGTGTACGATTACCAATGAGAATAATTGCATACCCTGTCTCTGCTTTTTCAAGCACGGCATCTTGCAACTCTTTAACTATTGGACATGTAGCATCTACTACTGTAAGTTGTTTTTCATCAGCTTTTTTTAGCATTTTTGAAGGAATACCACGTGTTGAAAACATAATAGCTGAACCATCTGGCACATCATCAATTGATTGCACCTTAGTAACGCCTCTTGCCTGAACGCCATTCATAAATAACTTGTTATGCACAATGTCCTCAACCACATATACTGATTTGTATAACTTCAATACTTGATCTGTCATATCAACTATACGTTTAACACCAAAACAATATCCGCGTGGATATAATAAATAACCAATCATTTCAGCATATTAGCAACAATCTCTTATGCAATAATAACGCATATCTTATCAAACACTCAAATTGTAAGTTTTTCAAATTACCTTAAGGGAATTACAGATATGATAAAACTAGCGTATAATACATTCTATTCGTTAAAAAATTGTTAACTAATAAAATTTTTGTAAAAATTGGTTAATAAGTTCTTAAACTTCTACAACAAAAGTTAACAATGTTTTAGAAATTTTATACTACTATGAATAAAATTCATGACATTTTGTTAGCATAAAAATATAGGGGGACGGTATAAAAGGATACGGCAATGAGATTATTGGTCGTAGAAGATGAGAAGGAAATATTACAACGCATTGAAGCAGCTTGTATGTCAGATGGGCTGAATTGTCACAAAGCAGAAACAGGAGTAGAAGCATTAGAAATGACAAAATTATATGATTATGAAGCAATAATTTTAGACATTTTACTTCCTGATATTTGTGGGTTTGATATTATTTCTCGATTACGTTCTGTAAATAACACAACACCTATTTTAATTCTTTCAGGGTTAGTATCAACTGAAGATAAAGTAAAAAGCCTAACAATAGGTGCAGATGATTATATAACTAAACCATTTAGTAAATCTGAATTGTTGGCACGCATTTATGCAATCATTCGAAGGGCATCAGGACATGCTTCTTCAGAAATTAAAATTGGACCAATGACAGTGAATGTTAAACAACGCAAAGTGTATATTTATGGGAAGGAACTATCACTTACTAATAAAGAATATTCGATACTAGAACTATTAGCAATTAAACGCGGGTCAGTTTTAGCAAAAGAAATTTTTCTAAATCATATATATGGAGGTATGGATGAACCGGAGTTAAAAATTATTGATGTATTTATCTGCAAACTAAGGAAAAAAATTGCTGACCTTACGGGTGGTAATAGCATAATAGAAACGGTGTGGGGACGCGGATATATTATCAGGGACAATGATGAAACTGCAACGGTTCAATCAATGAGTGATTTGAAAAAAAACAACAACGTAGCTTTTGGAAATAGTAATGTTTCTGAAAGTTTAAAGGCAGGTTGAAAAGCCTGCTCAATATTTTTAATTTTTGGTATTAAAAATTAATACTTGACGGTATTTAATATTAACATTTTCAACACCAGTTAATAATCTAATTGAAGACATAATTATTGTGCTTTGGCTTTTTACAAAAATTATAGCGGAATCAATAACATCAACGATAACGTTCAGTTTCAATTCATCATTTATAACTGAAACCAATGCATTATTAAATTTCATAAGATGGACAAATTGCGGTGAGATTATATTTTTCCAATTGTTTCGTATAATAAGATTTATTGAAATAATATTAAACTTATCATCTATGACTTTAGGAACTACAGATACTAATCGTTGCATTTCGGATTAGTTATTTTACTTTTTTTCAGTCCTATTATATCAGACTAAAAGCTACTTCCTTTCTGATAATCCTTGTACAATAACATTACCATTTACTCGCAAGTCTATTCCAGTTACAGCATTTTTAATACTAGGCTGGTCTATGATATCGGACAGTAATTTAAGCATATTTTCTAAATTTTTAGCTGGCAACTTCACCGTAATCTTATTATCCAAAATGACGTTCCAACGCCGATTCTGCACATACATCAATGAATGCACTTTTATTCTTGGAAATTTACTTAATAGCGATAGTATCTCTTTTGCATGAATATTTGCATTACTACCTGATATTATTGGTAATCCTGGTGTTGTTTCTGTTTCTTCAATTAATATGCCGTCAGCATCAATTAAATTATATTTTTTATCGTGATAATATACTGCTATAGGTATACGTTCGACTATTTTAATTTTAATAATGTTAGGTAATATCTTATGGATGGTAGCCTCTTTGATCCAACCTATTTTTGATAGGTTTTTTAACATGTTTGTTGTAGATACACTAAAAATGCTATCGCCTTCTTTAGCCCCCAAGTTGGCTCTTATTAACTTTTCCACTTTTGGAGATGCCCCCATTATACTAACTGTCTTTATGTAAGCTCCCGTAATATTAATAAATTTTTCCTGTAGTACTGCTAATTTATTCCAGAAATAAATACTAGTAATAAAACAAAACGCTGTAAAACATACAACGATATATTTTTTTAGAAATCTTGATTTTTTTTTGTATCCCTGTCTCTGCATTGTTTTATCAATTATTGTGATTTACTGTTGTTAAGCTTTCTGTTTGGTCAGAAGCTAGACGTTCAGCTTGGTCAACTTCAATTAGCTTATCAATAATTTCATCTAATGCCGAACCATCCATTACTTTATCAATTTTATATAAAGAAAAGTTAATTCGATGATCTGAAACTCGTCCTTGTGGAAAATTATAAGTTCTAATCCGTTCTGACCTATCGCCCGTTCCTACCTGACTTTTTCTAGTTTGTGACCTATCTCGTTCTCTATTTTCTCGTTCATGTTCATAAATTTTAGAACGCAATATTTTCATTGCTTTTTCACGGTTTCTATGTTGTGAACGTTCATCTTGAACTGCAACTACCGTTCCTGTGGGAATATGTGTAATTCTAACTGCACTATCTGTTTTATTGACATGTTGACCACCAGCTCCTGATGCCCTATAAGTATCAATCTGTAAATCTTTTTCATCTATTTTAATATCAAACTCCTCAACTTCAGGTAGTACTGCTACAGTAGCTGCGGATGTATGAACACGACCTGACGCTTCTGTCTCAGGAACTCGTTGTACGCGGTGGACACCTGATTCAAATTTTAAACGTGCAAATACACCCTTTCCTGAAATACTGGCACTGGCTTCCTTTACTGCTCCTAGTCCTGTTTCATTTAGTTCTAAAACTTCAAATTTCCAACCGTGTAAGTTTGCATATAATTCATACATTTTAAACAAATCTGCCCCAAATAATCCCGCCTCCTCTCCACCTGTACCAGCTCTAATTTCCAAGATTGCACCTTTATCATCATCAATATCTTTGGGTAATAACAAAACTTTAATTTGATGTTCGATATTTGGAATTTCATCTTTTAACTCTAAATATTCAGTTTCTGCCATTTTTGCCATTTCTAGGTCATCTTTATTAGATATTAATTCACATAAATCTTTTAACTCTTGTTGCTTTGAAAATAGGTCATTAATTTTTTCGGCTACTATTGATAATTCAGAAAACTCTTTAGAAAGTGCAATACTTTTTGGGGTATCGAATTCCGTTAAGTTATTTATTTTTATGCGAACATCTTCAAAATGGGCTAAGATTGAATGCAGTTTTTTTTCGAAAGTATTCATAGTAATTATTCTCTAAAAGACGAAAGTGTTTTTGCTATCATCTTTATATCCGATCCTAAAGCATTAACGAGATAGTTTCTATTATCTACTGCATTTTGAATCATTTGGTTAATACTGGTGTCTATTGATGACAGCTTTGCTACTACGTTAGTATTCATACTTTCAGAAAACTGTGTAGACATTTTAACAACAGCTTTCTGTAAATCAATTTGGTGTTCTCCTAATGTACGAATTATATCTTGATGCTTTATAAGAGCATCACTCAAATGTGAAATTTTTTCACCTATTTCTTTTTGCATTTCATACAATGCCATTTTATTACTATCAATGTCTTTTAGCTGGTGTTGAAATGCATAGATGGTTTCAATCGTTTTTTCAAGTAGCCCCATTGAAAACAATCTCCCATGGTATTCGGAATTCTGTTCCAATGCATCAAGATTTACAGTATGTGATGACAACCATTCTTCTACTTTATCTAAAAATTTATCTCCTATATGACGTTGTAATAAATTTAGAAAACCAAGTATCAATGAGCCACAGAGACCAAATAACGAACATCCAAATGCAATGCCCATACCCTGAAGAGGGATTTTCAAACTATTTTTTAACTTTAAAAACGACGATGTTGCATCGTTTTCTAAACCTAAATTATCTATTATTTGTGAAACATTTCCTATTGTTTGAGATAATCCCCAAAATGTACCAAATAAACCCAAGAATATCAATGTACTAGCAATATATTTAGAAAAACTTTCTGATTGTTCAACTTTTTTCTCTACGTCCCCCAATATTATTTGTAGCTTCGCTTGCGATAAAACAGTATTAGTTTGTTTCATATATAAGTATATGGGAGAGAGTAATTTCAACGATTTTAATGTTTTTTTAGGCAAACTGTCATAGTTAATTAATTTTCTATACTCTCGCTCATAAGAAAAAATTTTAAATAAAGATACTAATATCGCAATAATGAAGCTACATACAATAAGTGAATTAATATAAATATTATACGAAAATGCTTTATAAAATACATCAAAGAGTGCTACAAACACTAGACCTAATGTGCCAATAAATAGTATTAACTGACAAAGAGCCAGTTTCGATAAGACTAAGAACATATTACAATTTTATGAATAATCATATATCTCTAGATACCATAAGACATTGTAACATCCTTACTAAAAGAACGGGTTCTAGACCGTATGATAAATTGTGTGTTACAATGACTACATACTCACTTCACTAGGTAGTAATGTGATTAGTTTCTCAAACCTATTTAAGTGGAGAAATACGGGCAGAAAATCCTATACAACGATTAGTGATATTCCAAAAACTATAAAAGCTATTAGTTTTTCATCTTTTTTTATTAATATGTCTACTCTAATGGTTTTTAGCTTTTTTGGAGTGTATCTACACCATACGCTAGGTGTCAATTTAACTAAAATTGGATTCTTAGACGGCACTGTAGAAGCCTGTGCTTTCATAATGAAATTATTTTCAGGTTATCTAAGTGATGTTTTGTGTAATCGCAAGATACTCCTCTTGCTGGGTACAATACTGTTATTTTTAGCTAAACCATTAGAAGCCATAGGGCGTAGTTTTGTACCACTTTTTTGTGCAAAAGTTATTGAACGGTTTGGAAACGGTCTTCAATCAACACCACGTGATGCATTGGTTGGAGATTGGGCTCCTGAAAATAGTCGAGCTAGATGCTTTGGTTTAAGACAGGCTTTAGCGGCTATGGGATGCCTTGTAGGGACAATAATTGCGGCATTGTTGTTTCGTATATTGAATGATTACCAGGCAGTATTTTGGTGTGCTTGTATTCCGGCATTTATTGCTGTACTAATAATTACTTTTGCTGTAAAAAATAAATATGTGCCACAAAAAACACTAGTACATAAACGTTTATGTCATATTAATATAAAAACTCTTACCCAGTTTCCGAAACGATACTGGGTGTTTTTAGTAATTGCTGCTACTTATAACTGTGCTAAAGTTTCCGAATCATTGGTTATTCTTCATACGACAGGTACGTATAACTTAAGTACATTTATGGCTCCTCTTGTTCTGTCTGTGTGTTATATATCAAACAGCCTTTCAGCAATGGTTTCAGGGGCTATTTCTGATAAAACGTCCAAACCAAATAAGATATTTATGTTTGGTCTTGCATCGTTCATATTTGCCGATTTAATGTTTATATTTGATGATGGCAATCCATTTCTAGGCTTGGGTGGGTTACTATGCCTAGGAATTTATAATGGTATTTCTCAAAGTATATTTGCTGCTAAAATTTCTGAAATATCTCCTCCAAATCTCAAAGGTACAGGCTTAGGAATTTATAATTTAGTTTGTGCTTTATCGCTATTGTGCGGAGGCACTATTATTGGTCGTGTCGCAGACACGAATGGGTTCACTAGTGCCTTTGTCCTAAGTGCTATTCTTGCGAGTACAGCCTTTTTGGTACTATTTTTCGTAAATATACGAAAATAAGTATAAACAGCTCGTCGACTTCTTTCCGCTGGCAATTCCCGAATAATGTGGAGTCTTTCCGTGAAAATGTCAGTAATCTACAAGTAAATTTTATGCTAATTATTGGTTAAAAAAATAAATTTTCATAACATAGCATCGAAAATCCACACGGACACAAAAATTTATGGTAGAGTTATACTGGTAATATAGAAATTACCGATGACAGGAGGAAAAATGTGCAAAAAACGTTTTAAGGCAGTTTGTTTATTAGGTACTGTATTTTATAATACCATAGGGGCTGGTTTAGCTATGGAATCAAATCCAAACTTAATTAACAATTCATACACTAATTCTATTACTTGTAATGAGTCCCTTGATAAAATAGCAAAGTGCTTTGAGACTAAACCATATGGTCTAAAAGCCGAATTGACAGATAATGGAACATTTTTAACTATAACTAACGATGAGAACGATGCTTTGTTGAAATTCCATAAATCTGGAAAAATTCCGAATGATGATGAGCTGTATGAATGGGCTGGTTGTTCGAAACTGCTTTCAGAGATTGATCCAGACTGCAACGCCGAATCTTGCGTATCACTTGATGCTTCTAGCATCGATAATATCATGAAGAAAGTTGGCAATAGTATGTACCAAAAAGTAGTAACCGATTTAAACACCAATTCTGGGTCGGTCAATGTTGACGTCAACTTTAAAACCAAATTCGAGAAATTATATTCCAACGAACTTAACGATTCCCCGTTATTTACTACCTTGTGTGATGTGTATAAATATAAAAAAAATTTAGAAGAATTGGCTGAGAACATCGATTTAGAAGACGTTAACGAGAATATTAAGAACCCAAGTGATATAGACACAATGGTGTACGATGTCGCGTTAAAATTTCTAAAAAAAAGTCAAAATTTGTCGGAATTTGCTCAAAACATGGATGAATTGAACTCTGGTGGTGCATTACCAACGCAACTTGAGTTGACAAATGCTGATTCAAACGCTCGGTTCAGGTCTATTGATTGTGATTTCGAAATTGTTAATCAGAGTAAACATAAAAGAGACGTAATAAACGCATATCTAGTATTATTAGGTATACTTAAAAATACTTTTTCGAGTTCTCCATTTGTTCATTTCGATAAGTGTGCAGATAAATTTTCTGAAATTAAAAGCCAGCTTACGACAAGTCTTATTTACTCTCCGATCAAGGAAGCATTTTATATGTTATTCCTTGGTCGAAGTAACATCTGTGCTTCTGGTAACTGTGTCAATTTTAAGCCTATGCAACTTAAATTCAACAGCAAAAAACAATTTGGCTACGATGGAAACGAGACTCTACATTTATCCTATAGCAAGAGTGAAAAGTATCTCATTTTACCGTTTGACAGACTTAGCGTTCATTGTGCCTTATTTGAGGAGTTGAAAATCGCAATTAAAAAAGGAACTAGATTTAGTGAACAAAATTTAGAGAAGACCAATCAGCATATACTGAGGTACGATATTTTGCTGGACTTCGAACAGCCATTAACTATTAAACATGGCAAACAATTTGTTTTCAGACCTCGCATTTTAATTGATGACAAAACTGGCTATGTTCGCTCAAAAACTATTAGCACAGAAGAGCTTTAAGAATTAAACGTTGTTACAAATAATGCACAAATTTTGAATATAAAGGAGGTTATCCTTTATATTCATGTTCTGTATTTAGTCATTTTGCAAACACCAATTTTACTAAAATAAGTTAAAAACTTCAATCATTCAAACATTTCGATTTTGCCAATATAGACAGAATAATTCACAGAAAATGCTCTGGCATTACGAGTTTACAGCCACTTCTTCTTTTTAAAGAATAAAACACTACACACAGTTATTAATAGACAGAGTGCTATTACAGCAGGATACCCCCACTCGCTTTTTAATTCAGGCATATGTTCAAAGTTCATGCCGTACCACCCAACAATAAGTGTTAATGGCATAAAAATCGTCGTTATAATAGTTAAAATAGTAATAATTTTATTTTGTTTTATATCTAAATGTGTTTTAAATAAATCTCGCACTTGTATTGCTTGTTCGCAGATAGAGTTAGAATAATCACGCAATCGTTCTATTTTATTTATAAACAGTCTAAAATATCTCAAGTTTTCCGGAATAAAAAAGTTATTTTCATTTTCTTCAAACAGTTCTGCCATATCTAATAGCTGTTCATAATGAATTCGTAAATCACGCATATTATTTCTAATGGTATTTACAGGTTTAATTTTAATGCCTTCATGATTTTTAAAAATAGACCGTTCTATATTATCCAGTTGTCGTTCATAGGACACCATTAGTCTTTGGTCGGCTGATACTATCTGGTCAAGAAAGTCGTAAATAAAACGTTCTAAACTTGGTAATTTCCATACTTTGGTATTTTTAATTTTTGTAATCATTTCTTTGGCTATATTACTATCATCGATAAATATAATTCCTCGTTCGTCTATTACAAAAGAAAAACGGGCTTCTGGCTGTGAAAAATCTTTTCTGTTTGGAATGGCAAACGTTCCGGTAATGGAGCTGTAATTAACTTCAGCTTGTGATATAGACTTTTCGGTTTCACGGTGTGGCACATCCATTCCTAAACTAAAGTACTCTTTTTGTTCTGACCACTCGGCTTTTGTAAGGATTGCTACATACTGTTTAGGACGATATTTAGATTGCCGTTTTTGTCTTTTTTTCGGTTTTCGAATTATATGTTCATTTATATAAAACAGCATTTTCTAGTTATTTAATGCTAATTCTCTTAATTTATGTCGTTCTATTTTACCGGTAGTTGTTTTGGGCAGGTCATCTAAGTATATAATTTTATGAGGCTTAGCTATAGCTCCGATTGATTTTCGGAGTTGTTGTTGTATCTTTATATTCAGTTCTTCATGAGTACTGATAGTATCAGAAGCAAGTACGGCAAAAACCACTATAGTCTGACCAGTAATTTCGTGTGGTATCGCAACTGTCGCACTTTCAATTATTTCAGGCATTGTGCTTAGTACACGTTCAAAATCAGCAGTGCATAAACGATGCCCTGAAACATTAATTACGTCATCTATTCTCCCAGTAATCTTTATTTCCCCATTTACCAGTTTTGCTGTATCACCCGATTTATATACACTGTTATACATACCATTCTGATTTAAAATACGTTTATATTTTCCCGGCCAAGCATTATTTATTACCAACTGATTATCAATGATTGATACGTTTACCCCATAAAATGGTCTACCTGCCACACATGGCTGTTGAGACATATTACGAAGTGGAGCAAGTATAAAACCACCAGTTTCAGTTTGCCACCATGTATCGATAATTGGGCAACGTTTTTGACCTACAATATGAAAATACCAATTCCACGCTGTTTCATTTATAGGTTCGCCAACACTACCCAAAACACGTAACGACGATAAGTTATGCTTGGTAACATACTCATCTCCATATGTCTTAAGTGACCTAATAGCAGTAGGAGCTGTATAGAATATGTTTACTTTTTCACGTTCTATAATCTCCCAATACCGCTCTGGCGTTGGATAGAGTGGGGTACCATCAAAAATTACTGATGTTAATCCCCAAAATAAAGGTGCATAAACCAAATAGCTATGCCCAGTAATCCAACCTATATCTGACGTACAAAAATATACGTCATCTGGTTTAGGGGCAAATATATTTTTAAACGTAGAAGATACGTATAACATATATGGTAATGTTGCATGTACTACACCTTTAAATTTTCCTGATGTGCCAGATGTATACAAAATAAAGGCTTCATCTTGATTATTAAGCCATTCAATATTTAAAGATACATTGGGAACATCCGGGATATCATTCATATAGAGAACTTCTGGCATATTGTCAGCAAGTTTTTTTGATACCTCATTTATTGTTTTAACTAAATCTATTTCTTTGCCTCCACGCCTAATGGTTGGTAATGTAAGCAATAGTTTTGCGTTACTATCTTTGATACGTTGTGCTAATACATCAGCTGAAAATCCCGAAAAAACAACCATATGCAATGCACCAATGTATGCACATGCAAGCATTGACGCTATAGATATTATGCGAGTAGGCATAAAAAATGCCACTACATCCCCCTTTTGTATTCCCTTTTGTATTAATAGGTACACTACTTTCTTTACTAAAATATCTAATTCGCGATACGTAATAGTTTTTCGCATGGATGGGTCATCATAATAATTTATAAAAGCTACCTTATCTGGAGTTTGGATAGCGTGTCGTGCTACGCAATTATAATAAAGATTTGATTTGCCGTTAATAAGCCAATAGCCATTATCGTATACATCTGTAGGTAATGATTGCCAATATATACAATCAGTTTGAGTTGACCAAAATTGTTTAACATTTTCTACAGATGCCTTATGCCATTTTTGATATAAACTATCTCTCTCCCATGCATTAACGAGGTCGTCTATCATTGGTTCATCAAAACGGTACATAGCACAAGTATTCAAAACTTCTACGACTATATCACCAGTTAAGTGTAGCATTTACTATGGTAGAAGCTACATCTAAGTTTCGTAAGTCACATAACATGTCAATACTATATGAAACAATATGGCCTTTACAAACCTCGGCAAAAGCAAATCCTAAATAGGAAGTTTTTATCGAGTAGTGTATCTAATTGTTCATGGATTCGAAAAAATCACTGTTAGATTTAGAAAGCTTTAACTTATCCACTAGGAATTCAATAGCGTCAACATTATTCATCTGACTTAAAATCTTTCTCAAAATCCACATTTTAGAAAGTTTTTGTTTGTCTTTTATAAGCAAATCCTCATTACGAGTACCTGACTTGTTAATATCAATTGCTGGAAATAAACGACGTTCTGCAATTTTCCTATCTAATATAAGTTCGGCATTGCCTGTTCCTTTAAATTCTTCAAATATTACGTCATCCATGCGAGAACCTGTTTCAACAAGTGCAGTTGCAATAATGGTTAAAGATCCTCCCTCTTCAATATTACGAGCAGCCCCAAAAAACCTTTTTGGTCTCTGTAAAGCATTTGAATCAACACCACCAGTTAGTACTTTACCTGATGATGGAATAACCGTATTGTACGCTCTAGCAAGTCGTGTAATTGAGTCTAGCAATATTACGACATCTTTTTTATGCTCAACTAATCGTTTTGCTTTTTCAATAACCATTTCAGTAACTTGAACGTGACGAGTTGCAGGCTCGTCAAATGTAGAACTTATAACCTCTCCATCTACGGAGCGAGCCATATCTGTTACCTCTTCCGGACGTTCATCAATTAATAAAACCATTAGATAGATCTCAGGAAAGTTTTTAGTTATTGACTGAGCTATGGTTTTAAGCATTACTGTTTTACCCGTACGAGGCGGAGCAACTATTAAAGCACGTTGTCCACGACCTATTGGCGTAACCAAGTCAATAACCCGTTGAGTTAATCCTTCCCCTTTTGGTAACCCTTCCTGTTCTAAAACAATCTGTGTTTCCGTATAAATTGGTGTAAGATTATCAAAATTGGTACGACGTTTTAAAGCAGATGGAGCATCGAAATTAACTTTAGTTACCTTGGCAACAGCGAAATATTTTTCGTTATCTTTAGGAGGTTTTATATTACAATTTATCGTATCACCAGTTTTTAACCCCATGCTTTTTATAAGAGCATTTGATACATATATATCATTTTGACCAGGAAGATAATTTGTTTCGGGAAACCTTAGAAAACCAAATCCATCTTGCAAAACATCTAGTACTCCAGTAGTTGAAATTGTTATATTATTTTCAGATAATTTACGCAAAATTGCATAAAGTAAGTCCTGTTTTCTCATGTTTTGAGGATTTTCAACCTCGTACTCCTCAGCACATTTCAGTAACGATTGCAACGACTGCGCACTTAATTCTTGAAGGTTCATTGATGTAGAACTCATTTGATAATACCTTTTTAAAAATTAAAAAAATAGAAAATTTCTTCGGTCGGTATAGCCGGCTAAAGCATATACGACATCTGAACTGTTCTTATTATAACTAATTTAATGATTTTTACAACAAGTCAGTAAACTTGATGTCACCCATAACTTGACGTAAAATCACATTATGAACATTGGTAATCATAAAAAAGGAAAATTATGAAGAAAAATATTCATCCCAATTACCATGAGATAACGGTTAAGTTAACAAACGGTCAGACCTTTAAGACACGTTCTACATATGGCAAAGAAGGAGATACTGTAGCATTAGATATAGACCCTTTTTCTCATCCTGTTTGGACAGGTGAAGGTCAAAAATTAGTTGATACCGCAGGTCAGTTAAGTAAGTTTGCACGACGCTATAAGGGTTTTTCATCAAAAGTTTAATGTGTTTGACGTTGCTGACCTAAATGAACAACAACGGAAAGCTGTAACCACAATTGATGGCGCAGTTTTAGTTGTAGCTGGGGCAGGAACAGGAAAAACAAAGGTTTTAACGTCTCGGATTGCCAATATTGTGCTATTGGGACGTTGTTTTTTAAACGAAGTTTTAGCAGTAACTTTCACTAACAAAGCTGCTAGAGAAATGACACAACGCACAATAGATCTTTTAACTCGAAATGGATATAACGATATTACTACACCTTGGATAGGAACATTTCATTCATTAGCTCTTAGAATAATACGACCTCTGCATGACAAATTTGATAGAACGGCAAATTTCGATGTCGTTAAACCGGTCGAGCAATCAAAAATAATGCGACAGCTAATGAAAAATAACGGTTTTTCAGATGAGATTTTTAATCCGAAGGATCTACTATTAGTAATAACTAATTGGAAGGAGCAGTGTCTTGCACCGTTACAGCCCAAAAACGAACTAGAACGTATAGCATTAAAACTTGTTGACCTATATGAAGACGAACTTAAACGTTTAAATGTAATTGATTTTAGTGATATTTTAAAATATTCTATTAATATCTTCAAAACAGAACCTGATATTTTAAATTATTATCAACAAATGTTTCGTTATATTATGGTTGATGAATACCAAGATACCAATGTTGCACAGTATATATGGCTACGGCTTTTAGCAAGTAGACACGGAAACATATGTTGTGTTGGAGATGATGATCAATCGATATATGGATGGCGAGGAGCGGATATTAGTAATATATTAAATTTTTCAAAAGATTTCAGAAATGCAAAAATCATTAAGTTAGAACAAAACTATCGTTCGACTGGAAATATTCTTAACGTTGCAAGCAGTGTCATCTCGAATAATAGAAATCGTATTCCTAAAACGTTTAAGACGACCGCAAATGCCGGCTTGCCAATAATGATTACCCGAGCATCTGATCCTTCTGATGAAGCACAAATTGTATCAAATATCATTTCGATGAAAGTAAAACATGGATATAAATATAATGATTTTGCCATCTTAGTTCGTACTGCTATACAAATACGGGAATTCGAAGATGAGTTTATTGCATCAAGTATTCCATACACACTTGCTGACGGAGTACAGTTTTATGAGCGTACAGAAGTAAAAGATGTTATCTCATATCTAAAGCTGTTAGTTAATCCAGATGATGAAATTGCATTCAAACGTGTAGTTAACGTGCCTCGACGTGGTATTGGCTCAGTATCATTATCAAAATTATACGAATTGGCTAATATCCAACAACTGCACATAGCTGACGCAGCTATGATTTCAGGCAATAAAAAAATTATCGATTTTTTCAAGATGCTGTCGGATTGGAACATTTTGATGCGTAAGGTGTCTTTACAAAAGTTAGTATCAATTATTTTAAATCAGTCTGGCTACATGGATATGATTAATGCTATGCCGGAAAATGATGAAAAATTAAAAATACTTGACGATTTAATGCTTACACTTGAACAATATGATACAGTTCGGGATTTTTTGGATTATGTTAGCCTTGCTACTGATCGCCCCACTAACAATAAAAACAGCGTTAGTGTTAGTACAATACATGCATCTAAGGGATTAGAGTACAATGTGGTTTTTATTCCAGGTTTTGAAGAGGGTATTTTTCCACATCAACGATCGTTCATAGAAAAAAACGGCATCGAAGAAGAACGCAGACTATTTTATGTAGCATTAACTCGTGCAAAAAAAGAAGTATTTATTTTAATGTGTGATACTCGTCCAATGTACGGATTACAGTTTGAAAGAAAACAAAATATACTTAACACAAGACAATCTCGGTTTTTATTGGAACTACCTCGCAACTGTATTCGGTGGTTTTAGAACGAGTGAATCTATAAAACAAATGAAACCATAAATTGGAAAAGTTTCTAAAGGTAAAACACTGTCATTTGTAAGCATTTTCTCTGTCTCAACAATTTATTTTAGCTGAGCAAAATAGTCATTGACTGAGTTTGAACGGCTGAAGAACAGGTGAGATACTTTTCACCTATTCATACTGGATTTCATACTAGATGTTTTATTGCGGATTCAGGTAATTGTTAGCTACAACTTGATTTATGTTAACTAACGAGTGCAATTCATATTCTAGACGAGTAAAATTCTCATCTACGTTGTTACCGAAAGCACCATTTTGCAGTGAGTGCAATAATTGCGTTGCTCTACCATAAACAGCCTGCCAAACCAACTGATTATTTCCTTGTTCACACATCTCACTAACGTTGTCCAAGATAACTCGAAGTTGGTCTGCACGTGTTATTCCGGTCTCTCCAATAGCCAATTGATGACCATTAGGTGCTATTTGAGAATTAGAATTGAATAAATCATTTCCACCGTTTATGTTATAGTTCAAATTCTGTGGTTCTAACTGTTGAAGTACCTGCTGTATCATATTAATTGTTACTGGTTGTGTGGCATCAATTGGCTCTAAAAATTGGTGTAAAATGCTGATGTTGGCATTGTAGGTGTTATTAACTGGGCGAGGTATCATTGCTTCTACTATCGAACCAGTCGCAATGAGGATAGTTGCAATAGCAAGTGTATTTTTAATTTTAGACATATAGTCTCCATTAATCTCCATATCTGTAAAGTACTAACCCCCATTATGGGGCATAATTATTATAACGAAATTTAGTTAAAATTTTTTTAAATATTTTTAGTGTGTGGCGAACCTTAATTATAAATTATACTCATTTTGTTTAATATATATTAAAGCTTACGGTACACTCAGGCTTTTTACTTAACAAGTAATATATTTGATATTCTTTGAGTAAAATGCCAACGCAATAATGCTTGTAACTCATATATTTATTAGGCAGTAAATACTAAATAACTTGCCTGTACCATAAAATTTCAACAAGTATCCATAAAACTACAAAGTTTTTCTAAGTACTCACTGCACGTAGGCATACATTCATTATACAATAAACCACACCTTATCATTGAGTCGCCAAAAAAAACTTGTGGAAATGAATAAATGGAGACACAATACGTAAAAGTCAATAGCCAGAAGTAATATCCTTTTTTCAAAAGTTTAAAAAAATTATTAAAAAATACTATAAGATAGTATAGCTAAGACCTAGTGTCCCCCAGTCTTAAGACAGAGTATCATCGGCACCGAGACGGGTCAC
>CADBLQ010000010.1 GCA_902795615.1 uncultured Pseudomonadota bacterium | reverse complement strand
TGCTAAATTGTGTTATCATGAATGCGTTGAGGCGGAGTAGCTCAGCTGGTTAGAGCAGCGGAATCATAATCCGCGTGTCGGGGGTTCGAATCCCTCCTCCGCTACCAGCGGTTTCGTTTTGGGAGTTTTTATGAAAATCAGTGCAGGAGATATAAGAGTTGGAGACGTTTTAAATCACAATGGTAAGTTATGGGTTGTACTAAAAGTTCAACACGTAAAACCAGGAAAAGGTGGTGCATTTGCTCAAACGGAAATGAAAGCACTGAAAGATGCTCAGAAGTTAAATGAACGCTTTAGAACTGTTGATACAGTTGACAAAGTATATCTTGAAGATGTTGACTTTCAGTATTTATATCGTGATGGTAACGATTTGTTTTTTATGAACCAATCTACTTTCGAACAGATACAATTACCAGTTGACGTTATCGGCGACAGTGCAAAATTCTTAGAAGATGGTATGACTGTAAAAGTCTGTTTATATGAAAATACTCCTATCAGTGCGAAATTACCGCCATCTGTGACCCTTGAAATTGTAGAGGCAGAACCGGTAGTAAAAGGTCAGACCGCAGCATCGTCGTATAAGCCTGCTACTCTATCGAACGGTGTTAAAATTATGGTTCCTCAACATATTGAAGCCGGCACAAAGGTTATCGTCAACACAGAAGATGGTTCGTACGTTGAACGTGCTAAGTAGTTCTCATTTGTATGAAAGAAACAAGTACCGAAAATTCGTACAAATCAGAATTATTTATAATGAAACGAACTGCAACAAAAGCAGCTCTATCGATCGTAAGAGATTTTGGCGAACTAGAAAGATTACAAATTTCTCGCAAAGGTGTTGGTAACTTTACCACAAGTGCGGATATTCGAGCTGAAGACAGGATAGTTACCGAACTTCAAAGGTCTGGGACTAATTATCACATATTAAGTGAAGAAAGAGGATTTATCAAATCTCCTATCAAAAATTGTAACCATACGTGGGTAGTTGATCCCATAGATGGTACTAATAATTTTAGACGCGGTATTCCCCATTTTTGTATAAGTATTGCTTTAACGAAAGGAAACACACCCGTAGCCTCGGTTTGCTTAGAACCAATTAGGGGTACTTTATTTAAATCAGCTTATGGATACGGTGCATACGCAGACAAACGAAATAGGTTACGTGTTACAAGTAGAATAAATCTTCCAGAGGCAGTTATAGCTCTTCATACCAACAATGAACTTGCAACTCACGAACTAATGCGTTCTAAAAGCATCATTCGCCGTACAGGATCAGTTGCATTAGATTTAGCGTATTTAGCTGCTGGAAAATACGATGCTGTAATTATAGATAATGTTCAATGGTGGGATATAGCCTCTGGTATTATTCTGGTTACAGAAGCAGGAGGTTTTGTAAATTACGAAAAATCCGGTGATAGCTACAAACTCCGTGGTGCTTGTACAACTAGGCTATTAAAAATTATTAGCAACTGGTAATGTTGAGAACAGAAATCTCTGTGATTTACAGGCAATCAAAGTATCAAATCTATGATGACAGCAATTTACGCTACAATGATTACTAAGGACATATAACATTGATTTTTGTGTTCTTTTTCTTCAAAGTATCTTTGTTTTATATAGTACTAATTACTATTGCAACTTACTTATCCTTATTTGAGCGTAAATTAATTGGTCGTATTCAATGGCGATATGGACCTAGATATTGTGGCAAGTGGGGATTGTTACAACCGATAGCAGATGGATTAAAACTGTTTTTTAAACAAAACGCTTTAGAAAATCATTCGGCAATATCCATTTTCGCTTGTGCATTATTGCTATTTGCCTCTCTGTTGCAATTTGCATTTTTGCCATTGGAAAGATTGACATTATTACCATCATCTTATGGATTACTATTTATTCTTGCAATACATACAGTTATAAATTTTTCAGAATTATTAATAGGTATTACGTCAAAGTCTAAATATGGATTAATCGGAGGAACTCGTGCTGTATATCAAAAAATGGCATCAGATTTACCATTTATTTTAATAATGTTGTGTTTTTTTAAACATAAAAATTCATTTGATCTTTTGGTAATTAGCAAGGATATCGGACTTACTAATTGGATATTAATGCCCATTTTATTCATAGTCAGCTTAATAAATATCAGTCGTATTCCATTTGATTTTCTAGAAGCTGAAAGTGATTTGGTAGCAGGAGCTTACACAGAGTATGGTGGTATTTTATTTGGAATTATTTACTTATCTGACTACCTAAATGTCCTGTTTACGGCATTATTTCTGTCCGCATTAGTTCTACCTACCAATCTATTGTTTTTTGGGGTTTTTGTTACGATTTTTACTATTATTTTATGCCGTGCAATTCTACCTAGATGTTTGCCAATCCAACTATTAAAATTAATGTGGAGGGGGTTTATACCCCTCTTGTGTGCATTTTTAATTTTTATTTAGTTAGCCCACCTAATTGATTTGGCTCGTCGTATACCAAGTTATATTTTCTATTGTTTTTCCTTTGCTTATTGTTGTCGAAATGTACGCTAAAATAAAATCTCCCAATAAACTCCGTGCACAATTAGCCTTATACTTTTTGTACATAACATTATCTATACCTTGAACGTCGAAAAACTTTTGAAAACCAATTTTTGCTGTCAGCTGTGCCGCGTCGAATACTCTTGTATTTATAAGTTTTTCTTCTACGTCTTCCATGTTGATTTTGAAGTCTTTCGGACAGTTTTTTAACTCTTCCTTATATTTTTGCAATACGTCCTTCGAAAGTCTGTTAAGATACAACTCTTTTACTAATTTAACAGCGGCGGTATGTTTTGGGGCAAGTAACATTAATTCTAATCCATACACAAACAACCGGGCGAGTTGGCATACGTCTTGGGAGAAGTACTTTTTGGACGCCGTCGAAGCATCATCGTTTTTGGCTACGCGGATTAAGTCGTTTACAAGTTCTACATTGCCTTTTCTTTTAAAAAGCTCGTCTGTCACACTATCAAACTTGCTTTTAGGATTCAAGTTTATTATTTGTTCTAGCGGTAAATCCATTATACTTTCTTCCATTATTTCTTGCATTTTCCCGTCCTTTCGCATTAGGTTGAATATTGTGTCAGGCGTAATTGCTTCCTTAAGCTCGTGTTTTTGTCCTAGTAAATATCTTAAATTTGTTGTTTCGTTCTTTTGATTCTGCTCGCCATCGAATCCTGCTTTATTTTCAAGCTTTTTAAGATTGATACCAAAAGGATTTTTTTTCTGATTGTTATTCTCTTCCATTTCAGTTG
>CADBLQ010000009.1 GCA_902795615.1 uncultured Pseudomonadota bacterium | reverse complement strand
AATACATCTTTGTTCTCTTCTGTTCCAAACACTTGTTTGAATACAAAATCATTCTTTAAGTCTAATAATTCTACTGACATAAAATCTTTAAATCTTTATATAATATACAATCCTCATTAATCATCCTAGCATATAACATTTTAACGTTTTATCATATTCTCTAAGCATTTAACCCCATCAATCCCATCAAGCAATAATGCAGGACACTATACTAAGTATAGTATACAAAGCATTAACGAATTATTAACAAATAATTAACTATATTTTTGTATTTTTTATATTTAATTAAAATTGGTGGGTAATAATATAACTCTATATAACTCTTCTGAATTATTTTGTGTAAGTGAGTTGAGTTTAATTAGTATTCATCAGGTAATAGAAGTCTATTTTATAGGGGGATAAATGACAAACGTTAAAAAATTATTATTATCATCGTTAATAGTAAGTTCAACTATTGGGTTAGGGTGTACTCAAAACGACACGGAAATTTCTGATCAATCAACAATTAGAGTAAATTTTACAGTTCACGGTGAAGCAACTCTCACTAACCATGATAAGTATTCGGTTAGTCCTATATTAAATGATGACGACACATTTAATAGTAACAGTGTAATACGTGTAGTTTCGACTGATAATGCAAAAATAGCAAAACTTACTGCAGAAAAAGCAGTTGTTTTTGGCGATAAAGACGAAGAAGGTACTTCTCTCAGCACAGAAGATACAAACAGTGCCGGAAGTACCTTAAGCTTAGAATATAACGCAGAAGCGAACTTTAATGGCGGTCTTAGTCTTGTAAACAGTACTGTTCATATAGACGATACAATATACACAGACGACTCAGAAAATAAAATTACGAAAACAGAACATGATAAAAATCCGGGTGATTATAGCGAATACCAAGAGGCAACTGAAAAAAAAATGCCTACAATGAACGTTACAGGTAAACTGAGCTTAGAAGGGTACGTAGATTTAAGTTCATCAGCAGAAGGAAAAATTCAGCTAGTAAATAGTGGTAAAGGTAATGATGCGAAAGCAATAATTGACGTTGCCAGATTAACACATCTTTATGGGGGAATGGATGCCGAAAATACAGCCCCAGTGGCTCCAGCAATTAAAATTATACCCACAGATAAAACTTATCTTAACTATATACCAGAAGGTGAAGAAGTAACTGGTGATAATAAAGCTCAAATTTTAACACATTTAAAGGCACTAGTTGGTATCGCACCGAGTAGTGATCCTCGTGACCTAACAAACGTGTTAGACACTAATACGAATCCAGTATTAGTTGAAGATGTCACAATAGGTGGAAGTGGCGGAGGAAGCGTTACATTAGAACACGTAGACGATACAAAAGGTGGTTCGTATCACAATGTAGTTTATTCAACTTCTTCTGGTGGTGCAAATGGAATAATTGCTAGTGATAGTGACCTAACAGCAAAGATAACAAAAGAAGCTACAACCGGCTTTAAACTTGTTCCTGCAAGTGCAGGCGATAGTAGCGATGTTTCTAATTTCCTGGAGGAACTTGAGAAAACTGATGCAACCTGTAATTTAGACATAAGTCCTTGTTCTGGTTTAACACCAAATTCAACAAGTAATTTCTTAACCGGATGGGTAAATACAACATTACCTTTATATCCAACTGCAGATAATGTTGGCAATACGTATCCTAGCTTTGAGAAAGATGTATCGTTTGATTTCAAAATGGGTATTAAGGACTATCAAGTTGACTCGAAAGAAATAGATCTACAGTTAGATTGTGGTATTTCTGGTACTGAGACTGATAAAGATACTGCAAGCTACATCAAAACATTGACATTTTCTGGAGATAATAGTGGTTTCACCAAACAAGTTAAACTTTCTGGTAACCAATTAGAAAAAATAATATTTGGTGCAAAAAGTAGCTTAGTTAATATGGATTTATCAGGAGTTGAGACTGTTGATTCAAATGACAGCAAACTTCCAATTGAATTATCTTTTGCTGATGGAATTGCTGAAGATGCTGATAATGCAATTGTTTTTGATAAAACAATTAGCTTGGGAGATGGAAGTACACTCAGTTTTGATTCTGGAATAGGTAACTATATTTCGTTTAAAAAAGAATATAATTTTAGCAAATTTAAGTTCGGAAACGGGGCAAATATAGTTGTAGAATCAGGTGCAAAATTAACAATATAAAAATTCATTAAATTAACTCATGGTATATGTTACCATGAGTTTTATCATTGTATTAAATATTTTCTATTTCTGTTACTGTTAATCCAGTTGCCGATGATATCTGTTCAATTGACAGCCCCATATTTAATAGGTTTTTAGCCGTTTCAATCTTTGCATTACGTTCACCTTCAACTTTACCTTTCGCAATGGCTTCTTCTTTCAACTTGTTTTCAGCGTCTCTCTTTTTGGCTTGTGCATCTATTTCATACTTT
>CADBLQ010000008.1 GCA_902795615.1 uncultured Pseudomonadota bacterium | reverse complement strand
CAGCCTTCCAAGCTGGTTACGTGGGTTCGATTCCCATCACCCGCTCCAAGTTTTAATGATGGATTTTAAAATGATAAAGAGATTGAGAACACCAAAATTTTGGTATGACAAAAAACATTCTGCAGGGAAAATCCTGTCACCTCTTTCTTCTATTTACTCATTTTTAGCAAACATTCGTTATAGTTCTATATTGCCGTCAAAAACTGATGTTCCCGTAATTAGCGTAAATAGTGTAATGATCAGCGGAGCTGGCAAAACGCCGACGGTAGCTTTAGTTTATGATATTTTAAGAAATCTTGGATTTACACCACACATTCTCACTCGTGGGTACAGTGGTTACATTAAAAATGTCATTCAAGTTAATCCAACTCTTCATTCCTATCTACAAGTAGGAGATGAATCGTTAGTATCTGCACAATTTGCTCCTACGTGGATTGGCAGAAATCATTTTAAGGAAAGTAAAGCTGCGATTTTTGGAGGGGCAGATATTCTGGTTGTAGATAGTGGCTTTTACTGTCGTACCTTATTTAAAGATTTTAATATTTTGGTAATAGACGCTAATCAGCAATTTGGGAATGAACGCTTGCTACCTGCTGGTCCATTAATTGAACCTGTAGATAATGGTATTAAAAATGCCGATATGGTTTTGATAATTGGCAATAAGTCTGAAGATTTAGAAAAACGCATTACATCAATAAAAAATGTAAAGATTTGCTATGCCTCATTACAGGTATCGGAACCAGTCCTCGTTGAAAACAATAAGGTATTGGGATTTTGTGGGCTGGGATATCCGCAAAACTTTAAAAAGACTTTAATAGATTGTAAATATGAAATTGTTGATTTTGTTGCGTTTGCTGACCATCATCCGTACACAATTACGGAAATACAAAGATTAATAGAAAAGGCATCATCAGTTAATGCAACACTAGTTACAACGCTCAAAGACTATGTAAAAATTCCTGAAGTATTCAGAAGTGAAGTTAAAGTAATTCCAGTTAAGGTTGTACCTAGTGATAATACATTTATTGAAATAATTTCCGCAATTGTCTCAAGAACCAATAAGCAGAACCTTCAAAATATTAATATTGATCAAGCTACTACGCATCGTACCAACACTAAAGCAAAACAAAAGCAAAAATAATCATTACGATTAACATATTTTCAGGTAGCACAGGTTTTAGTTTCCCATTTCATACTGACAACGTATTTTCAGGTTACAACAGTGATAGATATATTTAACTAATATTTGAATATTGCTCGTTATCCGTTTTATCAACACGTGTAACCGAGGTAATTAGTTCACCATCATCTAATCGGAAAACAATAACCCCTTGCGAACCTCGATGCGTAATTCTTATATCGCTTATGTTACACCGCATAATCCGACCTGTATTTGTAATCATGATAATTTCATCATCGTAATCAACAGGAAATACAGCAACTGCGTACCCATTTTTACTATTTAAACTAATGTTCTTAAATCCCTGAGTACCTCGACTAGTTGACCTATATTCATAATAAGAAACAACCTGCCCAAAACCTTTATCAGTAACGGTTACAACGAATTTTTCAGACCTTGCTAATTCGAGCATTCTATTAGAAATTATAGATTGCCCATCTGGAACACCTTTAACCATTTGTCTCAAACTATCAGCATTTTTTAAATATTCTTCACGTTCATCAATTCCATCTAAGCTCCATTTATACAACAGTGTAGTTGATATAACCTCGTCAGCACTTTTTAACTTAATGCCTCTAACTCCATTTGATGTTCTACTCGCAAACACGCGGACATCAGCAACATTGAACCTATTACATATACCATTTTTAGTAGCAATGAACACATCGTCATTATCATCAGCTAACATGACATTAATCAATGTTTCGCCTTCGTCTAAAAGTATTGCTCGTTTTCCATTTGATTGAATATTTGTAAAATCACAGAACTTATTGCGACGAATATTACCAAATGATGTTACAAAAACTAAAGTTTTATTATTACTATCGTCAATATTTTGGGGAATTACGAGTATCGTTGATATGGTTTCATTTTCGTCAAGAGGCAATATATTAACCATTGCCCTTCCCTTTGAATCTGTACTGCAGGCTGGAATTTTATACGTCTTAAGTTGATATACCTTTCCAATTGTTGAAAAACACAAAATAATGTCGTGTGTATTTGCAATAAGTACATCTTTAACCACATCCTCATCCTTAGTGTCCATGCCATTTTTGCCTCTACCCCCTCTACGTTGGGCTCTGTAACTATCAAGCGGAACTCGTTTTATATAACCTTCTGTCGTATATGTAATTACTACATCTTCCTTTTGTATAAGATCTTCATCATCTACTTCCTCAAAATTAGATTCAATTTTTGTAAGTCTCGGTGTGCCAAATTGTTCTTTAACCTCTAGCATTTCTTGTTTTATAATGTCTATTACTCTCTGTTTTGAGCCTAATATAGATAGCAAATCCTCAATTTCTAGCATTACACCCTGTAATTCATCTCGTATTTTATCTTGTTCCAAGCTAGTTAATTTACTGAGTTTCATATCGAGAATTGCTATAGATTGAGTATCGGAAAAATGATAAGTGGGATTGTTGTGCTGTGGGTCTTCAATAAGTTCTAATAATGATTTCATATTGCCTACTGCCAATTCTTCGGCAATTAAATTATCTTTCGCAATAGACTTGTCGCTTGCCCCCTTAATTATGGATATCACTCTATCTATATTCGATAGAGCAATACAGAAACCAATTAAGTTATGAGCTTTTGCTCTATTTTGATTTAATTTAAATTTACAGCGTCTTATTACAACTTCCTGACGAAATTTTAGGAAATTATCAATAATTTCAAGTAGTGATAACCTTAGTGGTTTATTCTTAACTAATGCCAGCATGTTATATGGAACATTAACTTGTAATGGAGTATATCTAAATAATTGGTTTAGCACTACTTCTGCAACTGCATCACGCTTTATTTCAATGACTATTCTCACTCCATCCTTATTTGATTCATCTCGTATATCGCTTATACCATCTATAGTCTTGTTTTTAATTAATTCGGCAATACGCTCAACCAATTTTGATTTGTTGACCTGATATGGGATTTCTGTAACGATAATACTTTCGTGACCCGAAAACCCTTTAGTAATGGCAGTTTTAGACCTAACTAATACAGAACCATGACCAGTTTTGAACGCAGTACGAATACCGCCTTTGCCTAATATAATGCCACCTGTTGGAAAATCTGGCCCAGGAATATATTTATCAATCAATTCATCAACTGAAATATCTGGATTATCTAACACCGCACAACAGGCATCAATTACTTCCCCCAGGTTATGTGTTGGAATATACGTTGCCATACCAACGGCAATACCATTGCTACCATTTACCAACAAATTTGGAAATCTAGCAGGTAATACCGATGGCTCAGTTAAAAAATTTGCATAGTTAGGAACGAAATTAACTGTATCGCATTCTATATCTGCAACTAGTGTTTCTGAAACTTTAGCTAGACGTGCTTCGGTATATCGGTCAGCAGCAGCACTGTCACCGTCCATTGAACCGAAATTCCCTTGACCTTCAACTAGTGGTACACGCATACTGAACCACTGAGCCAAACGAACCATAGTTTCATATAATGCAACATTACCATGAGGGTGGTAATTACCCATTACATCACCAACAACTTTTGCAGATTTTTTAAATGGTTTGGAATGGAAGTTTCCCGTTTCATACATTGAATATATAATACGTCGATGAACTGGTTTTAAACCATCTCGTACGTCAGGTAACGCACGTGCAACTATTACACTCATCGAGTAATCAAGGTATGCCGACTGCATCTCCTCTTCTATTGGCACAACTTTAATTCCGTTATTCATCATCTAACTCCACAATTCTCTTCAATAGAGACAAAACGTAATAGCAAAAGCTCATAAATCTTGTTTCTTAAACACTAATATTGTAACAAATTTAACCTTTTTGCAACTAATGTGTCATTATCCCTTGTGTCCATGCCCTATGCTAAAGTGATTAATTGCATTTTGAGACAAAAAATGTTGAGTTTTTGTCGAAAGGGTTAACAATGTGTTAAAATTCAAATGTTTTCTAAAAACTTGCAAAATTATGAAAAAATTCTTATTGCAAACCACATTGATATGCACTAACATAGTGAGCCAAAATCCCCTTCTTGCCAGTGACGATACAAATAACAAATCTAACACAATAACAACTAGCCAGATTAACACCACTAGTATCAATACTAATGAGACGACAGGAAATTCTATTCATACAAATGAAGAGCAAAATGACACAAACTCCAAGTCGAATAATGTGGCAGATCCTACAGCTGAGGAAATCGAAGCGGGCTTTCAACTTCTCAATGCTAAAGAGTTTAAAGAAAGGCTTCCATACTATCTATACAATGTAAAAAAAACACCAGCCCACCGAGGCAGCTCATATAGTTATGAGGATAGGCTTGTGTGTTTGAACACTGCGTATAAAAATTATCTTGACCAGAAGTACTCTCTGGCCTGGAATAAATTCTTTGAGAAATGTAAGTTCTTAGAAGAACTTGGCGTATCATCACTCGAACTGTTGAACGCTTATAACCTAGCATTTTTATTGGACGGTTTAGAAAAAGTTCATAAAGGTATCTTTGTTAACGATACATTAGCTAGACTTGACATGATTGTTGATGCCTTTTCGTATGGGAAGCACCAGGTACACGACTACTGTAAATATCATGAAGAGCTTTATAAACAGTGTAGTAATGGCCAATCGACAAAAGTAAAAGAGATAAGGAAAGAAATTGAGAGAAAAACTGAAATTCCCACGGGCAATATAAAAATTCTTACTAGCGTAATTTCAGAAAGGGATTTAGCTGAAAATTGGTTACAAATGGTAGTACTTATTCGGTGCTTTAATGGCATACCGCCTTACAAATACTTTGTTGGAGTAAAAAAAACAGAAGAAGAAAAAAAAATAATATCTCCTTCGGCAAACAAAGGATCCAAAAATTGTAATCTTAATGATCTGGAAATATCCAAACAGAAATCCGTTAAGACGATCGAAACATCAATAAATTATGAGTTTTTGCCATTATCTAGTCTTTGTAATATTATGGAAAGACTAAGAACGAAATTCAAGCTTATAACTAGTATATCGTCAAATCTAAAAATGCATGCTGTTGACTCCTTTTTAAACTACTTAATCGTAGCAGAACGGGATTTCTATCTGAATCTGAAAAATGATATATTCATCGGAAATGATACGATAGACAAAGGGGAATTTCTGCTAAGGTTTTCCCTACTGTCACCAGAAAATGTCCAATTTTTAAAAGTATGGAAACTTACTGACGACAATATCTTATCCCAAGAGGGTCGAGACCATGTTGACGTTATGGCAAAACTCACAGAAATATTTGAATTCGCTAAAAATAACTTTGGAGAATACTATGTGTTATCTAAAGACTTTATTACCACAACAATAGAACTCTTAAAAAAGACGGACTACAATTGCGAAGATGCTAAGGCTATATTGTCGAAAGTTTTCAATCAGAACCTGGATAACAATCAGAAGACAGCAAATGTTCAGAAGGTCAAACAATTATTAGAAAGCTTTTTTGATGAGCAGGATCTCAACAATGCAGAAATTCTAGTGAATGCTCCGAATCAAATAGTTATCAGATTTCAAAAACTGTCCAATATAATTCGTAATTTTAATAAAGAGTTCTACGCACTGCAAGAGGAGTTTAATAAAATAGCTTACGATATTAAAAACTTAATAAGCAACAATTGGGCTTACTATTTTAACCAACAAACCTGTTCAGGTACAATTTCGTTCATACATAGTATATTAGAAAAACTAGGTAATAATGTTCCTGGGGCTAAAAATAAAGTTCCTGGTAGTAAAGGTGCTGTTGAAAATCTGCGAAGTCAGTTGAACGACATAGGTAGGATATTTTGGAATCTATATAACGAACACGAGAGACTTAAGCCGTCTGAAGGTCACTCCGTTGTGAAAGTTCCCTATATAATGATGAGTAATAAGATAAAAGCCCTATTGGCTTCCATCGAAAAGGACAAGGTGCTGTTATCTCAGTACAAAATAGATACTGGCAATGTTTCACAAAACTTTTCAAAAATTATTGGCACAATTGAGTGTGTCGAAAAGTTGGCACAGCAACTTGACAAAATACGTGAGAAATTTGATGATCTTTCAAAGAAAATTGATGATTGTGAGTTTTTAATCACAGGTAAAAAACACGGAAAAACGCTATCGGAACTTTGGGCCGAAATAATTAGTCAGACTAAAGCCCTGTTGAAAGACCTTACCGAGAAAAAATACGGTAGTGGAAAAACAATAGATGAAACTTCAAATTACCTGCAAAAGATTAAGAATCTTAAATTTGACCAAAAGGTTATAAATTCGAAAGAACATTTTAACATAATTAGGCAAAAACAGGACAAACTAAGTAAGCTTGTGGAAGACGGGTATCTCGAAAATGCAAAAATTCTGGTAAATTCCAATTATGAAATAGTTTTAGTAAAGTCAGATCTATCGGATAAAATTAAAAATTATGAATACTCCAAGGATGAAAAAAGTCCAGAAAAAGTCGTCGAAGCATGCGTTGTCGATTTCACAAGAGAACTATTTAAATGGGCAGAAATCGATTTTCCAACAATAGCAACAATAAAAGATTGCCTAACAACGGAGAATCAAATGGATGTACTTAAAAAAACAATTGAAAAAATTGTTGAACATGGGTGGTCTCCAAATCGATTTATGAATGCTTTACGCATATTATATTTTCTAGAAAAAAAAAAATATCAATTTTAGTGTCCAATTAAAAATTGGTAGTAGCGTAAAAGAGCAGATCAGAAAATCACTAATAACTGATGAGGTTCGTAAGAAGATAAGATTAGAAGTTGAAGAAGATCCGAGTTATAAACAATTAGAAAAAGCACCGGAAGAAAAAAACGATGAGTTGAAGAACAGAAAGAAGTTCAAAAAAAAACCAGATAATATCACAAAAGAGGTTAACAAACGAGTACATCTAATAATAGAAGGTGAATTCCAGAAAAGATGCGAAAACGAAAAATTGTTTAAAAATTCGGAGTATTATAAAAATATAGTTGAACAAACGCTATCTTCTTTAAATGAGTATTACAATAGAAGAAATGACGGCTTAAATAGCATACGTCTACGTTTACTATCTCTTCTTTATCAAGACACTCCATTACGTTTTTCTGATGACGGGAAAAAACTTTTTGGGTTAAGTTCTGTTGAGATGACGGAGAACAGCAAAAATATGGAACGGTCGCTTGGGAATTGTACTATCGGCATTAGTGAAAAACAAATAGTTGAGTTCGCGGATACATTAATATCTAAACAATTATTCAAGTCAGCAATACAAAAAAATATTATAACAGAACAAAAAAATATTATAACAGATATTATTGCACAGTTAAGAAATGTGTGCGAGTCAATAAATGAGGAAGTTCCTAATAAGCAAAATATTAATATTGAAATTCCAGACTTTGTGAATCTTTGTAAATCCGTAATTGACTTAGCAACTGAACTAGGTTTATCAGTAAAATGGAAATCTTGGCAGGGGTTCGCGAATCTCGTACAAGAGTCTTTTATTAAAGCCATCGAAATCAATAAAAATAACTCTGATGCTGATAAAGCCGAGATCATTAAAAACGCTAAGTCCAAATTGTCAGAGGCTTTAATGAAGTATAAAAAGGATATTTTAGAAAAATATAAAAATAAAGAGCTATATATTGATGAAAGTACTGGGTATTTATCCAAATAGTATATCTTAGACAATGACGCAACAGCTACTATGTATGAACTTAGTAGCTGTTATTCCTATTTTTATATTCCTAAATTTGACTAAGCACCAAAAAATCTGTTAACTTCGTTAGTAGGGGGCGGAAATCTTTCGCAATCGACTCCTTATCAATCATTATTTTTAAGAGGATTTTATGAGTAGACTTACGTGCATTTTGTATAATGACGTTACAGAATGCAATATTAATGAGCAAGATATTATCTTTGCCAAAATTAGTCATTCAGAATGTGCAATAGTTACGATAGTTAAACACATCCACGACAATAAATATACAAATTGTCGGATTTTAATAGATGATGAAGTAGTATTAGATGGGCAAATAAATGAAATTAAAAATGACAGTGTGTCATACACTTACACTATTGATGCAGTTAGTAATCTAGAACCTTTGCCTAATGATACTGACGAACTTATAAACAAATTTAAGATAGAAAACCCTAGTATATTTTATCCTGATATTAAAAAATCAGATAAACCACCGTTGAAAGACATTGCAGAATGGATAATAAAGGACACTTTAAGAACTAAAATTAATCAAGACTTGCCTATACATGAAATCAATTTAAACATAAACGCATCGTGGCTTAGATGTGTATACGGAGCAATTGATCTTACCAATAAAATAAAACATGTGTTAGTGGGAAGACCATTGAGTACAGTTACACCCAATAAACTTAAGCATTCTTGGTTTAAGGTTTTTACGCCGTTTTATTCAAATAAATTATCACGTCCGACCAAATATTTTGTAGCACATTCAAAGTTAATTGAGGAAAGTAGTACCCCTATTACATTTAATAACAAGTTTACTTTACATAAGACTAATTTTCAGTACGAACTGGCAATTGGATGGGAATATGAACAGCTGGAATATGAAGAAATTCAATGTAAAATAATTAATAAACTCGTTCCCAAAATACCAGCTAAAACATTGAATATTGACCTACATAATGTACAAGAATACATGCCTGATATATACCAGCAATCATTTTTCAAAACTGATAATGGTAAAAAAATCAGCAATACCATATTACATGAAGTCATTAAGTATATTGAAGGTTCAATGTATAATATTGAGGTGCAATTTAAAATCCCAATACATTATCACATGCTTTCATTACATCAACCAATTAAGCTGAAGGAAAATACTCTATATGTTCAAAAAATTGAATATGTATACGATGCAAATGGAAGTTATATTAATGTTTCCTGTATAGGAAGCCAATATAAAAATATCGATAGTAATAATCGTGAAATAAAACTACCTGACAGTAAGCAAAAAAGTATAGGAACAGGCGACATAATAGACAAAATTATAATTCAAAATGATGCAGATGTTCAAATTCCGAAAGTTAGAAAATTTGCTTCAGATAAGTTTAATGATAATAAAATCGCACTACGTGAATTTTTACATAAAAACCAAACAAAATTAATTATAAAAACAAAACCATTAAAAACATCCTATATAAATAAAAATATGTATGAAGCGATGCAGATAATTCTAGAATAGCATCTATATGAGAATGGTGGACCCTGTAGGACTCGAACCTACGACAACTCCGTTATGAGCGGAGGGTTCTAACCAACTGAACTAAAGGTCCTTACTACCCATTGAGAGAATAACAAAATTTTGATATTTATTCAAGATATGATCGTATTAGCTGTAGAGATTATACATCCGAAAAACAATCTCTGCATTTTTTGCAGAAATTGTTGTACGAAGTTATCCTTATTCTTTAGTCATGACTGCTAATTGTGTCTGTATTTCTTTCAATAGTTTTCCATATTCGTAACAAAGAGCTCGAGTCCAGTCGGCATAGCACGCTGAATGACATAAATTCCATCGATAACATATTCCTGTACTGCGTTTTTTTGACTGGTTATAATAATCTTGTTCGCTTTGAAACATTGCTACATACGTTTTAAATACAGTAGAATTCTGTAATACCATTTCATCCGTAGAAGCCTTTTTTATGACAAATTGCCAATGAACGCCGATTCTAGAGAAATCGTATCCTGAATAAAAACACTTATCTTCAGTATTTTCGTAATTCTGCATTATAGAAAACACTAAGCAGTACTCTTCTTCTGATAGATTTATTGCGTTTCTATAGGCATATTTTGCATACAATTTTCCGAAGGAACAAAAACTATTTACTAAAGCATCCACCTTTTTATCTTCTATGGAGGTAAACTCCCTATTAGCAAAGCAATACCAATAGTCCATTAATTCTTTTTTTAATTGGCACTTCACAATATCTACCTCTATTTGATAATTCCAGTTGGTTCGTGGAATAGAAAATGGGTTTGATAAACATTTGTATGCTTCATCCGACGTAATATATGGTGTTTCAGTCTCTGACGAACTTTCAGAATACATAGAATGCCCAGCATTAATACTTGACATTACCAACATTGTAATAATTGCTAGTGTGGTCCTTGAAGAGAACATAAATTCTCCTTTTAAAATACGCTTTGGTAGCATAACCTAGCGACTACACATATTCTAATAAAAATAGAAAATTGTTCTTCATTCAGCAGTCAACATTTTAATAGTATCAAAATCTTACTTTGCAACTGGACAACCAAGATAATTCTTTCAATATGCCAACCCATTTTAATAAAATCGTCAACAGGGATAAATGCATTTACGGTCGCAAACCTTTGGTTTGCTTTTGCAAACCTTCGGGTTCAAACTCCCTGGAGTTCGGATGCCTTGCATTCACTCCCTTTGGGGACGGACGCAGAGTGTTCAAACCCCCTAAGGTTCGGAAGCTTTGCTTTCAAACTCTTTGAGTTCGGACACGCTGTGTTCAAACGTCATAGTCCACGTTGGTATATTATTGTTAGTATTGCATTCGAAGTTGGTTAGAATAGCGTTTAGTATTGGTCTATATGTATATCCTGTATCTGTTTTGACTAATGAGTTAGGTACGTATTCGGTTGATGGCATCGATGAACTATAAAATTCCACAGTAGAATAAATTGTATATATTGTTCCTATTCTTAAATACTCCACATTTGGTGCATCAGTTGTCTTAATATTGTATTTAAACAATTGCCTAACAGTTGGTTGCTCAATAACCTTATTGTCAATATTACGAATAACTTTATATTCTGATACCGGTGCTATATTTTGTGTAGCATTTGTTGATAGTAACATGATATTACTACCACATGTAATTTTTAGTACATTTATTGTACTCATAAAACCTCTAATTTTTCAGATTATTAAGGGAGAAGCCCCTCAATTCCATACTAACACAACTGGCAAATATGATAAAATGCTGAGAGAGGATAATGGTTATAGAAATATTATGGTAGATGAAGAAAATAAGCATATGGAAAGTAATGCGAATACTGAAACAGATATTGAGGAGCATGAGATTACTGATGAACTTAATCCCCAACGGGAAGAAATAAAAAAATTGAAGGAGCAGGTATTAAGGCTTGCTGCAGAGCTTCAAAATTTCAAAAAACGTGCCGAAAAGGAAAAATTAGATGCATCGAAATTTGCAATAAGTAGTTTTGCAAAAGATATTTTGACTGTTAGAGACAGTTTACAGTTAGCTCTAGATAATTGCGATACCGCAGATAATAAAATTGTCGAAGGAATTAAATTAACTCTAGATATAATGGATAAAACTCTTACAAATCAGGGTATTACCATGATTAAATCCATAGGAATGACATTTGACCCGAATGTCCATCAAGCAATGAACCAAGTTGAAAGTGATAAACCGCAGGGGACGATAATTGCAGTGATGCAAGAGGGGTTTTTGATAAATCAAAGACTTTTGCGTCCTGCATTAGTTAGTGTAGCTAAATAATCTTAGTATCATAAGTGTTATGCCTCAAGTATGCATTGTGAAAAATGGCAATTGATTTTATCAAATATATTAATGTAATTTAAGGTATCTGACTTCATTGTACTACACAGGGGGCAATGTGTTTAGATACCCAAAAATCTATTGGTTAAAATGTTTATTTAAAAAATAAAACCGAAATAGTACTTGCACTTATCCAAAAGTGATTTTGCTTGCACCTCATTAACAAACTGTACATCTTTAAATACGTCATCAAATACCTGCTTTGATTGTTTTTCAAAGTCTTGCTCAGACGGAATGCCTCCATTTTCAAATATCGCGTTTATCTTTAAAACATACATAATGCAACGAGCATACAAGTCATCGTAATATATATCATCGTTTGTTAATAAAAACAGCGGTCTGGAAATACTTTGACCATCAACATATCCTTTGTATTCATTTTTTAGTAAAATTAATGGCTTGGCAAACAAGTTGTCATTTTTATATTTTCCATACTTATTTAGTAATAAAGCTTGTATTCTGGGAATTAAGTTGTTTTTATCATTTTCTTTGTTCTCAGCTAACTTGTTCAGTGCTGTGCAAATTTCGTCACTCTTTGATAACCAGTCGATATTTTGGAAATAGTCAATATCATTGGTTACACATTTATAAATTATTTTGAAAAGATGTTCATTAAGATTTACTTTTTCTTTTTTGACGTCTTTTTTATTTTCGTTGTTAATATTCTCCATTTTTTTGCTATCTTCTGCTTTTATTGTATCTTCTGCTTTCTTGCTATCCTTGGGGTCCTCTATTTTATATTCCGTACTAAATAACTTTTCAATGTCAATAGCCTCTGGAGTATTATTAATTCTTGAGATTATAACACGACTCTTAACTATATCATTTAAAAATTTTTTGGTCTTATCATAATTTGTCAACTCTATTTTTTTGAATAATTTAGTAAATAAATCGTCATTTTTTTGGTTAGCATCATCTTTAGTTTTAGCTAACTTTGGTTTTAAAATGGCATTTTCTGCGTTCAGTATATATTGAACGAACAATAATAACATCTGATTATCGTTCATTGTATCTGAGTGTATTATGCTATCTGCTAATTCGTTATCATTTATTGCTTCAAAGAAGTTTTCAATTATTTCTCGAAGTGTCTCCATTATTTCTACAAAGTTTACTTTATTTTTTTTACATGAAATAATTGCATATTGCCAAAAAAGCAACCAACGTTCAGGTTGCAATACCATATAAATGGAAACACCGTTTAAATAGTGCCATAGTTTATAATACATAGATTCGACTTGTTCTTTATTTAGTTTTTCTATATCAAACCAACCATATAATGAACACAAAGTCATTAAGTGTATTCTTGAACTCCACGTGTTTCTTTCAAAAATATCTTTAATTTTTTTGTATTTTTCCCAATACTGATCCATGTCAAATTTTGGCACAAGTGTTTTTAACTGTCGTATAGCCATAGTAAACCAAACAATTTCGTATGGTAGTTCAGTTGCAGTCTTCGAACCAAGATTGGCTTCTATCTCATCAGAACTGTGCCAAATTTCATTAATAACTTTTAATATTAAGCTTTCATCGAGCTTCTTTCCATAATTTTTAGTTTGGAGACCAAATCCATATTTGCTATCTTCAAGCAAATATATGAAATTAGAAAATTTTGATAGATAATTGACGCCTCCATATGTCTCGTCATAAGAATTACTAAAAGCATTATCATCAGTTCCATAATTATTTTTGAGAGTGTTAATGAACCACAAAAATTGTCTGAAAAGCTTTTCAATATCTTTTAACTGAAGTTTGCAATTAAGATAACAGTATGCACTTGTCGCGTTCCATTTGGGTCTATACCCACCTTCTGTGTTTAGGGTATCAACGTTCCACAAACCTGACGATTCATCTGTTAATTGATAAGACATTCGTTGGTTACAAAATTCAATAAAATTTTTAAATTCTTTTTTAAATTGACGCTCTTGAAATTTTTTTATAATCCATTTCTTTTTTTCTTTGTTTATACGATTACCCCCATAATCATGCTCAATTGTTTTATTAATTGCAATTATTTGGTCTAAAACAAAATTTGTGCTGTCAGGGGAGTAGTTTTCCCCTATTGCTCTTCCATCTATTATGCCGTACTGTGTTAGATAGCACTTCCAATCGTGCATAAGATATTTCTTTACCTGATCTATGTCGTAAAATAACGTTTGTGCTACATTGCACATTTTTGCTAATAAATTATTGTATAAGACATTAAAACTTTCGTCAAACATTTTTTTGAGATTTTCTGCACTTATAACCGCATTACGATAAGCTCTAGATACGTATTTATACGATCCGTTTTTATTTGTTGTTCGCGCAACTTTATTAAATTCATAAAAATATTTGTGTATAGAAATATATACCAAATAGCCCATCACTAATCCAGCAATAGAGCGATTGAATTCACTTTTATTTTGTGTATATAACGGTTTAATTTTCCCCTTGTTGTTTTGCAAGATTGTTGAAATTGTTGTATCGAAATGAGCAATTACCTTATCATACTTACTGCATTTTTCTGGGTTATCAACTGCTTCAACAGTATCAGCAGAATCAAACGCTAATGCAATTAGTTTTATTTCATTTTCAATTGATTTTGCCCACTTACTGTTACGATCATTAATCGCGTTGTACGCCCAATATTTTAATTTTTCATTCCCTGTCTTGTACTCTAAGAATTCACATTTGCTTTTAATGCAACTATAGACTGCATTTTTGATAAATTTGCCAACACCTGTTGTTAAGTCAACGTTAAACAGATTATTTGAAGCTTCAGCACTAGCAACTTCAATACCAATAATAGAATAAACGAACGGATTGGTCATAAAAATAACCGAACTAAAAGTTATTGTTGACAATTTTAATAAATTTTTTATAAAATTCATGAATTACTTCTTTCTCGAGGATACCTCCTTTATATATAATACACTTTTTTTAAAAAAACAATTAATAAACTCTGACACTAAGAGATAACCCTGTCAGGCATGATATACTCTGAATGGTATTTTACTTAAATTATGAGGTAGTTATGGATTATACCTTTCAGTCTTCGTTATTAAATGATTTAAATAAACGATATTATATATATCAGGCAACTGATGCTGAAGCAATAGATCAATTGTTTTGTTCAGGTAATCAGGTCGTGTTTTATTTAGGGTATGATCCAACTGCCAGTAGCCTACATGTAGGACATCTTTTGTGGATTAAACTTGTAAACAAATTACAGAACGCTGGTCATAAACCAATTATTTTAGTTGGAGGAGCTACTGGAAAAATCGGAGACCCCACATGGAAGGAAACACAACGAAAGATGCTGTCTTACGATACAATCTTGGATAACATTGCTTCAATTTCTCGAAAACTATCAACTCTAGTTAAGTTCACAGGTGATAATGCCGTAATTTCCGTAAACAATGATGAATGGTTATCTAAATTAATGTACATGGATTTCCTCCGTGATTACGGTTCGTTGTTTTCAGTAAATAAAATGCTAGCTATGGATAGTGTTAGTACAAGACTTGAACGACAGCAACATTTGAGTTTCCTTGAGTTTAACTATATGATCTTGCAAGCATATGATTTTCTGCACTTGTTCGAAACTTACAATTGTGTATTGCAAATTGGAGGGCAAGATCAATGGTCGAATATGATAAACGGTGTTGATTTAGTACGTAGGAAAACAGGTAAAGATGTGTACGGAATGTCTATTCCCCTTTTAGTAAATGCTGATGGCAAGAAAATGGGCAAAACTGAAGCTGGTACAGTATGGCTAGATGAAAAACTCCTATCGCCATTTGATTTCTGGCAATATTGGCGTAATGTAGATGATAGAGACGTTGTAAGACTAATGAAAATATTTACCGATTTACCATTAGATGAAATTGATAAATATAAAGAGTTTATTGGTCATTCAAAAATTAATGACGCCAAAATAATACTTGCTGATAGTGTTACATCATTTGTTCATCCAACAGCTGATTTAAATGCTATTAAGCAATCTGCAAGTAGTGGCACATGTTCAGTGGCAATTGATGAAATTAAAATTTCTTCACCTATGACACTGGATAAAGTGCTAAAAGAGTGTGGGTTGGCAGAAAGTGCTACGCAGGCTAAGCGTCTAATAGAAGGTGGAGGAGTAAAAGTTGATGGTATTACTCAAGATAAATACGATAGGATCATTGATACTTCTTGCTTGATTTCTGTTGGTAAAAAAAAATTTAAACAAGTCCTTTTATAACGAGCTAAACTTTTTACGTGTGGTATTATAAATACGTAAGAAGTTGTTTCTGCGAGTATTTGTTCGTGAATAAAATTGCGATTTTATCTGGTGGATGGTCGTCAGAGCGGGAAGTGTCCATCAACTCAGCTAACAATTTAAAGGTAGTTTTATCAGAGTTAGGATTTGTAGTTACGGTAATTGATGTTATAAGGGACTTACGGAAATTAGTTAATGATTTGTATTCAGCACAACCGGATTATATTTGGAATTCCTTGCATGGAACAGGTGGAGAAGATGGTACAATACAAGGTATTCTCGATATTTTTGGTGTGCCCTACAGCAATAGTGGTGTAACAGGATCGGCAATTTGCTTTGATAAGTCAGTTGCAAACTCATTAGTATCGAATAATGGTGTGCGAATTGTTCCAAACAAATGTATTAAATCAAGTGACATATCATTGATAAGTGAATCTTACCCATTTGTTGTCAAACCTACAAATGAAGGGTCAAGTGTTGGTATCTACTTAATTCATAATGATAAAGAGTTACAACAATTTAAAGCAATGCCGTGGCAATATGGAGATAGGATACTTGTAGAAAAATTCATTCCAGGTCGTGAATTCACTGTTTTAGTAGTAAATGGAAAGGTAATTGGAGCTGTTGAAATAACTTACGACAATGAGTTTTATGATTACGATGCTAAATACTCAGAGGGAGGTTCTAGACATAATACAAACTACGACCTAGATAAAAAAGTCGAACTTGAAATGTTTGATATGGCTGTAAACGCATATAATGCATGTTTATGTAGAGGTATAGCTAGAATTGATTTCCGGTACGATGGTAAAGATATGTATTTTTTGGAGATAAATACACAACCTGGAATGACGGACAAATCGCTAGTTCCTGATATATTAAAAGCTAAAAACCTGTCAATGTTAGATTTGTTAAAAATGACCGAACCAAATATTTTTGCATAGTTACCCGACTTCGCAATAATAAAGAAACAATAAGTATTGTTTTATGTCCTACAACACTTAAATTGGGTAGGTCATTAACATGACGGTTTAAGGAGTTATACAGTCTAATCAAGTAAACATAAGCACACTACAATGACAACACTTTGTTATTGTCTACACTTATAGCTATAGCTTTTTAATTTCTTCAACTGACAAGCCTGTGCCTTGAGCCACCTGTTCTATAGATAAACCCATTTTTAAAAAGTTTCTAGCCGTTTCAATAGCTTTTTTGTGTTCACCTTTTTTTTCACCTTCTGCTAAACCTTCAGCCAAACCAATAGCTTTAGCACTAAATAACTTATGTCTTTCAAGTTCTTCAGCTTT
>CADBLQ010000007.1 GCA_902795615.1 uncultured Pseudomonadota bacterium | reverse complement strand
TAACCATCATTCAGTAATCCTTGTGCGGCCCCTTTTCCAGGATTAAGTACAGCGTCCATTAAACGCATTGTATTATTTATCGAATCGCCCCACGTCCTTTTTAATTCCCATGGTTTATCCTTATCATGAAGATTTTGTGTCTTGGCGTAGTTTTCATACGTTTCTAATACACCTTTGTAATGTTCGTAAACCTCGCTGTCTATTTGTTGCGTGAGAGGTTTATTATTTTTATCGTCACTAAATTTCTTGTTCAATCTGTATTCTAAAGAGTAATCTACCTGAGTGTTACGCAAATTCTTTGCGAACATTGGGTTATTCCGACTATACACTGACCACGTATAATCGGAACAATTTACTATTCCGACAGTTAGCAGTGACGTTATCAAAATTTTTTTATAATTCATATATTGCCCCCCTTCCATTTCTTTTTTTTAATTCCCATGGCTTCTTTTCACCTTTCTATCCATATTTTCAAGCCTAAGAACATACTACAGCTGTTTTGTACGCCAAGTCAAGAGGTGTTCAGTCATTAATTTTCAAATTACAATATTAACCACTTTATTAGGTACTACTATAATCTTTTGTATCGTATTTTGTGTAATTTTATTCTTAATTACCTCAATTGCTAGTTGCTCTAATTCTAAATTTTCAGTATTTCTAGGCACAGAAATCGTTCCCCTAAGCTTTCCGTTGACTTGTATGGCCATTGTAACTTCAGAGCGACTAGTTAATTTTTCGTCATATTTTGACCATTCTTCATCTTGTATAAATTTTCCTGGGTGTAGAATATCCCAAACTTCTTGGCATAAAAACGGCGTTACTGGACTAAATACTTTTAAAAATGTTTCAAATGCAAACATAAGTGCTTTAATTTCCGAAGTATTAATGTTATCATCAATCTTATTAAAAAGTTCCCGTGCAAGAGCTATAGCTTTATTTAAAGATATTGTTTTATATTCTTCTGTAATTCTTTTAAGATACATGTGTGTGATTTTATTCAGTGATGTATCGCCGTTAATGTTATTTTCCTGAACTTTTTTCTGAATTTGATTAAATACCTTCCATATGCGATTTAAAAACCTCCAAGAACCTTCCAATGCCGACGTATTCCAATCGAAATCTTTCTCTGGTGGTGTATCCGACAATATAAATAACCTCAATGCATCAACCCCGTAAGTTGTAATTATTTCTTCTGGGCTTATAACGTTTTTTTTAGATTTACTCATTTTTTCTGACGGATATTCAGTAACTTTTAAACCATTATTATCCACTAATTGTCCATCAGCGTCTCTTTCAACATCATTTGGAAGTACCCAATCGCCATTTTCATTCTTATAAGATTTATGACAAACCATACCCTGGCATAACAGATTTTCAAATGGAATTGACTTCGTTATATATCCTGCATCACGTAACGCCAGCATAAAGAACCTTGCATACAATAAATGCAAAACCGCGTGTTCCACTCCTCCTATACATATGTCTACTGGTAGTACAGCATCAACGACTTCCTGATTTACCGGTTCTGAATTGTGTACGTCTAAGTAACGTAGAAAATACCAAGATGATTCAAAAAACGTATCTAATGTGTCTGTATCTCGTAAGGCATCTTGCCCGCATTTAGGACACTTTGTGTATTTCCAAGTTGGATGCTTTTCAAGTGGGTTGCATCTTAAATCTTTAAAATTAATATCCTCAGGCAATAGTACTGGTAATTTTGCTGGCACTAGTCCGCAATTATCACAATGTATAATCGGAATAGGGCATCCCCAATAACGCTGACGCGAAACAAGCCAATCCCTCAGTCTATATGTTATTTTACGTCTTCCCAATTTATGTTCTTCTAAGTAATCGATAATTTCAGCTTTGGCATCTGCGACATTTAAACCATTTAGAAATTCAGAGTTTATGTGTAGTCCATCTTCTGTGTACGGGAACTCACCATTGTGTTCTATTACTGGAATGATAGGCAGATTATATTTTTTGGCGAATTCATAATCTCGTTCATCATGTGCTGGGCAGGCAAATACTGCTCCAGTTCCATAATCCATAAGAACGAAATTAGCTATATATACAGGCAACGTCTTACCTGGTATAACCGGATGCTCTACTTTAATTCCCGTATTAAAACCTTTTTTTTCACCTTTTTCTAATTCTGCTTCTGTCGTTCCGTGTTGTTTACATTCGGCAATAAATTCCGATATCTCAGAGTTTTCTTTAGCTAAACGTTGTGCAATAGGATGGTCAGGAGAAATAGCAACAAATGACGCACCAAACAGTGTATCTGGACGTGTAGAATAAACTTCTATAACATCAGCAGTACCTGATACTTTGAAGTAAATTATTGCACCTTGTGATTTACCAATCCAGTTTTCTTGCATTTTCAGTACTTTTTCTGGCCAATGCCCTTTAAGCTCATTTAACCCATCTAAAAGCTCTTCTGCATACTGGGTTATTTTTATAGACCACTGTTCTAGGAGTTTCTTCTCAACTTTAGCTCCAGACCGCCAACCTTTTCCATCGATGACTTGTTCATTAGCTAAAACAGTACAATCAACTGAATCCCAATTAACATATGACTGCTTACGATAAGCTAGACCCATTTCAAAAAATTTTAAAAATATTTTTTGTTCCTGTGCGTAATATTCCGTCGAATGGGTACTAACGGCTCGATTCCAATCATATGCATATCCCATAGCTTGAAGTTGATTTGTCATATCCTGAATATTTTTTTCAGTCCACGCTCTTGGATTAACCCCTGATTTTATAGCTGCATTTTCAGCTGGCATACCAAATGAATCAAACCCCATAGGTTGAATTACAGTGTAGCCCTGCATACGTTTTACTCGGGCAACCACATCTCCTATTGTGTAATTTCGTATATGCCCCATATGTAGATTTCCTGAAGGATAGGGCAACATGGATAATACATAATATTTCTTGGAGACATTTTGTAATAATCGATCATTACTTACTGAATAATTTCCTAAATCTTTTGCCCACCTTGATTGAGCAAGTTTAAAATTGTAAATATTTTCTGACATTGTATGTCTCCTATTACCGAGAATTCAGGACGAGTATAACAGATTTAACATGTGAGCTTTTGAACTTCTTCGATGCTTAACCCTGTACACTCAGATATAGTTTCAGCATCCAGCCCTTTTAGTAACATTTTCTTAGCTGTTTCAACAGCTTTTTTATGCTCACCTTCAACCAGTCCAACCTTTTTGCCTTCAGCTAAATCCTCCTTTTTACCTTTTTTGACTCCTCTCTCCCGTGCCTTGGTTATTTGAGCTTTTTTATAAGAAAGATTATCTCTTTGAGTTTTATCTAATAACCTTATTTTTTTCCTCTCCGTAGGATCAGCTACCGCTATGTCATATACGTTTTGAGCATCTCTTATCGATTTTATTTCTTCTTTAAATCTTCATTGTTAATTTCTGGTATTTCATTTGTTTCTTTGTCTTTCAATATAAAACTTCTGTGACACCTTTTATCATTAAACAAAACAAAGTCTAATATATTAATCGTTATCACAGTTCTTAGATCATTGTATTCCTGACCTTTATTTAACTGAGATGAATATATTTTAGACCAATAATACAATGTTCTTTTATACATATTATCTTCATCCCTTTTCTGCATCTCAATATTAAGAAGTTCATTACTGGAGGTTTTTGCAATTAAATCTAATCTAATGCCGTGATCTATTAAAAACTGACTATCAAGTTCAGTATTGATGAAGTCAACGGATACAATGGGATCCTCTCTTTTAAGTACTGCATTAATGAAAGAAATAAGAATATTAGGATACTCTTTATTCCAAAAAATTTTTTTGAACATTAAATCGTTAGTTGAAAGAATTGATTCTAGATCGTAATTATATAAAAAATTGTCATTTTCTCTGTTCATAAAACTTTTGAAAACTATTTATTCTCCATATTTATTTTAACATATGATGGGTGTTATATTTGCCAAATAAGTTATTATATAGAAGATAGCAGTATATCCGTCTAAATGAGCTAGTATCAGCTTTTCTTTGTATACAATCAAAAAATTAGGAATATGGTACACTTCAGTTAGGTATTCCTAGTGAATATGGAAGCCTTGCCTAAGATTTAAATTTTAGGCTGATCGTAGTGGTCAACCATAAGGAGAAAAAAATGTTTTATGAAGTTGTGTTCATAGTTCGACAGGAAGCGTCAACGTCTCATGTTGAGGCTGTGACAAATGAAGTCACTGATTTAATTAAAAATTTAGGTGGAGAAATAGCTAAGACCGAGTTCTGTGGATTACGCACTTTAGCTTATCCCATTAAAAAAAGTCGTAAGGGTTATTACGTACTATTGAATATTTCGTTACCTAGTAAGGTTAATGAACTAGAACGTTTATTTAGATTACACGAAGACGTAATCAGGTTTATGATTATTCGAGTTGATGAACTAGACAATAAACCATCTGCTTTAATGCGTCGTGAACGTGAAAAACCATCTAAAGGGGAGTAATTATGAGTACAGATAATTTTGATATTGCTAATCCTAAAGTTGTTGATGCCAATCGCACCCGGGAACGCAAGGTATTGCAAAAAATTGATTATAAAGATGTACGTTTATTACAAAAATATATTTCCGAAAAGGGGAAAATTATTCCTAGTCGTGTTAGCTCAATGCCATTAAAACGTCAGCGTGCTTTGGCACAAGCTATTAAACGTGCCAGGATATTAGCATTATTGCCATTCGTAGCAAGGTAATAAATGATTGTCGGAGTAGGTGTCGATATTTTGGATATACGTCGTATTGCTCATCTGCTCGACAAATTTCCTGAAAAATTCAAACAAAAATACTTTACTGTAGCAGAACGTACGTTCTGTCACAGTCGTGCCGATTATGCATCATCATTTGCCAAAATATTTTCAATGAAGGAAGCGGTCATAAAGTGTATTAGGGAAAAGCATGGGCTTACTTGGCAAAGTATTGAAATATTCCATGACAAATTTGGCGCCCCATATGTAAAAGTAAAAAATAACAATAACGTCTGGCATATTTCAACCAGTGACGAATTTCCTTACGTTATTAGTTATGCAGTTATGGAAAAAGGAGCATAAGATACAATAGCTAGATATGCGAAATTTATACTGACTGTTTGAAAATTTTTTGTCAGTTTTTCAAATACCGTGTAGCTCATAAGATTGTGATTTCGAATGTTATTATTTTTATATAAATCGTTGTATGTGTAAATTTAGTGTTTAGTAAAATTTATTCATTTTTTATACCCCAACTAAAAACAATTAGTGTAATAGCATGTAGTTTATCCTTTATGATATGTTATTTGTTATTTTACAATAATCGTAACCATCTGTTATTATTTTTACTAATATATGCTGACTTTATTTGTTTAGCCATAATAATCTTTATATTTGGTTATAAAATCATTCGGATAAGCAAACGCTCAACTAAAAGGTTTAGCAAGCAAATATTTGGATTATTTTTTACCACTGCTGTTGTACCTCCTTTGCTTGTTTTTACGTTTTCGTTAATATTTTTTGATATGAGTATAAGAAACTTTTTCAATACACCAATTAACGATGCTATTACGCACTCAGCTGAAATATCAAATGTATATATAAGAGATTTGAAAAACAATTTAAATAGTTATATTGAAATACTCGCTTTAAATGTTTCACAAAAGGATTTAACAAAGGATGATATTGTACAGATTTTAAAAAATGAGCAAGTCGATCGCAAATTAGATTTTATTTTATTTTGCCCAACATCCAATGGATTGAATGTAATTTATCAAACCCCATTTTCATCAGAGCTACAGCGAATACTCATTGTAAATAATATTGTTTTAGCTAACGAACCAACTTATGAGGTAGAAGGGTATGTCGTCGCAATCCGATGTTTAAATATTTCTGAAAATTTATTCTTAGCTGTTACTGCACAAATCGATAGCGATATATTAAGTCATCGTAGGAGTATTGAAACTGCTAGTAAACAGTATATGACTTTATCATCAGAACGTCTTAATATTAAAGCAAGTTTTATTATGTTGTTTAGCAGTATTGTTATAATAACGATTTTGTTGGCTGTATTTATGGGGCTAATATATTCTCGGAAAGTGCTATCTCCAATTAATAAATTAATTAATGCAATTAATGGAATAAGTCAAGGAAATTATGAAACATTTATAGTGTTAAAAAAACAAAATAATGAGTGGGATGACCTGATCATGACATTTAATAATATGATTAAAGCTATTAATGAGCATAAGGAACAATTAGCAATGCTAAATAAACAAATGGCATGGAAAGATATAGCTAGGAAAATAGCTCATGAAATAAAAAATCCACTTACGCCAATATTGTTATCTGCAGAAAGGTTACGAAATAAGTATAGAAAGGAAATTGTGACATCACCAGAAACGTTCGATACGTGTCTTAATACTATTGTTAGGCAAGTTAATAATATGAATGAGCTTGTAAAAGAGTTTTCTGATTTTGCTCGATTGCCAGAGCCAGTAATAGAACCGAATGATTTAATTAAGCTAATTAAGGAAGTGGTTTTTATGAATGAAAGTGCTTATAAAGATATTAAATTTCAATGCAATCTCCCATATGATAATTTGATATTCAAATTTGACATAGCACAGATAAATCAAGTTCTTATTAATGTTATTGTTAATGCGGTACATGCAATTACAGAAAACATAACAGACGATGATAGGAAAATAATATTAATAGGCTGTAATTTGAGAAATAATAGTGTATTTATTACAATAGAAGATGACGGAATAGGTTTTTCAGATGCAGTGTTGAAAAAAGCATTAGAACCGTATTATACAACACGTAAAAATGGAACGGGTCTTGGTCTTGCCATTGTTTACAAAATAATGAATGATCATAACGGACGTGTTATGCTAAGTAACTCTCAGGTTCTGCATGGTGCCAAAATAACACTAATTCTGCCGTATGAGATATAAGGGGAAAGGGAAATATGGTTGCAGGAAATGCCTTTATTGACACTTTAGTAGTTGATGACGAAGAAGATATTTGTGAACTTGTAAGTGGTATATTGTCAGATAATGGTTATTCTACTCGTACTGCATTTGGATACGGGGAAGCAATTAAGGAAATTGAAAAAAAAATTCCACAGTTAGTAATTCTTGACGTTTGGTTAGGAGAGGGAGATAGGGACGGTATTCGTTTACTTCAATATGCCAAAGCTCAAAATCCACATTTACCTGTAATTATGATGAGTGGTCACGGTACAATTGACACTGCGGTTACTGCAATTCAAAAAGGGGCATATGATTTTATTGAAAAGCCATTTGAGCCTTCTCGTCTACTAGTGTCAGTATCAAAAGCTCTTGAAAGTGCCAGTTTGCAAAAAGAAAATGAAAGCCTAAAAGTTAAAGCAAAAGTAACAGATAGTGTTCTTGGAAGTTCTTCTAACGTTCGAGAGATAAATTTATTTATAGAACGTGTTGCTCCATTAAACGGGAGATGCCTTATAACGGGGCATAAATGTTCTGATAAAGAAGATATAGCTCGTAAAATTCACAACTCGTCTCCTAGAGTTCAAGCTCAATTTTGCTCCATAAACTGTTCCCAGTGTGATGCACGATATTTAGAATTAGAACTATTTGGTTCTGAAATATTGATGGATGATAAAGCACAAATAAGTCGTGGGCTTTTAGAACAAACAAATGGTGGAACATTGTTTATTGATAATATTGAATCATTGCCACATGAAGTGCAATTTAGACTTTTAAATGCTTTCATTTCAAATTCGTACATTCGAGTTGGTGGAAAACAATCTTCTCAATTACCTTTAAATTCTCGTGTAATTGCTGGTACTTCTATCAATCTTGTAGATGCAGTCAATGATGGCGTATTCAATAAAGAGCTATACTACCATATTGGAGTTAACAAAGTTAGTATATTACCTCTTAACAAACGTGTAAATGATATTCCTATTTTAATTCAACACTATTTAAACCAAATGTCAGCAATGTACTCAGTTCCAAATGTGACAATTGACCCAAGTGTTGTTGCAATTTTAAAAGGTTACAACTGGCAAAATGACATGGTCGAATTACGTAGTGTTGTTGATTGGATATTTTCGCAAGTTATTTCTCGACATGATAAAACAATGACTGTTTATAAATCTGACTTACCACCCAATATGTTAACGTCTTCACCAGTATCAAGTGTTGCGTTTACAGATTATGGAAATGGTGCTACACAGTCAGTTAATAGTTCTATCGTAAAAGATAGTTCGATATTTGATTTGGGTATTAAAGAGGCTAAGGAACGATTTGAAAGAGAATATTACGTATCGCAACTAAAGAAATATGCAGGTAATATACAACGTACATCTGAAATAATTGGTATGGATAGATCAGCTTTATATCGACGCTTAAAACATTTAAAGATAAAGTGATTACCCTTTCAAGTAAGGATATTAAGGAATTATGTTCATCATTTAGTGTTGATGAACATGAGGCCTTTGTGTTATTGCAACATGTATTAGGGACGCCGTATAGTTCACTTGTTTTGTCCAAAGAAATCAAAATTTCAAAAGAACAATTATTCGCTTTTAAATCAAAGCTGAAAATGCGATTTGACCATGTTCCAGTAGCGAAAATAGTAGGTCATAAAGCATTTTATAACCATGATTTTATAACGAACGAGTATACACTAGACCCGCGTCCTGAAACAGAATTAATTGTAGACTTGGTTGTAAAATATTTTCCTAATAAAACAGATACGCTTTCTATACTGGATTTAGGGTGTGGTACAGGATGCATAGGACTATCAATTTTGGACTTATATCCAAATGCTAAACTGCTATTAGCAGATATATCTACTGATGCACTCACTGTTGCCCAAAAAAACGCAATAAGGCTTAAAATTGATAAAAGGTGTAATTGCGTTAAATCAGATTGGTTTTCAAATATAAATGCCAAGTTCAATATAATAGTTTGTAATCCTCCATATGTCGCAGAAAATTATAATTTAGATTTTGATACTTCACACGACCCGAAAATTGCCTTGTTTGGTGGAAAAGACGGCTTAGATGCTTATAGAAACATTCTACCTGAGGTTCATAAGTTCTTAGTTCCAAACGGTCTATTATTTTTAGAAATAGGAATTAACCAGTGTGACAATATCTGTGCAATAGAAAGTAGGCTAAAAGTTGTTGAAATCGCAAAAGATTTACAAGGCATCGAACGAACAATCGTATTCAAAGTTAAAAATTAGTTTCAAATTTTCCGATTAAAAAAAGAACAGCCTTCAGAAAAGTTTATTTGAGGAATAAAAGACTTGTATAAAACTAAAAGTTTAATGGGACTAATTTCATTAGTAATAATAATTTAGTCTATTTGTATACTTACGCTACTTTCGTCATTTTTTATGTCAATTGTAGTCCCAAATGTGGCAGTTAGTTTAGTTTTAAATAAATTAATTTGCTCCTTGGTCAGCCCCTCAAGTTTTATATATGGGTGATTTGATACCTCTATAATTTTGTATCCTTTTCCAATTTTTGGTATTTTAAAGTTTTCATTTTCAATTAATCCTACCGCATTTAAATGGCTAAACATCCTATTTGCATCTTCCTTAACAAATTTACCGTCGCCTTTACCAGTTTCAACATTTTGCAAGTGATTGACGTCACTATCATTGCCAGGAATAGCTGCGTATGAATCTATATACTGACCATAGGCAAGTTGGATAGACCGCATGTCATTTACTGCGGTATCAAGACGTGTAGATTCTATTAACGCTCTTCCTTTTAATATTGCTGTAGTTACAATACCAATTATTAAGAGTACAATTGATATTTCTACCAAGCTATATCCACGTAGCCATTTTTTTGAAAATCTGTCTATATTTAACGTTAATTTATTTCTCATTTTTATAGATTATTTCTCTTTTCTTGCTTCTCTAAACTTTTTACATTCATCACATGCGCAAGTACATTCATCTTTTTTCATCGTACTTTCTTTTTTCTTTTGAACACTTTTCCCTTCATTTTCATTATTCTTTTCTTCCTGTTTTTCTTGTTTTTTACTTTCTTCTTTGTTGTTTTCAATATTATTTTCCGTACTATCGTTTTTTTCCTTTACTTCCTTTTTTCCATTTTTACCATTGTCGCCTTCATTTTTATTTCCTTTCTCTTTTTCGTTGCTATTTACTTCTTTTTCATTATCCTTATTATTTTCTTTTTTACTATTATTATTTTTATCATTTTGTTTAGTCTTATTATCTTTTGTATTATCATCCACATTGACAGCTTCATTTTTATTATTATTTTCCCCATTTTTTTCTTTTTTTTTTTTATCATTATCATTTAACTTTTTTTCATTATTTTTAGAGTTTTCAGATTGTGTGGAATTGTTCTTTTCTTCTTCACTAACATCTTTATTGTCATTTTTTTCATTGTTATTATTGCTTTGTTTTGATACTTTCGAACTATCATCAGTTTGAGTTGAGACATTTTCCTTTTCATTATCTTTTTTTTGCTTTACTTGTTTTCTTTCTTCTGAAATTTTTTCCGCGTTTTGTATTAATACTTCACATTCATTAACAGCCTTTTCTATATTAGGGATAAGTTGTTTTACATCTTTCTTGATATCAGTTATTCTTTTTTCATTTGCACTCAGTCCTTCTTCTTTGGTACTAATTGCTGTATTTAAGTTAATAACATCGGGTGCGATAAGTGACATTAGTTCTTCTAAATTTCCTCGTAGCCAGTTAAGTTGACCGAGTATTTTTATAACTTGTTCGTATATATCAACGAATTTTTGTGCGTTCTTTTCGTACATATCAACAATATCTGTTTCCTTTAATTCGGTTTCTCCCGATTGTAAAACACTTTCACTTGCCTTTTTAGTCAATCCTTCAATAACTGCCCTTAAATTGCCACATATTTTTGAAATGTTTTCTAGAATTTCCCTATTTGCCTGGGGATTATTTGTTAGATTTACATTCGATGCAGATGTCGTAAGGCTCTGTAATAGCATTGCTATTTCAGCTTTTAAAAATTCTAATTGGCGTTTCAGATTAACGGATGTTCCCATCATACTAGCTGTTTGTGAAATCATTTCTTCATATTGAGTAGACTGTGATTCAGACAAACCGGCAGGGCAAAATTTATTAGTAAATCCTAGCACTGCTGTTGTAAATACAACTCCTTTCAGCAATTTAATTTTTAATTTCATAATATTCCCGTATATACGCCCCTTGCTGAAGGTGATTGTATGAAGGTAAAATTAAAAATTTATTAAATTAATAGTTCCCACTTAAGACTCGTTCAAGAAGAAGTAAGTCATTATATGCTGATTTTTTCTGACTTGGATTTCTAAGTAAATACGCAGGATGATATGTAGGAATAGTTTTAATTCCCATAAACTCAGTTTCCCTACCTCGTAATTTAGATATCGGTTGCATAGTTTCTAAAATCGCATGTGTTGCAACACTGCCTAATAACATGATTACTTTTGGAGCAACTAACTTTATCAAACGCTTAACAAATGGTAGACATAACGATATCTCATCTTGTGATGGAGTTCTATTCCCAGGCGGTCTCCAAAAAACAGTATTGGCTATAAAAATATCTTCACGTTTTAAATTAATTGATGCCAACATTTTGTTAAGCAAGATACCACTCTTTCCAACAAAAGGCTTTCCCTGGACATCTTCATCATATCCTGGTGCCTCTCCTATCAACATTACTTTTGCTTTTATATCACCGTCATATATAACTGTATTTCGTGCTGTTCGTTTAAGTGGACAATCAATCTTATTAATTTCGTTGCATAAGACAGTAAAACCATCCATATCGCTAATTTCAATTGGAGTGACCGTTTTGGTTGTGCTAATACTAACCGTATTACCTATGTTCGCATTATTGCTAGAACTTGTTGCACTTTTTAAATTATCTGGAATGGGTGCAAATAAAACATCAACACCCAACACTTTGTACCACCTTAACAATGCTTCTAATTCCCATTTATCGGTATTCATAGCTGATTAATAACACTGCGGCAACGTTCACAAAGTAGAACCACACCATAGTCAGTACTACATTGTGACACAGTAGAACTCAAGTTCCAACATCTGTCACATTTTAGATCATCTGATTTTGCAAGTGAAACTAAGATTTTATTCTCATTATTCAACTGTTTTTCAAACTTAACATCAACAGATGAAACCGATAAAAACTCTCTCCAATTGTATCTGTTTAATTTTTGTACTACATCGTTATTAGAAGATGCAATAGTGATTTTTGCTTCTAAACTTGAACCAATTACTTTATTATTTCTAAATTCCTCAAGTACACTCAGAACGTCCTTTCGTACAGACTGAATAAATACCATTTCTTCCGCAACACCATTGTTTTTCCATTCTGATGGAATTGATAAAAAGTCTTCTAAATGGACACTACTCAAATGCCCTGCGTGTTTCCACGCTTCTTCTGCTGTAAAAGATAAAACAGGGGCAAGCCAACGCCCAAGACAATCAAATACATTAGACATTACTGTTAATGTAGCCTGTCTTGTACTATTTGATTTTGCATCACAATATACACAATCTTTTCTGATGTCAAAATAAAATGCTGATAAATCGTTAGTGCAGAATGTATGCAACTCAGTGTAGAATTTCTGTAGATTGAACACTTCCACAGTCTGTTTTAATAATAGATCTAGTTCATATAACCTATGTAAAATAAATTTTTCTAATAGGGGTAATTGTTGGTACTCAATATTTTTTTTATGTTCAGATAGAACACCAAGTAAATACCGTAATGTATTTCTAAAACGACGATATATATCCTGCTGATGCTTAATTATATCATTGCCTATACGCATATCTTCTGAATAATCGCCACTCACACACCAAAGACGTAAAATATCCACACCATATTTTGACGTAATATCAGTAGGAGCAACAACATTTCCCAGAGATTTTGACATTTTACGTCCTTGTTGGTCTACAAGAAAACCATGCGTAGCAACTTGCTTGTATGGAGCATGACCTTTAGTTAAAACACTTTCAATTAGTGAAGACTGAAACCATCCCCTATGCTGATCAGAACCTTCAAAATATAAATCTGCCTGCTTTTCATTATGTTCTGTAAAACTAGCCTGTCGCTCTAATTCGTAAAATTCAGGCCGATCATCTATAACATATTTATGAGAACACCCACTGTCAAACCAAACTTCTATTGTATCCTTAACTTGTTCAAAATCTTCTGCATTATACTTATTTCCTAAAAAATACTGAGCTGGCTGGGTATGCCATGTTTCTATACCTTCGTTTCTAAATGTTTCAGCTATACGTTTAAAGACATCATCATCCATCAAAATTTCATTTGTTTTTTTACTGATAAATAATGCAATTGGTACACCCCATAAACGTTGTCTTGAAATACACCAATCAGGACGTTTTTTAACCATTCCTAATATACGATTAATAAAAGATGTCGGATGCCACTTTGTTTGTTTGATTTCAGAGAGAAGCTTATCACGAATTTGGCTAACCGATATAAACCATTGTGTAGTTGTCCTAAAGATCAAGGGAGCTTTAGACCTCCATGAATGTGGATAACTATGGACAATTTTTGAAGAACTAACTAAATTTCCTGATTTTTCTAATTCAGCAATTACCTTCGGATTTACTTTAAATACATGTTCGCCTCCAAAATATGGCAAACTGTTTATTAGTATTCCATTTTCATCAACAGAACAATCAGTGGATAGTCCATACTTCTTCCCCAAATAAAAATCATCTAGTCCGTGTCCAGGAGCAGTATGCACTAACCCAGTACCTGCATCTGCAGTTACATAATCAGCAGGCAACAGAGGAACATCTAGAGCAAATCCCAGATTTCTTAACGGATGATGACAAATTGTGCCATTCAGTTCTTTTGCATCAAAAGTTGCAAGCTTTTCATACTCATTTATTTTTGCTGATTTGGTAAATGATTCCACTAACGCATCGGCAACGATTAATTTATCATCACCTACTTTCAGCACTGAATATTTAAATTCTGTGTTATATGCTATTGCCTTATTTGCCGGAATTGTCCATGGTGTGGTCGTCCAAATTACTATATATGCCCTTTTTAACAACTCGCTATTTGTTTTGAAAATTGGAAATTTAACGTAAATTGCATCACTAGTTTTATCATGATATTCAAGTTCTGCTTCTGCTAACGCAGTTTTTTCGACAACTGACCACATAACCGGCTTATTATCTCGATACACATACCCGGCTTTTAGAATTTTTAGAAAGTCTTCATATATACAGACTTCCGTATTGCGGTCAGTTGTATAATACGGGTCGTTGTAATCAAAAATAATGCCCAAATTACGAAATTCTTCTTTTTGAATATCTCTCCACTCTGTCGCATAATCACGACATTTTTTAAGAAATTCAGCAACAGGAATATTCTCACGTTTCTTGCCCTCCTTCAAGTAATTTTCTTCAATTTTCCACTCAATAGGCAATCCGTGACAATCCCAACCCAATACCAATGGGGCATCATAACCTAACATTTGATAACACTTGGCTATTATGTCCTTCAAAATGCCATTTAAAGCATGTCCCATATGTAAATGACCATTTGCATATGGAGGGCCAGAATGTAGTATAAATTTTTTTCGGTTTTTTGATTTTTCCCGGAGCTTTTTATAAATCTCCTCATCTTGCCAATATTGCAATATTTTGGGATCATTTTTTGCTAAATTTCCCTGCATAGGAAACTCAGTTTTTGGCAAAAAAACAGTATCTTTTAATTTCTTCTCCATATTAATACCACTAATTATCTGCATTATTCCCTAACACATGTACATGCATATGTGGCACTTCTTGTTCACCGAATTTTCCACTATTTGAAATTAACCGATACCCGCCTTCATTTAAATGCATCATGTCAACTACCTGTTTTATCGCTTTATTAAAATCCAAAATTTCCGCATCACTAGCATTTGCAACGAAATCTGCATAATCAACATATTCTCCTTTTGGTATAACTAACATGTGTACTGGAGCTTTTGGTTTTATGTCGTTAATTACAATGAAATGTTCTCCCTCAAGAACGAACTTACTACTAATTTCATTGTGTAATATCTTATAAAAAATATTATTTTTATCGTATGTCATACTCCTCTCCTATAATCTAACAAGGGCTGAACCCCAGGTGAGACCTGCTCCCATCGCCGTTATTAACAGCATATCACCTTTCTTAATTTTGCCATTTTGCATTCCATAATCTATTGCCAATGGAATTGTTGCAGATGAAGTATTTGCGTGTTTCTGTAACGAAATTATCGTCTTATCTAATGGATAACCGTTTAATTCGCAAAGCGATTTAATAATACGAGCATTCGCCTGGTGCGGAACAATCCAATTTACATCATCGATACTCATTGAATTGTTACGTAAAATATCCAGCATTGAATCTGACATGCATCGAATGGCACTTTTAAAAACTTCAGCCCCTTTCATTGTCATGTGACCCATACCACCATTTTTTAGGCTATTGTGAATAACTATTTGGTCGTATCTTTCTCCGTCAGAATACAGTTTTGTATCAATTATCTTATGTTCATCGTTGGTTGTAGAACTCACTATACATGAACCAGCTCCATCACCAAATAGGACACACGTAGATCTATCTGACCAATCAGTGACCTTAGACATTGTTTCCGAACCTATCAATAAAATATTTCTTGCTTTACCTGTTTTTATAAAACTATCAGCAATTGATAAGCCATAGACAAAACCAGAGCAAGCAGCTTGAATATCGAAGGCAAAGGCATTCGTTGCACCTAGCATACTTTGTACTTTTGTTGCAGTTGATGGACATTTATCAGCTGGTGTTGTAGTTGCAACAATAATACAATCTACGGATTTTGCCGAAAGGTTCTCCTGTTCTAACGATTTAATAGCAGATTTATATGCTAAATCATATGTATATTCATCATCGCTAGCAATGTGTCGTTGTTCAATACCTGTTCGAGTAACTATCCATTCGTTACTTGTATCAACCATTTTCGACAAATCATCATTAGTTAATACCTTTTCAGGCAAATAAGTAGCAATACCACTTACTTTGCTATATTTAACATTCTCCATTAAATTCTCCTAAAGAATTTTTAATACTTTCGACAAAATTATTTCGTACTAATTCAACTGCAGTTTGTATTGCATGAGCAAAACCTATGTTTTCACTACTACCGTGACTTTTAACTACAACTTTGTTAAGACCGACAAATGGTGCTCCATTGTGGAGGGAAGGATTAAAATTTTTACGCATATTATTAAATACCTTTTTCAATCCTAGAAGATAACCTATTCGAGATAAAATATTAGATTTTATTTCTTCCTTTAGGATTTCTGCTACTAATTTTACCGAACCTTCAATTGATTTTAGTACAACATTGCCTGTAAATCCATCGGTGACTACGACATCAACAGAACCATCAGTGATATTATTACCTTCAACAAAACCTTTAAAATTTAAAGAATTATCTTGAGAAATCAAATCATATGTACGTCCTAAGATTTCTGTTCCTTTTATTCGTTCAGTGCCTATATTTAAAAGCCCAATAATAGGATTTCTCTTATTAAGAAGTATCATAGCAACAGCCTTACCCATTTTTGCAAATTGAAAAAGTTTTTCTGCTGTGCAGTCAGTATTTGCCCCTAAGTCTAACATTATCGTTCTACCAGTTTTGGTAGGAATTACATTACCAAGTGCAGGACGTAAAACGCCATCAATTGTTCCAACTAAAAGTTTCGAAAGAACCATATATGCACCTGTGTTACCAGATGACACGACAGCATCAGCCATTCCATCGGATACAGCTCTTATTGATTCGTACATACTTGTTCCACGACTATTCTTTATTGCATGGATTGGCTCTTCGTTACAGCTAATTATCTTACTTCCCGTATTTATAATTGAATAAATACATTGACACGGATTTTGAGCAAAATACTTTTCAATAAGAGAGCCGTCTCCATAAACAACGAACTCTATATCATCTGATTTATATGAATGAGAAAAGCTAATAATGCCGGGAAGTGTTGTTGCTAAACCAGCATCACCTCCCATAGCATCAATTGCAATTTTAATCATTGCAAGTTTGAATTATTTCGTTTTAGTTGTCTTTGCAACTCTTTTAGCGTACTGTCCACAAAACTTGCAAACATTGTGTGGAATATTAGGTTGACCACAATAACTACATTTAATTGTGGAAACTGCCTTTATGGCGTCATGCGAACGACGCATTCCACGTCTTGACTTAGATAACTTCTTTTTCGGTACTGCCATATTTAATCCGTACAATAATCAACTGCATTTAGTGTAACATACACGTTCTATCTGCCAAAATATATGATGTTACAATTTCAGTAGTAAAAACAGTATTCATTGTAAATGATGTTTCCAAAGCCGGAAGCTAATAGTCGAATAATCGAGGTGTTACAGCGAATAGGTAGTGCTATTGTATTAATTCCTATAGTAATAGGAGCAATAGTATTTGGTGGTATATATTTTAACTCGTTAATGTTTTTAGCCCTGTTACTAATGCTTATTGAGTGGACAAAAATCAGCTACAAAAAAAAAACATTATTCATATCTGGAATTATCTACATAGTGGGAGCCATGCTGTTTTGGTGGTTAAATACCAATATTCAGCATCTACTACTTTTTGTGTTGCCATTAGTATGGGCTATTGACGTTAGTGCTTACATTGGCGGCAGTTTACTAGGCGGGCCAAAACTAGCACCAAAAATTAGCCCTAAAAAAACCTGGTCAGGTGCAATAATTGGCTTTCTAACAGCATTGTTTACATACTTCATGTATATTAAAACGTTTCGTTGGATTCCAACTTATACCAATTTTTTTGTAACAGTACTTTGTGCAATATTAGCAATATTAGGAGATTTATTAGAATCTAAGGTGAAACGTATTTTTGGTGTAAAAGATTCAGGAAGCTTAATTCCCGGACACGGTGGAGTTTTAGACCGACTAGATAGCTTCCTTGCAGTAACATGGGGATTGATCATTTTGTCAATGTTAAAGTAATATCTACTAACATCTTATTAAGTAAATACGATGTAATATTATGCTTATAATAATTGATCATTTGCTTCGAAACACGATGCGTCCTTTACTTAGGTCGTAAGGGGTCATTTCAACGCTCACCGTATCACCTGCTAAAACTCTGATACGATTTTTTTTCATGCGTCCTGATGTGTAAGCAATAATTTCATGCCCATTATCTAGCTTTACTCTATACATAGCATTTGAAAGAACTTCAGTTACAATTCCGCCTAATTCGACTAAATCCTCTTTTGACATACAAATTTTAACTCCTACTGATACTTGCATAGTACCTTATTATGCTCAGTAGACGCAAGTCAGCATTACATTGTAACAACTGATAATAATTAAATATTCGTTAATTGTTGGCAAACAAGTCATACATCAATTGCATACTGTGAAATTTTGCAAAAAAATTGGCACGATACGAGAAGTCAGAGTTATAATCTTCCGTAGAAGGGGTTGTGTAGTACAACCGTTCTTAATGGAGATTTTTATGAACAAGTTTAGTTTAGTATCAATGGCTATGTCCTTTTTGTTCTGCAGTTATCTAAACGCTTCAGACAAGCCTGTAGCAGAAGAAACAGCTACGAAATCAGAAACAGATGAAAAAAAAGCTGAAGCCACTGCAACAGGGGAATCTGAAAAGTTAGCAACTGTTTCAGAAAAATCAGAAGCATCAGATGAAAAAACAAAGCAACCAAAAGTTTCTAAGAAGAAAAAGTGTAAAAAGCGTTCCGGATGTTCAAAAAACCATAAAAAAGGTGATAATATCACTGAACAGTTGAATAAAGGTATGTCAGCTTCTGAACAGACAGCAAAAGCAGAAACTGCAATAGCAAAAAGTAATAATGCTGAAACATCATCTGCTAAATCGGAAGCTGTGACGTCTGAAAAAACAAAAAATGACGTAAAGGAAGCTAATAATGCAAAAGTAAAGTAAAATAATCATTTTCGACGATACCAGTGGTATCGTCACTTCAATCTATGACTATTCCTTATAATCCTCTTAAACATTCAATTTACGATACAATTCAAAAATACAGGTTTATCAACAACAAGGGAGCAAAAAGTTTAGGACAACACTTTTTGTGCGATGAAAATTTATTGGACAAAATAGCAAAATCGGCAACCCCTATTAATTCGCACACAACGATTGTTGAGGTGGGTGCTGGTCCATGTGGGCTTACTAGATCATTACTTAAACTATTTCCAGACAACGAAATTATTTGTATTGAAAAAGATGTCAGATTTAAGCCGTTACATGATGAGATATTACGACACAGTAAATACCTAAAATTTGTATACGCTGATGCGTTAAGCTATGATTTGAATTTTGGAGAAATCGCAATAATATCTAATTTGCCTTATAATGTCGGGACACTACTTTTGATAGGATGGCTTACTCAGTATATACACAATATCGAGAAAATGGTTCTATTGTTTCAGAAGGAAGTAGCAGAACGTATATGTGCAAAAGTTGGAACAAAGCAGTATGGTTCAATAAGCATATTGGCTCAGCTGTTATGTGACGTAGAATTATTATTTGATATTTCTAATAAAGCATTTATTCCTTCACCTAAGGTTACATCCTCTTTAGTTTTATTGATTCCAACACTTAAACATACCTCTGACTTGCTCTGTGCATTTGGTAAATTCGTTAATACGTGTTTTCAATTTAGACGAAAAATGATTGGTGCGATACTAAAAAAACTGTATTTTGCGTTAGACATAGATAAGATACTTGCACTTTTGAATATTGATAGAACATATCGTCCTGAAAATATTTCACCACATAAATTTTGGCAGTTATATGTTGCAATTACTAAGAGGGCTTCTTGTCCCTCCACAATCCTTTAATTATGTACCAACTCAACTGGCATAATTACAAATGTAATTTTTTCAGTATTGTTGTCTGAAACCGGTTTGATTACAGTAGGAGACGTACTATTATTAAACAAAATTTCTACTTTTTCAGTTTCAATTTGTCTTACAAGTTCAAGTAGATATCTACTATTAAAACAAATATCAAGTGGTTCATCAGATAGGAACTCAACATCAATTGTTTCAGTTGCACTACCAAACTCTCGACTAATACCACTAATTGTCAGAGTATTATCCGATAAGCTGAGTTTAACAGAATTTGAGGTATCTGTGATTATCGTACCTACCCGATCAAGGGCATTAACCAAATCTTCCGTCTTCGCTTGCAAAATTTTATCATTTTGAACCTCCAATGCCACTTTGTATTCGGGAAATGTACCACTTATAAGCCTCGTACTGAACACTGACTGTATATTGTTTTTTAGATTCGCCTCAAACATTATTTGACCATTTTGCAGTTTGACATTAATTGAATTATCATCAGGGACATCATCTAGCATATGTAATAATTCACCGACTGCACGCCGTGAGATAATTATTGGATTGATATCTTTAGCATCTGCCGATACAGGCATACTGACACAAGCTATTCTGAACAGGTCAGTTGCAACTACACGCAATGTATCTAAGCCATTAGAATTTTCGTAATGAATGTGTATACCATTCAACTGTATTCTTGTATTATCCTGTGACATTGCAACTTTGGCTGTATTAAGTGCGTTTTTAAGCGTAGTAGCGTTAAGTTCAAACGATTGCAAAATTTCCTGTGCTGTCACTGGAGGGAATTCAGAACTTTCAATATAGTTTAATGAAAAGCTAGTCTTGTTACTAGTTACTGCAATTGAATTAGTATCATTAGATTTTTCTATAACGATCTCTGATGCAGATGGAAGTTTTTTCGTAATTTCATACAATAGACTTGCAGGAATACAATACGCCCCAGTAAACTCAACGTTTCCCGGAGCTATATCCACTACAGTCATATCAAGATTAGTTGCAGTAACGTTTATATGTTCGCTATCCACCGTTTCCATTAATACGCACCCAAGTACGGGCGTTGCTAATCTTTTTTCAACAATACGATTAGCATGAGCTAACACCTGATTTAAAATGGTTTGTTTTATTGAAATTTTCATTCTACCACCAAGTTATTCCTTATTAATAAAATTACGTTTTATAAAATCATTCATAAGTCTAACACCAAACCCAGTTGCCCCCTTTTGAGATAACGCTCTGTCTTTGTTGTCCCATTCGGTAGCAGCTATATCAATATGAGCCCAGCTTGTACCTTCGCGTATAAAATGTTTTAAAAACATCGCTGCAGTAATACTACCTGCACCACGACCTGAACCGACATTTTTTATATCAGCTATATCGGATTTTATGTCAGGTTCATATGAATTATGCAGTGGCAATCTCCAAATTTTTTCACCAACGGTCTTGCTCGATGTTTCAAGTTGAGTTGATAAATTATCACAATTAGACATATACCCTGCAAACTCATGACCTAACGCAACTTGTATTGCTCCAGTAAGCGTAGCAAAGTCAATTATTGTACTTGGCATATATTTCTGTTGGACGTACCATAGAACATCAGCTAGTACTAGGCGACCTTCAGCATCAGTGTTATCCACCTCTATTGTTGTACCCGACATTGCTGTAACTATATCACCTGGTTTTTGAGCATTACCAGAAATAGTATTTTCAACTAATCCTACTGCACCTATCACATTTACAGGAACTTGCTGTAATGCTAATGCCTTAATTGTTCCAATAACAACAGCAGCACCAGTCATATCGCCTTTCATCTCCCCCATATTCTTAGCTGGTTTTAGACAAATACCACCAGCATCAAATGTTACACCTTTACCAACTAACGCCAATGTTTTGTCAGTTTTTTTGCCATTGCGATATTCAAGCACAACAGTATACGGAGGTTGTTCACTACCTCTACTAACCCCTAATAATGCGTTCATGCCGAGTTTTGCCATATCTTTTGCATCTAAAATAGAAACATTCACACCCAAATCTTCTAAATCTAAAGCAAGGTTTTTGAGAGCAGTTGGCGTTAGAACATTTGCCGGTTCAGATACCATCGTCCTTACATCAAATACTGCTTGTGCTAAAGCGTCTAACTCCGGAAACTTGCCTTCATTGAATTGTATGTAATTTGTGACACACGTTAATGTATCTATTTTTTTACTCGCTTTACTTGTTTTGTATTTATCAAATGTCCATGACTTCAAAATTAAACCAGAAGCAATATACGAAGCACTGTCTTCAAGATTGGTAGATTCAATGTTATTTAATATACAGACTTTTGCATTGTCATGAGTTATATGACTGTATACGTATCCACCTAGCTTTTCAAGCGATGTATTAGTTATTTCAGATAGTTTTCCTGCGCCTGCGACAATGATTTCTTTAACACTAGTACCAATAATAAAATTGTAATGTTTTATAGTATTGCACTGCATATTAGCAAAATTACCAGTATTTATACTGCTGTTTCCAGTAATAATTGCAATTTTATTATTTACAAAGTCGGTGTTAGTGCTATGTGTAACTAATATGAATGTGTCATAATTCTCAGGTTCGAATTTTTCAATAAACTTAATGTTGTACATATAAAATGCCTCTTTTCGTATTCCTGTTTTAGTTTATCAAAACCTATGACCTTCTGTCACTAATAATTGGAACCCTAGAAAATTGAAGTTGCTTTTGAAAATGTTATAATAAGAGTGCATTCAAAATTATTTTTTTTAGTTTATATGAAGGGAATTATGAGAAATTTTTATAAAAAATTAACACTTATAACATGTGCTTTATCATATGATGGATGCTATGCCAACAATAGAGGCTGTAACGATGCACTTGAATCAACAATACAATCCATTGTAGATAACGCTTCTACAGCAGATTCTCAAAATGGAGCTGAGCTTCCACTATTCTCTGTTGCTGGCCCTGATAAGCAAACCTTGATTGATCTCACAAATAAATCCAGTGCCATATGCAAATTTGGGCGTGATTTCTTACAATTATCTATCGATATAGAGGATAGAAAATTTGATACACTCCGCAGTGTGTATAACGCAATTGTAGATTTCATTTGTAACCATGGTGGGATATCAAACATATCCACTATTATTAATGAGCTAACTGCTGACAAAATTATTGAAGATAATAAACCACACGGAATACTTGTAGATGACGAGAATAGTAATGAAAATGACGAAAAAAAAGATTATTGGCAAAGGGTGGATTGGCTACTTCATACTTTAAATTTAGCACATTCTATCTATGATGACCTCAACAACAAGTGGTCGAAAATCTTAAACATTCTTACTAACTTCGGCAACAATAACTCGGAATGTTTGCTTGAATCCGCTCCTAATGAGAATATAAACGTCAGCAACAATTTGAAGTCGTATGTACTTGTTGTCATTTCCAGCGACCAATTAGGCGTCAAATCTCTCCGAGAGGATTTTTACTCAGATTGGATGGTTAACGCACTTAATACTAATGTTGTAGAAGATTTTGTTGACAAATTAAGCACAAATTGTAACAGGTTGACACCGCTAAAAAGTTGGCTAAAAGACAAAAAGCTTCTAACACTTGAGGAGATTTCCTATATACCAATAGATTGTTTTGAGTACCAAACAAGGTTGTTTATAGAAAAGGAGTATTTCAATGAGAAACACACAAATGTAAGTAAAGTCGATGATGATTTTGTTGAGAAATTAACAAAAAAATTTACAAAAATTAAACCGCGTGTCGCAGAACCTGAAACCTGTGTCCTGAGTAATGAAGAAACTAGTACGGAGAAAGGAGATACTGGATCTAACACATCATCGGAGGAAGACTGCGTACCAGTTTTAAATGGCATCAGTTTGGAAATGTGAACACTTATGAAAGTGTAGCTTAGTTGTGATATAATATTAATAGGGTATAGTAAAAATTGGATGGGGTATGGAGATAGTAAATAAAGTATTAAAACTTTCCTGTATACTCGGTATTCTTTCTGTTTGTTGCTGTGTACTAGCTGGTATAAAACACATCAAAACAAAGGACTCGTATATCAGCGTAAATGGTCTTGCGGATCGGATAATAAAATCAGATGAAGCGACACTTAGTGTAATGTTCGATGTTGAAGGAAATAAATTTAGCGATATTAAGACAACGCTTTCAAGTACGTCTGCTGAGGTCATAGCATTTCTCCATAAATATGGTTTTACAGATGAAGAACTTGTTTCAACAAGAGATGAAATTACAGACCGAATTGCTGACCGGTATTATCGATATAATAACAGTAGTGTCGAAAAACCTGAAAATAGATATTCTATTCGACGGACAATTGTTGTAAAAACGAAACAAGTAGACGTTGCTCGACAATTAAGCTCTCATCTCTCAGACTTATATGATAAGGACATTTGCGTAAGCATCAGTGAAAAATATTCATCAAGTGATCCGTCGAAAATTAGGCTAGAGTTACTTTCAGAAGCTATCAATGATGCCAAAGCTCGTGCCAGCAAAATTGCTAATGCTTCAGGTGTTAAAACAACTGGTATTAAATCTATTGCAACTGGTCGTTTTTCTATCTTAGATGCTGATTCTATTGCACGAGAATGGTCAGATGGCGAAGATACGTATTTGAAACGTTACCGTGTTGTTGTAACTGTTTCTTTTAATAAAGAATGATGCCTTTGTGTTAAACTGTGGTTAGTTTAAGTTTTTAGGAAAAGTTACATGAATTTTAAAGTAATAGGTTGTTTGGGGTGTTCGATAGCAAGCATGTGCTTGTCGGGGTGTGATGATGGATTATCGGGTGATAGTTATACTCATGCCCAAGCTAAAACAGTAAATAGTGTTCAATATGGTACGATTGTGTCAATGCGTGAAGTTTCTATAAAACGTCATGAAGGGCCAGGTGCAGGTGCAGGTCTTGGAGCTGCTGGAGGCGGAACTGCAGGTTACTTAATAGGCAATGCTGTGTCTGACAGTACAACTGGCAAATTGGTTGGTGCGGGTATTGGTGCTTTAGCAGGTGGTATTGCTGGAAATGCAATTCAAAACCGCTCAGTTAAGGGTTTTGAATATACAATCCAACTCGACAATGGTGGTACAGTGTCCGTAACACAAGGGAAAACTCCAGCTTTGTCAATTGGGCAACGTGTACAGGTTATTTCCGGTGCATCAGGTGGCAGAGTTGTACCTGCCTAAAGTACGAACAAGTAACTTTTGCTACGTTAGACCTGCAATTTGCAGGTCTAATTATTATATTCGCCACATCAGTTAAAATGCTAAAAAAAACTCTGTTAATACTCTTAGCTTGCGTCTCTAGTTATGGGTGTACTCATTCTGTAAAATCCACAAATACTGGAAGGATTGAAACATGCACAAATTCAGAGATGCCTAATCACTCAGAAAAATTTATAGAATATGAGCTTCGTCTTGAGAATGGCAATACCATTAGCATTGCGCAAAAACAAAACTCCAACCTAAGAGTTGGACAACGGGTAAAAATTATAAATAATAAAATCATACCTATGCAATAATATCTTTAGTACGAACCTCAAACATTTATGGAGTTCGGAATTGTATAAATCACTTGTTAAGTATACTATTTTATTTTATTCAGTTACATTTTTTTGTGGATGTTCAGACCTTGAACGAAAAGTATTTGTAAGGCGAATTGATTTTGAAGTTGACCCTAAGGCTAATAAGGGCAATCCATTTGTTTGTAATGTTGTTGTTCCGTATTCTCCGGATTTAGTGCAGAAACTACATGGAATGGATGCACAAACGTATTTTTCGCAATTACCAGAACTACGCAGATTATATAAAGATAAGTTGGAAATCTTTTCATATGATATAATCCCGGGTAAATCAAAAGTTAAACAGAAAATCGAACCTCGTTCAAGAACCAAAGCATATGGGGCCTACATATTTGCCAAATATTCCGTAAATGGAAAATTTGCTGAACGACTTGGTTTAAACAGTAAAATTATTGTGAAATTCGAAGAGTACAAAATGACCATTTATGATGGTAAATTAAGTATTCCAAAATTTGACGACAAATGTGCTGGTAAATGCCCGAAAAAAGATCTACCCAAAACTGACCATGAGGCTAAACCAAAGCCTGAAGACTGTGTTGAGTGTCCTCCTGGAGCTGAGTACGCTATGGTCTGTGATGATGGCACAACTGAGTATTATCCTAAGAAAACGACTGATAAGGATAAGCAAAAAAACAAGATAAAGGACAAAAAAAAGAACGAAGACTGTATTAAATGTCCTCCTAATACCGAATATGCTGAGAAATGCGAAGATGGGACAATAAAGTATTATGACAATAATAATACTGAGTGCGTTGAATGTCCTGAAGGTAGTGAGTTCCTACAAGAATGTGATGATGGAACGGTTATATATTTACCTGAACCCACTCCTAGCAAGGCCTCAGTGCCAGTAAAACCTAACAGTGCCAAGACTGCTACGAAGTCTAATTCGGCAAGTTCTAAAAATTCCAAAGCTAACGCAAATGTTCCCGCACGTAAAAAATCCCAACCAACAAAACATTAACTGTCATATAACATAAAAGCACTATTATACTTTGGACAGTATGTTCATTATACATCCCTAGTCCTGTAACTAACAATATCAATCCAATAAATAGCATAATTGACCAAAGGGTATTTTTAATCAATATTGTAGATATAGCAATGATGCAAACTAGTATATTAAATAATTCCTGCATTAATAAGATGTTCCTTAGCATTAGTCCAATTTTCCTTAACTAAAACAAATAGTTTAAGTTCAATAGTTTTTTTAAAAAGCGTACGCATTTTTGCAATTGATGTTCTACGTATATTACTTATCATAGAACCGTTATGTCCCAATACTATTGCTTTTTGTGTTGCACGCATAACAATTATCGATTGCATTAACTTAATTTTTTTGTCAGTTACGGAAAATTTGTCAGTTTGTATATATATACTATATGGCAGTTCCTGTGCTAATTTTTCAAATACCGTTTCACGTGTAATTTCCGATAATCTAGTTTGTAAATCCAAATCAGTTTTAGTACTAAAGTTTAATTTATTTCCATAGGAGTTATTTTGAGAATTGTCCTTTTTGCAATGTTCAATATCTACATCAAAATATAACCATGGACTTTCAGGAACTATATTAGCTAGATATGCTTTAATTGGTGCTGTTCCTTCACCTGTTAAAGCAGAAATCATAAAGATTTCATCAATGAAATCATAATTTTTTAATTCATCTGCTATTTGTAACAATTTTGACTTATTAGATAACTTATCTACTTTATTTAACACAACTGCAAAAGGCTTGGTAAATTTAGCACTTTTACTTCCAACAGAAGGTCTGTTGCCAACAGAAGTTCTTTTTCCAACAGAGGTTTCATTTAACGTTTTAGATTGATATTGAGCAAGGAATTGAAAATCATTTTCCCAATTTTTAACTGTGCAATCAATGACCATTAAGACGGCATCTGAACCTTCATATGCTCTTTTAAAATTAGTTAATAACGCCCGTTCTAAAGTTGTATTGCCCTTACAAAAACCAGGTGTATCTACAAAAATTATCTGCGAGGAGGCATATTGAATAATACCACGTATTTCCCGTCTTGTCGTTTGAACCTTTGGTGATACAATAGAGATCTTTTCATCAACTAGATTATTAAGTAAAGTTGACTTTCCGGCATTAGTACGACCGATAATTGAAACAAAGCCACACCTACTCGTCATCGTCCTCCCGATATTCCCGTTCTGCTCGCTCATGGCGTTCTTGTGCTTCAATACATAATGTAGCAATAGGTCTAGCTTCTAGCCTTTTAAAACCTATAGGCTCTCCTGTTTCTTCACAATACCCATAAGTACCATCATCTATCCGTGCTAATGCCTTATCGATTTTATGTATTAGCTTTCTACTTCTGTCTTTACTTCGTAGTTCGAAAATCTGATTATTAAGATTACTAGCAGTATCGACATCATCTGCTTCCACGATACGTTCATGTTTTAACGCATGTTGAGTTTCAGCTGTTTCCTGCAATAAGTCATTTTTCCATTTGAGCAATTTTGATCGAAAATACTCTAATTGCTCACTTGTTAAATAATGCTTGGTTTTTGTCATTTGAAAACATCATTTACTAAACTTTTAAACATTGTATCACGATATTTGGAATACGCAATGCCTGTAAGACGCATTTGATAATAGAAATTAATTTGGGATATCGAGATTAATAAAAAAAACTCGATGTTGTGTTAAACATCGAGTTTTGAATTACAAACAAAGCTGTAATTAATTATTACTACATAGCAAAAGTATACGTCAAACCGACATTAAACTCAAAACCCTTCAACGACAGATCCATATTATTTTTATCGGATTTTAAGAGTTTCGTTCCAAAATTATAACCTGCACCCAACTTAATAGCAAAATTACCAAAATTGACTAGTGCCAATATTTGTGGCGTAAAACTCCAATTATGTATTTTTTTACTATCACTATCAAATCCTATTTTTTTCCATTCAGAATTAATATCGTCAAGTTTTACACCCAGTAAATTGCAGAGATTCGCAAGTTCACTTTTTTCTTCAACTGAATACACCGTGTTAAGTTTGTTGTATTTTAATTCACCCCGTTGATAAAGGACAACACACCCAAGCCCCATTGCAAAATTGGTAGTTAGATTATAATAACCTGCAATTTCTCCACCGAACGAAGCCTTTGATTCATATGTAAAACAATAATCGGTATTTTCAGTATCTTTATTGCTATTATTGCTATTGTCACTATTTGATTTGTTAGATTGAAAATCAGCTAAAGCTTTATCTTTAATATTGTATACTTTTTTAGCTACAGGTATTTTACCTAATGCACCGATGTAAATTGCGAAATCGCCGATACGCCAAAAGTAACCCGCAGACAGAGATATGTCAAACCCAAAATGAGAGGCATTCTCAAACTCCTTACCGATATTTGCTTTTGAAAATGCAGGTGAAGACGAATTAATTTTATCAGTTTCAGAATCGAAATATTTCGAAATTAGTTCGTTTGATTTTGATATAGCTATCATGGTGGAGCTTTTTCCATTTGTTAAATCATTCCCTACTATATGTGTTTCACTTGCAGTAGAAAAAAATTCGTTATTTGTACTCTTAATACGATCTGCGAACGATGACAGGCCGATGGTTTCTAAAAATTTAGTATACTCTACCCATCCTTTTGCTTTAATTTCATTTGCATTTAACGCTACTTTTTTATTAATCAACGCTGATGCATTTAATAAACCTCTTGTACCGGTTATGAGGTCGCCATTATTAGCTTCTATAAACAGATACTCCTTTCCGTTAAAATCTTCTTTGTCTATTCTAGCATTTTGTGGCACTGTTTGACCATTTGACATTTCAAGCACGTAATCTGCTTTGTTTTTGCTAACTTGTCTAAACACGTCAGCATAGGAATCACCGGTTTTATCCTTGGACACAACATTATCACTGTAGGTAATATCACCGGTTTTATATTTATCTGTCCTAACTGAGGCGAATACTTCCAGCCCACCCCAAGTTGCTATTTCATATTCTTTATTCACTTCCAACTCGTTTCCCACATTACTGGTCCCGGTTACAGCAATCATGCTTATAGGAACAGATTTTTTGACATATTCGATAGAGTTGCTTGGATTATACCTATCGTCAAAAGCCTTTTTTGTCTCCGTATTTTTATTGTTTAATAATGATATTAAGTATTGATTTACAGGCTTAAATTTATTATTTTTAATTTCAGCCTTTTTTTTGGAGACATTCACACCAAAACCGACTTGAAATCCACTTGACATGCAGGCACGTGCATCAACTGCATTAACTGTTATCAATGACACAATAGCCGTTGACAACAATACTTTTTTGAAATTGTTCATTTTGAACCTTTCTAAATTTTGACTATCCTCATCGCTAATAAAGACAAGGATAAAAACCAACTAAGATTATCGTAGCATAGAAATAGAGCTATACAAGCTTTTCATGACAGACAACTATTATCAAACGCATTTCTGTGTTGTTTCAAAACCACAGACCCATTGGGTTTATACTAATTTCATACCTGTTAAAATTCCGCAATTTAAACAACAATATAAAAAAATTGAACATTGTATCAGTGTTTAAAAATATCATACTCCTGATTTACCGTTAAATCTAATATAATTCTACTTGGTAAGAAATCAAAACAATTTTGAGCTAGCGGTTGTCGTTTTTCTCGTAATAGTAAAATATCCAACTTCTCTTTTAATTTATGTAAATAAATAACATCTTCTTTGGCATACCCCAATTGTGCAACTGTAAATTCTTCAGCCCCCCAATCAGTACATGTTTCCGTTTTAGCAAGCTCAATATTCAGTAGTGACTTACATAAATCTTTAAGGGAATGCTTATCTGTATATGTTCTAACTAACTTACTGGCAATCTTAGTACAATAAATGTTTTGTGTCATTACTCCTAAATATTTATATAACATCATTACGTCAAATCTTGCAAAATGAAATATTTTTACGATATTATTATTGGTAAGTAACTTACAGATATTTGACGCTTTATCGAATTGTCTAAACTGAACCAGATAACTTATATCATCACCTTTACAAAACTGTGCTAAGCAAAGCCTGTCTCGATATGGACATAACCCCATTGCCTCAGTATCAATTGCAACTGAAGTACAGTCGTCTAAAAAATCATCAGGTAAATCATTTTTACAAAGAATAATAGAGTTCATCATTCTACCTCCGATACGATAGATTTTGGAAACAGTGATAATATTTCTTCGATTTTTCCATTTCCATTACCAGAAGAATTTAATATTGACCCAATATCAGGAAAACTTGCCACATGTGCAAGCATTATTACTGTGGCTCCAATAATGCAATCAGGATAGGCAGTATTACTTATATTTTCATATTGCTTTAGTAGCACTTGCCATAAGTATAATAATCTAGTCAGCTCACTTTTATTGTTCTTCTTTTCAACGATCTCTGCGTACAGTGCCTTTTGTAACTGTTTATAAATGCTTAATGCATCCGCTCCACTAGCTAGCATACTTTTTACGCAAATGGATGCATCTGCAACTCGACCTTCTGATATAAGAGTTAATAGATTTTTTATATCACGTGGCTGTACTCCCCCTATAATGCTAGCTACTACTTCAGTCGTGACTTTCTCAGATAATAGTGATGCTTGTTTTAACAGTGATAGGGCATCACGAACTGAGCCTCCGGCTTCGTCAGCAATTAAATCCGAAGCATCTTTAGTAAGCTTTATGTTATCTTTTTCAGCAACAGTAATTAAGTGGTTACTTAACGTTTCCAGAGATATAGGCCGTAGTTGAAAAATTAAACACCTAGACAGTATGGTATCTGGAACTTTATTAACCTCAGTAGTGGCAAATATAAATTTCACATGTGTTGGTGGTTCTTCTAATGTTTTTAATAAGGCATTAAATGCACTTTTCGATAACATATGGATTTCATCAATTATAAATACCTTACTACGTCCAATTACAGGTGTATATTGACAGGCATTAATTATTTCTCGTATATCGTCAACACCTGTTCGACTGGCAGCATCGAGTTCAGTTATGTCCAAATGTGAACCATTCTTAAATGCTTGACACGAAGGGCAACTACTACATGCTTCTCCATTTACCGGCGAAAGGCATGCAAATGAGTAAGCTAAAATACGAGCTAATGTTGTTTTTCCTACTCCGCGTATTCCATAGAACAGGAAAGCAGATGGCGAAATATCTTCCAATAAACTCCTAGCCAATGCTTTAACAATTGCTTCTTGTCCGATGACTTGAGATAAAGACGATGGTCTATATGAAATATTTAAAAATGACATTCTTATATATTCAATTTATTCCAACATCAGTAGTTTAACTCATTTATGAGAACTCATTTATGAGACCTCATTTATGAGACCTCATTTACAAAAGGACTTTTAACGGTTGCAACATAATTCGTTTGGACAGGTAGTCAAAGCATTTGTATATATCTGGATTCGAACTCTGCATTGCCATTATCTCTGACACATTAATATAGCAATTATGCTTTTATGTAAATTTTGTGTTAAAATCACCACCGTGGCAGTTTTTTTAAAAAGGTAAAATGATTACCTACAAAATATTGAAACTTTTAAGCGTACTCGTTGTAGCACATAATTATGTACATGGAAGTAACGATACACATGTAAACTCTAATACACACTCTAGTAAATCAATAATATTACAGAACCAGCACTTCAGTACTCATCAAACGTCCGAACAAAAAGAATTGCTTCCGATGCTGAAACGAGGCAAACGTAGTTACTCATTTATAGATGAACGGGCAAAGAACAGCCGTAATTCCCAACCTACAAGTGGTAGGCTGCTCAGGTATAATATCAAAAATTATTCACGTAAGCAAGCTGAGCAAGATTTGAATAATTACATTAAGTATCCTCTAAATTGGAGATGCAACCATCTTAATGGGGAATACGCCTATTTTAATAAAAAAGATGAAGCTCGCAAAGGCAACAGCAGTAATAGTTCGGATCAAACTACTGAAAATTTACCATTTGGTAATGAGATCAGCTGTTTAGACATAAGCTTCGGTAAAGACTACAGTAGCAACAATAGTAATAGTGTACTTGACAGCAGTAATACAGGTAATTCTAAAAATCACCTAATCAAGCAATCTGAAGATACATCTGCTCTCATAGACACAAGTAATTATGACAACAATCATCTGGGTAAGATATGCGGATGTTGTAATGAATCTAGTACTGGTAATAATGGGGCTATCTTCACAAGAATACCAACCGGGGACATTTACAATAGCGATAACAGCACTAGTACCAAACAAATATGTTCCAGTTCTAATTCTGATAGTGGTAGTAGCCTTTTGGACGTGACTTTTGATAAACGGAAATTTCCAAATAATAACAGCGTTAAACCAGGAAAAGGCGACAAACTCTCTGAGAGTGAAAGCTCAATAAATAGCGATTCGAAATTGAATAGTATGCTCGATCACAGTGGCAGTGCTTCTGCGAGCGAGACAATGAGTGATAAAATTCGTTTAGGATGGTGTACACGGTGCAATATTTTTTAAACTCTTCTCCGGCAACTTCATCTTGGATTGGCGCAACTTATAAATACTGTACATCTCTAGGTTAAGATTTACAATAAAACCATCTATTTTCTGTGAAATGGAAGCCCATTTTCAAGGGACGATTTTCGTCCCCGGAGGTTACAAACAGAATAGATTTTCAAATGTCTGAAGATTATGTATCTAAGAACTTTTAATAAAGTGCAGAACACATGGAGTTTTGGTGTAAGACTGCACAGGAGAATACAAACTTTCCCAAAAGGAACTGCTACAAGAACGACCTAGGATAAAATTGGGGCGTCATTGATGTTATCGTATTTCATGCCATTTTTAACAATCAATGGGAGTTTTAAATCTTTATCTGGGCAAAACTTTTTAACTGTCTCTACAACACTTTTATACCAATTCATTACTGCGATTTCATAATCTTCATCCATATTTGGAAACGCTGAGACTATTTTTTCATCTGAAAACCCAAATTGCGATGCTATCACTTGAAACTTTATCATTTCGGAATCAGTTGTAGAGCCTTTATATAAATTTTTCTGTTCTTCAGTTGGCTTTATGCTATTTACCGTTGCATACGCTCGTTTTACGTAATTTGTATAAATCATATAATATCCATTCATGTCTCGTGCTTCACTTTGGATAAGCTTCATTACAAATAAATCTTTTGCTGATACTGGTAACAATCTTATCCGCACAAAACATTTATTGGAATTCTGATTTAAAAATTTTTGTAATTCTTCAGATATGAACTTCCCACAATGTAAACATGTTGGTGCAACGTATATATCTATTCTATCTTTATCATTGTTATATTTGGGATTGCCTAAAGTTAAATCTAATATAGCGTGTACCTTTTTTGTTGGCTTTTGGATGTTGTCATTTTGGTTACTTTTGTCAGTTTGCCCAGTTTGAGGCATCGTTTCTGAGCTTTTTGATTTATCCTTATTGCTAATAGTCGATTTATCAGCCTGGAAATTATTGTCTAGTAATTGAACTTCACTATAGCATGTATTAAATCCAATTGACATAAGTAATATATATAAACTTTTCATAAAATACCTATAGTCATTTACTTTACACGTATTATAACTCAAAAAATTTAATTCTTGGTAAAACCGTATTAGGTAAGTTAGGCTACCTACATTGTATAATTTAATCCAGGATAAGATATGCGGTAACTCAATGGGAGTAATATTTTACGGTAGTAATAATAAATTAAATCTGGAGCGGGCATATGAGTATGCTATACAATATATGGGTAATAATAATACTACACACATAAAGGCAAATACTCATCCTGACTTTATGTTTATTCAAAAATCTTCAGATAAGGTACTGATATCTATTGATGACGCTAGAGATATTAATGAGTTTGCATTCAAAAAGCCAGTAGTTGCATTAAAGAAAGCAATAGTTATACACAATATAGAAGATTTATCTATTTCCGCTTCTAACTCCTTACTTAAGACGCTGGAAGAACCGCCGGAAAATGTTGAATTCATATTAACAACTAGAAAATTGTCGTCCATTTTGCCAACAGTAAGATCCAGATGTTCAAAAATTAAAGTTACATCTCCTCATAAGGATTATCGCAATGTCCGTGAATTTGTAATAAATAATGTAAATAACATACCTGAAGAAATATGCAATAGATTTATAGATTACTTAGAAAATGATAAAACACTAAATGCTAGTTTTGTAGCTGAAAATGCGGAAAACGCATTTGTCTTTATTGAAGTAGCTATGCAGTTTCTTTCTTATAATCAATCTACAGCAAATGCACGAAGAATTTTGACATTACAGGAATTAGAAACTATGGCACATAATACCTACCCAGATGAACAAAATCTGCTATTATCTGCTATGTATATTGCTACACGAGGTATGTGAGTATGAATATTAACGACACTAAAATCATTGTTGTAGGTGCTACTGGTTTAGTGGGTCGGGAAATGTTAAAAATTCTTTCTGAAATTAATATTCCGACTCAAAATGTATACGCTTCTGCGTCTGCTAGTTCAAAAGGTAAACAAATAGATTATTGCAATACTGAGATAGTTGTGCAGGACTTAGCAGACGTTGATTTTCATAACTACGATGTAGCTCTTTTTTCTGCTGGTTCATCTATATCTGAAGTCTATGTTCCAAAGGCAACTGATGCCGGATGCTATGTAATTGATAATACGTCATGCTTTCGCATGAGACAGGATGTTCCACTAGTTGTGCCAGAAATAAATATGGACGCCATAGGAAATTCGAAATTAATTGCTAATCCCAATTGCTCAACCATTCAAGCAGTATTGCCATTAAAACCGTTACACGACTTATTTGAGTTAACTGATGTAATTTATTCTACCTATCAATCGGCAGGCGGAGCGGGTAAGTCAGGCATTGATGAACTAACTGAGCAAACCAATGCAATATGCAAAGGCAGTGATATAGCTCAACCAAAAAAGTTTAAAAAACAGTTGGCATTTAACATAATTCCTGAAATTGGACACTTGTGTGTTACGAATTACACACTAGAAGAAGAAAAGATGATTCACGAGACCAAAAAAATTCTATCCGCACCGTATATTGCTGTATCTGCAACCTGTGTACGTGTTCCAGTTATGATTGGTCATGCAGTAGCAGTAACGGCATTTTTCAGACGCTCATTCAGCTTTCTAGATGCTTGTGAGGCAATAAGTAATTATCCCGGGATAAAGTATGTATCATCAAAACTTGTATCTCCACTTGATGTTGTCGGCACAAATGATGTTTATGTTAGCAGACTTAGACAAGTTGATGATAGACGGGATGCATTAAGTTTCTGGTGTGTTGCGGACAATGTTCGTAAAGGAGCTGCGTTAAACGCTGTTCAAATACTACAACGTCTTTGTAATTAAGTGAGTACGATATATATTCATTATCCGTTTTGCCTATCAAAATGTTATTATTGTAATTTTAACAGTATTGCATGTAGCAATATTGTAGAAGCGATGAAATATTTGCAATTATATATTAATGTTTTAACAGCATTTCATAAACAATTCTATAAGAACGAAGATATTACTAGTATATATTTTGGTGGTGGCACACCTTCATTATTGCCGGTAGAGTTTATTGACAAAATCCTTAATTTTATTAACGCTAATTTTAATGTAGTTAGTAATGCTGAAATAACACTGGAGGCAAATCCAAAAACCATTAATATCAACAAAGCAATTGGTTACAAATCGGTAGGTATAAATCGTTTATCTATAGGAGTACAGTCTCTTATAAATGCTGATTTACGAACGTTAGGACGAATACATAATGCACACGATGCTTTAATGTGCGTATATGAGATGAGTAGTATATTTCCAAATATTTCAATAGATTTAATATATAACCGCCCTGGACAAACACTTGAGAATTGGGAACAGGAACTTAGTATGGCATTAGAATTACCTATTAAGCATATATCGTTGTACGAATTAATAATTGAGGATAGTACATATATCAAGAATTTAATCGATAAAGGTTTTTTAGAACAACCATCAATGTCAGAAGAATTTTTTAATAAAACCATTGAAATTACTAAAATCCGTGGATTTGAACAATATGAAGTATCGAATTTTGCTATAGATAGTACGTATTATAGTCGTCATAATTTGTCGTATTGGAATTATAAAGATTATTACGGAGTGGGAGCTGGTGCTCATTCCCGTGTACATAATGAATTTAATCAAAAATGTGCAATTTCCCAGTGTGCCGATATTCACACTTGGTGTGAATGGGCTAAAGAGCCAATTTTTGAAGTTGAGACCTTGTCAGATAATGATGTATATGTAGAGCGACTATTAATGGGACTTAGGACAAAATTTGGAATAAATTGTAATAATTTTGATATGGGTATACTACTTGAACATGACTTCGAACGTAAAATCTGGTATCTCAAGCAGAACGATTATATACTCAGTAAAGGGAATTACATAGTACTAACACATGAGGGATTGCTACGACTGAATTCAGTGTTGCGGTATCTCGTGTCGTAGTAATAAAACTATTAGAAATTTTATAAGAGTTAAATATGCAGTATAAAAAAGTATTGATTGGAAATGATGACGGTATATCAGCACCGGGGATTATATTATTGGAAAATCTAGTTTCCAAGAGTTTTGAGGAAGTTGTAGTAATAGCTCCTGATATCAATAAAAGTGGGGCATCTCACTCAATAACGCTAACAAATCTATTACGAGCAAAGGAGGTCAGTCCTAAACATTATGCGGTTACTGGCTCTCCGGTTGATTGTGTAGCTTTTGGGTTAAGATATTTATTTGATGAAGCTAATTATCCTGATTTAGTACTATCTGGTATCAACAATGATACTAATATATCTGAAGACGTGTGGTATTCGGGAACCGTCGCCGTTGCTCGCGAAGCTGCCTTGTTTGGCATACCCGCTATTGCATTTAGTGTACAACGCCCATTAGGGCAAGCAGTATCTTGGGAAATAGCACGTCATTATGTCCCAGTGGTATTAAACAAAATACTAAACTCATTTGTTTTTAATCCAGGTACGTACATTAGCGTTAATTTTCCTGCTGTTAAAGTTGAAGAAGTTAAAGGAATTAAGGTTTTAGCTCAGGGCGTACGAAAAAACATGGGTATTATTGAAAAAAGCATTGACCCGTATGGGTATCCATATTATTGGCTAAAAGCTGGAAAATACGTTTACGATAAATCACTAAGTGGTTATACCGATAATTGTGGTCTTGATGATGGATATATTACAGTAGTACCACTTTCAGTTAATATGACTGACTATAGTTCTTTAGATAAATTAAAAGGAATTTGCGATGGAGAGTTTTAGTAAAGTTTTGATATCTTGTTGTTGCGGAGGGTTACTGTGTTCTTGTAGTAATAGACCGACTGACGATTATGAACCTATTGTTGAATATCATCCCCGTAGTATAGCTAATACTCAGAAGCTGTATATTGTACAAGATGGTGATACTGTGGGTTCTATTGCAACAGCATATGACGTAACTAGGGCTGAAATTATAAAATTAAACAATCTAATGCCACCATATGAATTAATTCCAGGTCAAAAACTAATTATTCCTACTAAGCCAGTTGATGCAGAAGATCTAAATGCGTTGTCAAGTTCAAAGTCTTTGAAAGCGTCTAATGTTACAATAGTGCAGGAAGGTGGCTTACAGACAGAATATACAGATACAAAAAATGATGATAATTTGCCAACATTGGCATCTTCTTTAAAGTTAAATGAGTCTGAGGAAGAACCATTAATAGAAAACTCTGCTGTTCAGCTCGGAACAACACAAGAATTGACTAATTCAGAAACTACGTCTGATCTGTCAACTGAAACACCAAGTTCAACTTATGTATGGCCAGTTGCTAACGGGCGTTCCCGGATTACTAAGAAATTTGACCAACAATCTGGCAATATATTAATTTCAACACCTGGCAAAACGCCTGTAAAAGCAATTGCTGATGGTATAGTTAAAATGGCAGGAAAATCAGGAAATGAACAATTAGTACGATTTGGCAATATGATCGTTATTCAACATAAATCTCTATCAAAAGTGTCAATATACGCAAATGTTATTGATTTGAAGGTAAAACCAGGTCAGTCAGTATCAGGAGGAGACACTATTGCATCAGTTGGTCAGTCTGGTATCCGCGGAATGACAACAACACCTGCATTGTATTTTGAAATTGATAAAACTGCTAAAGGTCAAAAACGTCAGCCAGTTGACCCATGCACCATATTACCGTAATAGTGATATACTTTCGTCGTTGATATAGAACGAATTTGAATATGAACATAAAGGGAATACATGTTGCATTAGTAACACCGTTTAATGATGATTACTCTGTGGATTATGATGCACTTGTAAAGTTGATTGAATTCCAATTAGAAAACGGAATTAACAAGTTTGTAGTGTGTGGCTCTACGGGAGAAGGAACATTACTAACTAATGATGAACGTCGTAAACTTACAGACTGTGCTATAGATGTTGTAGCCGGACGAGGTTTAGTAGGCGTTGGTTGTAGTTCTGGTTCAATAGATGAGGCTATTTCTCTCATGTCATTAGCTAGTGATTGTCATGCGGATTTTGCCCTAGTTGCTCCTCCATACTATATAAAGCCAACACAGGATGGTATTGTTGGTTTCTATAAAGAACTTTCAAGAAGGATAAATATTCCTATTATTGCATATAACATTCCCGGTAGGGTAAGTGTAAATATGCAATTGGAAACATTGCTCAAGATTTCAAAAATTAGGAACATAGTAGGGTTAAAAGATGCCACTACTCATTTTGATGTAATGTCTCAATTGGCAAGTCAAAGTGGTGAATTTGCTATTTTGTCCGGTGATGACTTAACTTTCCCTGCAAGCTTGATGTATGGAAGTAGTGGTACTATATCTGCTATTGCTAATTATTGTCCGAAATTAATTATCGAGTTCTTTAATCTATGGAAAAGTGGACATACGGCATTATTACCAGATATAGTTCGAAAACTCGAAATTGTTAGTCGTGGTGCTTCTGTTGTATCCAATCCTATTCCATTAAAATATTTATTGTCAAAAACGGGATTGATTAAAAATATTTTAAGATTGCCATTACTACCATTAACTCAAGCTCAAACAGAAATTGTAGATACAATTATTTCTTCGTCATAAGAACACTGGTGGTAAAAAGCGTTCTGTTGAACGCTTTTTTGTTGTGTTACTATTAAGATTTCAAAATAGACAAAATTTCGTTATGAATATCAGAAGCATTGCGATCTGCGTTAATACTGTAAATAACACCTTGGTTTTTGTAAAAATCTATTAGCGGTTGTGTCTTTGAATGGTATTCCCCCAATCTTACAGACAATGAATTTTCATTATCATCTTTGCGTCGATTAAACTCAGAACTACCACAAATATCACAAACTCCTTCTTTTTCAGGTTTGAAAAAATAGTCATTGTATATTTTTCCACAATTTTTACAGCTGTAACGTCCAGTTATTCGCTTGATTAATAAATCATCTGGTATATCAAAACTTAGTGCATACGAAATCTTTTGATTAAAATCACTAGCCACTTTTGTCAATGCTTCTGCTTGACCTATTGTTCTTGGGAAACCATCGAAAATTAAATTGTGATTCTTTACATTAGACATTTTAGACAATTCCGATTTTACCAGGTCGATTATTGCCTCATCAGGAAGCAAAATTCCTCTACCTAAAATCTCGCTAACAGTTTTTCCCAATTGGGGAATTAACATACTGTTATTAGAACGTAACACATCTCCAACGCAGATTACTTTAAAGTCTAAATTAGAATTTTTAAGTAATTCACATTGCGTTCCCTTACCACAACCGGGAACTCCTAATAATACTATCCATTTTCCGTTTTTCATCCGAATAATCCTTTAATGCGATTTTTTTTGAATAATTTATCGTATTCCTGAGCCATAAGATGAGACTGAAATTGCGTTATAGTATCAATTGATACATTAACCACGATAAGTAAACTCGTACCACCAAAATAAAAAGGCAACGATACTTTTGATAACAAAATTTCAGGAATTAAACAAATACAACATAGGTACAATGCCCCAACTAAAGTTAACCTATCCAACACGCTTTCTATGTATTCAGCAGTTGCATCTCCAGGTCTTATACCAGGAATAAAACTACCAGCTTTTTTAAGATTATCAGCTGTCTCTTTGGGGTTAAACATTATTGCAGTATAAAAAAATGCAAAAAATATTATACAAGCTGAGAATAAAATCATGTATAACGGTTGACCATGACTAAGAATCCTAGAAAACTTACCAAACCATGAATCCGGATTTAAATCAGCAAAACCCGCTATCGTCATAGGTAATAACAATATTGAAGATGCAAATATTGGCGGAATAACATTAGCACTATTAATTTTTAATGGTAAATGCGTAGATTGCTGTTGTATAGCTCCACCTCCCATAACTTGACGTTTCGGGTATAGAATAGGTACTTTTCGAATGGCTTTTTCCATGTAAACGATAAACAGTATCACACCTAACACCATTACCAATAGGAAGACTAAAGCCATCATTGATAATGCTCCCTCTTTTCCCATTGCAAATGTATTAAATAATGCTGCCGGCAGGTTAGCTACTATACCAGCATAAATTATCATGGACGAGCCATTTCCCAGACCCCGTTTTGTTATTTGTTCACCTAGCCACATAATGAATAATGTGCCACCCGTTAACGAAGTCATCGTCGTAAATCTAAATAACCATCCTGGGTCTATTACAGCTCCGCCGGATTGACCTACCATTCTTTCGAGACCAATAGCAATACCGTATCCTTGTGCAAGTGCTAATGCTACCGCACCATACCTAGTATATTGATTAAGTTTTTGTTGTCCCGAGTGACCTTCTTTTTTAAGCGCTTCTAGCTGAGGTGACATTGATGTCATTAACTGGACAATGATGCTTGCAGAAATGTAGGGCATAATATTTAAAGAGAATACTGTCATACGACCCATAGCACCACCTGAGAACATGTCAAGTACCCCAAATAATCCACTCGCATGATTGCGAGTGAATTCAGATATGACAGCTGGATTTATATTAGGTAACGGAATAAACGTACCAAGACGATAAACTATCAAAATAACAAGTGTGAACCATATACGGTTTTTTAAGTCTTTCGACTTCTTAAATGTATCTAAACTAAAATTCTTAGCTAAATATTCTACTGCAGAAGCCATTTACACACCTCATTTTGTATCTTTTCTTACTGATGTTTTCTCCTCAATCAGCTTACTACCCGTTTTTTCCAAAATTTTTTTAGCACCGATGGTAGCTTTTGTAACTCTAACTGAGATTGCTTTATCTAATTTGCCATTGCCCAAAAGCGTAATGTTTTTGATATACTTCGGCATATAACCAATTTTTATCAGCAACGCCCGATCTATTATTCCACTCTCTGGCAGAAGTCCATTTTTTAAAATTCTAGAAATTTTTATAAAATCCAACTCATAGGTAGGTTTTTTAAATGGATTATTAAATCCACGCTTTGGCATTCTACGGTATATTGGAGTCTGTCCACCCTCAAAACCTCCTAAACTCACACCAGAACGAGCAGTTTGCCCTTTTCCTCCACGTCCTGATGTTTTACCCTTACCTGAGCCAATCCCTCGCCCCACTACCTTACGACGATGTCTAGCACCTGGGTTTTCACGGATATTTTCAAGCTTTAATAATTCTACACTCATATGTTGCCTCACTCCGATACAATTTTTACCATATGACGAACTTTGGCAATCAACTTTAAGACGCAATCATTCGCCTCTAATATTTTTTCTGAACCAATGCGTTTCAATCCCAATGATTGTAAATACATCAATTGCCGTTTATTACGTCGGATAGCACTTCCTATTTGACGAATTTTTATCATTTTTTTAACTTTAATCATTTGCCCCCTCCGTATTTGTATCCTTTTGCGACTGTGAAGAACCTGAGTTTCCAGTGTTCCTGCGTTCCATTATTGCTGAAAAACTTTTGCCTAATTTTTGGGCAATAAATTTCGGCGATACCGTTTTTTGCAATGCATCAAACGTTGCACGTACTACGTTATGGTATGTTCTCGATCCCACCGACTTACTAACAATATCTTTTACGCCTAGTGCATCAAAAATAGAACGCATTGCCCCACCGGCAATAACTCCAGTACCTGGCGTTGCAGTTCTTAAAAATACATGTCCAGCACCTGTTTTTGATGAAACATCACAGCGGATAGTCCTGTTTTCTAAAAGAGAAACGCGAATCATAAACCTTTTTGCTTTTTCACTAGCACGTTTTACTGCATCTGGTACTTCACGAGCTTTTGCAGTTGCATAGCCTACTCTTCCTTTTCCATCGCCAACCACTACCAAAGCTGAAAACCTCATATTCTTACCGCCTTTGACAACTTTTGTAACACGACGGACACTGATCAATTTCTCAATCAACTGTTCTGGCTGTTGAGATTTATTATTATCATTGAATTCCTTTGCCATGCTTTCCCCTCAAAACTTAAGTCCGTTTTTTCTCGCACTTTCGGCAAGTGCTTTAACTCTCCCGTGATACAAAAAGCCTGAACGGTCAAATACAACTTCAGAAATATCCTTTTCTTTAGCCTTTTTCGCTACCAATTCACCTACCAATTCAGCAGCCACGATATTACCACCATTTTCAATTCTTGAACGAATATCTGGCGATAACGTAGATACTGTTATTATGGTATTCTTTGTATCTTTATCCAAAATTTGGGCATACATATGATTATTAGTTCTATGAACCAATAACCTGTATTTACCTTTGGCAACTCGGGAAATTTTAAAACGCTGACGTAATTTACGTCTCTCGCGTAATGTTTTATATCTAATCATTATTTTTTCTTCCCTTCTTTCCGATAAACAAACTCACCCTGCCGGATGATACCTTTTCCTTTGTAAGGTTCAGGTTTCCTGTACTGTCTTAATTCCGCAGCAATGTCTCCTACTAGTTTTTTCGATTTTCCAGTAATTACAATAGTTGTAACATCCGGACAATTAATAGCTACTCCTTCAGGAATGTCATAATTAACGTCGTGACTAAACCCAAGTTGCAACACTAATTGCTTTCCTTTTACTGACGCTTTATAACCAACACCAGAAAGTTTTAGTGTAACTGAAAAATCCTTATTTAACCCACATATTATATTTGAGAAGTTACGTTGTGTTGTCCCCCACATAGCTTTTGTTTGTCGATCATTATCCACCGGGGTAAAAATAACACTATTTTCATCTACACTAGCGTTTAAACAAGTTGGTACATCATAACTCTCTTTTATAGCTCCTTTTGTTATTAACAATACATGGTCTTTAATTTCAACAGATGTGCCACTCGGAATACTAATTGCATGTTTTCCAACTCTTGACATATTACCACCTCCTAAAATACCGAGCAAAGCACTTCGCCACCTAGCGATTTTGTTCTAGCTTCTACTTCAGACATAACACCACCGCTCGTTGATAATATCTGAATACCCAGTCCATTACGCACGTACGGTAGTTTTTTTATCGATGAGTAAACTCGTCTGCCTGGTTTTGATATTCTTTTAATTTCTGCAATAACAGGCTTTCCATTATAATATTTTAGTTCTATTTTAAAGTTATCGTGACCTTTTGCATCTTTAAATATCGAATAACCTTCAATATACCCTTCAGACGATAATACTTTCAAGACACCTTCTTTGAACTTAGAAAATGGTACATCAGTAAAACGCAATCTTGCCATTTGTGCGTTTCTAATTCTTGTTATTAAATCACCAATTTTATCAGTAATCATATTTTCACCAACTCGCTTTTGTTACGCCCGGTAACAATCCTTCGGAAGCTAATTTCCTTAATGCAATTCTAGATAACCCAAATTGCCGATAATAACCACGAGACCTTCCTGTTAATGCACACCTATTACGAATACGAACCCTTGAAGAATTACGTGGCATCTCTGACAATTTAAACATTGCATTCAGGCGTTCTTCTTCTGATAATTTTCTATCACGAAAGGTTTTACGGAGTTTTTCTCTTGTTGTCTTTTTTCTAACAACCATTAGCCTCCGTTTTAAATCATTTTGAATTGAACTTTTTTTTGCCATATTACCTCAACTATTAAACGGGAAATTCAGTGCCTTTAATAAAGCTAATGCAGAATTATTATCCCTCGCTGTCGTACATACAGTTATGTTGAAACCACGAATTTTATCTATATTGTCGTAGTTTATTTCGAAAAAAACTATTTGTTCTTTAATTCCCATTGAAAAATTACCACGGCCATCGAAACCTTTAGGTGATAGTCCACCAAAATCCCTAACTCTTGGTAACGCCATGTAAATCAATCGATCTACAAATTCGTACATTTTGTCTCGACGCAAAGTAACTTTTGCTCCAATTTCCGAACCTTCTCTAAGTTTAAAACCGGCAATGGATTTTTTTGCTATTGTACTAATAGCTTTTTGTCCCGATATAGCTGTTAAATCGTCAATTATTGATTGCATAACTTTTTTATCATGTGCTGCATCTTTCGATGTGCAATTCAATACAATCTTTTCCAATTGCGGTATCATGTAATCATTCGTAAGCCCTAATGTCTTTTTCAAGACTGGACGAATTTCGGAAAAATATCTATCTTTCGTATAACTCATATTTTCTCTACCTTCGGAACTAAATTTCCACTTTTTTTAAAATACCGAACTTTACTACCATTTTCATCAAACTTAAAACCTACCCTGTCAGGTTTATCCGTTGATGGATCTACCAATGCAACATTTGATAAATCTATGGGCATCTCTTTAGTATACGTACCTTGTGGATAACGATAATCGGGTTTAATGTGTCTTGTCACTTCATTGATTTTCTCGACAATCAGCTTATGTTCTCTGGGAAACACCTTTTTTACTATTCCTCGTTGTTTCTTTTTACCTTTTCCACCAGTAATAACCTCTACAAAGTCTCCACGACGTACTTTAAAATGAACTGTCATAATACCTCCGGTGCTAATGAAATAATTTTCATAAAACCTGCCGGCTTTAATTCTCTTGGTACAGGCCCAAAAACACGAGTACCTACCGGTTCTCCCTGTTTATCGACAAGTACTACGGCATTAGTATCGAAAACTACTTGCATACCGTCGTTTCTACGAACCGGTGCTTTTGTTCTTACAATTACCGCACGCACAACATCTCCTTTTTTAACCTTTCCATTCGGTATAGCGTCTTTTACTGCGGCTATTACGACGTCTCCGACACTCGCATATCTCCGTTTTGACCCGCCAAGTACTTTTATGCATAATACTTCACGAGCTCCGGAATTGTCTGCTACCTGCATTCGTGATTCAGTTTGTATCATAAAGCACCTCCATCCTTATTCAACACGATCCACCTCTTACTTTTTGAAATAGGTTTACTTTCAATAATTTTTACTTCGTCCCCTATTTTAAAAAAGTTGTTTTCGTCATGAGCCGCGTATTTTTTCCTTGCTTTTATATACTTTTTATATTTAGGGTGCATGACTTTATTCACCACTTGAACTGTAACTGTCTTATCGCACCTATCGCTTACCACAATACCTTTTAATACTCTACGTGACATTACTTACCCTCCTTTTTCAGTTGATTGAGGCGTGTTTTTATACGGGCAATATTCTTTCGACAGACTTTTATAACTGAAGGATTAAATCCTTCAATGGGGGAGACTTTCTTTATTCTCAAATTCATATGCTCCCGTTTCAAAGACAAAAGGACATCAATTAATTCCCTCTGCTCCTTTCCCTCAACTAATTCCTTAAATTTTTTGTTCATACTCTTACGCCAACCTCTTAACAATCCTCGTTTTTATAGGTAATTTAGCTGCTGCATATTCAAATGCAACGTTTGCCACAGTTTCTGGTACACCATCTAATTCAAATAATATACGTCCTGGCTTTACCCTACAAATCCAATACTCAGGTGAACCTTTTCCACTTCCCATACGTACTTCTGCTGGTTTTTTTGAAACAGGTACATCGGGGAAGATTCTAATCCAGATACGTCCTGCACGTTTCATACATCGGGAAATAGTTTTTCGAGCTGCTTCTATTTGTCGTTCAGTTACTCTGGCTGGTTCAATTGCTTTTAAACCATAACTACCAAAACTAATTTCAGTTCCTTTTGTAGCAATGCCTTTTATACGACCTTTGAACGCTTTTCTAAACTTTGTCTTCTTTGGAGATAACATACTTATTCACCTCCCTACATATGTTTTTCATGAGACACAGTGTCTCCAACATCTACATCACCTTTGTAGATCCAAACTTTAATGCCACATACGCCATAAGTCGTTTTAGCTTCACCTAACGCATAGTCTACATTAGAACGTAATGTATGTAACGGAACTCGACCTTCTCGATACCACTCCATTCTAGCAATTTCTGCTCCACCGATGCGACCAGAAATGTTGACCCGTATACCTAATGCCCCGAGTTTCAGTGCCGATTGCATTGCTTTTTTCATAGCACGTCGATAAGACACACGTTTTTCTATTTGTGTTGCGATGTTATCTGCAACAATTTTGGCGTCCAATTCGGGTTTCCGCACGCTTATGATGTTTATTGTTAGGGTACTTTTTGGATTAATCATAGACACAATTTTTGTTTTTAATTTTTCCAAATCTGTGCCACCTTTACCAATTAAAATACCCGGACGAGATGAATAAATATCAATATGCATTTTCCCGTTTGTACGTTCTATTACAATTTTTGCAACACCAGAATTAAAGCATTCCTTTTCTATAAAACGGCGTAATTTCAAATCCTCAATAAGAAGTTCTGAATATTGTTTTTTTTCTGAAAACCAACGGGAATCCCAGTTCCTTATAATCCCCAGTCTCAATCCTACTGGATTAACTTTCTGTCCCACGTTACGCCTCCTCTTTAACTATAACCGTTAGATGACTAAACGGTTTATAAATAATACCGCTACGTCCTCGACCTCTTGGCATAAATCTTTTCAGTCGGATACTACTACCAACAAATGCTTCCTTGACAATTAGTTTTTCAGGGTTTAACCCACCGTTGTTCTGTGCATTAGAGATAGCCGATTGAACCGTTTTTCTGACATCTACAGCTATACGTTTCTTACAATACAATAATTTTTCCATTGCCTTAATAGCATTTTGACCTTTTATCATTTGTGCTACCAGGTTAAGTTTTTGTGGACTCACACGGACTTGACGTAACACGGCTTTTGCTTCATTATTATTCAATTTCATACTACTTTTTCACTTTCTTGTCTCCACTATGTCCATAAAAAGTACGAGTAGGTGAAAATTCTCCGAGTTTGTGACCTACCATATTTTCAGATACCGATACCGGTATAAATTTTTTGCCATTATGAACACCAAATGTAACCCCGACAAATTCTGGAATAATCATAGACCGACGAGACCAAGTCTTAATCACGTCATTACGACCAGAAGCACGGACTTTTTCCACTTTTTTCAACAAATAACGGTCGAAAAATGGACCCTTCCAAACAGATCTTGGCATTTTATCCTCCCTATTTCTTTCTACGTGAAATAATGTACTTGTCGGTACGTTTATTGTTACGTGTCTTTTTCCCTTTAGTACATTTACCCCACGGTGTTACTGGATTTCTACCACCAGCAGTTTTGCCTTCACCACCTCCATGAGGGTGATCTACAGGATTCATTGCTACTCCTCGTACATGAGGTCTTTTACTAAGCCAACGCATTCTTCCAGCCTTACCGTATTTACGATTCTGGTGATCTGAATTCGATACTATACCCACTGTTGCATAGCATAATCCACTAACGACGCGTTGTTCTCCCGATGGCAATCTCAGAATTACATGTTCACCGTCACGCCCAACAACTTGCACGGATGCACCAGCTGACCGACCCAGTTGTGAACCTTTGCCTATTTTAAGTTCTATATTATGAATAAAACTACCGACAGGAATATTACGCATTTGCATCGCATTACCAGGTCGTGCATCGGTTTTATCACTTGATAATATTCTATCGCCACACCGTAATCCTTCAGGAGCGATAATATATCGATATTCCCCATCGGTATATTTCAACAAGGCTATAAATGCACTTCTATTTGGGTCATATTCAATGCGTTCGACAGAAGCTTCTATGTCACGTTTATCTCGAAGAAAATCTATGATTCGATATCGTTGTTTATGACCTCCACCTCTATTCCACACTGTAATATGCCCATGATTATTTCTACCCGCACCATTTACTTTTTTAACCGTTAACGAACGCAACGGACGTCCTTTCCATAATTGACGCCTATCAATATTTACTAGTCCACGTTGCGATGGTGTTGTCGGCTTATATCTCTTCAGTACCATTTATACCCCCATGCCTAATTCAATTTTTTGACTAGGCTCAATTCGAACAATTGCCCGCTTAATATCAGACCGTTTACCGATACGCCCTCTAAATACTTTTCGTTTACCTTTGCGTATCATAGTATTTACAGATAAAACTTTTACATCAAATACGTTTTCAACAGCTTGTTTAATTGTTTTTTTATTCGCCTTAATATCGACGATAAATGTGTATGCATTATGAGCTGTTAATAAACGATTAGACTGTTCAGTATTTATCGGATATCGGATAACGTCGTAATCCTTACTAACAATTTTGTCACTCATATCAACCTACTTTCTAAGGCTTTAATTGCACCAGCAGTAACAACTAGTTTTTCTTTTTTAATAATGTCATATACGTTAGCACCGATTTGTGGCAAAAAATCAAATCCCGATAAATTATTCATTACGCGATTGAATTCGTCGTTCTTGTCAACATCTACGAATAGTGCGGACTTCAACTTTCCAAAACAATTTAAAAATTCCTTTGTTTTATTAAGTTCACAATTAAAAGAATCTACGACAATTAAATTGCCCGATTGCGCCTTATTTGACAATACCACCCGCATACCCAGTTTTCTAATCTTCTTGGGTAACTCGTATCCATGATCTCTATTTACTGGTCCAAACACAATTCCGCCTCCCCTAAATTGGGCAGCTTTTTTAGAACCATGCCGTGCCCCACCACTACCTTTTTGTCTTACAAATTTCCGGGTTGTACCATGAACTTCAGACTTATTTTTTACATTATGGCTACCGCTACGTCTTTTTGCTAACTGCCAATGTATAACACGGGCAACTATATCTGGACGACTTTCAACAGCAAAAACTTCATCAGAACACTCAATTTCGCCGGTAGCATTACTGTTCCTATCTACTATTTGAAATTTCATTTTCCTTCACTCCCGTTTATCGCACCACAGGTGGTTTTTTAATGGCGTCACGGATATACACTACACCGTTTCTGCTACCAGGAACAGCCCCGATCACATATAGCAATCCTTTCGATACGTCTGTTCCAAACACCTTAAGATTTAAAATGGTCACCTTTTTATTTCCCATATGACCGGCCATACGTTTACCTTTAAAAATCCGCCCAGGCAACGTTCTATTACCAACCGAACCAAGAGACCTGTGTGTTAATGATACACCGTGCGTTGCACGTAATCCGCCAAAATTGTGCCGTTTCATTGCACCTGCGAATCCTTTTCCTTTGCTTATACCAGTAACATCCACATCGTCACCTTTTTTGTAATGTTCGACTGTAATCACATCACCAATGTTATATATTAATGGGTCATCAACTCTAAATTCTTTTAAAATTCGAAAATTCCCCAATCCTAACTTTTTAAAGTATTCTAACTGCGGTTTATTAATGTGTTTACCACCCTCTTCTTTTTTTGAACCAAGTTGAACAGCATTATAGCCACTTTTTTCTGTAGTTCGTAGAGCGACAACTGTACACGGCTCTGACTTTAAAACAGTTACCGGAATTAGCACACCATTGTCGTCAAAAAACTGAGTCATACCGATTTTTTCGGCAATTAACCCTACTCTCATACTTCCTTTCCTTTATACTTTTACCTCAACATCAACTCCAGCTGCTAAGTCTAGCTTCATCAATGAATCAATTGTTTGAGGCGAACATTCCTTTATATCAACTAGTCTCGCGTGAGTTCTCATTTCAAACTGCTCACGAGATTTCTTATTAACGTGCGGGGAACGGTTTACTGTGAACCTTTTTATTCTAGTCGGGAGAGGAATAGGACCACTCACAACAGCACCACTACGTTGTGCTGCCTTTACTATTTCTTTTGCCGACTGTTCCAATAATCTATGGTCAAACGCCTTTAATCTGATGCGTATTTTGGATGCATTCATATTTCCTATTCCTCAACCTTTTACTTTAATATCTTAGTCACAACACCAGCACCAATGGTGCGTCCACCTTCACGAATAGCGAACTTTAATCCTTCTTCCATAGCAACCGAACTAATAAGTGTTACTTTCATACCATTAACATTATCTCCTGGCATAATCATTTCAACACCCGCTGGTAATTCGATGGAACCTGTAACGTCTGTTGTCCTAAAATAGAATTGCGGACGATAATGAGCCCCGAATGTCGTATGACGTCCACCTTCTTCTTTCGTTAACACATAAACTTGAGCTTCGAATTCTGTGTGTGGTGTAACACTGCCTGGTTTTGCTAATACTTGACCGCGTTCAACTTCAGTTCTGTCAATACCCCGCAACAAAACCCCAACGTTATCTCCTGCTTCTCCACGGTCTAACAACTTACGGAACATTTCTATTCCTGTCACTGTAGTTTTGCGAGTTTCGCGTAACCCAACAATTTCAACTTCATCGTTGAGATTGATTACGCCACGCTCAATACGACCAGTGACTACTGTTCCACGCCCTGTAATAGTGAAAACATCCTCGATTGCTAATGCAAAAGGTTTATCAATTTCACGTACTGGATCAGGAATATATTCATCTACGGCATCCATCAATTTGGCAATCGATTGTGTTCCGATCTCACTTTCATCCCCTTCTAATGCCTTAAGAGCTGAACCCCGAATAATAGGTGTATTTTTACCATCAAATTCATAACTAGTCAATAAATCCCGGACTTCCTCTTCTACTAAATCAAGCATTTCCGGGTCATCAACCATATCACATTTATTTAAATAAACCACAATCCTTGGCACTCCAACTTGACGCGCTAATAAAATGTGTTCACGCGTTTGAGGCATTGCACCATCCGTTGCAGCGACTACTAGTATTGCTCCGTCCATTTGAGCCGCACCTGTGATCATATTTTTAACGTAGTCTGCGTGTCCAGGGCAATCCACATGTGCATAGTGCCTTTTCGAAGTTTCATACTCTACGTGAGCAGTATTAATGGTTATGCCTCGTGCTTTTTCTTCAGGAGCTGCGTCAATTTGATCATACGCTTTAGCCTGAGCTTGTCCACTCTTAGCTAATACAGTGGTTATTGCCGCAGTCAACGTCGTTTTACCGTGATCGACGTGCCCTATAGTTCCTATGTTGCAATGCGGCTTATTGCGAACAAACTTTTCTTTTTCTGCCATTTTTTTCTCCAAAAAAAATTAACTATTACTACAACCTTCAGTCATTTTACGACATTTTCTTTTTGATTTCATCCGCAACATTCTGTGGGACTTGATCATAATGGTCAAATAACATACTAAACTGTGCTCGACCTTGACTCATTGAACGCAAAGTGTTAACGTACCCAAACATATTTGACAATGGAACCATTGCGGAAATCTGTTTAGCGTTTCCTAATTGGTTCATTTCAGAAACCTGACCTCGACGACTATTTAAATCACCAATAATATCGCCCATATAATCCTCTGGTGTTACCACGTCTACTTTCATAATTGGCTCTAATAATCGTGGGCTACACTTTATTATTCCTTCTCTGAACGCAGCACGAGCAGCGATTTCAAATGCTAAAACACTTGAATCTACGGGGTGAAAAGCACCATCTATCAATGTCGCTTTGAAATCGATCATAGGAAAACCTGCTATTACACCAGTTTCCTTAGCGGACTGTAACCCTTTCAATACACCTGGAATATATTCTTTTGGTATTGCTCCACCGACAATTTTATTATCAAATATGAAACCTTCACCTGGTTGCAATGGCTCAAATACAATTTTTACACGTGCAAATTGACCAGCACCACCGGTCTGTTTTTTATGGGTATAATCGATTTCATTCTGTTTTGTAATTGTCTCTCTATATGCAACTTGCGGAGCTCCTATTTTCGCATCAACTTTATATTCACGTCTTAGCCGGTCAACCATAATTTCCAAATGTAATTCGCCCATACCCTTCATTATAGTTTGTCCACTTTCAATATCAGTAGATACTTTGAACGATGGGTCTTCAGTAGCCAATCGTGCTAATGCTAATCCCATTTTTTCCTGGTCTGCTTTAGTATTTGGTTCTATTGCTATTTCAATTACTGGTTCAGGGAAATCCATTTTTTCCAGTATTACCGGTTTATTAGCATCGCACAGCGTATCTCCTGTAGTTGTATTTTTAAGACCGACTAAAGCAATGATATCTCCTGCGTGTGCAACTTTAATTTCTTCGCGTTTATTTGCATGCATTAATAACATACGACCAATACGTTCAGGCTTATCTTTAATTGAATTAAGTACCGTTGATCCAGATTCAATCGTGCCTGAATACACTCTAAAGAAGGTTAAACTTCCGACAAACGGGTCAGTCATTATTTTAAATGCCAAACCCGATAAAGGTTCATCTTTTACTAACTTCCTTACAGCTGGTTCTCCATCCGGCGTAGTACATTTAACTTCACATAAATCTTCAGGAGACGGTAAATATGCAACAACCGCATCTAACAACGGTTGCACTCCCTTGTTTTTAAAAGCTGTTCCGCATAACACAGGAACGAACTTCGCAGCAATTGTTCCTTTCCGAAGACACTTTTTTAGGATATCCACCGAAATTTCTTCACCTTCAAGATATTTTTCCATTGCTTCATCGTCAGCTTCAACAACTGTTTCAACTAATTTTTTGTGATATTGACTTGCCTGATTTCTCAGATCGTCTGGTATTTCGACGGTATCATAGTGAGCCCCTAAATCTTCTGTGTGCCAAACATAAGCTTTCATTTCAACTAGGTCAACTACCCCTTTAAAGTCCGATTCAACACCAATTGGTAGTTCAACGACTGCTGGTATAGCACCTAGCCTATCAACTATCATATCTACGCAACGGAAAAAATTAGCCCCCATGCGATCCATTTTATTTACGAAACAAATACGTGGCACATGGTACTTATCAGCTTGTCTCCACACTGTTTCAGATTGTGGCTCAACACCTGCAACACCGTCGAATACTGTCACAGCACCGTCTAGTACTCGTAAACAGCGTTCCACTTCTACCGTGAAGTCAACGTGACCAGGAGTATCAATAATGTTTATTCGATGATCTTTCCAAAAGCATGTAGTAGCTGCGGACGTAATAGTAATACCGCGTTCCTGTTCTTGTTCCATCCAGTCCATTGTGGCTGCGCCTTCATGAACTTCACCGATTTTATAAGATTTCCCTGTATAGAATAAGATGCGTTCTGTAGTGGTAGTTTTACCAGCATCGATGTGAGCCATGATACCAATATTTCGGTATCTACTTACTGGGATATTTTCATGGTTTTCCGACATAAAAGACCTCACCAACTATAATGCGAAAATGCTTTATTTGCTTCTGCCATTTTGTGAGTATCTTCACGTTTTTTCATTGCACCACCACGACCAGATACTGCATCTAGTAGCTCACCTGCCAACTTGTCCTTCATGCTCTTTTCATTCCGGTTACGGGCAGCCCCAATTAGCCATCTTATTGCTAAAGCTTGAGCTCTATTAGGGGCAACTGCTGTCGGTACTTGATAAGTTGCACCTCCTACACGACGAGAGCGAACTTCCAGTAGAGGCCGTACATTCTCAAGTGCAGTATTAAATAGCTCAACACACGTTTTGCCGTCTTTTCCATCTATTTTTTCAAAAGCAGCATAAACAATTTTTTCTGCAACGGCTTTCTTACCGTCGAGCATAAGACAGTTCATAAACTTTGCAACTGTAAAATCCCCATATCGAGGATCAGCATCAATCTTGCGTTTTTCAGCAGTTCTTCTTCTTGACATACATTCTCCAATTACTTAGGTTTTTTAGCACCGTAACGCGAACGACCTTGTTTTCGGTCTTTAACGCCTTGGGTATCAAGTGTTCCTCTAATTATGTGATAACGGACGCCAGGTAAGTCTTTGACACGACCACCACGGATTAGTACGACAGAGTGTTCCTGTAAGTTGTGTCCTATACCTGGAATATAAGAGGTTACCTCATAACCATTAGTCAATCTGACACGTGCGACCTTACGCAATGCCGAGTTTGGCTTTTTTGGTGTTGTTGTATAGACACGTGAACAGACTCCACGTTTTTGTGGACATTTATCCATATCAGGAGTTTTACTGCGGTAAATTACCTTTTTCCTGGGATGACGTGTCAATTGATTTATTGTAGGCATCCTTTAATTTCTTCTTTCAAACATACCAAGTCAGATTAGATTATAACATTTTTACGCAATCTAGAACAACTGATGATATGTTTTTACAAATGAAAACTGTTCCTTATAGGCTTATTGGTTAGAATGGTTGTGCTATAAATTAGTCGTTCAGTGATTTATGGGGAGCAATAGTGAATATATCTAAATGCACTGAGGATATCATTAATGGATATCGAATAAAACGCACTGATGACCTCAATTTTTTTATAAACTGTAACCTTGAGCAGTTATGTGCAGGTGCAAATAGAATACGTAGTAGTCTTTGTGGCAACAAAATTAATCTCTGTTCAATAATAAATGGTAAAAGTGGCAGATGTTCTGAAAACTGCAAATTTTGTGCCCAATCAGCTCATTACTGTACCGGTATAACTGAATATAACTTTCTGAATGAAGAAGCAATACTGGCAGAATGCACACATAATGAAAAACGTGGAGTTAACCGTTTTGCTATAGTTACTGCTGGTAGAACTCTTAGTAGCAATGATTTTAAAAAAGTAATATCAGCATTCAGATTGCTAAAAAGTAAATGTAATATTGGGCTATGTTCATCATTAGGACTACTTACATCTGAACAGTTTAAAGAGCTTTATGAAAGTGGAGTAAGAAGATATCACTGTAATATAGAAACATCACGTAGAAACTTTCCTAACATTTGTACTACTCACACTTATGAGGATAAGATAGCATGTATCAAACGTGCCAGAGAAGCAGGCTTTGAGATATGTTCAGGCGGAATAATAGGCATGGGTGAATCTTGGGAAGATAGGCTTGATATGGCAATTAGTCTATCTGAACTAAATGTAAACTCAATTCCTATCAATGTTCTTATTCCAATAAAAGGTACTCCATTTGAAAATTTAGAACGTATTTCAGAAAATGATATTTTGAGAACAGTAGCAATATTTCGTTATATTAATCCAATAGCTGATATAAGATTAGCAGCAGGGCGTAATCTTATTAAAGATTGCGGAAAACAGGCATTTTTATCAGGAGCCAACTCCGCTATTACAGGAGATATGCTAACTACGTCAGGTAATAACATTACTGAAGATATTAAAATGCTGAGAGAGATGGGATTTACAGTGGAGGCAAATAAATGAATAACGGAGTTTTCATAACAGGAACAGGAACTGATGTAGGTAAAACTTATATATCCGCATTAATTGTAAAGAAATTACATGAACAGGGCATTAATATTGGCTATTTTAAAAGTGCCATGAGTGGAAACATAAAAGATAAAAATGGAAAACTAATGCCAGGAGATGCTGTCTTTGTTAAAGATTTTTCAAATATTGCACAACCACTAGCCGAAATGTGTCCGTATGTGTATGAAACTGCTGTTTCTCCACACTTAGCTTCTCAGATAGAAGGAAATCCAGTAGAGCTAGAGCGTGTTTCCTCCGCTTATGGATATGTTTGTGGTAAATATAATTTTGTCGTATTTGAGGGAAGTGGCGGTATTATATGTCCTATAAGATGTGATGAGGAAAAGATTTTCCTAATTGATATTATAAAATTATCAAAATTGCCATGTATTATAGTGTCAGATACTGCTCTTGGCTCAATAAATAGACTTGTTCTAACATATGAATACATGAAATTACGTGATGTTCCTATAATAGGAATTATATTCAATAACTATAATGACAAGGATATTATGGAGAAAGATAACATAAAAATGTGTGAAATCCTCACGGGTTTGCCCGTTCTTGCAAAAGTTAAACCTGAAGATAAAGATATTGATATAAATAAAAAATTTTGGATGAAAGGAAGGTAAAATGCTCTGGTTTCCATATACACAGATGAAGACTGCCAAAAGTCCGGTAAAAATAACACACGCAGAAGGTGTATACCTTTATACAGAGGATAATCATAAACTTATTGATGCCATATCGTCGTGGTGGTGTGTTATTCATGGCTACAACCATCCAGAAATTAATGAAGCTATAAAACAACAGATAGATAAATTTTCCCACGTAATGCTTGGTGGACTTACTCACGACCCAGTTGAAAAACTTTCACAAAAACTTGTCGAGTGGTTACCAGGTAACTTAAACTACTGTTTCTTTTCAGACTCAGGAAGTGTTGCTGTAGAAGTAGCACTTAAAATGGCATTGCAGTTTAATACCAATCGCAATTCATCACGTAATAAGATTTTGGCTCTAGAACATGCATACCATGGAGATACTTTTAAAGCTATGGAAGTTGGTGATGACGAAGATTACCATTTTGCATTCAGTAACCAGAAATCTAACGTAGTACACATATCTACTACAATTCCTACATTAGAAGAGGCATTTTTTAAATTTGGTAATGAATTGTCATGTTTTATTGTAGAGCCACTATTGCAGTGTGCAGGCGGAATGAGAATGTATGACATTTCTTTTTTACAAAAAGCCCGCAAATTGTGTGATGAGTATGACGTTTTACTACTATTTGATGAAATAGCAACTGGGTTTGGTAGAACTGGTAAGCGATTTGTTTCTGACTTAGTACAACCAGACATTCTTATGCTTGGTAAAGCATTAACTGGTGGATACATTGGTCATGCTGTCACTATTACTAATCAAAAGGTATGGGATGGTTTTTATAGTGATAATCCAATACATGCCTTAATGCATGGTCCTACGTTTATGGGAAACGCACTTGCATGTTGTGCATCATTAAAATCAATAGAATTATTTGAAAAATATGATTATATGAGTAAAATTAAAAAAATAGAAGAAATATTTAATAGAGAAACGAAAGATTTTACACATCCTGATATAAAAGAAATTAGAATTATGGGAGGTTGTTTATGTATCGAAGTATTTGATAAAACTGTACTTAACGGTTTTCAGCAATTTGCCTACGATAATGGAATATTTATTAGACCGTTTTTGAATTATATGTATACAATGCCATCTTACATAATCAATGAAGTTGAACTTGTTAAAATCATCGATACTATGAAAACATGGTTTAATAACAGATAACCCTTTCAGTAATGTTGTTATATATTAAGTTAATAAACTCGCTGTCTGTATTATTAATTTCGATACCAAAAGCATCTTTAAGACTTGTTGAAGTAGCTAATGGTGAAGATATTAAATTTATGCCTATTCCTATAATTGCTAGTGGATAGAATGTTTCTATTAGTATACCTGCAATTTTCTTCCCATCATAATATACGTCGTTTGGCAACTTCACCTTAATATCATTAGAGCTTGAAAATTTCGCTATTGTTTTTTGTACGGCATAGACTACATGTGAATTAATCAGATTAATATTAAAAAACGTATATCCTATTTTGGAAGCATCTATTATAAATGAACCATGGAAATTGCCTTTATTTGAAATCCATAATCTTTCACGATGACGACTTTTACCTGCTGTTTGAATATCCGCAATTATAAGAACATCTCCTGTGTAAGAGGCAAGTAGTTTATGGGCGTAGTCCTGAGTACTTCCCAAGACACGTTTATGAATAATTTTAAGCATAATTTGTCGAAATTAAATAATTCTCCTACTGGGATATTCTTATATCTTTTAAAATGATTGATGGTCCAAACACTCTATGAGAAGTTAATACTCCGACGATATCATATAGCTGATTACTGTTTGTAAACATTCTATCTATAAAAGGTTGGTTCATACAGCTATTAAACAAGGAAGTGCGTACAAGACCTCGTCCAAACTCATCTTTAAATACAATACGAGCATGTTGTCCATCAGCTATATATCGTATGTTTGCAACTTGTAATCGTAACATTGCGAATACCGGACGCATTAAGCCCTGACCAAAAGGCTCCAAAATCTGTAATTTCTTGACGATATTCTCTAGCTTTGATAATGGAGATAAACAAGCATCAATTTCTATAAGGGTTTTAATATCTGTGGGAATATGCCCTTCTAGAAATTTCATAAACCTATCAATATTACTTTTAAGTAGTGAAAAACCACCTGCCATTTCATGCCCCCCACCTTTTAGTAATATCCCTGCTTCAACTGCTGAATTAATAAGTTCTCCTATATGTAATCCTGGTACAGACCGAGCTGAACCATGTCCTTCACCTTTAGCATTAAATGAAATTACAAAACTGGGTTTGTTAAACCGTTCACGTAACTTACCTGATATTATTCCCATTACACCTTCATGCCAATTATCACCATATGAGCAAACAAATGACTTATTCTTCTGCATTGCTTCAGCTGATTGTAATGCATGTGTTAATATTTCAGCTTCTATAACTCTTCGTTTGTCATTTAATGCTAATAATTCATATGCTCTAGCAACTGCATCTTGCTTATTCGTAGTAAACAGCAACTCCAAGGCTTTATCTGCTTGCCCTAAGCGTCCTGCTGCGTTAATTAATGGAGAAATTCTAAATGATATATCCTCAACAGTTGAGACATCACTAACACTAAGTATTGCCATCATTGCTTTGATACCAAGAGATTTCACTTTCCCCTTAAGCACATGAATGACTAAAGCACGATTGATACCTAGTAACTGCACTAAATCGCTTACTGTACCAAGAGCAACAATATCGACATAATCCGTTGGATTAAATAACAGTTGTCCTCCGCGATTTCTTATGTATCTCCTTAAAGCTATTAAAAACATAAACACAATGCCCGCAGCACATAAATGCTTTAGGTAAGCTGTTGGGACTTCTTGCTGTTCTTGCCTATTTGCGTCAACTACTGCGATTGCAGGTGGTATTTTATCTATCAACTGGACATGGTGGTCAAAAATAACCACATCAATATTTTGGCTATTGGCGTATTCTGTTTCCTCAATTGCTCCTATGCCACAATCTGTCGTAATAACAAGACTAATGCCATTGGTTTTACACTCATCGATAAATTCCTTAGTTAAGCCATATCCATCAGTTAATCTGTTTGGTAGGTGATAAGTTGGGTCTAATCCGTTACGACGGAGTACATCAACAAGTAAAAAAGTTGACGTTACGCCATCTACGTCGTAATCACCAAATATCGCTACTTTTTCCTTTTCCGCAATGGCTTTATATATACGTTCAACAGCTTTATCCATATCAAGCACTAATGAAGGGTCACAAATGGTATTTTTAAAACTCGTATTCAGTAGTTGCCCAATTTCCTTTGGTTTAGAAAAGCCACGATTTAACAAAATTCGCAAAACAAGTTCATCTAATTTTGCACCACTATCAATTAATGCTTTTGTGTTAGCTTTTAAAAATTTCCAATCTGTATTAGCGTATGAATACATACTTGTTGAAACTGATGTGTCCGCTACTGCGTTAGCAGTACTGCCATTCATCATAATTCGCCTATTATTTTAATTTCTTCCTTAAGAAGGATACCAGTTTTTTGGTAGACACGTTCTTTGATATTGTCAATTAACGCTAATATATCCGATGATGTAGCCCCTCCTTTATTGATTATAAAATTATTATGTACTGAGGAAACCTCTGCACCTCCAACTGCTATACCTGCACATCCTGCATCTTTTATCAATTTCCAAGCTTTATTATTTGGTGGGTTTTTAAACGTACAACCACAAGTTCTCGAACCAATAGGTTGTTTTGATATACGTTCAGCACGTATTTTTTGTAAAAGCAATTCCATATTTTCTTTATTTTCCATACGTGTTTTCAAAACACATGAAGTTATAATTTTCCCATTTGGAATATTTCCATTTCTATAAGACATGTCGTCTGCTGATATTTGAGATACTGCACCTGTTGTAATATCAATAAGCTCAATTGATTGAGTTACATCCTTAATTTCAAATTCCGGTACACCAGCGTTCATATACAATGCCCCACCGATTGTTCCAGGTATCATGTATAAAAGCTCGCAACACGAAACACCACGTTCAACACAAGTACGTATAAACTTCGATAGTTGCACGCCTGAATATACTTTTACTGTGTTATTAGAAAATTCTATATTTTGAAACCCTCTTGAATCAATTACAATACCCCGCACACCTTTATCAGTAACAATAGTATTTGATAAGTTTCCTATTACAGTAATTGGTAAAGCATGAGGCTTGTGCTTTAAAAAATACGTTAGGTCATCGATATCTGCAGGTTTAAATAAAACATCAACATTACCACCTGTTTTAAAAAATGAATGTTTACCTAAGTGATAATCGTATATGTATGAACCTCGTACTTTTGGTAAAGTTACTTCAACGTATATATTTTGCATTTATTTCCCCACGGAATTAATATTCAGATTTTCTCTACACTTAAGTTACATCAACAATTTAGTACAAGCATTACATGTATGTCACATTATCGCACAGGTTTCGCTCACAATAAGGTTTTGAACGCAATACGGATTATTTCGTGTTTAGTACCAATACTCATATAGTATATAGTTTTATTTGATTAAAGGGGGAACGCCCCCTATTTTTGCTAGAACTTTCAAAATAAACTTTTTTTCATATACACGAGCACATAAGGGACTTCTCTTTCAGCAGAAATCCCACTATTATGTATTTGATTATTTGATAACACGTTTTCTATTATCTTTTTCGAGACTTTTGTAACTGTACTGTCATCATATTGATGCCACTCGTCATCAGGTGTTTTTCTACAATAAGCCATAAAATGTCCACTATCTCCCGAAACATGAACAATAATGCCAACTAACGAGTACTTGGCATCAGTTGGATTGGTTTGTGCATAAGCCGATAAATCGAGGATGTCACTTGGACTTGGAATATCTATTGCATTTGATATACCATAGTCAAGATTGTTTTTGCCCCTATTTAATTTTATAATTAACACTGGCGAAAAGCATTGATATGACTCGGTCATTTTCGCAGGTTTTAGACCTCCACAACTATTGCAATATATCATATCATTACCTTCTAGTGATTCCGTTTTGAGATTCGAACTAAAACAGTCATATAAAGAGAGCTTCTTTGGTATCTGTATGTTGTTGGTACTATATACACACTCTTGATCTTCCTTGCATTTTTTTAGTATGAAATTGAAATATAGATCGTTTTGAAAGCTGAACTTCGTTTTTTTACAGGAATTACACGTCATTTCAATTTTGCGTTTGCTAAGGAACATTCTACGTATTGGATTAAAATAAAGCTCATTTAGACTGCCGTTTAAAAAATCTGCGAGAGCAAAAGTCTCGTTCTGTGCCCTTAGTTCCTGTGCGTTCCAATCGATATTAACAAAATTACTAGGTTTACTAGGTTGTTCCGACATTGTTTTTGAAAAAATTCGTAAAATATTGTCAATCACATCAAAAGCGTCACCAGCTTTGCTCGCTTTAATAGATGCCACCATTTCTAAGTTCTTACGCAGGTCAATCAGGGTGCTTGCCCAATTCTCGCGTGGGAGAGTAGACGAATCCCATAAACCGTTGATAAGAGAAATTATGTCTTTTGTTACTTTATATTCGGAGGTGGAAAAAGTAGTATTCCTCAGAGCAGAAGAATATTGTGAGAACAAAGTTTTTAAGGGTATAATATTGGCTAAACAGTGTAATGGTGCTAGTACAAAACAAGAATTACTACCAACGTTCGGTAAACCTCTATTGAGGTTATTCTGGACATTTGCGGGTATCAGATTTTTTACCCATGATACAGTTTGATTTTCGAATGAGGAGAGTGCAGAAAAAGAATTATTATTTATCAAATTAGTGTTTAGGTTGAAACCTCCCTGGTCTGGGATGATTTTTCTCATTGTTTGTTCATCACTTGACGTCGGATTTTGTTGGAATTGTGAATAGGGCATACCATTGAAGTTTGGGCTCGGTTGATTAGGAAACCGCGGGTTATTTAACGCGGTTATATTTGGCCTTACTATGTTCATCTGCGGGTTGAATGGCATAAATATACCATTTGGATTTTGATACGACATAACATTACCATTAATCATAGGAATATTATTATTCATATTGTTATTTACATTATTATTCATCATTGGTTTACTCATCATCTGATTGTTCATCATCTGATTATTCATCATCGGCTGACCATTCATCACTGGATAATTCATATTCATGTTATTCATATTCATATTAATGTTGTTATTATTTATGTTGTTCATCTGATTGCCCATCATTGGGTTATTCATCATTGGGTTATTCATCACCTGCAGATTATTCATTATTTGATACTTCATGTTGTTCATCTGATTATTCAAATTTATTTGATTATTATTGATAAGTTGGTTTTGATTATTAATATTGTTATTTTCTGAAATATAATACTTTGACAATGGTATAGTTTGATCATCGGTTTTTGCCATTTGGTCATATAAGTCTTTCCTTTGGTATTGGGTATAATACGGTGTAAAATTTTCGCTCACCACAATTTTTCCCTTCAACCAATTCTGAACGATATTTTGATATTTTTTACCTTTCTCTGTTAGTGTTCCATTTTTAGTGAGTTGATCAACCGTTGAATCATTATATAAGTACAAGTCTCCACCCGGTGTATGTTGAACCAATGTAACATAATGACCAGTAGCACCACTTTCACCGATATGAACGCAAACAGTAGATAAGAAATACTCTGTTTTGCGTTTACTGATTTCGGGGGTCATGTTTAAATTCAGAGGGATTACTAAACCACGAGCGGCCTTCTCAAAGCGCTTGCCCTGACCATAGTCAAGAGTAAAAGTCAATACCGGAGGACAATAGAAAAACGTTGGGTACAATGTCATCTCCCAACACCCGTTACATTTTTTACAAAGATTTCCAGATGATTTTTCAGGCTTGGTGTAATCGGCTATACAATCACGCAAGGAAACACTTTGATCTGATTTATTTTGTTTTAAACTGGGAACATTATACATTGGTAGGATATGATTGTATGCAACTGTCATATTATGTGTGACATTGTGACATTGACCACACTGGTGTTTCGTATGTATCACTGAACCAAACAGTTGCTTAATTATTGAACTATCTAACTTTCCAGAAGATCCAATAAGATAACGAAGTGCTGATATTTCTGATCTTTGAGCAGTGCTGAAAAACTTGTCTGAAAATGCTTCAACCTCTTCTGGTGAAAGTTCCTTATCAGTACTCAATTGTCGGTTTGCCTCTTCTAACAATCCATACACCAAATCTTTCACGTCATTGGGCGATCCAAGTTGAAATTGTGGCCACACACTTTGCAATAACAACTGAAATTTTTCAGGGGCATAGGCTAGAGGATTATTGCCTTTTCTCCACAATTCCGTAACAACATTGCGAAATTCTTGCACTAGTCGTCTTTCTATGCTTGCGTTTTGTGACCCTTCTATTATTTTATCATCTTTAATGAGAAATTCCTTTAACGGAATGATACCAGCTAGAGCCTGTAACAACGAATTCATATAACACGTGGCACCAAGATTTCGTAGACCACGAATATGAAATTGTTCATTGGCTTTTGAAATCAAAGCTTTAATATAGCTTGTAGTTTTTGCTATTTCGGTATTAAAGGATTCTATCCATTGAAGTTCCTCTTGCGTTACAGGTTGTGCATCGTCATCGAGCCTTTTATAAAACAGTATAGTTGGATAATGTGCTACTTCTGGGTTACCGTCCAACATAGGTTCAAACCAAGCCCTTGTTTCAGAATTCTTCGGATCGGACAAATCGTATACAAGACTATCATTATACCAGAACCATTTACCATTAACATTATTAAATGTCGTATAATGTCCACCGCGTTGATAACACACAACCGTAGCTAAGCGATATTTTGCCTTTTTATCTTGTGTACAATACTGACCGAAGTCCAAAATCCTAGGGATTTCAATAGGTGTGGCACAAAAGTTTTTAGTATCGCCACGGTTTATAGTAAATGTTAATATTTTGCCCCCAACAACAAATTTCTTTTCTTGTTGGTATCCGGAATGGCTAATTTTTTTACAAACAGGGCAATAAGCCTCGTCATTCAACTGGTTAGGTTGTTGAAAAAACTTCAAACAATCGTCAATACTGACAGAATATGGTATAAGATTCCCTTGTGTCTTTTTCTTATAGTCAACAACTTCGCTCAGCGGGAAATTATAAAACAAGTCCGTACACAAATTCGATTGACTATAATCACCCGAGTCACAGTGGTATGTACTGTTAGATTTGCTCACATTTGCAAAGGAGTCGCAGACAACCGAGGTTTGCTCACCCTGGCAGGGGAATTGGAGTGCTGTATGCAAGCTCGGGAGGATACCATTCATAAATACAGCTGAACTGTCGCCGCCTGCAATTTGATTTACTAAGGTTGGATTGATTTTTTCAAGTGCAGTAGCTAGTTCTGTAGGAGCGTAGTTTGTATCATTCTGATTTATTAACATGTGACACATAGTCTTAATAAAGGCAATTGTAAATTTAGCCTCATTAGGATTTCTGCTGTTTCCTTTGAGGTCCTTCCATCTGTGTATTCCATGACTAAGTAACGCTGATATAAAATCTTTTTGATTGGCTACCCCCTGCAGGATCGTATTTAGGTAACAAGTTGCTCCTTGATTTGGTAACCCGCAACACCTAGCATTCGGAACGCTTTTTAATATGTAGTAAGCATGTACAATGTCACGTTTTTCTATTTCTTTTAGTTTATCATAAACATCCCAAAGTTTGCCTAACTCTTGATTTGATAGTTTTTTTAATCCCCGAGACTCCGCTTCTTTTATCAAAACGGCATCAGCTCGAACATCAGTACCAATCGCTGCTGGGGCACTTGCCATGTCATTTGTACGTATATTATTATTTATATTAATATTATTGTTTGATATTTTAAAGTCATCCTTAACTTTGACTTTCTTAGTTGCTACTTTTTCAACAACGGATTTAACTGTGTCCCCCTGTTTATCCTTGCCATCACATATATACCAGAATTGTTCTAGATAACACCTCATATCGTGTACAAAATCATATTCTTTGTTACTGGTACCTTTTGCAATTTTACTAATTAATGAATCTAGATAGCAAGTTGTTCCATTTAGTTCTACCTTGGTTTGATTAAAGTTATTCATAATGTCGTTTACTATTTTTTCAAAATAGGCTTTTATATCATTTTTGTTTCTATTGTATTCATTTTCGTTGTGTATTCGTCGATGCATACCCTCACCCATTAAGCAACCATTGACTAAAGATAAGATTTCGCCTTTTTTCTCTGCACAACGGCAATACTTATCTACCGAACAATTCAGCTTTCTTTTTATATCAGCAAAGTCTTTCTGTATAACTGCTACAATACGTTTTTTTAGACTGTCAATTCTCAGGTTATGTGTCTGTCCTTGAAATTTTTCAAGATAATGCAGTTTATCAAGGTTATTAAGTGAAGGTGACCATTTTTTTTGGTTCGCCCAGTAGGTCTCATTTTGGCTTGAAGAATTCTTTTTCTTTAAATACTTCTCTTTAGCATTAACATTCTCTTGCCGACATTGTGTAATAATAGATAGTTCCTGTTTATTATTAATATCCCAAATTGCAGACTTGTGTAAGCCCGATGAGGCACACGCATCTTGTGTTAATAAACTCATAACAGACGGCAAGAACATAGTTGTGCTAGCCAAAATTATTTTGAATTTTATCATATTAACCCCGTTATAATATCCAAGATATACTTCTTATCCTTTTCATTATATCATACAATTATTACTCCTAAGGTTGAGCTGTTAAAAGATTTTGATACACTTTTACCTGAGTCGTACATCTTCATTCATCTCCTGTATAGCATTGTTATAAACTTGTGTAATGGAAAAGCTCAAATGAGAAGTACATATGGAAAATTGTGTAGAAAAGCTAACTCCAATGGAGGAGCAATATTTTAAAGTTAAAAACCAGTATCCTGATTGTTTGGTCTTTTATAGACTGGGAGATTTTTATGAACTTTTTAATGATGACGCCGTTATTGCTTCAAGAATTTTAGGTTTAGTATTAACACATAGGCAATCTATGCAAATGTGTGGTATTCCTTGGCATGCATATGAAATGTACTTAGCTAAACTAGTTAAACTAGGTTATCGCATTGCCATATGTGAGCAAGTTGAAACACCCGAAGAAGCAAAATCACGAGGAAATAAAGGGCCTATCGAACGTAAGGTTACGAGGATTATTTCTAGTGGCACTGTAATTGAGGACTCACTATTAGCTAGTAATCGCAACAATTGGCTATTAGCTATGGTAAAAGCTAAAGATAAAATAGGAGTTGCGTATGCTGATGTATCAAGCGGGAGCTTTTTAGTCGAAGAAATCGACAGTCAAAATGTATTATCCTGTCTGGCACGAATTAATCCTGCTGAAATTATATGCCTTGATGAATTCTGTTCCAATAAAGAAATGCTTGTAACACTGGAATATTATAAAAATATAATCCATATGTTACCAAATGTTAAGTATAGCGTAGATATTGCTACTAACAGATTGGCAAAATTTTTTAATGTGAAGTTTATTGATGCATTTGGTAAGTATTCTCAAAGTATTATTCAAGCTACAGCAATGATTGTAGATTATATCTCTACAGTATATGCTTCATCAAAACCATCTGAGATAAGTCTTAACATTCCAAAACTAGTTAATGTTAGTGACTATATGTTAATGGACAATTTTACACAAAAAAGTCTTGAATTAGATACTACACAATCAGGGGAATACAATGGCTCATTACTATCCTGTATTGATACTACTAGGACTGCTCAAGGTTCTCGAATGCTAGCAAGATGGGTAAAATCCCCGCTAGTTAACTTGGATAAAATCAATACTCGGTTAGACTATGTGGAATTTTTTACTCAAAATGATAATTTCCTATCTGCTATATCTGATATACTACAATCCATTCCTGATTTAGAACGTTCTATTTCCCGTATTGTAATGAAAAAATGTGGTCCACGAGATATAAAAGCAGTTCAAAATGCATTACAATACTTCACTGCAATTAATAATATATTTGCTCAACATACAGCATTAAATAGCTTGGTCATAACAGATTTGTCTATATCCCAAATAATTGAAAAACTTTCGGGAGCGATTGTTGATACTCCGCCATTACTGACTAGAGATGGTGGCTTTATATGTCAGGGCTATGATGAGTTATTGGACGAGTTTAGAGATATGTTAAACAATGGCGAGAATATTATTAAAAATTTGCAAAGAAAGTATGCAGTTGAAACCGAAATTCCAACTTTGAAAATAAAAAACAATGGTGTATTGGGATATTTTATTGAGATAACACCGACATACATAACTCGAGTATCAAGTGATTTCATTCACAGGCAAACATTGAGCAGTTGCGTTCGATATACAACAAAAGAACTTTCTAATACAGCAAATAAAATATATTCTGCGGAAACAAATGCCAGACAACGTGAGTTATTTGTATTTGAAATGCTAGTTGAATACTTAGCATCGTATAATGAACTATTACGTAAAATCTCCGACAGAATATCTTTTATCGATGTAATTACTTCATTTACTCGTAACGCTAAAGAAAGGAAATATGTACGACCAAAGTTTAATAATACTAACTGTATAAGCATTAAAGCAGGCAGACATCCTGTAGTAGAGCATGCGTTACGTTTATCAGGTGAAAAATTTGTCGAAAATGACTATGAAAGTAATTGTAATATTACGCTACTTACTGGTCCCAACATGGGCGGGAAAAGCACTTACCTAAGGCAAAATGCATTGATAATGATAATGGCTCAAATGGGTTCGTTTGTTCCCGCTACATCAGCTGAGTTAACTGTAGTTAATCGTATATTTAGTCGCGTTGGTGCATCTGATGATATAGCATCTGGACGTTCTACATTTATGGTAGAAATGCTTGAAACTGCTACTATATTAAATCAAGCGACATCTAAATCTTTTATAATTCTAGATGAAATAGGAAGAGGGACATCTACGCAGGATGGCTTAGCAATAGCATGGGCTGTAGCAGAGGAAATCGCATTAAATATTAAGGCTAACACAATATTTGCAACACATTACCATGAACTTTCCGGTCTTAATGAAACTATTCCAACAGTAAAATTTTCATCTGTACAAGTTCATGAAGATGGTAAAAACGTAGTTTTCTTGCATAAAATTGTTCCTGGGTTTGCTGGCAAGTCATTTGGACTACATGTAGCTTCTCTTGCTGGTTTTCCAAAGAATGTACTAGCACGAGCTAATGAAGTTATGCTGAAGTTGGAAAATAAGTAAAGTGATTTGATAGCTTTAAGCCATTTGGTGCTAGACTGAGTAGTCTAAAGTCGTTTAGATAAATCTATGAGGGCTTATGCCAGAGGGGTTAACAATCTGAGTGTTATACTCTTTGTGTATACATATAGATCTTCGTTTGTTATGTTATTAGAACAGGAGTTACAAAATTTTTTAGCAAAAATCAAAAAAATTGATACAGAAAATTTACTTGATGCAGAGTGTGCAAAGTTTTTAGGCAAGTCGGGCAAACTAACGTCCGCATTTAGAGAGTTATCGAATTTATCGTTAGAAGACAAAAAGGAATTAGGAATTAAACTGAATGGAATTAAGTCAACTGCTGAGACTGCTATCGCTAAGCAAAGACTAATAATTAAACAGACAGTACTTAATAAGAAACTATCATCTGAAAAACTAGATGTTACTTTACCAGTTACTAATAAAATTGGTAATTTGCATATATTAACTTACGAAATTAGACGAATAAAACATGAATACCAAAGCCGTGGATATATGATACTTGATGGTCCAGAAGTGGAAACGGAATTTTTTAATTTCGATGCTCTTAACATTCCAAAATACCATCCTGCCAGACAATCTCAAGATACATTTTATATTAAGAACTTTGAGAATATTTTATTGCGTACTCAAACGTCGTGTGTTCAGATACGAGCCTTGCAAAAATATGGAGTACCTTTACGAATGATTTCAATTGGCAAAACGTATAGAAATGATAAATTAGATGCTACGCATTCCCCGATGTTTCACCAAATCGAATGTTTAGTTGTTGACCGCAACCCAATATGCGTAGGTCATTTGAAGGAAGCACTACATCAAATAGTGTCATTTGTATTTGAAACAGATAACGTTTTTTTACGTTTTAGACCAAGTTTTTTTCCATTTACTGAGCCTAGTATGGAAGTTGATTGTTGTTATAAAAAAATTAATGGAAAAATAGAATTAGTAAAAGATGGTAATTCTTGGTTAGAACTGGGAGGTTCAGGTATGGTTCATCCTAATGTTTTTAAAAATTGTGGTATTCATGAAAAGGTTTATGGATTTGCCTACGGATTTGGACTAGAACGCTTAGTAATGCTTAAATATGGAATAACTGATATACGCTCATTATTTGATGTTGACTCTCGAATTTTAAATAGCTATGCAGTTGTAAATGGTTAAAATAGTATGAGTATAGTCAATTTTAGTGATAATCCTAATGCACTGCAGGGCATGAGAGATGCTGGTAAGTTAGCAAAGGAAGTATTGGATTTTATAGAACCGTATGTAAATGCAGGCATTACTACTGACGAATTAAATACTTTATGCCATGATTTTATCATTGGACATAATGCTATTCCGGCACCATTGAACTACAATGGCTTTCCTAAATCAATTTGTACCTCTGTAAATGATGTTATTTGTCACGGTATTCCAGGAAAGTATAAACTAAAAAATGGAGATATTGTAAATATCGATATAACTGTTATTTTAAATGGTTGGTACGGTGATACCAGTCGTACATTTTTGGTTGGTAACTGTACTCCATTAGCTTGCGACTTAGTAGAACACACAAAGCGTGCTATGAATATCGGTATAGATGCAGTAAGAGTGGGCGGTCATATTGGTGATATTGGAAAAGCAATATCTAACTATATTTCTACGAATACTAAATATTCTATAGTTCGTGATTATGGTGGGCATGGAATAGGCAATTTTTTTCATGGCGAACCGTTTGTTGCACACTACGATACTGGAGAGTTAGGTGATGAGATAGTTCCGGGAATGTTTTTTACCGTAGAGCCTATGATAAATGTTGGTAAGTACAAGTGTAAAGTTCTTCATGATGGATGGACAGCAGTTACCGTTGATAAAAGTTTGTCTGCTCAGTTTGAGCATACAATTGCTATTACTGGCAATGGTGTTGAAATTTTAACTGTATAAAAGCTAATGTTTACTTCACGCATATTTCGTTTCCTAACCAGAATAACATTTGGTTAGGTTTCTTCAGCTGTTATCTGTGTGCAATGTTGTATGTTAAAATAACCATAAGATAGAAATACATTAGGGAGTAATACTATGAACAACGATAGTCCAATACTTAATGATTATGTATTTAAGCAGGTGTTTGGTCAAAAGGATAATGACCCGTTGTTAATTGCTTTTCTTAATGCCATGTTAGATGGTGAACTAGTTGTTAAATCTGTTAAAATACTGAACTCAGAATTACCTCGTACTTCTGAAACATCAAGAAATATTTTACTTGATGTTCAAGCTCAGGTTGATGATGGTACATACGTTGATATTGAAGTTCAACAGGGCTATAGTAAAGATCTTCTATACAGAATGTCTGTTTATGGTACAAGAATGGTTAGTAAATATAGTCAGAAGGGTACTGACTTTGATAGTACAAGGTGTATAGCTATTTGGTTACTTAACTGTAATATGCCTGAGTTTAATATGTTTGGTAACGATAGAATACAAGGAGAAGTACATTTTAAGTCTTTAGAAAGAAAAGAATTATCATTGCCAGTAGAGCTATTGAAAATATATCCGATAGAGTTAAAGAAAGGAAGTAATGTTGAACATTTTTCAGAGATAAAGAAAACATGGATAGAGTTTTTAGCAACATCAGCATCAAGTGGAGTCAAGAAGACAAATAATGTTGAAGAATTAGAGATTGCGTATGACAAGATGCAGAGAATAACAGGAAGTGAGAAATATAGGAACTATATGGAAGCCATAGAGAAAGCAGAAGAACTTGAAAGACATAAGTTATTCAGTGCTAAAGCTATTGGTTTAGCTCAAGGTGAACACAAAAAAGCTATTGAAACGGCTAAAAAGATGTTATCAAAGGGTTTCTCACTTGAAGATGTTTCTGAGTGTACAGGATTATCTATAGATGATATAAAAAAGCTTATTAAATAGTTGTGTTTATGTCAGATGTTAATGTAGATTGTAAGTTCACAGAGGCAAATTATAACTTTCGTTATAGGGCAGGAGCGATAATTGTCGAGATGGGGGAGGTATTGCTTGTGGGTTCTATCTTTAACGGAGTTTATACCTATTATACAGTTGGTGGGGGAGTACATATGGGCGAGTTGTCTGCAGACGCAGTTATTCGAGAGGGAATAGAAGAAACTGGTATAAAATTTGAAATCGAGCGACTTGCAATTATACATAAAAGCTTCTATAATGGCTTTTATTTAAACACTGTAGGCAAAATGTGCCATGAACTCGCATTTTATTATTTAATGAAACCTCGTGGCACGAAAGAGTTAAACGAACCTCAAAGTAAAAACAGTAGTGGATATAACGAGAAAATGCACTGGATTAAGATTTCAGAATTAAATAGATTTAATGTTTATCCTACTTTTTTGACAAAGTACTTAATTCATCCGAATGAAAAGTTAGTACATATTATCACAGATAACAGAGATCGTAACATATCTGATTTTAACTGACAAGAGAAGACTAACGAGACATCAACGTATTTTTAAGTGTATACAAAAATTTTTTTATGGTAAAAATTACTAAGGTGTAATTCTAAATAATTGTTATGGACTTGATTAGCAAAAAACAAACATCAGCTCCTAAGTAAATATACAAACTCTATTTTAATTCCAATATGTTGAAAATAGGGTAAGTCAAAATAAGCTTACCCTTTTTGCGACTATTTATTCTGCTCCAAGCATATATCGAACAAACGCCGTTATCTTGAAATTAGTATTATTATCCTGATTGAACTTTGCCAATACCTGTGATACTGTTGATTTATTATCTTCAAAGTATAACTGTTCAAGCATTACCGTCTCTTCATAGAAGCGTTTAACTCTTCCCATAGCAATTTTGTCAGCAACATCTGCTTTACCCACAGCAATAGCTTGTTCTCGAGCAATCGACTTCTCCGTTTCTATAACATCAGCTGTAACGTCATCAATTCTTAGAAATCTCGGACTACTCGCGGCTACGTGCATAGCCAGTTTTTTACCAAAATTCTTAGCTAACTCGACATCGTAGTTACTACTATCATTTTCTAAGCAGACTAAAACTCCGATTTTTCCCATACGAGAGCCTGGTACAACTGCATTATGTGTATATGTTCCAATTACACCATTTTTGACAGATAAATGTTGAGAACGCTTAAATTGAAGGTTTTCACCAATTACAGAAATTAAAAAACTCAATTCATCTTTTACTGTATGACCACTATCTTTGAATGGTGTATCTAGTATTTCATCCTGGTCAACATTTAACGCAATAGCAGTGACATCATTTACAAAGCTCTGAAACTTTTCATTTTTAGCAACGAAGTCAGTTTCTGAATTTACTTCAACTATGGACGCCCTTTTTAGATCATCTGAAACATAACACGAAACTAAACCATCAGCAGCTGTGCGTGAAGATTTTTTCACCGCATCCATTAACCCTTTTTTACGCAAATAGTCTTCTGCAGCTTTAATATCGCCGTTTGTTTCAACTAATGCTTCTTTGCAGGCTGTAAAGCCTGCACTTGTCTTTTGGCGTAATTGCTTGATTAAATCTGAAGATATTGCCATTATTCATTACTCCCTTCTGAAGTTTTTACAGTTGAGCTGTTCAAGTTTTGTTTTGACTTTTCAGATATTGATGTTCGTTTTGAAGGATTTTCATCTAACTCAGTTGCCGACACAGAAGCCGTCTTTTGAACTCGCCGTCTGTTATTAGGACGAGATTTTGTATTGCGAGATTTTCTATCTGTACGACCATCTCCTCGTTTATCATTTATATCGTTACGTTTATGTTGCTTACGGACATTATCAATCATATCCATATCAAGTGGCTTGTCAGAACTACCAATGTCAATACCTGACTTAGCTAACCCCAATTGCAAGCCCTCAAGTACCGCATCGGAAAACAGCTTACAATATAATTCAATTGACTTTGTAGCATCATCGTTTCCCGGAATAGGGAACGCAATACCATCGGGGTCTGAATCAGTATCAATAACTGCAACAATTGGTACACCTAGTTTTTTTGCTTCTTTAACAGCAATATCCTCACGATTAACGTCAATCACTATTAGCATGTCAGGACGACCACCCATATTTCTAATTCCACCAAGTGCAAGTTCAAGCTTATCTAAGTCTTTTTGTAGTAGTTTAATTTCCTTTTTGGTTAAATCACCAGGATTTGCAATTTTGTCTTCTAAAACTTTCATTTTCTTGATAGACTGACTAATGGTTTTCCAGTTAGTCAGCATACCACCATACCAGCGATGATTAACATAATACTGACCACACTTGATAGCCGCCTCCTTAACGAGCTCAGAAGCTTGAGGTTTAGCTCCAACGAATAGAATACGACCGTAATTGGACGTAATGTCTCTTACGGCTTTTAATGCGTTCAGTAATAAAGGAAGCGATTTCGATAAATCGATAATATGAATACCATTACGTTTACCAAAAATGTAAGGTGCCATTTTCGGATTCCATTTCCTAGTAACGTGGCCATAGTGCATGCCAGCATCGAGCATTTCTTGCAAAGACAATTTGCTTTGATTATTTTTTTCCTTATCAGACATAAAATTCCTTTCCGATTAAATTACAATACACAAACACACGAAGTAATCTTAAAGTTTTTACACTCCATCGGAAGACGGTTTGTGTATGTTAAAAACCCTAAACACATTTAAGTATAACTCACCACTTTATGTCGTTTCAAACTAGTGCAATCTGTCATTGCATCTAAGTCTTTGGTATGCTTATAAGTGTAAAAAATTGAAAATTTGCTAAATGAATACATTATTGTCAATTTTGGCATTCATAGTTCTATTAGCAGTACTAGTTGGGTTTCACGAATGGGGACACTTAGCTGTTGCTCGATCCAATGGTGTTTTTTGTGAAATATTCTCGATTGGAATGGGAAAAAAGCTAGTTGAATGGAAAGATAAACATGGTACTAAATGGAGAATTTCATTATTTCCTATAGGTGGTTACGTAAAAATGTTTGGCGATGCTGATGCAACAAGTGTTAGAGAACAAATACCTGAAGGATATACAGAAGAAGATATGCAGAGAATGTCTGCCTTTCGTAAAAAACCATGGCAAAGGATTTTAATTGCGTTAGGTGGTCCTGTGGCTAACTTCGTTATGGCAATTGTCTTATTATTTTGCTTAGGTTGTATAAAAGGTATTCCAGAGCCGTCAAGTGAAATTACTGTCGTTTCAGAAGATACACTTGCGTATAAATCAGGATTACGTACTAAAGATACGATAATTAAATTTAATGATAGCGATATCAAGTCATTTGCCGATTTAGCTCCAAAGTTGAGAGAGGCTAAAGGTACAGATTACACACTAACAGTAATGAGAAATGGCGTATCAAAAACTTTGAACATTAAAATGTACACCGAATTGGACGGTGAAAAAAAGCCTATTGACAAATTAGGTATACGCTCTCAGGGTTATTCGTACAAAAAAACAACAGTTAGTTCTGCGTTTTCTAATGCATGTTCAAAAACTTGGGATATAACAAAGAGTAGCGTTTCAGGAATAGCAAAACTATTTCAGAAAAGGGAAAATATCGAAAACGTTGGTGGGATTATTTCTATTTTTAAAATGTCAGCACAAGGTGCAGGGAGTGGCATGTCAGAATTTATATTGATACTTGCCATTCTTTCTGCTATGCTGGGTGCTATGAATTTATTACCGATCCCTTGTCTAGATGGAGGAACAGTGTTAATTAATGCAATTGAGTGGATTTACAGACGTTCATTAAGTGAAAAGGTTATAGAAATAATTTTTTCAATTGGACTAGTACTTGTGGTAGGCTTAATGTTGTTGGGACTATGGAACGATGTTACTCATCTTTCTGTATTTTCTAAAATAGCTTCTATATTTAAATAGGAAATGTATATGAAGAATTTATCTCGTTTTTTATTAGTAGGATTAACAGTATACTTTGCAAATCTTAATGCACGTATTATTACAAATATTGATGTTAAAGGTTGTAATCGTATTGATATTGAAACAGTAAAAGCTCGCTTACCAATTAAAGAGGGGGACGATATTGATGACAACGATGCTAATGAGGCGATTGGTATTTTATATGAAAGTGGACTGTTTGACGATGTTAAAATCAAATTTTCTGGACAGAACCTAATTATTGATATTAAAGAGGCACCAATCATTAATAAAATTTCTTTTGAAGGAAATAAAAAAATTAAAGAGGAAGACATAAAGAAAAATATCGTAATTAAACCAAAAGAAACTTTGTCTTTAGTGAAGATAAAAACTGCACAAATGGGTTTATTGCAAGCCTACCAGACAGCGGGAATTTATAGTGCCAAAATTAATCCCAAGGTTATAAAGCTACCAGACAATAAAGTTAATTTAATTTTTGAAATAGAAGAAAATAGTCCTGTAAAAATTTCAAGAATTGTCTTTTATGGTAATAAAGAAATTTCATCATCAGACCTTAGACAAGTTATATCATCGCAAGCGAAACACTGGTATAGGTTATTTGCCCAAGATGATATTTATAGAGCTGACCGGATAGAGTATGATAAAAAAGCAATTGTACAGTACTATAAGGAACATGGGTTTGCTCAAGCTCGTGTTGTTTCAGTTGACGCAGAAATTGAACAGAGTGGTCGTGGTTTTATAATTTCATTTCATATAGAAGAAGGAGAACGTTTTAAATTTGGTGATATTTCAGTAAAATCTTCTGTCAAACGTATAGATGAGAAATTTTTGAATAAGAAACCAAAATGCAAAACTGGGAAAAATTTTAACTCTACTTTTGTAAACATAGATAATGCCAATATATTACAGGAAATAAGTAAACGAGGATTTTCCGCCGTAACTGTTGAACCTCATTTTGATGCTGATATTAAAACAAAAAAAATAAATGTTCGATATGACGTTAAAGAAAGTGAACGTAAATATATTTCAAAAATAGTTATAAAAGGTAATAATCGTACTCGCGACCATGTAATCTTGAAAAAATTGCTATTTGAAGAAGGTGATGCATACAATAAGACGTTAATTGCTTTGAGTGAAGGGAACTTACAGGCATCTGGCTTTTTTGACCTTGTAAACATTGAAACAATACCCGATCCACTAGCTCCAGATAAAGTTATTGCGATAGTTAATGTCAGTGAATCAAGAACTGGTAGTTTGTCTTTTAAAGCAGGCTATGCAACTATGGAAGGCCCATTTGTATCATTTGGATATAGTGAGCGTAATTTTTTGGGTACGGGAAAAGCAATAAGCCTTTCGGTTAGTTCCTCTCGAGAAGAAACAGGTAATGGGTATAAATACGTCGATGGCAAATTGGAAAAAATCGACCGGAAACGAAAATTTGCATTTTTTAATAGTTTATCTGCTAGCATCTCCGACCCGCACATGTTTAGTAGGGATATAGAAGGCTCATTATCATTTTATAAGTACACGTCTTCCCCATTTGATACATTTAGCATTCGTAATGTTGGTGCATCGGTTGGTATTTCTTATTCCTTAGCATCAAACTGGAATCAGAGCTGGGAAGTCGGCAGTACACGGCGACTTATTGACCAGGTGTCTATACTAGCGTCTCCAGCGATTAAGTACCAAACAATGGTAATTGAAAATGATAAGTTCAGACCTGATAAAAAATCAAAATACTACCAACACAACTTGACACATAATCTCAGTTATGGTACACGCGTATACGATGGTTTATTAAAAGGCAATTACTCAGCTTCTCTATCAACAACTTTTTTATATAACACAAATGTAAGCCAGATAGACTTGAAAAATATTTTAAATGCATCTTATGTCCGTGGATTAGGTCGTAGTCTGACATTAAAGGTTCAGGCGTCAGTTGGTATGTTATCTGCTTTAGGTAACAAAGAGGTAAATATTGTTGACGGTTTTACAAACTCACTTGCTTCAGTACGAGGATTTGAGGAACATACTCTAAGTGGCTGGTCAATGACAGCTAGAAGAATTAAAAATCGTTCTAAGTCGGTAAAAAACAACCAAGACTATATTAACGATATTTTCCTAGATGCAACTAGTACAAAAAAATTCTTTAATGGTACGATGGAGCTTTCATTTCCACTTAGTTTCGGGTCTGAATTGCCAATACGAGGATTTGTATTCTGTGATATGGGATACTATTGGGATCCAATTACACCAAAAGATGGTACTGCATTCACAACTACAAACTATAGCCTTGCCGACTATGACAAATTACTGACACTTCAAACTAAAATTAAGTCGAAAGAGCCGTTATCCTTTGATAAGACAAATATAAAACCAACTGGTAATCCAGATGAGGAAGTAACAGGAAAATTTGGTGATACTGAACAAACACTACCGAAGCGTATTTGCCCGTATGAAATCGGTGAGACAGAATTTAAGGATAGACCACTTGTAGGTCATAAAGCTTTCGCAGAAAGCAAATTATTTGTTTCGTTAGGTTTTGGCTTTAATATTGTTACTCCATTTGGTCCATTCACGTTAGCATGGGGTTTCCCAATAAAAAAAGGGAAGTTTTACAAACGAAATGTATTTTTAATGAGTGCAGGATACCAGTTTTAAACTATACTGCATACAGAGCTATTTGATAGTTCCAGTGCAGTAAATGGATACGTAATAGATCCATTTAAAATCGCCTTGCAAGACATCACAGAATGGAATAATTTACGTTCTTAGACATTATTGCCCAATAAACCCAAAGCTCGAAACGACGTAAATTGCTCATTTCGCAAATACTGAATGTATTTCCTACATGGAAAATTTACGTTCTTAGACATTATTGCCCAATAAACCCAAAGCTCGAAACGACGTAAATTGTTCATTCGCGATTATTATGTGATCTAAAAATGAAATCCCTATTATATTACATGCTTCAGCAAGTTTATTAGTTGTGTATTGATCATTTAAAGAAGGTGTAGCATCCCCACTTGGATGGTTGTGCAGTAAAATAAAACTTCTAGCGTTATTTAGTAGACAGATTTTTATAATCTCTCTGGGATAAATTGATACACTATCAATTGAGCCACGTTGTAATACACGATCATCAAGTACACAATTTTTATTATTCAGACAAATAATGCGAGCTTCTTCGCAAGTTAAGTTAACCATATGAATTTTTGCGTAATCGATAATATCATTTAGACATGTTATTGATTGGGCATTGTATATTGTTGATTTCAATGCCGATTTAATTAGCATATTGATTATTCTAATACCATCACAAACCGCAATGCCTGCACCTTCAATTTCTAATAACGTTTGTGCGTTAGCATTTAGTATTCCAGCCAAATTGCCAAATCGTTCAAGCAATTTTTTTGCTAATGGCTTAGTATCTTTACGTTTAAATATTAAAAATAACATCATCTCAACTATTTCATAATCTGCAAAATGTTCATAGCCATGTTTATTTAATTTTGCTAATATTCTTCGCCTATGTCCTATATAACTAGGAATATGAACAGCAGTATTCATATCAAAACGATTTCATTATTTGTGGTTTTTGCTATTTTTCCTGCTAATTCCAATTGAGAAATAATAGATAACATTTCAGGAATTTTTATTCCAGTTGTGCATGCTAATACGTCTATTGAAATAGGTATTGACGATAATTGAGTTAGGATCAGATTGGTTTCTTTACTAATATTATTTTTGTTATCACAGGACATTGATGTATTTACAATTGAATGTTGTTTAATTTCTGTACCAATGGTATCTAGTACATCTTGGGCAGTTTGTACTAAATTTGCACCGTTTTTAATTAAAAGATTTGACCCAAATGAACGAGGGTCTAAGGGCGAACCAGGGACGACCATAACCTCACATCCCATATTTAATGCTAAATTTGCTGTATTCATAGTTCCTGATTTGATTGCAGCTTCAATAACGACGACCCCACGTGATAGCATTACCATAAGTTTATTACGGGCTAAAAACATACCTTGATCTGGATTGCGTTCAGGAGGCACTTCTGTAATTGCTAGACCATTTTTACATATCGTATTAAATAACTTTGTGTTTTCTTGTGGATATATATTATCTAATCCAAATGGTAATACCGCAATTGCACAGCTGTCTTTTACTGCACTATTTAAAACTGCAGTATCAATTCCTCTTGCCATACCGGATACCACAGTATAATAATTGCTTAATTGTTCAGCAAACTTCTGAGCTATACTCCGTCCTGTAATAGACGCATTTCTAGCACCTATTATTGATACTAAATTATCGTTGAGTAATTCACAATTACCATTGTAGTAAAGTATGGGAGGTGGTAATACATAATTTTTAAGTTGCTTAGGATACCTATCGTCAATAGCAATTAATATATTTCCCTTGGAGTTTTTATAAATTTTTTCAGCATCCTTACGGTCTGCTAAATACTGTACATGCTTTAATGCTTCTTTTGCAGAGTTGTAAAAATTAACTAATGTCCAAAAACTTTTCAGCCCAATATTCTTTGTTGTGTACAACTGTATCCAATCTATAATAACATCTGCTGTTAGCATGGACATCTGAGCTTATTTTCTATCCGCTAAAATGTTATGCTGGTGTCTTTTAAATATTCGTTAAAGCAATTATGACATTTCAATTTTTTATTGCTCTCATAAAAAAATGGTAGCGACTGAAAGTCGCCACCATCTGCACCTATAAATCTCTGATTATGATTTATTATTTAATCCCAATCATCATCATCGCTATCAGTTTCCTCGCCTTCGTGCAGTTTTAAATTAGCTCTGCGGTTCTTAATTGCAGCACTTAGAGCATTTTGTAAGAAGGTTCTATTATCCTGTGCTACATTTGCTTCCGTGTGTTTGACTTTAACGCCTCCAATTTTTTTTCTATTTTTCAGTGCTTCAGCAAGTTGCTCTTCCATAGATTTATCGTTTCCAGTACCTTTTTTGCGACCAAAATTTACATTTTTCGCTTTATCAGTACTACCATGTTGAGCAAGTTGTACATTAGCGTTTTCAACATACATTGGAGTGACCGGAGGAGGAGGTGGTGGTGGTGGCGCAGGAGGCGGAGGAACTCCTAGCGCTGCCTTTTCATTTTGCTCATCTTGTATTTTTTCTGGTTCTATAACATCTATAGGTTTTTGACCGCCCCCAATTTGTTCTAATAGTTGAATTTGAGCAGTCTTATTTTGGAGAAGATTCTTGAGTTTTTCTATCTCCGTTTCTTTCTGCTCTACCAATTTCGCCAATTCTTTATTCTCGTCGACATTATTATCTTTGGGTTTATTTTGTGGGCTATTCTTTTCTAATTCCTCAATTTTTTTCTTAAGCTCGTCTATTTCGCATTCGTATTTCAGTCTTTCATCATTAACAGCGGCGCTATAATCCGATTCCAACTTTTCTTTTTCTTCTGTTACTTTTTCCCATTTTTCATATAAGTCATCATACCCTTTTAAAACTTTTGCCCATGCTTCGCTACTATATTTATTGTTGTTTAAGATTTTGCCATAGTCCCCATATAGTTTCACAATTTTATACACCAAATTTATTATAGCTTTATTATTCCCTATTTTGGTGAGCTTAGCTTTATAGACCTTATTTTTATCATCTATTCCTGCAGCTTTATAATTTTCAATATCATGCGAAAGAAGTTCGTTGTCCCGTTTATAATACTCAACATATTTGACAAGTTGTAGGAAATCATTCCTTAACGATTCATCATCTACGAAGGTAAGATACGCTATTATATTTTCGCACAATTTTTCAGTGTTTTGAACATTCGAAAATTCTACGATAAGTGGCTTTAATAAATCAATTGTCCTATTCACTAATCTTGCAAATAGTTCTTTGGTTAAATTGGAAGATAAGTTCATTTGTTTTACTAATTGATTTTGGGAACTGCGTGCATTTTTTATATCTCCAAGTTGTTTCGACATTTTGCCTATTTTATCTGCTAACGACGAAACTATTTTCTTATGACTTTCATTATTTTCGATCTTCTTATCAGAAACCAATAAACCAATCAATTTCTGTAATTCATAGACATTATAACTTAATTCATTACTTGTTGTTATGATAATATCATTTTCGTCGTTATATTCCTTATATATTTGTTCTGAATTAAATACAAGGTCAACTTTTGTTTTATTCTCAATTGTATCATATCTAAGTTTACTGTCCTCACTATTCATGTTACAGAACATTACCGCAGTTTTTCTGAATATACCAGGTGTCATCGCCGTATTTCTACCTGTAACACGAGGATTATGGCTTTCATATTCACGAAATTCTTTAAATGTTTTTAGCAGGCCATTTTGTTTTTTAATTACGATTTTATTCTCATCTTTTTTAAATTTTTGTGTTTCATTTTTATTTTGCATACACAAACCTTGTTCATCCCCTCCATCAGATTTTTCGGCCGAGTCATATGCTCCATGTTCTGCTGCATTACCGCCACCACAACTTGCGTTTTGTTGTTCTTCTTCAAGAACAACCGGTATGCTTTCACCTTCACAAGTAGCACCATAGTCATTATTTTTGACTTCCTTTTTAGGATTTGCCATTTCATAAGCTACTTTAAATACATTGTTCTCATCATAGTCAGCATTGTTGGTATCCAGGAAGCCCGTATCATGTAGATATATCAGAACGTCATGGCATAAATTCATGTAAGCTTTTTTGACTTCTATTTTTAATTCTTCTCTAAAATCATCAAAGTCATTGTTTGTGTCTTTATTGTCTTCTTTGTTAAAACTACCAGACACAATTTTCTTGGCAAAAGATTTACTCTTGTCTGCTTCTTCTTGATTGATCAGCTTTAATGCCTCGCTCACTTCATGAAATAATATTTTATCATTGTTCTTATTTTCATCTAACCAGTTAAAATATTCACAAATTTCAGTATAGTCATTATTCAATTCATTTTCTTTTTCCTCATTCGGTTCATTTTCTTTTTTTCCATTCGGTTCATTTTCTTTTTTTCCATTCGGTTCATTTTCTTTTTTTTCTTTCGCTTCATTTTCTTTTTCTTTCTTTAGTCCTTTATTTTTTTCCTTTCTTCTGTTTAATTTTTTCTCCGTGTTTTCTTTTGCCCTCGCAACGCTTTCTTTTAACTCACTTAATATTTTGATTACAGTACTTGCACCGAATTCATCAGCAGATTCTTGATTGATAAAGTTGTTAAGTTTTTCCATAACAATAGTACCCAATAGATTTTTACAGAACGTCTCATTCTTTTTGTCTTTGCTTTCAAATTTAAACCTTTGGTAATCGTTACTGTTCCCAGTTTCTTCATCCTCTTTATACCGTTTTCCATTTCCCAATTTTTTTATAGTAGAAGTGTTTTCATTGTTTAGATGCGTGGCAAGATTTTTCATTGCTGATCCGCTGTTTTTTCCATTTTCAAAATCTTTCTTAGTTTTTTCGCTTTCCGTACCCACGTTTTCCCAGATAGTTAACATTTTCTGCATTTTTCGGACAAACTCATATATTAAGTTACTATTTTTATATTCGGCTATCCACTTTTTCATGTCGCCAACAAACTTCCGTTTTTTGCTGAAATTAGGTTTAGCTTCTTTTAGCTCTTTAAGTCGGTTCTCTTGTTTTGTACTTAGTCTTTTTTTGTCCTTTAGTAGTTTTTTCAATTCTCTTTCATCTGAACCTATTTTGTTTTCATATTCCTGCAAACACCCGAGATAACAGCAATATACTAACGGGGAGGCTATAACACTATCACACTCGGCGTGTTCATATGCATTAGTAAGGGTTTTTTCATCAAGACTATTATCCAAGGCAAAATATTTTTCATAACTTTTTTCATCTAGCCATAGCCACTTGTTTAGGTAATATAAATTCAAAAAGCTATCACCACCGCCCTCTTTTTCGGGAATATCTTGTTCTCCAACGATATGTCTATTAGTAGTTTTAAACTTGTCCCTAATTTTCGCATAACATTTAGAATAGTTTTCTTGGATAAGGGCAAACAGTTGCCTTAGAACTAATTGTACGCCTAGAGCATTTCTAACGCCAGCGTTATGATAGTAATCTTCATTAATTTGGCACTGTTGGCCGTCGTTGAGTATTACGTCAGTGGCTAAAATTGCAAGATTTTCTATTGAGTCTTTCCATCTCAATTCTCCGTTTTCATCTTTTTTATTTATCCACGAGTTTGGATGCGCATTAATAAATGTTGCCATCTGCATGCGAAGATAAGCAGTAATACGTGCTTTTACAGCGTTTTTTGCCACCGTATCCATGTCTGCATCTTCTATTTTAGAATAGTCAATTTTGGCACAACGGATAACTTGCATTTTTTTCCGGTACACGTTTTTTAAATCATCGTCAAGTTTTGTTTCTTTTGTATTTCTACCCGATTTCTTGGTGTTTTTGACCGTATGCTCTAATTCCTCACCTGTTGTTCCGTCATTGTCCCTAAAGAATTCGTATTCTTTGTTATGTAGATCAGCCGTTTCACCTGTTATTTTGGGGAAGTACTCATAATCTACGAAGGGTGTTTTATTATTGTAAAGCTCTAGATTGGGATTAAATGCTACCGGGTTACCTTTATTCTCTACAGCTTTGTAAATGCTAGGATTGGTTTGTTGATGAGCGAATCCGATATCATTAAGAGATAAAATGCCGAAAATCAATCCATTTAAAAGTCTTAATTTTTTCATATTCCATAAATTGTAATTCCACCACTGCGGATATTATATCGTAGTTTGTTTTTATCTGCAACTGTCAAAGTTTACCGGCTGTATTATCTAAAATTTTATTAATCCAACTGTGTTTAACATACCGAATCATGTTGTTTTGGCGTAATGAACACTGGCATATGTGAATCCGGGAATTATAACGGAGCGACTTAGAGTGGCTATTGTTATGCTAAGTTGACCTAATTTTGTTTTATATGTTACTCTGAAACGGAGTTGAAACTAGGAAATATGATAATGAGTGCAACATCCTTTGTTAAGCCTGCAGATATAAATCGTAAATGGTATTTAATCGATGCAGAGGGTTTGGTTTTAGGTCGTATGGCAGTGGTGATTGCTAACATTTTGCGTGGAAAGAATAAAGCGTTTTTTACTCCACATGTCGATTGTGGTGATCATGTAATTGTTGTAAATGCTGATAAAGTTGCTTTGACCGGTAAAAAACTTACTGATAAAAAATATTATTGGCATACTGGATATCCAGGCGGTATTAAATACCGCAATATGCAGGAATTGATGTCTGAAAAAAGGTTAGACCGAATGGTCACAAATGCTGTTCGACGAATGATGAACCGCGGTCCTTTGCAACGCCAAATAATGTCAAAATTAAAGGTATATAAAGGATCTGAGCATCCACATGTTGCTCAGAAACCTGAAATTTTGGATGTCACTAGTATGAATAATAAAATCAGAAAGAGGAATTAATTATGAATAATACTGAAAACCAAAATATTAGTAAAACAGAAAATAAGAAGGAACGGGTATTGGATATTAAAGGGCGGTCTTACGCAACTGGCAAACGTAAAAATGCTGTTGCTCGCGTATGGATTAAACCAGGTAGTGGGAAAATGACAGTTAACGGAATAGATCTTCCTCTGTACTTTAAGCGTGAGGCGTCACGCATGCGTATTAATCAACCATTTGTAGCTACTGCAAGAGTCGATCAGTATGATGTTTGGTGTACCGTCAAAGGTGGTGGATTAAGTGGGCAAGCCGGAGCTGTCCGACACGGAATTAGTAAGGCACTTGATAATTATGAACCTGAACTTCACACAGTTCTAAGAAAAGGTGGATATTTAACTCGAGATTCCCGTGTTGTAGAACGAAAAATGTATGGTCACTACAAGTCGCGACGTCGTTTCCAATATGGAAAACGTTAATTTTATTGTTTTTTCATAAAACAGAAGTTATTCAGGCGACCTCATTACAGGTTGCCTATTTTAGTATTGAGGTAAACTATGGAAAAGAAAAATTCATTTTTAAAAAATTATTCAAATTCACTTATATTTTTAGTCATTTTGGTAACTACACTATTAATTGAGCCATACTTGACCTTAACAACTAAACAGGTAGCTTATGGAATAAGTCTTTTGATTAAAGACGTTTTAGTCTTCTGTTTACCATTTGTGATCTTTTGCTTAATTAATAATTCAATTGCGAAATTAGGTTCTCAAGCATTAAAATATATTGCATTAATAATACCGCTTGTGTGTGTATCAAATTTCATTAATACTATGCTGTCTTACGGGCTATCTGGAGCTGTTGTGAAGTTTGGTATTTTAGGAAAATTAAGCTTGTCTGATGTAGATGCGGGACTACAGCCTGCATTTGAACTTCATTTACCACAGTTAGTTTCAAATAACTTTGCTTTATTTTTTGGTATGTTATCGGGACTAATATTTGGCATAGGTCATATTAAAAACACGGAACGAATTTGTGCAATTTTCTCAAAATTTACAAACTACTTTTTTAAAGTGCTAATTCCAATTATGCCTATATTTATAGCTGGTACAGCATTGAAACTACAATATGACGGAACACTAAAGGCGATTTGTACAAATTACGCGCCTGTTTTACTTACCTTTATTATTACTGCGTATGGGTACGTATTATTACAATTTTGTTTACTTGCCAAGTTTAACTTTTCAGTTGTCAGCAACTATATAAGAAACCTTATACCAGCAATCGTAACGGCCTTTGGCTCAATGTCAAGTGTCGCAGCTTTACCTTTAGCAATTAAAGCCTCTGTTCAAAATGTTAAAAACCCGGAAAATGCAAATATCATATTACCGTCAGTTATAAATATACATCTTGTTGGAGATTGCTTTTTTATCCCATTATTAGCCATTACAGTTATGACGTCTTTTGGCATGGACTTTCCGAGTTTAACAATGTACCTTCCTTTTGCCATACATTTTATATTAGCTAAGTTTTCTGTTGCTGCTGTCCCGGGCGGTGGCGTACTAGTTATGTTTCCTGTTATGCAAACCTATCTCAGTATGTCTAGCGATATGTTGGCAATAGTAACAGCTTTATATTTATTATTTGACCCAATTATTACAGTTTGTAACGTTTCGGGAAACGGTGCAATAGCAATAATATTCGATAGATTAACCGGTGTCTTTCGCAAAAAACATAATGCCTAATTGTTTAGGCTAATGCCCAACGTGGATTAGTGGAAGCCGTAATGGGAGAATATGGATACCCAGCATTTATTCGTTCAAAAGCTGCCCACGCAATCATAGCTGCATTGTCTGAACATAAATTTAAAGGTGGTGCATAAAATCGTAATCCTTTATTAGATGCTAGTCCTTCAAACATACTACGCAATAATTTATTTGCTGCAACGCCTCCAGCTAGGACGATACTACTAATATCCAGATTACACATGTCAATTGCTTTGCGTGCCTGCCTAACAATAAAACTCATAACTGACATTTGGAAAGAAGCTGCGATATCAGACTTATCAACATAGTTGTTAGTTTGTATTAAATTTCTAGCAGCAGTTTTTAATCCTGAAAAGGACACATTGCAACCATTATGTTTAAGCATAGGGGCAGGGAATTTAAATCGCTGGGGATTTCCGTGTTGAGCTAGTTTTTCGATATTAGGTCCACCTGGGTATTCTAACCCCAACAATTTTGCCACCTTATCTAAGCATTCACCAGCTGCATCATCTAACGTTTCACCCAATATTCTGTATTTTCCAACTTCGACAATTTCTGCAAATATAAAGTGTCCACCTGATGCAAGACATAACAAAAACGGAAAAGGCACATCGTAACATAACCTCACTGTTAACATATGTCCCTCAAGATGATTTATTGCCATAAATGGTTTGTTCAACGCCATTGCTAGCGTTTTTGCAAACACTGTACCTACCAATAATCCCCCTACTAAGCCAGGACCTGCGGTTACTGCAATAACGCCAATTTCATCTAATCCTACACCGGCTTGTTCTAACGCCTCGATGACGCAATCTTCTAAAGAAGACATATGGTTTCTAGCAGCATATTCTGGTACTACCCCTCCATATTTTTTATGTACAAATATCTGAGATTGAGTTATGTTTGCCCGTATTCTATGCGACAGACTTTTATCTAGTGGATCGATAATCGCGACAGAAGTATCGTCGCAACTTGTTTCTATTCCTAAGATCTTCATAATTCGTAAAAAGTTTCGTATTCTCCTTCAGTATACAAAAAAAATAACCCAATCTAAATGAAGTGAGCGTATTATAAGATATTTGTTATAAGAAAAATTATAAAAAAGAAAAAAGGGAAGATTGAAAATTCTAAGAAATCAAACTGCGTTGTTATAATTTGAAACAAACCCACGATATCTGTAAAACACTTCAAGTATAACAGACATCGGGGAAAATAAGCACCGGATAACTGAGCGAACATCTGTGGTGATGATTATCCGTTACGCAAACGACTATTAAATCGTTTCCATTATCGGTTCATAAATTCACACTTTTTTCCACTACTACGATATTTTGTTTCCTTTGCCGTTGAGTATTTCATTTTCGCTCTAGTCGTCTCCTTCACTGACATTATCTTCAAAAACTATTTCGTTTTTATTTTCTTTGTTAAGGTCACTGCCGGATATTTCTATATTGTTAACTTGCTGGTTTAATTCTTCGTTTGTATTGGCGTTTACAATCTCTTTTGCGTGTTTGTACATCATAAGACAAAGGATTTCCTTTATTATTGCATCTTTATTTGGATGGCTCGCGATATTTTTATCGGTTTCCAATGTCTTTTCTAGTTCTGCAATTAACGTTTTTGCCAACTTGTGTTCTTCACTGTTTTCATCAACTTTTTCCTGTTGCACTAATATTTTGGAAGCCTGAGTTATAGTATCAACGACTCTATTATCAAGACCAGGGAATGATAGTTCGCCCTTTAAAAAATCATCTTCTATTTCCCCAGCACCCGCACCTTCTTTATTGATTTTTACTATTTCTTTCAACTCTTTTATGCTTGGGTTTCTTATTTCCGGTAGGTTTATTGTAATCGGGTTTTGCGGATTGTCAATATTAGGAATCTCTTCTTGTACTAGTTGATGGTTGTTTTCTTGTTGAGATTTGTTTGCTAATTGAATTCTGTTTTCAGATTGAATTCTGATTGAATTGTCCGAAGAACAATATCCCTCGTTGTTTATGCTTATGATGCCCATTCCAAATAAACTCAGCATAATGATTTTAAATGCTTTCATAATCTTTTCCTTTCCAAAAATCTTTAGTTAACTACTTTACCACCTACCATCATTAGATCACAGTATGAACAAAAGTGCAAGCATCAGTACAAAAATTTTTCATTTCATCAAGCTGAAACTAACGAATGCTTTTGCCAACAACATAATAATTCCTACGTTTCAAACAATTTTGTTACAATTTATTTATAAAGCAGTTATTTAAAAAGTATGAAAAAACTATTTATATTTACCAGTGCTTCTAAAGTCTTACCTTTATCAAAGGATGTTTGTTCAAAATATGACCAATTTGAACTATATGTACAACGTGCATCACTGGATTCCATTGGATGGTCAAGCAATGAGTTTACAATTTTCAATAATATGAAACCTGCGGACGCGGATATTATATTAACAACTGAACCATTACCAATAGATTTTATTGAACAGCTTAAAGCTGATGCCATTGTTATAGGGTCATTAGACCCGCATTGGAATATTCCTTCCGTAAAGGCTCTTGCTAAAAAACAAGTAACAGCATTTGCTTTAGACCGTATAGTTCGCTCTACTAAAGCTCAATACATGGATGTATTGTCATCACAAGCTAATCTTGCAGGTTATAGAGCAGTAATCGAAGGAGCATTTTATTTAAATCGTTCTATGCCACTTATGATTACTACAGCTGGAACATTATCTGCAACTAAAGTTTTAGTTATAGGAGCAGGCGTTGCTGGATTGCAGGCTATAGCTACAGCAAAAAGACTTGGAGCAAATGTGTATGCATTTGATGTTCGCTCAGCTACAAAAGAACAAGTCGAAAGTTTGGGAGCAAAATTTGTAAACATTGAACTAGAACAACAAACGGGCGTATACGCAACAACGGTTGATGAAACTACATGTACAGCACAGCAACGAGCATTAGCAGAAATACTGCCATCTATCGATATAGTTATCACAACTGCTCAAATCCCTGGTAAGTCTGCCCCAATAATTCTTACAAAGGAACTTTTATCTATAATGAAGAAAGATGCAATTGTGATAGATATTACTACCAAACATGGTGGAAATTGTGAATATTATAATGCATTACAAAATGGAGAGACACGAATACTAAAGTATGACAATATATTAAATAATATTCCTAAATCGGCATCAATTCTATATGCAAAAAATGCGTACAACTTTATTAAATATTTAGAACAATTTTCGCTAGAAAATTTGGAAGACGTCGATGATGAAATCATAAAATCCACTCTGCTGACATATAAAGGCAAAGTAATGCACCATTTATAACATTACTTTGTTATTGCATGTTTTTCCTTTCTTTTCTTTAAGTAAAATTGGAAGATGCTGTATACGCATCTATCCAAAAACTATTCTGAAAAGATAATATTATTTCTTATTTTTTACACTTTTTGTATTTCTTACCCCATTTATTAGGTTCGTAATTATATTTTGATTTATCATTACTATTTTTCCAATTATAATTGTTGCGATAGTTATTATTATATTTATTCCTTTTGTATAAACTATTATACTGAGTGCAATTATCATAATCATTGAAACTAGAATTATTGTTTTTCAGATAGTTATTACTATAACGATTTTTATTATACCAAGGGCTATTGGTGTCCGGTTGTTTCGCCATTTCAAACTCTTCATCATTATATTCATAAACAATTTTACTGTTATCTTTTGTAGAGTTTAAATCTTCCTGGTTGTAGTTTGTCGTATAATCACATTTATATTTAAATTTGGCTGTTGTTAATATTGTTTCAATTTTTTGTAACTCACTATTCATATTTTGTGTTGTTAAGATATCCCTAACATTATTGCTTAATATTTCTTGGTAACTTACACAAAATTTGGCTTTTTTCCCCAACCATAGTGCAAATTCTTTTAGTGTACTATTAAACCTATTCGTAATTAATTCAATATTTTTATCATCAGTTAATGCAAGTTCTTTACTTTCTTCATCCTTTATGATGTTTGCGAACCCAATCAGTGGAGATTTTTTTTCATACTTTGAATAGAAAAAACTTAAAACAACGTATAGATAATTTGTCGTGTTCTCCGTTTGGGTATCATACAACCCCATGTTTAATGGACGATAGTCTTGTTTGTCGATATGCCCCCTTTTTGGGTTAGTTACTCCTTTATATCTATATTTTCTTCTTTTATATCTATATTTAATATGGCTGAAATACCTCTGAAAAATGTTTTCACCATTGGGAGCAAATTCACTTAGTTCTTCATTATAGTCTCCCATATAGTCCTCAATATAGGCTTCGTCATATTTTTCAATAGTGTTTTCTAAGTTATCTACTTGTTTATCTTGTTCGTGAGAAATTGTATTAGTTTCAACTGATGATTTCTCGTTTTTTGCTGGAGTGTTGTTTATGATAGTTATGTTATTAATATAGATATTATTTTTAACAAAGTTAATATTATCAATACTGTTGATATTATCAATATTGTTGATAGTAACCGTGTTGCTATTACGTACGTTATTATTTGGTTTAGGCTTAAGTTTATAGTTTTTACCTTCCATGTTGTTGGAACAATTCGACAAATTAAAATACCCGGCAATTATACTTGTATTTTTGGTTTTGCTGTTTCGATTATTCTCAAGAGTTTGTTTTTGCTCAAGAGTACTTTGTTGCTTTGTAATATGAGTTCCCGGTTTTTTCTCAGTACCATGATAGGAGAAAAACTTGTCCTTAGGTATGTAATTACCACTTCGCGTCCATCCGTCGTCGTATTGTTTGTCGACATTCAAACTGCTATCCTTGCGTCCTGTACAGGTTGGGTTAATTTGTAAACAAGTACGAAAGTCTGACATTTTGTCAGACGGATTAAAATAATTCAGTATACTGTTTTTGTCTGTTGCGAAACACGCATTCAGACAGCAAATAGAACAAATTAAAAATGATATTTTATAATACATATTACTTTTTATCTTCCTTGATTTCATTTTTTGTTAGCATGTCGGTTTCATTAGCATAAGCAAAATTCAAAGCCAAGAAATATTGTTGGTATTCTTCATCGTAATAGTAGCCAACAAAGACATGAAATCCACCTTCGTACAACTTTGAGGCACAAAGATCGGTTGTTTTGTAACTATCCGGTTGTTGTAACCCTTCTTGCAATATTCTAAAGCCAGGCCAAATGTTATACATGCGTTGATTATATATCCAAAGAGTTAATGAATGATTGTAATATTCAGGTGCATCTTTACTAATTCTTTGTAAAACCTCAATTTCCATTGGTAAAAATTGTTTTTCGAATTTTGGCAAGTATTTTAGGTTTCCCAGGAAAAGTTTTGCAACAAAGGAATTTTCACTCTTTCTTCTTATTCCCTTTTCTTTTAACAGGTCTTTTAAGTCATCAATTTGTTTATGAGATAAGTCAGGAATGGTATCGCTATCCAAATCCTCCGATTTATTAGTATTGGAGTTATATCTGACGTTTTCTGCTAACGCAAAGCCGTATTGAAATAAGACTTTTCCATTTGGTGAGACATATTTGCTCAGAAAAACAGGAAACCCTGATTTTTGAAGCTCCCATGCTATTGCATTTCTAATTTCAGGATATAAAATATTATAGTATGCTTCAAACCCATTCCAAATTTTAAACAATTTGTCGTTCCTCAACCCCAAGTTTAGTGCATATGAATAAGATATTGTTCCGCTACATGATTTAAGTGTGTCAATTAAGTACCCATCTTTTAAGTAACCCTCTTTATCATTTATCTTTTGGTTTGCACATAAGAGATACACTGTACGTGCATTACAATCACGTTTTAGCCACACTTCTTTTTTCACAGTATTTTTCATTAAGTTTTTCGCGTCTCTAGCTTGTTGCAGGTCATTAATGAGCGTTTTTACTGCGGTTTCAAATATTTTTTTTTGTATACAGTTCAACTCTATTGTAGATTTTACACATGACTCAGGTATTTCAATAGATATAATTATTTTTTCTCCATCTTTAACTTGAGCGTCCTTTTGTTTAAGTTGTTCTATATCGTTTATAACATTTTTATTTTGAAGTTTAAGTTTGGAATTATAAAATGTGGGTTTTTCTGGTATTTGTGTTAAGTTGAGACTAAATTTGACTGAAGATGGAAATAATGGCTTATCAGTTGATGACTTACTATTAGATTTATGCTGATCTGTTACATCCGCTGTCCATTTCCTTGTATCAAAATGAACCTTCATATGAGAGTTTGTAATACTGCTCTGACCTAAATGCGTATCAATTTTTATAGACTGTTCTAATTTGCCTCCCGACGTATTATTTACACTTAGATTTGTTTCGTCAAGATGAGAATCACCGTAGATCTTACTGGCATCATTAGTTTCATCAAGTCTCTTCGATGTATCGTGTACACTTTGTTCTGACTTACCTACTGGCGTGCCGTTTACACCTAACTTTATTTCTTCACAAATTTGTCCTTTAGATATGTCGCCAGTTTCCTTAAGAGCGTTAATATCCTCCATTGATGTAGCATTTGTTATTAGCGCTAAGCTGGCAATGGTCAACAATGTTTTGTTGGCATTCATGTTATTTTCTTTCAAAAAAATATGGGTTATAGTTATTTTATACCAATTTGCGAAAATTTTACAAATTGCAGTGGGCAATGCATCGTTTGACGTATTGTTATAATTTCTACAGTTATTATCACGAATTGGCATTATGTTTGCTAAGCATCGACATATTCCGAGATTATATGTACAACCAATAACTGAAAAGTTCACCGTTAGCGATGCTCAAAGCAGGCATCTTGTCAACGTATTCAGACTAACAACGGGGAGCAATTTTATTGCGTTTAATCCAAATGATGGAGAATGGAAATGCGAAATAATTTCAATAACTAAAAAACAAGTAGTAGCAAAACGCATTATACGCACTAGAACTTGCAGTTATGCTTCCAAATTGTATATTGCATTTGGCATTATAAAACCCGACAACATGAGACTTATTGTTGAAAAATGCACTGAACTTGGAACAACTGAATTTTTTCCATTAATTACTGAATACACCCAATATAGAAATATAAATATTAGTAAATTTCAGGCAATAGCAATTCAGGCGTCAGAACAGTCTGAACGCATTGATGTTCCTGTTATACATGAGCCAGTATTATTACCAGTATTTGTTGAAAAATTACCTCCTGATGTCATATGGTTATCTGCTCTTGAACGTTCTGGTAAAGCCATCTATAGACATCATTCTGATAACGTCGGTTTTATTATTGGCTCGGAAGGTGGATTTTCAGATGCTGAACGCTTACTGCTTGCGAAAAAAACTGAACCAATCAGCTTAGGTAACAACATTTTAAGAACAGAAACCGCGTGTATTGCATGTGCTTGCCTGGCTACATGTTGTATAAATACTAGTTAAGTTTAATCATCGTTGCGTTAAGGCTCATAATTGCTGAACTGCTAAGTGACATTGCCATAGTAGAATTCGCTTCGAATGCACCAGCTTTCAAATTAATTGAAGCTATGCCAGTAATATCGCACGATGCTGTAGCATTTACACTGACATTTAGAGCTTTTAAGGAGTACTTGCCAGTAGTAGTCTTTACATTAATATTCCCTCCGGCTTCAATGTTTATGTTACTTCCTGCCTTGATATTAAAATCTTTAGAAGTTTTAATTGTTGTGTTGCCTGTAACATTTATTGTTAAATCACCGTTTGAAAGTGTAATTTTCTGATTGCCATTTTTAAGTGTAATTGCGCTATCACCATTTGAAAGCGTTATCGTACTATTTCCGTCTGATAACGTAATTTCGCTATCTCCATCTTCTAAAGTGATAGTACTCCTGCCCTGTTTTAAAGTAATGGTACTATCTCCCTCATTTACTGTAGTAACCTTATCTCCGTTTTTTATAAGTAACGAATGTTTAACTTTGCCCTTTTTACTTTCTAAAACTACTGTTTTTGACCCGTCATTTAACGTTTCTGTTACGCTATCTTCCACTAATTTATTTAAATGTTTTTGGGCATGTATATATATTTCTTCGTTGTTTCCAGCATCGTTAAATCGCAATTCATTAAATCCATTTGCCCCAACACTGTTGGTATAAAATGTCGATATTGTTTTCTTATCTGGATACTTTTCAGGAGGAATGTGTGTTCCATTATAAACGCAACCAGTAACCAATGGCTGATCTGGATCGCCATTTATAAATGATACTATGACTTCCATACCTACACGAGGAATTACTAATGAGCCAAAATTAGTACCTGCCCACAATGAACCCACTCTAACCCAGCACGAAGTCTCTGCATCTCCTGCCCAATGAAAATGTACTTGTACTCGTCCCGTTTCATCACAATTGACCTCTTCGTTTTTATTTCCTACAACTGTTGCAGTCTGACAGCCCCATATCCGCACTTTTTTATGGATATTAGCTGGTCTAAATACTGTATCTCTTGGAATAGCATCAAAAGAGTTTTTGTACATAGGTACGTCAGGATTATCGCCTAGTTGGTCAATAGTATGCTTTACAGATAAAATAAAATACTCCTTATTATTGAGAGTAACAATTGCACCTGGGTATAAAGATGGACAATACGCAATAGCCGATAATTTATTTGCAGACGCATTTGCTTCTTCTAGCAATATTTGGCATAAATTATCACCTTCCGACTTTTCATCGTAAATATTGTCGTAGTAGTTGCTACTGCCATAACTCTGTGCTTCCGAATTTTGGCATAATCCATCTATTACACTAGCTTTCGAATAATTGTATGCCTTATGGTGTATAGTTTTTAAAGTTATCGAATGTGCAATAGAGACATTTTGAGAACCGTTAAGAGGGTACAAATCTTGAGAATGAGTATTAATAATAGATAGTGAATTGGAAAGTTTATCGCCAGCAATACTACTATCGGACATAACGAAAGTATCTGCCTTATCAGAGTGCTGTATATAGTAATATATGCCATTTTCTTCTAACAGTCTACAAATGAAATGTAAGTCGCTTTCGCCATACTGCACACACATGTTTAGTTTTTTGTTGTCGTATTTAGAAGCAACAAATTTGTAATCTGAAATATTATTATTTTTCAAAACTTCTTCAATAATTTCCCGTGCTGATTTTTCAAGCCATATATGATAATTTCGGGAATAATTTAGACGTGCAATCGTTGGTATTATATGTATGAACAACAGGTTTTCCGTAATATTAGTTTTTGGTACAGCTTCAATTGACGCATTATCAATAATGCCATGAAAATAACGTAATACTTCGTTTTGTGCCTGTATCGTTATTACAACTGTCTGATTTAGTATGTTAGATAAATTTTGGGCTTTATTAGTTCGCAAAAAAATATTAGCACTGAACAGATCATGTACTTGTTCTGTAATTTCAGCTCGTGCCATTGTCACATCATGAATTGCCTTACAATTAATCTGAACACTTAAATTATCTTGTCGTGGAACTTCAAACACTTATATCAATTACGGCAAATCACCTGCTGATGCAGTGTACCACACTCCATTAATATATTGCACAAAGATTTTGTGTATTAGATTTCCCCTAATTGTCATAAGTTAACCCAATACTCTTAATATTTACTTTAACTTACTTTCATAAGGTATGCGATGAATATTCATAGAATAATGGTTTTCACTTTTGATTTTATTTATATAGCGTTTTGCCCCGTTAGCAACATCAGCTAGGAGGTCAAAGCGTGAATTTATTTCATAACGCTTTCTTGCATCTAGTTTGTTTAATTCATCGTTTAACTTTTCTAATTTTTCAGAATCTTCAGTAATTTGTTTTTCATGTTCTGCTTTTTCATTTAAAACCTTTATTTTCTTTTCATCAATTTCCGCAATTTGTTTATTAATCATTTCAATTTTCTGCATTAGACTAACATGTTCAATTAATACTATGTCTATAAGATCTATAAGTTCAGACCTCTTGCATATTGTTTTATATTTTTTCTTAACTATACTATAGAATTCATCAATCATACTGTGAGCATGTAATAAACCATTTATCACAATTTCTTCCATATCATATGGAATATGTTTTATAAGGTTGTCAATGTAAGCAACACTTACTTCTTCTAACGGATTTTTAATTGAATAAGAATGACCGGGGGCATTTATCTTTAATACATTTTGTTTTATCTCAAATGGCAATATTTTTTCATTAAATTTTAAAAATCTATTACTTTGATTAGTGTTTTTGTTATTTCCTTTAAATCTGTCGTACTGTAATTTAATTCTTTGTTCTAAAAATCTGTCATAGTTGTAGTTGTTACTTAGTGACTTTGATAAAATAGAACGTTGTGTCTCATAGTGTTCATGCCAATCTGCGTGACTATCTCGTATTTTTTTTAAAATACGATACTGTAATAAATTTTCATACAAGTGATTGCCATAATAATTTTTACCTAAATTATTCCAATTAGTTGCTAATATTTCCCAAATATCTCCAATAAGGCAATTGTTTGAGTAATACCTAAATAAGTCATTGAATAGAACATGTATTAAGTTTTTACTGTACGTTTCACGTTTACCGTATAATTCTTCCCAATATTTTACTATTAACTCACCAGAGCCGATCACGTCAAATTCTTGTTTATTCCTACCATTTAGATACTCTTCTGAATAACGAACCCAATTCTCTCCTGAACTATTTAAAAAATGACATAATTCGTGAAATAACGTTACAGCTAAATTATCAAGTTTGTTTGTTTGTATTCTATTATCGCTATCTTCATAAAATTTTCCTGTTGATTTTTCGCTTTGTTTTTCATTTATATTTATTGAGTTTTTGCTTTTACAGTAACCTTGCTTGTTTTTTGTATCGAAAGTTAACAATAGTGCAATATCTCTATCGTCATTTTCACTCTCGATTACAGTATCAAAGTGATCAAGAAACCTATATAAAAATGTGTCATAAGAAAGTGGTGATATTGCACATTCTTTAAATATTTCATCAATATTTTTTGTGACTTTATTGCAGTAATCATTCATTATAGAGTAGCTATAATGACTACGGTTTAAAAATATGGAATATATTAACATATTTCCCTCCGGATAACTCAACAGTTGTTGCATCAGTTCAATAGCTTTGGTTAAATCGTTGTTGTAAGTTGTGAATAAGGGAGTTTTGTTCATTAAAACTTTATCTTTATTGTCTTTACGCATATGATTATGTAATCCACACAATGTAATATAAAATTCTTTTCTTAATGCTTCTTCTGTATCTGATTCGGGTAAGCTGGTTTCTGTATAAACAACCTTGCTTTTGTAGTTTGTACATCCAGCCCACTCCCATAAATTATGGTCAGATGGCACACTCTTATCGAGGGGAAAGGTTGCCATGTGTACTCCATTTTTAGAAAATTTGATTGCTGACTTTAGTTCTGTCATTACCTTTCCATCTTTGATTATAGGCTCTCCATCGTCATCTGTAACTTCCGCATCTACACTAACTAATTCTGCTTCATATCCAAAAGTTTTCATCGCCGGAATAATTTCCAATAAAGAAGAGTTAAAATATACTCGGTCTTCTTGCTCTTTATTTTCCTGTTGGACTAATTCCTTATTATCCCGTGCTGATTTCGATTCCATTGCAATGCCCGTATTGATACTACCTGCTATGAAAATTCCTAACAATAATTTTAATTTTACTTTTTTCATATTCTCAACCTCATACGTAGTCATATTAAACAATTTAAATATATCTTATTATGAGTGGAAATATCTTAAAGAACCATTTATTATTTCAAATTTTACCAACATGTCACCGTGTGTTACAATAATCATGTTGCTAAGCCGAAGTAGCTCAGTTGGTAGAGCAACTGATTCGTAATCAGTAGGTCGTAGGTTCAAGTCCTATCTTCGGCACCATCCATAAAGTATTATCATGTTTTCTTGTATAAAAAGCACCATTACTACTACTGGCATTCAGTATAAAAAAATAGCATTAATATTATTAACAGCTATAACTGCATGTTTTATTTTGCCTTCCTATACCACTCTGTCACCACAAGGCGTGAGGATGGTAGTAATATTTTTAACTGCAATGGTCGGCATTATTTTTGAAGTTTGTCATCAGATATTATGGCTATTTCTAATGATAGTTATTGCATCTGCTACTGGTACTGTCAGTGCCAACAGTTGTTTCTCGGGCTTCACTAACATAGTGCCATGGCTATTATTTGCAGTTCTATCAGTATCATCTGTTATTACGTCAACAACATTAGGATTGAGACTTGCGTATTTTTTTATGAAAAAATTCGGTCACAGTGTTTGGGGACTATCATACAGTATAGCATTTACTGAACTGTTAGTCGCCCCCGTGTTACCTAGCAATACTGCTCGTGCCGCCAGTATAGGGCTTCCATTAGCAACATCACTATCAAAATATATATCTAGTAATGTACCTGGTGTTTCAGAAAAAGCAATAGGACGATACTTATCAATCTTTTATTCATTTTGCAATACAATAAGTAGCGGACTATTCTATACAGCAATGATTTCAAATGCCTTAATACCGGAAATAACGTCTTCAGCTGGAATTAAGTTTACGTGGTTTTCATGGTTTAAGTATATGGTCATTCCATATTCAATAATATTGTTGTTGATACCAATAGTACTCAAATATTTATGTGGTCTCAAAGTTGGAACACTTGGTAAACTGCAACAACAAGCAAAAGAGAATTATGAACAATTAGGAATAATTTCAAATAAAGAAAAAATAATATTATCTATCTTCGGCTGTATGTTAATTCTTTGGATTTTAGCTGAATACATTCATATTCCAGTATTAACTACTACGTTATTAGGTCTTTGCACACTAGTATTTCTTGGTATTTTAAATATGAAAACTGTATTATCTAATTATAATGCTTTTAATTCAATGATGCTTTTAGGAATACTAATTTCACTAGTAAATTGCTTAGTCTCTACAGGCGTTATAGATTGGTTTAATAGTTTTATATCTAATCGCTTAACAGGATTATCAGTTAATACGTCATTTATACTACTTACAACTATTTATTTTTTTGCTCAATTCTTTTTTACTGGAGAAAGTGCCAAAATAGTTGCATTGTATGCTCCGTTTTTTACTACTGGGATTACAATTGGTATTAATCCGATGATGTTGGCAATTACGTTAGCTTCATTTAGTTCTGCATCTGATTTTTTGGCAACATACGTCTGCCCAACTTCTCTCACTATGGCGTCTACTGGTTATATTTCTCTTCAGAAGTGGTTAAAGTGTGGCATTTCTATGTCCATAATATTTTTGTTAGTGTGGTATTTATATGCTTATTTCATATGGATGTAGTATTACACGATTTTTCAATTGCACAGATAGCAAATTCTGGTCAATGCTTCAGAATTTCAAAAAATAGCAATAATCAGTGGAAAGTTTACCATAAAGAATACCATCTTGAAATGACTCAGGTATCTGCTGAGCTTTGTAACGTTGACTGTAATGAGGAAGAGTGGCAAAAAATATGGTACAGCTATTTTGACCTAAATACAGATTATTCGACAATTAAGCATTTAATATTAAATTCAAATGATACATATTTACAAAAGGCAGTTAAATTTGGTTTGGGTTTAAGAATTTTACGACAGGATTTATTAGAAACTATTATTGTTTATATTATTAGTCAGAACAATAACATTCCCAGAATTACAAAAACCGTTAATTTAATATGTACTCTATATTTTCCTAATATTAATACCTTAGCTAATTTATCAATTGATGATTGGCAATCATTTGGTACTGGATATAGAGCTAAGTATTTGTATGAAGCTGTTCAAAAAATATATGATGGCACATTTAATTTGGATAAACTAAAAACAATGGATTATAAGTCTGCTATTACTTATTTAAAAATCCTCAATGGTGTCGGTGATAAAGTTGCAAACTGCATAGCCCTATTTGGGTTACATCATATGAATGCTTTTCCTAAAGACGTCTGGATTAAAAGAATTATTGAAAAGCATTACAACGGTTTATTTCCCATTGATAAATACTATAACTGGCTGGGTATTGTGCAACAATATATGTTCTATTATGAGAGATTTATAAAGTCATATGACTAACAGATAAATAATTTACCACTGACATACTTTACTCCTTATGCTCTTTCAACAAAGGATAGATAAAAAAACTCCTGATGGGGACTGTCAATGGGATATGGTAAAATTAAAATAAGATAATATAAAGAAATGCGAGTATAAAATGAAAGGTAATTTCTTAGAGGCGGTAATTGGAGCAGGAGTTCTCCTTGTATCAGGATTTTTTATATATATGGCATATGAAACAAGTGGTGAAAAAATAAAAGATGGTTACGTATTAACTGCTCGTTTCGAAGACGTTTCAGGACTGACTTCAGGTTCTGATGTGAAAATTAATGGTATAAAAGTTGGTATAGTCAAAAAACTTACTCTTGAACAAGATTATTCGGCTAATGTGGAACTTTTAATTCAAAATAAATATAAAATCCCTTCTGACAGTGCTATAGCAATTAGTACAGATGGAATTATGGGTAATAAGTTCGTTGCTATATCTGTGGGATATTCTAAAGATTTATTAAAACAGGGGGATGAAGTTGAAGATACTAAATCATCACTGAACTTAGAAAAACTAGTTGATAAATTCATTGCAGGAGCTGGTAATGGAAACAAATAAATTTAGTACAAATGAACTTAGGAAAATCTGGGCTGAAATTAAGACATTATTAACGGATAAAAAAGTTGAAGATATAAAAGAGTTTGATTTATCAAATAATAGTAATAAAATGTCCGATGTTTGTTTAATTGGAAGTGGTACATCATCTCGACACGCACAGTCAGTCGCAGATTATTTGTATAGTTTTTTCAAAAACAAACAAGTAATACCAAATATAGCAGGCAATGCAAAAAGTGGTTGGATTTTAGTTGAAGCAATGGGAATAGAAATTCATATTTTTAAGCCTGATATCCGAAAATATTATGATTTGGAAGGACTATTATCGGCTTGCTGAACAATTGTGTGTTACAATCAAGGAGGTTTGATAACAAAGGTTTGTTAAAGGACATTAATAGTATGGCAGGTTCTTTAAATAAAGTTACATTAATAGGAAATTTGGGAAAAGATCCTGAGGTAAGAATAATTCCTGGTAGTGAAACGAAAGTAGCCTCTTTTACGGTGGCAACGACTGAAACCCGCAAGAATAAAACTACTGGTGAACGGGAAGACCATCCTGAATGGCATAGGATAGTCATTTTTAATGAAAAATTAGCTGAATTAGTCGAGAAATACGTTCGCAAGGGTTCGAAATTGTACATTGAAGGTCAGCTTCAAACTCGGTCATGGATTGATAAATCAGGTAATGAACGTTACGTTACGGAAGTTGTAATTGGGAAATACCGTGGTGACTTAATTTTATTAGACCCACGGCGGGAAGTTAGTGCATTAAATAGTTCAAATAAATCTGATACGTCGGATATGCCATTACCTGATGATAAAGATGATTTTGATGATGTGCCGTTTTAAGCATATAGATTTTTAAAAAAATTAAAAACGAATGAAAATTTCGGTTTTAGGGGCAACTGGCTCAATGGGCGGTTTGATAATCAAAACTGCCCTCCAGGAGGGTCTGGAGATTTCTGGGAAGGTTTCAAGTAAAAATTCAATATCAGAGTTGTTCGACGACACGGATACAATTATCGATTTTTCCTGTCCATTAGCAACTCAATCAATGTTAGAGTACGCATTACAAAGTGAAAGTATAGTTCCGGTTATTATTGGCACTACGGGTTTATCAGATGAATGTATTGACTTGATGAAAGCTTGTAGCAGGAACACTCCTGTTTTTTATTCTCCTAATATGAGTTTTCTTATATCAATTGTCAATATGGCAGTTTATGCTATAGGAAAATTACTAGATGATACCTTTGATGTTGAAGTTTCGGAAACACATCATAGATTGAAAAAAGATGCTCCTTCTGGTACAGCATTGATGTTAGGGAATAGTGTCGCAAAAAGTCGTGGTGTACACCTGAGTGATGTAGCTGTATTTGACCGACATGGAATTGTCCAACAACGAAAACAAGGTGATATCGGTTTTTGTGTTCGCAGATGTGGCAAAGTTGTAGGCGAACATGAGGTTAGTTTTGTAAGTGATAATGAAGAAATTACAGTTTCACATAAGGCATTTTCAAAAGAGATTTTTGCAAAAAGTGTAATAAAAACTGTTCGTTGGTTAGTGGCTCAGTCCCCAGCTCTTTATACGATGAATGACTTTACTAAGGATATGATTGTTCCTGTAGTTAAGGATCTTTACAAAGATTTTTTCAGTCTAAACAGAAATAGGCTTTAATTTTATATATTTTTTATCAAAATTGTTAATTGTTCAAAATTTTATGATACAATTCCCCTGTGTCAGTTTGTCACTTAATTAACAGGAGTGTCAGTATGTTTAAGAAAATTCTTCTTCCACTAATTTTTATTTTAGAGGCAACACCTAGAGTGTTAGCTACATCTGCAGTGAATCCAGCAATAGATAATGCGTCATGTGAACGCATTGATAGAACTATGAGGACTTCCAGCAATGATCTGTTGCGACTAAGAAAAGATATAGAGTTCATGGCAGATAGTTTTTTAAGCCAGCCGTATAAGGCAGATATATTGTATCGATTAAGTGAAACAATCAGAAATACTACGTATAATAAATCGAAGCTAATATTGTTGGCTATGAACACAATAAAAATAAATAGTATTTTCGTAAACAATGAAAAATACAAGGATGTAGTTGCCAGAGCCTATGCTACGTTATTTACGTTATTATTGTTATCTAAAAATCTCGGTCATCTTGATGAGCTTGAATTATTAGAAGTATATAAGCTGAAAGAACCTATTATGGCAGTTGTCAAAGCCGGAGTTGACAACAGTTTGCAATCTAAACAAAACAAAGAAAATGCTTTGAAAAACGTAGTCAACAATTGGATTGCCTGTGGTAAGGTGCTTTTCATACAAGCAGTTAATTATGTAATTAAATCTATAAATGCAGATGCGGGTCTATGTTATGACGATGCCTGGGTTAATGGTTTGTTCAATGTATTTGTCTTACTCAACGGAGATGAACTATCTGAAATCGACGAGAAATTGTATAATGAAGTGATTGAAACATATTTCACATGCAATAATCCCAATTGGCTCGAGACTTACTACGAATACAAAAAATTCAACATGTAGGTTCATCTATGTTGAATAAATATAAACAGTGGCTGGGAGACCTGGTTTCGAACCAGGATTGGTCGATCCAGAGTCGACAGTTCTACCGTTAAACTATCTCCCAAAGAAAATTTAGCGAGGTCTTGCGACCCCGCCGGTAATAAAGTAGTTCTTCACGAACTACTTTTATTGTACAATAGTTTGAGGTTCATTTTCAACTTTACGCTGTCTCTCGGCAATTCTTGCTGCCTTACCTGTACGACCACGTAAATAGTACAACTTGGCTCGACGAACTTTACCATGTTTCAAAACTTTTATCTCGATATTTGGGGAATATAAATGAAACAGTCGCTCTACACCTTCTCCATTTGATATTTTACGTACTTTAAATGACGAGCCAATTGAACGATTTCTACGTGCAATTACTACACCTTCAAATGATTGTCGGCGTTCCTTATTATTTTCGACAATTTTCACTGATACACATACAGTATCACCCGCTCTAAAGTCAGGAACTGGGTTTTTAGCAACTAACTTTTCAACTTGTTCTTTTTCGACTTGTTGTAAGATATTCATGTTCTATCTCCGAAATTAGATTATTGTTCGTACCGTTTTTTACAGTTATACGAATTCCACAAGTCGGGACGTACAGTTTTTGTAATCTGTGTGGATTGCTCTATCTGCCATTTTGCAATCTCTAAATGGTTGCCAGATAACAACACAGAAGGTACACTATAATCATGCCAGATTGCAGGTTTAGTGTACTGCGGATACTCCAATAAATCAACTTGAGTACCATTAATATCCCTAACTTCAAAACTCTCGTTTTCAGGTGAGGTGTGGTTATGCATCATGTTTGGAACAAATCTCAGTACGCTTTCTATTACAACCATTGATGCTACTTCTCCCCCAAATAATACATAATCACCTATACTAATTTCTTCCATGTTATGATGTATTTTCCAGTAATCAATTACTCGCTGATCTATACCTTCATATCGTCCACAAAGTATTATTAGTCCATCGTTTTTGGCAAGCTTGCGTGCCACGACATTATTAAACAGTTGCCCCCTTGGTGTCATGTAAGTAATTGCAGGTGGCTTGCCAGGATAATTATTAAGTGCAGAAGTTAATGCATCATGAATTATGTTAGGTTTTATAACCATTCCAGCACCACCTCCATATGGGGTATCATCAACTCTTTGCCACTTATTATCTGAATAATCTCGAATATTAATAGTTTTTAAATCCCATAATTTACCAAGTTGTTTGCCTGGAATGCTATAAGCTAATATCCCAGGAAATGCAGATGGGAAAAGAGTAATAACTGTTATAAGCATGATCTTCATGTCAGTGTTTCGCAACTATATTATGAGGTAAATTTTTAATCAAAGATAAAACTGGTGCGGATGGAGGGACTTGAACCCACACGATTTCTCACAAGGTCCTAAACCTTGCGTGTCTACCATTTCACCACATCCGCGTGACGCTTACAGTATACCAGTTATTGCTAATAAAAGGCAAAAAGCACCAACAAGTCTGAGTTTAATAGCCATAATTGATAGTACAAAAATTCTAACGACATGCTATCCTGAGTACGTCAAAAGAAGCTATATATTTATTCATTATGAACAAAATTGCTCTTTTTCCGTTAATGCTTTCAGTAATGTTGTTCACTGTGGGATGTTCATCTACTAAAAGCACTAATAACAAAAAAGCTCAGGTAGTTACATTAAATGAAAGAGAAAAACAAACTAAACCAGATAAAAAATTAGCACAAAGTAACGAAGATACTTATATTTCAGAAAGACATAAAGCTAATTTTCCACCCCAGTTAATTGCATTCATGGAAGGAGCGTTAAAAAATAATAAAAAAATTTTGGAAAGCCAACATGATGTGTTAGGTGCAAATGAAGAACACAATATTCAAAAATCAGCATTTAAGCCAGTTATAGAATCAGTATCAGGCGTATCTACTACTCCGTACAGATATTGGACAGGTGATAAACCTAAGGATGTACACGTAAATGCGGATACTACATACCGTACTGCTTTACGTGCAAAGTGGAATATTTATAGAGGAAGAGCAGATCTCGCAAAATTAGAAAGTATAGACAAAAAAATTGAGGCTAAATGGAAAGGACATGATAGCCTTGTGCAAGATATATTACTGCAAGTTGTAGAGTTGTACTTTAATATTGTAGCAAAACAAGAAGAAATTGAAGATATTAAATCATTTATGAAAGCCCGCAAAGAGAGTATAAATGTTGCTACCCAAATGCTTGCTGGTGGAGCTACAAAAGAGGTAGATGTGGTACAAGCACATGCTGCATACGCTGAAGCAGAAGCCAAACTATCAGTTGCTGAGGCTCAATTACAGTCGGATATTGCAAAACTTGAAGAAATAACAGGTATGGTTGTTTCGGGAAAGTTAAAAAGACCTAAAGAAATTTTTAGCTTTAAAATATCGGAAAATGAAGCATTAGAAATCGCTCAAAAATATAATCCTAAAATGATTGCAACACATGCTGAATATTTGGCATCAGTTGCTAAAACAAAAGAACCTACTGGTGGCTTTTATCCATCGATAGATGTAGAAAGTAACGTTCTTATAGAAGAAATAAATGGGACTACAGGAATTGTGAAAGAGGGGCTAGCCAAACACAGTACAACAGCAATAAATCGCGGTACTCCAATCATTGGTGTAAATGCTACCATTCCCCTTTATAGTGGTGGTAGCGGGTTGGCAAAAAAACGGCAAGCTGGAGAAGAATTAACTAAGGCTCGTGTTGCTAGAGAACGTATTAATTTAGAAATTAAGACAGAAATAAAACAAGCTCTTGAAATGATAGAGGCATCAAACGAAAATATTATATCTGGAGAAAAAGCAATAAAAGCTCGTTCTCTGTCATTACAAGCAACACAAGAAGAGCATCAAGCAGGTGTAAAAATTATGAAAGATGTCTTGGAAGAACAACAAAAACTACTTGAAGCTCAAAAACTGACAGTAGAAGCAATTCGTGATAAGTTAATAAACCAGTGTAAATTGTTAGGTTTGTTAGGTCGTCTTAATCCGAAGTATTTGAAATTATCGGGAAATAACTTCGATTATCTTAAAGAATTCAAACACCAACAGCGTAGTATGCTATCTCGTGCGGACGATTGGAATAAAAGACGTCAGAAATTAAAGAATGAAAATGAGTATATTAGTAAGTAGTTGGATTGTAATTAATGCTTATGGCTAATTTTAAAGATGAAGAAATGTCAATGGAGGATATATTATCTTCCATTCGCAAATATGTTGCAGAAGAGGATAATAGTAAACAAAATCCTCATGCAACGGATTATCCTGCCCCACACGAAGGTTCAAATAGTAATCCCTCTATGGGACTTGAGGATAATGTAATTACTTTAGAACAAGAAGACGTTGCAGATACATCTGACCGTGTGCCAACTTCTGCAAATGTTGACAATACTCAAGACCATTTTGATAATTTGTTCAATGATAGTGAAGGTGACATTAAAAACTCGTCGGATAATGAGTTACATAAAAACATTTCTAGTCCGTTTAATAAGTTAGCTGAAGCACTAAAAACATATGGTAAACATAAACGAAATTCTGAATTGAATCTTGACATGTCTGTTGAACAATTTTTTCGCACAGTTATTGAGAACTATCTTCAAAAGTGGATGAATGCTAATCTAAATAGGATGGTAGAAGATATTATTAAACGTGAAATAGACCGTTTAAAATCAGAGTAAAGGAAAATGTATGATCGAGGTTAAATCATTTGATGAAATTGATAAGTTGATAGCTGAGAAAGATTTCGTTTTATTTGACTTTTGGGCTACATGGTGTGGCTCTTGTCGTATGTTGATGCCTGTAATTAATCAACTTGAGGAAAGTACCCCACACTTAACTATAGTAAGTATTAACGTTGACGAGTTCCCAGATCTGTCATCGCGATATGATATTCAGGTAGTACCGACGTTAGTTTTGTTTAAAAACCATCAAGAAGTCGCTTCGCGAAGTGGTTTTGCTTCTTTTCAAGCATTATCGGACTGGATAGCAGATAACAACTAAGACCCTAATATTTAGAAAACGAAATAAGACAAACGGTACGGTTCAAGAATATACATTGAAGCTACCGGTTGTCCAATAGTGTGATAGTAATGAAACTATTTTTGGGATTCTAAGATATAGGTATCAAAAGATGAAATATCATTGCTATTCTGAATATAGTCCTTTATAAATTCTCCATAACTTTCCAAGTCTTTAGATACAATTGAAATGATTAACTCCGAACGCCCCAAAGTTCGCTTTATTTTAATAACCTCAGGTAGCTGTGCTATTACTGTTTCAAATTTAGACATTACTTTAGACTTTGAAGACTCAAAACGAACTATTATAATTGCTTGAACTTCATACCCTAATTTTCGATGGTTAACCTTGGCTTCATAGCCCATAATAACTTTTTCTTCTTCTAAAAACCTCAATCGTCTTAAACATGGAGGAGGCGATAGACCAACTCTTTCCGCTAATTCAACATTAGTCATACGACCGTTCTTCTGCAAAAGTGCTATCATCTGGAGGTCAATGCTATCAACTGGAATCTTGCCATGAGTAACTTCAGACTTTACAACTGACTTCATACTATCCATTTTTAATTCCTTCCATTAAACCATAGTTATTATTTGAGTTCACGACGACCTAATTGAAAAGAACTTTTGTAACAATTCGTATTATTTTAGGAGAAAAAACCCCTAAAAGGAAGAACACGCTCCTTGTTACCTTTTTCTAATCAACAGGTGAAAACACGCTCAATACGGAATTACTACAATACCGTATTGAATATTCCGTTAGGTCAAATACTATTTATTTAATAACTCTGTCAACACAGAATGAATTATATCAGGATTTCCTTTACCGTGCAACTCCTTCATAGTTTGTCCAACAAAAAAGCCAAAAAGTTGCTTTTTCCCGGACTTATATTGATTAAATTGTTCAAAATTGTTATCAAGTACACGCTGAGTTGCCTCAGCAATTATATTCCTGTCAACAATTTGTGCTAAATTTTCTTCATTAACAATTTCACGGGGATGTTTTCCCGTTTCATTCATTTTTGCAAATACAGTTTTGGCAATCTTGCCTGAAATCGTTTGGTCAGCGATTAAATCTACTAACTCAGCTATATACTCAATTGGGAATGCTAAATTAGCAATTTCCTTATTTTCTTTGTTAAGAATGGCAAATACTTCTCCAATTAGCCAGTTAGCAATTAATTTAGACGATTTATCAGGGAATTTAGATGCTTGAACAGCCTTTTCATAATCATCAGCGGTGTTTCTATCTTCAACTAATATTGAGGCATCCGTTGGTGTTAAATGATATTTTTCAATAAACCGGGATTTTTTAGTATCTGGTAGCTCTGGGAGTTCCGATTTTATTTTACTAATTCGTTCAGATGTAAGAATGAGTGGCTTTAAATCTGGGTCTGGAAAATACCTATAATCAGCAGCGTCTTCTTTAGACCGCATAGTCCTCGTCTGTCCAGTGTGTGCATCAAATAACCTCGTTTCCTGACTGACTGTACGCCCACTTTCAAGTTCATATATCTGACGTTGTACCTCATAATCTATTGCATCACCCAAAAACTTTATTGAATTAATATTTTTAATTTCAGCTCTATTTCCAAATGGTGTATCTGGTCTATGAATTGATACATTAGCATCAGCACGTAAATTACCTTGCTCCATATTACAATTACATGAACCAACATATCGTAATATCATTCTCAATTTTTTCAAGTACTGCATTGCCTCATATGAAGACCTAATATCTGGTTTTGATACGATTTCCATTAATGGAATACCTGCACGGTTTAGATCTATATATGAATGTTCTTTATCTAAGTCATGTATACTTTTCCCTGCATCCTGTTCTATGTGTATTCTTTCGATGTTAATACGCTTATTTTTCCCTTTCTCATCAAGAATATCTATGTAACCATTAGAAACTATTGGATGAAATAATTGACTAATCTGATACCCAGACGGTAAATCAGGATAGAAATAATTCTTACGGTCGAACTGTGACATTTTATTAACAGTACCATTAATTGCAAATCCTGTTTTTATAGCTTGGTCTACTGCATGTTCATTTAATACTGGTAACATCCCAGGCATCGCAACATCATAAAAACTAACATTTTCATTTGGGTCTGCCCCAAACTTAGTCGGACTGGTACTAAACAACTTTGACTGGGTTGCAATTTGTGCATGAACCTCCAACCCAATTACAACTTCCCAACCGTTAATTAAATTTGCCATATTAGCCTCCTTTTATTGTCTCATCAAAATTTCTTTTTTTAATGTACTGAAATTTGCAGATTGCTCCATTACATAAGCAACTTTGAATATGTCTTCTTCTCTAAACCTGTTAGCAATTAATTGCAATCCTATAGGCAATTTATCTTTTGAAGATAACCCACATGGCACTGACATAGCTGGCAATCCTGCAATGTTAACAGTGACTGTAAAAATATCATTTAAATACATATCCAATGGGGTCATATTATCTATTTCAGATATACCAAATGCAGTTGATGGTGTTGTTGGGGTAAGCAATACGTCAACTTTGCTAAAGGCATTATTTTCAAAATCAGCTTTAATCATCTTTTGTATTTCCAAAGCTTTTGTGTAATATGCGTCATAATAACCAGCAGACAATACATATGTTCCAGTAAGTATTCTTCGCTTAACTTCTTCACCAAATCCTTCAGACCTGGAATTTACATAAAGTTCATTAAGATTGTTATAATTTGGACTTCTGTATGAATACTTAACTCCGTCATACCGTGCCAAGTTCGATGACGCCTCTGCTGGAGCAATTATGTAATATGCTGGTAATGCGTAAGATGTCGTTTTTAAAGATACATCAACTAATTCGCATCCGGCATCTTCCAGCCATGTTTTAGCTTCATTTACTAGTCTTAAACTATCTTCATTAAGGTTTTCTAAATATTCCTTAGGCAACCCGATCTTAATACCTTTAATAGATTTACCCAATTGTGACCTATAATCAGGAACATCAACTTTTTCAGATGTTGAATCTTTAGTATCATAACTAGCCATAGCATTTAGCATTATCGCCGAATCTAAAACTGTTTTCGTCAAAGAACCAGCTTGGTCAAGTGATGAAGCAAAAGCTATCATGCCATATCTGGAACATAAGCCATACGTCGGCTTAATACCCACCAAACCTGAAAACGATGCAGGTTGCCTTATTGAACCTCCTGTATCAGAAGCAGTAGCTGCAACACATAAGTCAGATGCTACAGCAGTTGCTGAGCCACCTGATGAACCTCCAGGTACGAGTTTCATTTCAGGGGCAGTTTTTTTCCTGTATGGCAAAAAACATGCACCAAAATAACTTGTTGTGTTTGACGAACCCATTGCAAATTCATCCATATTAGTTTTGCCTAAAAATACAGCTCCATGATCTATTAGATTATGTGTAACTGTGCTTTCATATTCAGGAACAAATTCCGATAACATCTTGGAACCTGCAGTTGTTTTTATTCCCTTTGTACAAAATAAATCCTTTATTGCGATAGGTACGCCAAGCATTGAGCCAGTTTTTCCATTTTTGAGTTTATTATCAGCATCACTTGCCATTTTCAATGCGACATCAGCACATACGGTAATATACGCATTTAAATCTTCATTTTTCTCAATACGAGCGAGATATTGTTCAGTAATTTCTCGAGATGTAAAATTGCCTGCTTTCAGTCCTTTTATTGTCTCAGCAATTGTTAGATCTTCCATTCTCTGCTATCCATAACTAGTACTATCAATACCTACATGATAGCGTAAACCAAGATTGTACATGTCTCAATATTTGAACTATGAACAACATTTTAGAAATTTATCATTAAATTAACTTATGAAATGCACCAGATGTCTCGCTAAACAGCAGTAGGTTTATTAAATATTACTTTGAATTGTAGAGACTGCCTCTAATGCTCTATTGATATCAGTAAGAGTTATATCTTTGACATTTTCTGCATTTTGAATTTTAGACGTTAACCTTGCGATTATAAGGGCTGTTAATCTTTCTTTAATCAATTGCGAATACTCATTTTCAATTGAGGTAAACAATTGTTGTTTCTTCTGTTGTTGCTTTGTTAAAAATTCAGTATTTTCAGTTTTTCTTTTTTGCATTAATGCTTTTGCTTCCTCATGTGCCTTATTAACGGCGTCCTCAAAATAATTTCTGGACTTTATTATATCATTAGTCAATGCATTAACTTGTTCCTCAAGTAGTTTTTGCTGTTTATTCAAACTACTAATTTCATTACTAATTTCTGAAATTCCCGAATTTAAATACGTATTAACCGCATTGTAACCATACTTATACAATAAGAATACTGTCCATCCTAAACTAAGAATTAACGCAGTATGAACATCAGGAAACCATGCAAGGAATGTGCCACTGATAATGAAGAATAATATAAAAATTTTAATTATTGAACTCATTGCCCATTCCCCAAATTTGCAAACAATTTATCAAACAATTGTTGTGCTATTTTCTCAATTTGAGCATCAGTCTCCTTATCAAGGTTTTGTAATACATTTTCAGCGTCACTTCGTATTTTCTTAATAGTGTTAGCACTATCATTCTGCAATTGTTGAATCTGCTCATTAAGCACCTGGTCACATTTGTTCTGTGTATCATGAATAATTTTTTTTGTTTCTAAAATTCTATTTTCGTTTAGTATTCGTAATTCTTCAACCAAACCGTCGTATTTTTTAGACAAATCTTTAATATTTTTCTTCATTTCAAAAATATTCTTATCTCGTTTTGCGATAGTTGATTGTATTTTAGGTAAAAATACTTTTTTAAAAAACAACATAAGTATGGTTAGACAAATTACTAACCACACGATTTGCGAAAAATAATATGACGTGTCTAATTGAGGAACCATTTCACACAGCAAACAATATAATCATCGCTACGACAAACGCCAGTAGAGCAATAGATTCAAGCAGAGCAAATGACAAAATGCCAGTTGACATTAAGTCACCTTTAGCAGACGGATTTCTAGAAATTGATTCCACCAATGACGAGAACAATCTCCCCAATCCTAAACCAACACCAAACAATGGTAATACTGCTATACCAGCAGCTAACAATTTTACAGATGCTACATCCACTTTATACCTCATTAATTAACAATCTCGTCTTTTTTATTATCCGACATTTCTAGAGCTTCTCCCAAATAAATGCAAGATAATACAGAAAAGACATACGCCTGTAATACACATACTAATAGTTTAAACACATTTAGGAAAACATTCACTAATACTGGGATCGTTCCTGCTGAATCAATTACATAGTGTCCAGCAAGTGCAACAGCAAAACTCGCCATAACTTCAATCATTATATGCCCAGATAGCATATTGGCAAATAATCTTATGCCAAGACTAATTGGTCTAAAACAGAACGACATTATTTCTACAATAATGAAAAATGGTGCAATATAAACTGGTATGCCGTCAGGACAAAAATGTTTAAAAAAGTGCTTTCCCTGGACAAAAAATCCTATTACAATTGATGATACCCAAATTATGAACGCCATTCCCATCGTTACAATTAACTGAGTAGTAAATGAGAATGCACCCGGCAGTAACCCAATTATGTTGCCAAGTGATATAAACAAAAATAGTGCAAATATCAAAGGGAAAACCTTTGTTGCTCGTTCCGGTATTTGTTGTGTTACAACGTCAGTGATAAAAAAGTAAAATTTTTCTAAACAATAACGCCATTTTGACGGAATAATTGACTCGTTTTTTAAACCAAGCATACAAATTATGCATATACAACCAACTACTAACAACATATATAAGGACGAGTTGGTAATTGATAAATCCAATCCCAATATATGTATTGGAATAATGTTATAAACTTTAAATGATGCTAACGGGTCAATCATTACTTTCTTGCCCTCTATTTTAAGTTATTAGATGTGTCCTATCTACATCTATGATAAAACAACACATAGACATATGTCAAGGAAGCTTATTCTTTCAATATTTATCTTTAGTGTCGTAACTGTAATAACAATAAAATTTAATTTTTTTGTTTTTTATTTTTCCTAGAATTTCTTTCCTAATACTTTTTACAAAAATAGAGTCAAATTTATCTCGACAATCACTGAATTTCGAACCTTTGTTATTATTGATTAGGCTGATAAAAAAGTTTTTTTCAAACTTCACCCATTTGTCTAATGAATCTGTAACGTGATAATCATCCTCAAGTTCAATCCAGTTTACACATTCATCAGTATTATAAGAGAGATCACTTGTTTCAATGTACCCATTGTATACAGTTTTTAATGAAAAATTATCACCATTTACTAATTCCCTCACTGGCGAAATATACTTACGATAATAGTCTATGAATGTCTTAAGTTCGTCGAGTTCTTGTTTATTCTTTTTTTCATCGAACCCAAAAACATTTACACCAGCTTTTATTATATCGGTTTCATAACCGTCTTCTTCTTTAGCTTTTACCCACGTCATAATTTCTTCAATTACATTAAATATACCGTTATTATAGTTAGCTTCCCAAATTTCTCTCAAATTTTTTTTCTCAAGTCTTTTTCTTGTCTGCAAATCATAAGAAGCTCCGAACGTCTTCTTTATAATTTCATACCCGTTTTTTACTTTTTGTAATTGCTGCTTTTCTTTTTCAGATGTGGCCTCATCCGTGAGTTTATTTTCTATTGTACCATCCCCGATTTGTTTGGATATTTCTTCATACGTTTTATTATACCACTCGCCTAATACATCTTTAGATAAGTCAGCCTTTACTTTAAATCTACCATTATCATAGTTAATGTTCCAAATTTCTCTCAAATTTTGTTTCTTAAGTCTTCTTTTTTCCACGCCATTATAAGAAGATTCAAACTTTTTCTTTACAATTTCATACCCGTTTTTTACTTTTTGTAATTGTTGCTTTTCGTTTTCAGATGTGTTCTTATCCGTGATTTTTTTTTCTATTGTACCATCCCCGATTTGTTCGGATATTTTTTCAAACGTTTTGTTATACCACTCGCCTAATACATTTTCAGATAAGTCATCCTTCGACAAACGGTCTACTCCATATAGTGCGGAGGCTCTGTTTTCAATGAAACTTGGATATGTATAACTTAGTATACCTTCGAATTCCGCCTTACTCATATTACTAAACTTGCTTTTAACAAATAATGTTCGGATAAAGTCGATAGTACTACCACAATTTAGTGCATAATCCAGTTTGACGTGTTTTATACATGCCATTGCTACTTTTTTAAGGTCTCTTTTATTTGCGATGTTATCTTCATCATCGTCAAGAATGTTATAGACGTCTTCAGCAGCAATGTGCGGCAATAATCCACTAAATGTTATGTATCCGTCAACTATATCATAACTTACGAGGAATTTGGTACTGTTTTTAATCCAAGTGTTAAACTTTTTTGTTTCTTCTTCTGTAAGGGGCGTTGTATCTTCTGACACCTTATTATCCATTTTTTCATCATATAAACGCTTTTTGCAATTACTAAATATTTCTTCTCGAATCGGCTTAATTTTGTCATGAATACGTTCAATCTCATAGATACTACCCGCAACTTTATAACAATCTGTGGTTACTCCGTCAAGGTATTTTTCGATCCTAGCAATTCTTTCAACTAATTCTTTATCTTTTATTTCTTTTTTTAACTCTTCTAGAAATGTGTTTATCCCCGGTTTCACACATTTGTTCTGAAAATATTTCATTAAAGTTACAGAGTTACTCGTTTGAGTATTAAGATTGGGATTTTTACGATCAATAAACTTTCCAAAAATTTTTTCAATCGAGATATCCAAAACACAACTATCGTAAATATCAAACTTTGTCAGATCACAGTTAACGATACTTGCTAGACTTTCTTCACTGCACTTTAACTCTAATGCAATATTTTTAATTTCTTTGTATGACGAAGCCTTATTCTTTATTTTTGACTGTTTTTCTTCCAGAAAAGCCTTCAACTTTGCACATGCATCTTTGTAGTTCCTTTCCAATGAGACTAAGTGCTTACCATCCCTAAGATTAATCAACATTTCTTGCGCAACGAACCCAGCCATGTAATCATAACCCAGACGTTTTGCTTTAATCACCTCATCAACTTTCTTTTTATCAGTCTTGTCACAATAAATGTAGCTATTAATAGCTTCAAGCATATCATATTTACCAGCATCAAAATCATGTCTTTTGCCAATACTTACCAATTCAATAAATATAGATAAAGCATTTTTACTTCCTTTTGACAACTGTGGACTTTGTTTAGAAATTTTTTCAACCCGTTCAATAGCATCTTTTAAACTACCACCGTTATATTTAGGTCCGAGCATATCAGACTTATCAAATTCACCGCGTATTTTGTCGATATTGATTTTTTTCTCATTGGCAAATTTCCTTACATCATCTAATCGTTGTGCTAATATCGAATTTTCACCTTTGTCTTTAACATCAGCCTTTTCACCTTCAGCTCCAAGACCAAGTTCTACAAAATTCAATGGAGAAACAGCTATTAACAATGTCCCCATTGCTAAGATTTTAATTATTCTTTTCATACTAATAAGCAATAATACTCTCATAGAATGATGATAACATAGTTTTTGTCATGTTTTCAAGTACACACTGTGAAATTTTTAATTACTAAAAGAGAATGATAGTTTTTGTACTTTGTACTTTGTACTTTGTACTTTGTACTTTGTACTTTGTACTTTGTACTTT
>CADBLQ010000006.1 GCA_902795615.1 uncultured Pseudomonadota bacterium | reverse complement strand
AGTAGTTTTCAGCAGAAGCTTGTTCAACTCCTAATAGAGAGTTGATACCAGGATTGGTAATAACAATTGCAGAACTCAGTGTTATTGCTGATAATTTTAATAAACTTTTTATAACTTTCATGTTTACCTTCTCAAATTAAACTTTAAAATTCATCCTATATAATATAATAGCATATCCTGTTACCATTATGTCAAGTAAGGACTATATTAATAGTATATTAATTAAGTAGTGAATATAGATTTTTTAATTACTAAATTAGAATGATAGTTATTGTATTTTGTACTTTGTATTTTAATTACACCATGTTTTGTGTTGAAAAGCGATGGGGGGAGGAAAAACACCTATAAAAGTTTTTTTTATTATTTCACCTTACACTCTCTTACTCTTTCGCTGTGTGTCAGTAATATATAATATATTGTTATACTATAACTTACTTATTGCCAATTTCATTTTATTAATTGCTTAATATGCATATAGCTGTGCTTTTTTATGCACTACCTGAACTTGACCAATTGTTAACAAATTTTGTATATTAGCAGTCGAGGGGTGTGAGTGCTTAAAATGCATTCCGAATCCAAGAAATTTGAGGCATAAATGAGTTTAAACTTTAAACCTTTGTTCGACAAGGTTTTGGTCGAACGAATTGAAGCAGAAGAAAAAACTGCTGGTGGAATAATCATTCCTGACACAGCAAAGGAAAAACCAATGTCAGGCAAAATTATCGCCGTTGGGTCAGGTTCACGTAATGAAAAAGGCGATATTGTTCCTATGACTGTAAAAATTGGTGACACAGTTTTATTTGGGAAATGGTCTGGTAATGAAGTTAAAATTGAGGGCAAAGACTATTTAGTTATTAAAGAATCCGACATTATTGGTATTTTTGAATAGGGAGAGATTATTATGACAGCAAAGAAAATATTATTTAACGAAGAAGCTCGTAATAAGATAATTGCAGGTGTTGATACATTGGCTAATGCTGTAAAGGTAACACTTGGTCCAAAGGGAAGAAATGTGTTAATTGAAAAGGCATATGGAGCTCCGCAAATCACTAAAGATGGTGTTACAGTTGCAAAAGAAATAGAACTTAAGGACAAGTTGGAAAACTTAGGAGCAGCGATGATTAAGGAAGTTGCTAACAAGACTTCTGATTTGGCAGGTGATGGTACAACAACTTCTACTGTACTTGCTCAAGCCATTGTTAAAAAAGGTATTAAATCCGTAACTGCAGGGGCTAACCCAATGGATCTACTACGTGGTATTAACATGGCAGTTGAAAAAACGATTGCATTTTTAGATAAACATTCGAAAAGCATCTCAAAAAGTGATGAAATAGCACAAGTTGGTACAATTTCGGCAAATGGAGATAGTGAAATTGGTAAAATGCTTGCCGACGCTTTTGATAAAGTTGGCAAAGAAGGCGTAATTACTATTGAAGAAGCCAAATCATTTAAAACGGATCTGGACGTTGTTGAGGGTATGCAATTCGATAGAGGATACATTTCCCCGTACTTTGTAACAAATTCTGAAAAGATGATTGCTGAACTCGATAACCCATTCATATTCTTATATGATAAAAAGTTATCAAGTTTACAGCCGATGGTAAAAATGCTAGAAGCAGTAGTGCAATCGGGTAGACCATTATTGATAATCGCTGAAGATACTGAAGGTGAAGCATTGGCCACTCTGGTTGTTAATAAACTCCGTGGTGGTCTAAAGGTTGCTGCGGTTAAAGCTCCTGGATTTGGAGATCGTCGTAAAGCAATGTTAGAAGACATAGCAGTATTAACGGGCGGAACACTAGTGTCTGAGGACGTTGGAATAAAACTTGAAAACGTTTCTCTAGCAATGCTAGGATCAGCAAAAAGGGTTCGTATAACAAAAGATGAAACGACAATAATCGAAGGAGCTGGTGATAAAAACCAAATTGCTGATCGCTGTTCTCAAATACGTGCTCAAATCGACGATACGAAATCAGATTATGATAAGGAAAAACTACAGGAAAGGTTAGCAAAACTTTCCGGTGGGGTTGCGGTAATCCGTGTTGGAGGTGCGACCGAAGTTGAAGTAAAAGAAAAGAAGGATAGAGTTGATGATGCACTACACGCTACAAAAGCTGCTATTGAAGAAGGTATTTTGCCAGGAGGAGGCGTATCACTATTACGTGCTATTGCAGAATTAGAGGACCTGAAAGCTGAAAATGAAGATCAAAAAACTGGTATTGATATAATTCGTCAAGCGATTAAAATTCCAACTTATCAAATTGTTTCAAATGCCGGTCATGAGGGAGCAGTTATAGTTGATGAAATATTGAAAAATAAAGATATTAATTACGGATATAACGCTGCCAATAACACGTATGTTGACATGATGAAAGCTGGTATTATTGATCCTGCTAAAGTTGTAAAAACAGCATTGAAAGACGCAGCATCAATTGCTGGATTATTATTAACTACAGAATGCGTAGTTGCTGAAGATCCTGACAACGCAAAAGAACACACCCACGATATGCCAAATCCAGGCATGGGCATGTACTAAAAACTTATAAGAAACCCGCCTAAGGGTTTCTTTTCAATAACCACAAATTACGTAACGTTTATACTGTGGTTAACAATCCTATACCTTGCTGTGAACAAATATATATATTTTTTTGTTGTGAAGGACTTTTAATTTTGAATAGTCAGTCACATTAAAACTCAGCGTTGTATGTTATAAACTGAGGTTAGTTTAGATGCGATGGGAAGAGTAAGCCTATGGCGTTTGAATTTTTAGGGGACACTAAAAGTAAAAATACGGCACTTTGGTTATCTTTTATGTACTTCTGCTGGGGCATGGCGTCATCAATGGTATATAGCTTATTGCCTATCTATATAGTTGAAGTTTTAAATGGTTCTACAAAACAATTTGGTTACATTGAGGGTATAGCGGTATTTTTTTCCTTTTTATCAAAATTATGTGCTGGTTTTTTTATTGATATTTTTAAACGCAAGATAAATATTTTATATGTTGGGACAATATCTACAATTGTAAGTAAAGTACTATTGGCACTATCAAACAGCGTATTATTCATCGTTTTATCAAAGTCATTTGACAGACTTGCAAAAGGGTTACGAACTGCACCAGTAGATGCAATATTTGCACAACTTACAGGTCAAAAAGGGGCAATGTACTCGCTTCGCTATACAATAAACATGTCTGGGACATTAACTGGCTCATTAGTTACTTCCGTATTAATAGATCAGTTTAACAAGAATTTCCGTGTAATATTTATTTTAGCTTGTATTCCCACAATTGTAGCTTTTTATATATTACATAAAAAAGTTAAGTATAGAGATGAACCGCACAAAAAGATACAAACCCGTCCAGACTGGAAGCTGTCTTATATAAAATTTTTACCCAAAGAGTATTGGAGATTTATAATATTGGTTATCTTGATAATGCTTAATAGGTTCTCTGAAGGATTTATAACACTTAAAGCACGCTCAGTATTGCATTTTGATACGTTAAGTAATTTACCCCAATACATGGCATTGTATGAGTTTTGCATAATAGCCATAGCCTTCCCCATGGGAAAACTATCTGATAAAATCAACAAATATACTGTTGTATTGTTCGGAATGATTTCACTTGCTATAGCTGATATATTAGGCATTGTAGCTAATAGTTGTATTTCAGTAATAATGATTTATATATTTAGCGGTTTACATATGGGAATTACACATAGTCTCTTATCATCAATAGTTGCAAGAATTGCACCTAAAGAGTTAGTTGGTACTGCTTTTGCAGTTTATTATGGAGTAACTGGTAGTACTCTTCTGTTGAGTAACATACTTGCTGGAGTAAGTGGGCATTTATTTAATGAAATATTCGGATTACCAGTAGCGTCTGCCCCATTTGTAATGGGACTTGTTACTACAATTTCCTCTATTGGATACATTTTATGGTGGCAAAGAAAATAATTATCATTTTAATAAAATATTAAAAGGTATTATCCTGCCATTCTACACTGAAGCTCAACTTCAACGTCAAGCTGTATCCTCTGTGGTACACTACGAGATATAGGGCGATAAAATATGTGATTATGTTCAAAAGAGTAATTAGTTTATTTAAAACATGTCTTATATTTTGGAAAGGCTGGTTCGCTTGCAATAATAAAGGGTTATATTGGAGCGAACACCGTGAAGACGGAGTAAAACCTACACTTAAATTATTGGGTGTCACTGTGGCATTAGCTATAGCAATTCCAGTTGGTTGGCATGTTTTGAAGGACAGTTTTATTGATATGTGTCGGCGTGTTGCTCAGAATAATACTGTGGGAATGCAAATAAAAGAAGATTATTTAGCTCCTGTCGAAGTAAAAAAACTTGTTTCAGGTAGGACATTACGAGAAATTACCTCTATTGGAACGCTTAAAGCTAATAAAGAAGCGATTATAAAAGCGGAAATTACTGGAAAAATAACGGAAGTTGCATTTACTGAAGGTTCTGATGTTAATGAAGGAGATGTGTTAATTAGGTTTGAAGATACTGCCTTAAAAGCGGAAGTAGATCGTTGGGCAGCTGAATATGCGTTACGTAAAGAAGAAACTGAAAGAAACAAAACTCTATATCAACAAAAAGCAGGAGCTCAGAAGAATTATCATGAGTCTGAAGCTCAGATGAAAATAGCTCAAGCTCAATTAGAGAATGCACAGTTCCAACTAACTAAGGCAACTATTAAAGCACCATTTAGTGGAAATATTGGTATCCTAAAAGGTTCTACGCATCCCGGAAATATTGTTCAACAGCAAACTGAATTGGTCACACTTGTCGATAACTCAGCGATGAAAGTTGAATTTATGATACCTGCGAGGTTTTTAAATGATGTTGCAATAGGTCAGGCAGTTGATATTACCCTTGAGGCATTTCCTGATCAAACCTTTTCTGGTTCCGTTGATGCTATAGATTCCGAAGTTGATTCAAAAAACCACAGTATTTTAGTTAAAGCCACTATTCCTAATGATAATGGTTTATTAAAACACGGTATGTTTGTAAACGTGAAGTTAATTACTGGTGAAAAGGAGAATGTTATTGTGGTAGATGATGAATGTCTTGATAGGGAAGGACAACATGAATTCGTTTGGATTATAGATAAAAAAGGTCAGGCATATCGTCGTAAAGTCATTACTGGTAATAGGAATGAAAACGGGGTAGAGATTGTCACAGGTCTAAACACTGGAGAAATAGTAGTTGTTTCGGGACAGTTACGGTTAACAGACGGAAGAAAAGTAAAGATATTGAATGAAAAAGATATAAAGGGTGATACTCCATTAAAAACTCCTACTGAAGTAGCTAAATCTGCTATTACATCTGCGAAAACACGAGGATAGACTTATGCAGATATCAGAAGTTTGTATTAAACGACCTGTCTTTGCTTGGGTATTAACTCTAATTGTTGTGTTGCTCGGTTTAGTTACTGGCAACAGAATGGCAGTTCAGCAGTATCCCAAAATGGCAAAGAACCAAATAACAGTGAAAATAAACTATTATGGTGCTGGACCAGAAATTATGGAAAACCAAGTTACTAGAATAGTTGAAGAGGCAGTTGCAGGAATTGAAGGAATTGAAACTATTGAATCAAAAAGTGATAGTGAAAATAGTGAAGTAACGATGACGATTTCTGAAACTCGTAATATTGATGCCGCAGCAAATGATATAAGAGATAGATTGAGTAAATGGAATGATAAATTTCCTGATGCTGCACAGTCTCCGATCCTGACAAAAGCTGGTTCAAATGAAAAATCTATTTTATCGCTTGCTCTTATTAGTGACAAAATAAACGAAAGTGAATTATACACTTACGCAAAAAATGAAATAAGTCACGTATTAGAAGCTGTTCCTGGTGTAGCTCGTATTGATGTATATGGAGCGGGTGATTACCAAATGGCGATTAGACTTAATCCTCAGAAATTAGCGTTCTATAAGTTCACAGTTGTTGATGTTATGAATGCTTTAAAAAAGCAAAACATAGAATGGCCTGCAGGCAAATTCGTTAATAAAACAAGAGAATACGTTATAACAACAGTTGCTGACCTCCAAGACCCGGAAGAGTTCAATAATTTACCGATAACTAACAAACAGGGGAAAATAATTAAATTAAAAGATGTAGGTGAAGCAAAGCTCGATAAAAGTAATAAGAGAGTTTTGTCTCGTTTTAATGGTCAAAAGGTTGTTAGTTTATCAGTTATTGCTCAATCTTCAGCTAATCCAATACAAATAGCACATGCAGTTAAAAAAGCACATGCTACATTACAGAAACAATTACCTGATGGTGTTAAATTTTTAGTCTCGTATGATACTACCACGTTCATTGAACGATCGCTAAATGAAGTTGTTAGAACTATTTTTGAATCAATACTTTTGGTTGTGTTCGTTGTATTTATATTTTTAAGGTCATTGCGTGCCTCAATTATCCCATTAATTACAGTCCCAATATCGTTAATAGGGGCATTATTCATAATGTACTTATGTAACTTTACTATCAACAGTATGACGCTTATGGCAATGGTTTTAGCTATAGGGTTGGTCGTTGATGATGCAATTGTTATATTGGAGAATGTGTACAAATTTATAGAACGAGGAAATAAACCAGTAAAAGCATCTATAGATGGCACAAACGAAGTTAGTTTTGCAGTCATAGCTATGACATTGACATTATGTGCGGTATATGCACCTGTTGCGTTAGCACGTGGTTTAACAGGTAAATTGTTGACAGAATTTTCCATAACTCTAGCAGGAGCAGTATTATTGTCAGGATTTATTGCCCTAACCCTTTCTCCAATGATGTGTTCTCGCATGCTTATGTCAGAAAAAGAAGAACTTGAACGCCGAAAAAAACTACCTATGATATTTAGAAAATTAGCAAATATGTTTGATTTTTCTAATATGATCAAGTCAATTGAAGTCGGGTACGAAAAAGTACTTACAAATGTTTTACTCCGTAAGGCTAAAGTGATGACATGGACGTTGATTTTTTCCCTATTTGGTTATACAGTATACTATTTCATGCCACGTGAACAATTACCGTATCAGGATGTTCAGATGCTAAGGTTTGACGGACATGGTCCTCAAACTGCAACATTACAATTTACCCAAAAATACGTTGATGAAATAGACACGATAATGAGTAAAATCCCAGAGATTAAGAGCCGACAATATGACATAACTAATCCGTCATTTGACGGCGTTGCTATATTGCAAGAACGTAGTAAAAAAAGTACAGCAGAAGTCGTTAAAGAATTAATTGAAAAATCTCAAAACGTTCCGGGTATTGATATTAGATTTTCGGCAGGTAGTGGCATAAATGATGATTCATCTCGAATTGTGTCATTCGTTGTTCGTGGTAATAAATCACATCGTGAATTACGTGAAATTACCGGGAATCTAATCCGAGCTATATATGCAAATAATATTGCAGAAGGTATTCGATCTACATCTCGTAATGAAGCTGAGGATTACGTTGTAGAAGTATTGAGGGATAAGGCGTCAGCTATGAACTTAGACCCACGTGATATTTCTGATACTATTTCAGGGTTATTACAAGGTGCAGTTGCTACACGATTTAAAAAGGATAACAAAACATACGATGTTAAAGTTCAGATTGAAGATGAATTTAAACGAGCACCAAGTCAGTTAAATGATATTTTCACAAAAACTTGGTCAAGGGCAAACGGCGGAGAAGATATATTAATTCCGCTACCTGAGTTAGTAAATGTGACACCTCGTTCAGGTCCAGTATCTATTTATCGGTACAATAGGGCAAGAGCTAACACAGTGTTAACAATGCTACAACCTGATATATCACTTGGTGAAGGAATTGAACGCGTTCAGCAACTGGCAAAAGATACATTACCCGACGATGTATTTATTGAATTTATAGGAGATACAAAGCGATTTTTAACTGAAACCGATACTATGTTGCTCATTTTCTTATTAGCATTAAGTTTTATATATCTAGTTATGGCTGCACAATTTGAGAGTTGGCGAGATCCATTAATTATAATGTTTACAGTTCCACTTGCTTTAGTTGGTGGTGTTATCTCACTAAAATTCTTGCCTCACGGAACAATAAATATGTTTTCGAATATAGGCTTCTTAACCCTTATAGGCTTGATAACTAAACACGGTATTTTGATGGTTGATTTTGCTAATAAACAAATGGATATAGGTAAATCTGCTAATGAAGCAATAATGATTGCTGCAACCAGACGTCTTCGCCCTATTCTAATGACAACATTAGCAATGGTGTTAGGTTCTTTACCCTTGGCATTAGCTAGGGGTGCAGGTTGTGAAATTAGACGTCCACTTGGTGTAGTTGTTGTTGGTGGAATGAGTATTGGAACTTTATTTACGGTATTTGTAATTCCAATTATATATACATTTTTCGCAAGGTTTAAACGTAAAAAACTTGTATTAGTGTAAGGCAGTGAAATGAGTTGGATAAAGGATATCGTTGCTCCAAAAATAAAAGCCTTTATGGGAGGGAGAAACTCTTCCATAAAGGAAGATTTGTGGACTAAGTGTCCTGAGTGCGAAAAAGTTGTATATTCAGCGGATTTAAAGGAGCAATTGTTAGTTTGTTCGTCGTGTGGATACCATTTTAGAATGTCGCCACTTGACAGATTGAATATGCTTTTTGATGACGGGAAATATCATGAAATACCGTTGGTAACAGTGCCAGAAGATCCATTAAAATTTAAAGATGTTAAAAAATATACTGATCGCTTAAAAGATGCTCGGGATAAAACAAAATTATACGATGCTACGGTAATTGCATATGGTGAAATTTATTTGTCACCAGCAGTGGTTTTTGTCATGGACTTTGCCTTTATGGGTGGGTCAATGGGTCGTTGTATAGGACAATCGTTTGCAAAAGCTATTAACGTCGCAATAGAAAAACGTGTTCCATTTATTAGCTTTACAGCCTCTGGTGGAGCTCGTATGCAGGAAGGACTGTTAGCATTATACCAAATGGCAAGTACAGTTGCCTCTGTATGTCGCCTAAAGGAGGCAGGACTGGCATACATAAATGTCTTTACCCATCCGACAACAGGTGGTGTGTTAGCATCGTTTTCGACATTAGGAGATATTCACATTGCAGAACCAGGAGCATTAATCGGATTTACAGGAGCAAGAGTTATTGAAAAAACAATAAAAAAAACCCTTCCAGAAGGTTTTCAAAGAGCATCGTTTTTACTAGAGCATGGATTAATTGACATGATAGTGCCTCGGAACGAATTAAAGCATAAATTAAAACTGCTACTAAGTTATATGCAACACTGATTCCGTTTGCTTCACTGTTCGCATATTCAGAGATATGATACAATACATTTGTGTCTTGATATTACACCTCTTTTAAGCTTTCGTGACATAAAGTGATAGGGGAATTTTTTCGTTATGATTAAGTCCATTCCTAAAACAATATGGGCTATGGGAATAGCTTCATTCTTAATCAACAGTGCCACATGTGCAATATTTTCATTATCAGCTCTGTATCTAACAAATGTTTTAGGTGCTTCAACTTCTTCTGTGGGATTGTTGGAATCGGTTGTAGAAGGAATAGCTTACTTTACTAGGACATTTTCAGGTGTACTGAGTGACTTTTTCAGACGGAGAAAAATATTTATTTTAATAGGTTTTATTTTTCTAACTATATCAAAACCCGTATTGGCGTTTTCTCATACTTATATACAAGTTTTTCTATCCCGTGTAATCGATAGGTTGGGTAATGGCTTACAGGCAGCTCCACGAGATGCATTAATAAGTGATAATGCCCCAAAAAATCTAAAGGGCGAATGCTATGGATTAAGACAGAGCTTGGCTTTAATTGGTTCAACAATTGGTGCGTTAATGGGAATTGCGTTAATGCACATAACAAATAATAATTATCGTACTGTCTTTTTGGTAATAGGATTGCCTGCAGCTTTAGCTGTCCTAGTTGTGATTTTTTTCATAAAAGAGAACCGCTCGGAAAAAGAACCAAGTGCTACTGCTATCAATAAGCTGAATATTTCAGACATTAAAGAGTTAGGCGTAAAGTTCTGGATATTAATGACCGTCGTAGTGTTTTTTATGCTAGGTAAATTTAGTGAATCGTTTATTTGCTTACATGCCTGTCAGAATTATGGTCTAAATGTAGCGTATGGAACATCATTCCCATTATTATACAGTTTGGTATCAGCACTTGTCGCTTATCCAATCGGTCATAAATCGGATCTTATGGATAGAAAAAAACTATTATCGTTTGGGTTAGCTGTATTTTGTTTATCTCATTTATCTATTGGATTAGCTCCAAACTTAGTAATGATTTTCTTTGGAACAGTATTGTGGGGAATTCATGAAGGCATTACAGATATTATATTTGCTAGTTTAATTTCCGACTATGTACCCAAACGTTTAAGAGGTACTGGTTTTGGGTTATACTCTCTCATCTCATCTTGCTCAATGGTTATTGGAAATAATATAGCCGGTCTAGTATCAGATGCTTTTGGGATTAATAGTGCGTTCATCTATGGCAGTATAACTGGCTTGATATCAATATCTGTATTGTTTTATATGAAAAAACGCTTAGGGTAAATCTTGATGTTAATACTACCAAGGGTCTTGACCACATATTTATTTGGGAAAAAAGCTGAAAAATACTATATATAACAACCAAAACTGATAACAAAACTATGCAAACAAGTATAAAAGAGAACTTGTTTGCGTAAAGCAGTTATTTATCTGAAAAAGAGCTAGTTATAGCGCAATGTACAGCTGTCGCATATGTATATTTTTCAGGTCTATCAACTCCAAATTCAGTATTTTTGATTTCTATATTGTGCTTAGTTATTGCATCCATGGCGGTAACAAAATCCCCATATGGTGAGGTCTTTGAATACTTACTATCTGGGAAAAAGCACTGATAGTTCCCTAAATAACTATTGAATAATATCCACATTTCTTTTTTGGGGTCATCGAGCGATGGAGCAAACCACAGCAACTCCGATTTTAAAACATGTTTTTCTTCAAAGTACATGTCTTCTGTTAACGGAGTTCCGTTTTTTTCAGCATTGAAGTGTTTATTACACACAGAGCAAGGACAGGCATTTTTCCCATAATATTCAACTATTTTCCAATTATCATCTATTGATTTCCCTTCTGTATTAAAATACTGATTTATTCCCAAGGTTTTTTTTGCCATTAGTATATACAATCTTAATACCATTTTATAATCGTTTAGCTGAGAAAACCATTTACTATAATTTCTATATCGCCTAATGAACAGAGATAACTCCCGTAACTTCTTATCCCCAGCATTTCCTTTTTTGTCATTGTCTGCTATAGCTTTTAGATCGGCATCAGATAGCGATTCAATATAATTGTCAATACAGAACCACAAGAGACGATATGCCCTAATAATACGTGGATTAAAGATATCACCCTGTTCTTGAGGAGATAATGTGTAAAGACAACTACGTACAGAACTAATTTTGGATGGATCTACGTTGATTAATTCTTGATCATCCAAAAGATTCTTAATGGACAAATTTGGCTGTTCTTCATTCCCTGCATCCGTATATTTTTCTACCATTTTGCCCAAACTTGCTTCATTTAATTTCTCAATATTTGTTAAAATCTCATACCTTATCATATTCTGTTCAATTGAGATCTTTTTAGCTTGTTCGCCATAAAACATCTCGGTATATTTTGAAAAATCTGAGAGATCAGATTGGTAGGGTTTTGTCTTATATTCTTCAGACAACCGATGTAATGGGAGTATGGCTTGGTCACGGTTTTGTTCTGTCCCGCCACGAGGTACACGATAAATAGGACAAAAATATAGCACATTTGCATAATCATCAATATCGGCACTATTAAGTTTGTAACGGTTAGTTTCATACCTATAAGGTATAGTACCGCTGACATCACCGTTGATACGGTGGGTTAAATCTTCTTGCACTTTTTTATATGACTGAGCGAACAGTTCCTCTTTGTCAGAAAGATTTACTGCAGAAATAGTGCTGTCGTTGAAGTAAGAAGTCAGGTTATAAGTTGCGTAAACGGTATTTCTAACAGCAGAGATTTTGCTTTTCGATACATCCAACAATAAGTCTGATTTCTTTTGGAAAAAATAATCCGTATACTTCGACTGGCGAGCTTGTGGTGCAGGATTTTTTGTTTCAATCTTTCCGAACACATTCTCAACTGTTTTTTGAAAACTTTTCATAAAAGTACCCTTAAAAGATACGAATTGGGCTAAATAACTATTACCAACAGTATTGGCATCTAAAAATTTAGCAAGCTTTTCACAACACTCATTAAAACTTTCTTCTAAACTAAATATATACCTATACTCAATTAAATTAATCAGCATCTCTCTAACAATAAAACCTGCAATGTATTCTTTACCTAAACTTACTTCGGCAGAGGTTTTATTAATGGTCTTATTCGATGTTAAATGCTTAAAAGCAGTAGCCATCTGATTTAGTCCACGTCTAAAATCTATACTCCCGCTTCCCTGTCTATTCCCCAACAATACATCTTGTATTAAAATAGCTAAAATATTTTTACTTTTAACACTAAGGTTAGGGCTACGGAACTTAACTATCCCAATAATCTCTTCAATTTTATTGCGATTAAATCTATAGCCATAAGTTTGTTGTTCTATAGGCAATTCCTTTTGGGTATCAAAGTTAACACCTTTCTCTTTACATAAATCAGCTACACTGTTTACTGTAAAATCTTTATTCCAAGAACCATCCTTCTCTTTTAAGTTTTCAACATTTTCGATAACGTTGCTATTGCTACTGGATGCCTCAGCGTTGTCAAAGATAGCTAAGTGCTGAAAATGGAAAACGGCCCCTGCCATCATCATTCCTTTTAACAAAGATATTTTTTTCATAAAAATTTTCCTTCATAAATTGAATATATCAACCCGTCAATTAATAATATCGTGCTTTTTACATATATGTCAAGTGGTAAATACAAAAATTTTAATTACTAAAAGAGAATGATAGTTTTTGTACTTTGTACTTTGTACTTTGTACTTTGTACTTTGTACTTTGTACTTTGTACTTT
>CADBLQ010000005.1 GCA_902795615.1 uncultured Pseudomonadota bacterium | reverse complement strand
GGATTATCATCTCTATCACCAAAAACTTTTTTAAACATGTAATCTTCTTTTATATCTAACTTTGGTATATATTCACATCCGTACATATCAACCACCTCACGTTTTATGCCTTATTCTTTTTTGATTCTAACATATCTGAAGTAATAGAAATAAGCGAGAAAATAACAAAATAACTTTGTTTATCTATTAATTAAGAAAAATTAGAGACAATATAAGGATAAGGGGGCAGAAATAAAAATGATATAAAATTTATGCATATGCAGGTACATGTGTGTATGTAGTGTTAACAACAAGAGAGATTAATGATCAAAGATTAAACATTTTTTAACACATTACCAGCTATCCAAAAATCAGTTCCTACTTTTAATAATGAAACTGATGTTTAAAAAACTAATTTTAATGACACTTGCTATAAGCAGTAGTTATGGCATGGAGTCTATGGAATCAAAGAAAGAATCATTAGAAAATAATATTATTAAGCAAAATACTGAAGACGTTAAAGATAATATTGGTGACATTCCCAAAACCGTTATATTTCAAGATGATGAAAAAGCTTTTTTGTATAGTGATGATAATATCGATATTACAGATAATATTGCCAATAAAACGCAATCTAGCAAAACAAATGAACAATGGTTTCACGATTTTGTAGGAAAATTATTTATAAAATATCCTGATAATACTAAACCTAACGAAAAGTTATTTGATCTTCAACATCTTCCTAGTGCAAGACAGTTTAAACATATGAATGATGATGAAAAGGATTGGGCTAGATTTATAGCGTATAATCAATTCGCTGAAACGTGTCAATCGTTTATGCAAATGGCAATTTTGAAAAAAGAAGTCAGTCAAAAACTTAGGAGAGTTCTTTATTTAACGCACTCGTTAAGAAATTGCATAATTGCTGGTCTTGACCCACAACAAATTTTCTTAGACGAACTCAAATTTAATGTTAATAGTGAGTGTTATACAAAGCACTTACCACACTTGCAACAACAGTTCAATTTAGTCGTTAGTCATTTAAAACCCATTCGCGAAAAATTTCACAAATATTTTATAGAGCATGGAATAGTTGAAGAAAAGTAATAAGAGGTAAAGCTAGGCAAGATAATATTCTTGCCTAGCTTGTACATTTGTACTAGTGTTGATTCTCAGTATTAGTACTACTTGAATGACTGTCAATAGTATTAATCATTTCTTCAAATACGTGTTCCTCAGATGAGGATTCTTCTTCGCTTTTAGCTTCGATAATTGACTCATCACAATCAAAAGGTTTTTGTTGCTCTTTTGTAATAACTGTAGTTTTAGCACTATTTTCCTCTTCATTATCAGAGTTAATATCTGAAACAGAGCTATTAGATAGAGATAAAGAACTACTGAGTTTTAAAGTATCAGACATGTTAGTATTATCATCCTTATTATCATGACTTGCTATAACTGTAGATACATTAGCTATAGGAGCTATAGGCATAAGTGTTAGTGTTAATACACTTAAAGTTTTATTTATTAACATAATTACCCCTTAAAAGATTAAGTTTAAACAGAAAATTGGAACGTTTTTAGATCTAATAAATTTCCAGATTGCGACAATCGAGATTGTTGAAGGAGAACTCCTTCTACTTACAGATTATGAAAATCTTTAGATTAGTTGCAAGAGAGGGAAATGAAAAAATTTTCAATGTCAGAAAGTACTACTGTAAGGTATTGCGGTACAATAGGGTGAGATAAACATTTGAAGTTATGATGTACTATGTCAAGTTTAGATTTATTTATGCCACAGAAACGAAAAACACGCAGTTCTCGTAATGACAAAATTGCCGTGCAAATACGTGAGTGTGTAGCCGAAGCATTGTTACGTAATGATTTGCCTATACTTCCAGGACACGAGACTGAAAGCCGACTAAAAGCGTTTGTAACTATAACTCATGTAAATGTTTCACCAGATTTACGCAATGCAACTATATTATTTGTTACGGCAAATGACGAACATCAAGAAGATACGTTGAGATTTTTCGAACTGCAAACATACACCCTTAAACATATTCTTGGCAAAAAGTTACGTTTAAAATATGTTCCTGAACTAACGTTTAAGATAGACAAGTCTATTACATATTCAGACAATATAGAGAAATTACTAAAACAAATATAAACATTAAAACATAGATGTATACACTTAATTATGGACCTCACCATCCATCGACACATGGTGTATTACGACTAAAATTAACTATGGATGGTGAGCGTGTTGCAAATTGTAAGCCTATAACTGGGTACTTATATCGCGGTGTAGAACGCCTAGTTGAATCAAAATCGTTTATTTCGATAATTCCGTATATTGATCGCTTAGACTATTTAGCTCCTGTAATATCTGAACATGCATATATGCTTGCACTTGAATCACTGTTACAAATTGAAGTACCACGCAGAGCTTTAATTATACGAACTATATTTGATGAATTAACCAGAATTTCATGTCATGTACTTGGAATAGGATGTGCAACATATGATATGGGGTTATTAAGTCTATTTTTATATGGGTTTGAAGAAAGAGAAGCAATAATGAAAATTTTTGACGCAGTTACAGGTCATAGAATGCACTTAGCGTATTACATACCAGGTGGAGTAATATCTGATATTACCGATGAACATGTGATGCAAATCCAGTTATTTATAAATCAGTTGCCTGAATACCTAGATAAAGTTGAAAGGTTAGCACTAGACAGCTTTATTTTTAAATATAGAACAAAAGGGGTAGGCGTTATATCACAAGACATGGCTAAAGGTTTTGGTATATCCGGCGTAAATCTTCGTAGTAGTGGTGTAAATTACGATATTAGGGATATTAAGCCATATGGTATATACAGTGAGTTAGATTTTCAGTCGATATTATTGGAACAAAGCGATTGTTATAATAGAACCTATTTAAGATATTTAGAAATAAAACAAAGTATTAAGTTAATAAATCGATGTTTAGATTTGCTTGAACCAGGGCGATACAATAATGGTTTTAACTTGCTTCGTAATCTAAGGCTTCCTAAGCATTCCATAGTCTATCGCTCTGTAGAAAACTCAAGAGGGGAGTTTGGAATTCACTTACTAATCAATGATAATTTACTTCATCCATTTCGTCTGCATTTCAAAGCTCCCAGCTTTTCTATAGTTAATATGCTGAGAGAACTGCTAGTTGATTGTGAACTTGCTGATATAAGCATTATTTTGGGTTCACTTGATTTTATAATGGGCGATTGTGATAGATAAAATCTGAATGATAAATTTTGTATGGCATATTCTACAAGTAACTATGGCGTTCTCATATATGATTAAAATATAAAAATATTCTCCAAAATATCTCTTGTAACTAATCTAAAAAGTTTCCTAGCCTGTAACTAGGAATGGTTCTCATTCCTAACAAATTCGGGTAGAAGTAACAACTGGTATATTGGGTTGGTATGTTGTATGACCAGTACAATGTTATAATCCCAGTAATGTTACCTTCTACAGAATGTCTGTTTTCAATAATTAACTTTAGGAGATTTTATGTATTTTAAGAATTTATCATTTTTAGCCGTGGCATATATTACTGATAGTAATAATTTTAATTTATTAATATTCATACAAAATTCCTTTCTTAAAGATTGAATTTAAACGGAAAACAGGAATGTTTTTAGTTCTAATCTAATTCCCAGATTGTAACAATCGAGATTGTTGAAGGAGATTTCCTTCCATTTACAGGTTATGAAAATTTTTTAAGAGGCTGCAAGAGACGGGAATGAAAAAATTTTTTTCACAATACAAGATGTATAGATGTGCAGTAGGGTAAAAAAATGTACTATAAGCAGAGATAAAGCATTACAATCATTTTTATGCCAAGCAAATTACCAGGTATTTTGTTTATTGATAAGCCAGTTGGTATTACATCTTCATTGGTGGACAAAATTTGTAAACGTACATTTGGATTATTTAAAGTCGGGCATTTGGGCACACTTGATCCGTTTGCTAGTGGATTACTACCAATAGTGTTTAATGGTGCAACGAAGTTAATACCTTACATAAAGTGGACAGATCAGAAAACATATCTATTTGAAATTGAATTTGGAACACAAACTAATACCGGAGATATAACAGGCAGGGTCACTGCAACGACGAGTATTGTTCCAACGAAGCAACAAATAGAAACTATGCTACCGAAGTTTATTGGAAAAATACAGCAGAAACCTCATATTTACTCAGCTGTAAAAGTAGCTGGTCAACCGGCGTATAAGCTTGCCAGAAATGGTATTACTCCTGATATTAAAGCTAAAGCAATTAATATATATGATTTAAAATTAATTAGTGGTAATGGAACATTGTATAAATTCGAAGCTACAGTATCAAGTGGAACATATATGAGATCACTAGCTGAAGATGTGGCATCTGCATTAGGTAGTTTAGGGTATACAAAATCGCTTCGTCGTACTAAGATTGGCTCGTATAACAACGGTGTTTCTCTTGACTTTATCCGTAACTGTAGAAAAAATATAAGTGAGGTTGTAAACTGTAGTGCATGGCTATCCGTTGATGATATACTAGACGACATCCCTGTTGTTCATGTATCGGATAGTGAAGCTGTTGATTTACGCTTAGGTAAAAAAGTTAGATGTATTACACATGCTGGAACATGCTTGGTTAAAGCATCAAATGGACTTGTAAATTTATCTGAGTGTATTAGTAATTATTTGCAACCTAAGAAATTAATTGTTGATATAGGAGATTAAGATGTCGGATATAGTTGACGAACAGGTAAAAATTACACCTGAATTAAAACAACAAACGATTAAAGAGTATGCAATTCATGAGGGTGATTGTGGCTCTCCAGAAGTTCAAATTGCAATATTAACGTTACGTATTAAGAATTTAACAGCTCATATTAAAGTTCATAAACAGGATTATCATACAAAACGCGGTCTGTTAATATTAGTTGGAAAACGTAGAAGATTACTAAAATATCTAAAACAGGTTAGTAATACTAGGTATCAAAATCTTATTTCAAAATTAGGATTACGTAAGTAGCTAGACTGCCGTTGGCAGTCTTTTTATTATCGGGGAATTAAGGACATGATTGCATTATTGTTTCCTGGTCAAGGGAGTCAAAAAATCGGAATGTTGTCTGCATTTGTTAATGCATTTCCGTGTGCTAAGAGAACATTAAATGAAATTGAAGATGCAACGTCTTATAAAATACTATCATTAACAGAAAATGCCTCTATTGAGGAGCTTTCTAAAACTGAAAACGCTCAATTAGCCATATTTGCTACTGGAGTGTTATGTCTTACAATTTTAAAACATGAATATGGTTTTGAAATCAAAAATAAATGTAAATACTTAGCTGGACACTCATTAGGGGAATACACTGCACTTTGTGCTTCAGGGGTTTTATCCTTACATGATGCTTCGAAGCTAGTTAAGAAACGTGGTGAATTAATGGCAGATGCCTGTAAAAATCCTGAAGATTATCTTATGAGTGCAATTTTGGGAATTACAGTTACAGATATTGAAAATATATTGAATGAATGCCAACCTAACAACGGAGTATGTGTTATTGCGAATGATAATTCGAATACTCAGGTTGTTCTAAGTGGTCATAAGAATGCTGTTTTGTCTGTAATTAATAAAATTACTAACAAATATCCAAAAGTTAAGAACATAGGTTTAAATACATCTGGGGCTTTTCATAGCCCAATAATGAGTAACGTTGCTATTGCATTAGATGAATATTTATCTACAGGCTCAATTTCTTTTAATGATTTCTCTATTCCAGTAATCTCAAATGTTACTTTAACTCCAATGACTAATAAAGATATTGTTATTGATGAGTTAATAAAACAGGTTATAAGCAGAGTTAGATGGCGAGAAACAATTGAGTTGATTTGTTATGATAATGAAATTGATAAAATTGTTGAAATTGCTCCTGGTCGTGTATTATCAAATATGGTAAAAAGGGACTATAATGATAGAATTGTAGTTAGTTTGGATACAATAGCTCATATTGAAGAATTTATGAAAGGATAGATTGTGAATAAAGATAGATTATTTTCATTAGAAGGAATGCATGCCTTGGTTACTGGGGCAGCCGGTAGCATCGGAGTAAAGACAGCTGTTGCACTATCAAAACAAGGGGCTAGGGTTACATTACTGGACTATAAAGAACAAACGCTTAAATCGGTGGCAAATTTAATTAGAGATTTAAGTGGACAGACGACAAACATATTAGTTAAAGATTTAAGTGACTTACAATCGGTCAAAGGTATTTTCAATCAAGTTGAGCAAGAATATGGAATAGTTGATGTTTTGGTTAATAATGCTGGAATAAATAAAGACTGTTTATTTATGAGAATGCCTGAGCCTGAACTAGATGCGGTAATGAATTTGAACTTTAAAGTGCCATTTTTATTGTGCCAATCTGCCATATTGGCAATGGCAAAACGGCGATTTGGTCGAATTATTAACATTTCATCAGTTGTAGCTTTTTCTGGCAATCCGGGACAAGCTAATTATTGTTCTAGTAAATCTGCATTACTTGGATTAACGAAAACAATTGCCATTGAATATGCACAACGTGGTATTACTGCTAATTGTATAGCCCCGGGAGCAATAAAATCTCCTATGACAGAAAACCTTTCAGAAAATGCTAAACAGGCGTTTTTAAACAAAATACCTATGGGATATATTGGAGAACCAGAAGATGTTGCTTCAGTTGTAGCATTTTTAGCGTCCCGAGAAGCTAGATATATCACTGGTCAAACAATTCACGTTAATGGCGGAATGTTAATGGTGTGAAAAAATGAATAATATTATTGTTATTGGTGCTGGTGTTGCAGGGTTAACAGCTTCGATTTATTTAGGACGTTCGGGTTTAAAAGTATCCGTTATTGCAGGTGATGTTCCTGGTGGTCAGTTGACAAAAACAAGTTTTGTTGAGAATTATCCAGGTTTTGCCAAGCCAATTTTAGGGGTTGATTTAATGATGCAAATGATGGAACAAGCGTCACGGTTTGGTGCGGAAATAATTTATGATACTGTTACATCTGTTACAATTGAGCGTATTGTTACTCTAGCATCGGGGACTGCGGTTGCACCGGATGCAATATTGATCGCAACTGGTTGCAGTCACAATAAGTTGGGTATCCCTGGAGAGCATGAATTTACCAATAAAGGTGTTTCTTGGTGTGCGACTTGCGATGGTCCATTATATCGTAATAAAAAAGTTGCTGTAGTTGGTGGCGGGAATGCTGCTGTAATGGAAACGATATTTTTATCAAATTTTGCATCAGAGGTATTATTAATTCATCGTCGTGACACGTTACGTGCTGATAAATCAGAACAGGAAAAAATTTTTTCGAATAGTAAAATTAAATGCATTTGGAATAGCGAAGTAATTAACATACAGGGTGATAGTAAGTTAAAAAGTATCACACTTCGTAATAAACATGATAGGTGTACAGACATGGAGATTGATGGATTATTTATTGCTATTGGAATGCATCCAGCAACAGATTTTGTAAAAGAAGTAGTAAGGCTAGATAATGCTGGGTATGTAATTGCATCTGAAACCGAAACGTCTGTTCCTGGAATTTTTGTTGCTGGAGATGTCGTTAGTGGCTCATTAAAGCAGGCTATATATGCAGCCGGACAGGGAGCATTAGCTGCACGAGCTATCGAACGATGGTTGGGAGTAAGATTATAATGAACCCAATTGATACTAAAAACATTGAAAGTATCGAAAATTCAGTCAACTTAATCAAAAAATTTATCGATTATGAGCATAGTAAACAAAAACTTTCTGAAGTTTCAAAATTGTCAGTATCGTCAAATCTTTGGGATGATACTGAGAACGCAACCAAGATTATGAAGGAAAAAGATAGATTAGAAAGCATGTTATCTCCAGTTGATAGTCTTTCCTCTCAACTTTCAGATTTGGTTGAAATGTATAAATTGGCAGAAAGTGATAATGATTTAGAACTAATATCTGAAATATCTAGTCAACTGCAACTATTATCAGAACAAGCTTATTCAATTCAAATTGAATCAATACTAAGTGACAAACATGATATATTAAATTGTTTTCTTGAAATAAATGCAGGTGCTGGTGGTACAGAAGCTCAAGATTGGGCAGAAATGCTTGCTCGTATGTACAATAGATGGGCAGAAACGCGTAATTACTCCGTTGAAATAACAGATAGGAACATAGGTGAAGAAGCTGGTGTTAAATCGATTGTTTTACACATAAAAGGAAATAAAGCATTTGGTTGGCTTAAAAAAGAAAGTGGTATTCATAGATTAGTGCGAATTTCCCCATTTGATTCAAATGCACGTAGACATACAAGTTTTGCTTCAGTACTTGTGACGCCGGAATTAGATAATAGTATTCATATTGATATTAACGAGGCAGATCTTCGAATTGATGTGTATAGAGCGTCAGGTGCTGGTGGTCAACATGTTAATAAAACGGAAAGTGCTGTAAGAATTACACATATACCAACTGGTATTGTTACGGCATCACAAATTGATAGGTCGCAACACAGAAACCGAGAAATTGCTATGCAGATGTTGAAAGCAAAATTGTATGCTAAAAAACTCCAAGAACAACAAGATGCGACAAACGCGTCTATTAATAAAACAGATATTTCATGGGGCAATCAAATCCGTTCATATGTACTACAACCATATCAGATGGTTAAAGACTTAAGAACGGGAGTTGAAATGACTGATGCACGAGCTGTTTTAGATGGTAATATAAATAAATTTTTAGAAACAGCAATTGCTATGGCAACTTAGCCAGTTTTAAACTTGAGATAAGTCATACCTGTTAAGTGGTCAATGTGCTTTTCTGGGAATTACTAGTTCGAACAATTTCTAATAAGTCTTTTACGAAGTTTACCTGAGATATTTTGACATTCAAGTCACCCAACTCATCGGATATTGAAGCATAAGCATGACAATATCCGAGTTTTGATGCTTCTTTTAATCTACTAAAAGCTAAATATGATTGTCTTACTTCTCCTGACAGTCCTATTTCTCCAAAGAACACGGAATTAACTGGCATTGGCGTATTAAATGCAGAAGATATTATTGCTGCGGCTACTGCCAAATCTGCAGCGGGTTCATTAATTCGTAAACCGCCAGCAATATTTACATATATATCTTTATTTGAAAACTGCAAACGACAGCGTTTAGATAGCACGGCAACTATCATCGACAATCTGTTTATATCAAAGCCAACAGCGGTACGTCGCGGAATTTGTAATCCAGTTACAGAGACTAGGGCTTGAATTTCAGATAGTATAGGACGTGTACCTTCAATACCTGAAAAAACAGCAATACCACTTACTTTTGAATTACGATTAGATAAGAAAGCAGCTGACGGATTTGATACTTCCTGTAATCCCTTATTTGTCATAGAAAATACACCTATTTCATCAATTGCCCCATATCGGTTTTTATCTCCTCTTAGAATCCGATAATCACAAGTTCTATCTCCTTCAAAACTGAGGACACAATCAACCATATGCTCAAGAGTTTTCGGACCAGCTATCGTGCCATCTTTTGTAACATGACCAACAATTATTATTATTACGTTATGAGATTTCGCAAAATTAACTAATTCTAATGTGCAATATCTAACCTGTGAAATACTGCCAGGCGGTGACTGAATAGCATCTGAAAATACTGTTTGTATTGAATCAATAATAACTAAACTGTTAGACCTAATAGTATTTAATGCCTTTAGTATTTGAGTTAAATTTGCTGTAGATGCAATTTTTAATTTTGGATTTGAAATACCCAAGCGATTGGCACGCATTAATACTTGACCAACTGATTCTTCTGCAGATATGTATACAAAATCATTTATCGATGGAATATCAGAAACTATTTGTAATAATAATGTTGATTTTCCAATTCCTGGAGAACCTCCTAACAGAATGACTGAACTATCTACTAAACCTCCACCTAGTACGCGATTGAATTCCGAAAGATTAGTTTTGTGCCTAGTAGCAATAAACTGGTTATTCGAGACATCTAATGTCGTAAAGAAATTTTCAGGAATAGATACTGTGTCTATTAGTTCCGAACCCCCAATTGCTTCTTCAACAACTGAGTTCCATTCTTTACAGACATCACACTGACCTACCCACTTCGAAAATATAGCTCCGCACGATTGACATATAAAACGAACTTTTGATGCTACCATATGCAAAATACTATAAAAACGATTTTCACATAGATTGTAACAGGCATAGATGCCATTTCAAATTTTTGAAATGGCATAATTGATTAATTTTCAATACTTTTTTCAATAGGTAGTTCAGTGTCTTCAGTTACTATATTTATCAATACTTTGTTTAGCTCCTCGTCTTTTATACTATTCATTGGCACATCATTAACAAAAGCAATTTCCTGTTTCATTAATTTTTCTACAATTGCAATTGCCTGCATTTTTTCAGCAACCTTTCTAAAGAATGTCTGTGTTTCTTGGAAAGTTGGTAACTTTATTTGCCTACGATCTCCTACATAAGCAACTGCAAATCCCGCTTTGCCCAAACCAAACATTTCACCATTTAACTTGATAATTTGCTTGCAACACGCAGCAGGAGCAGCTGTTTTGACTGCTTCCCAAATTGGACTAAGAGGTGACGCAGGTGGTACTTTGCGAATGTAACTCAAATCCATAGCTTTTTTATCTTTAACCGCATCGTCAAAATCCTTACTAAAAGACTTTGGATTACTTTGGTATTTTTTTAGAGCAGTTTTTGCATCATTTTCCGTCCCATAAAACATTAGGCGAACTGATATTTCCTGGTCGTCTTTAGCATCAGGTTTAATTGTCTCTAAATATTTATTAAATTCCTTACGTGCATCAGCTTCTGTTATTTTTACAGTTTTATTAAAATACGACCTTCGTAATTGTTGTGCATCGATTTGTCCAAATTTTGCCTTAATTTCAGCCGTTTCCATGAATTTATTTTTGTCCATTTCTAGTTCAATTAACTTATCTTGTACACATAATTTTATTGCACTTTGAATCACTTCTTCCATGGATACTTTCAGTTGCACCGACATTGAGGCAAAAAGTTCATTTTCAATACTTTTAATATTATATATTGTGTACAAATCAGAAATTTTAAGTGTTGTTTTATCACCGATTTTTGCAATAACAAAGTCATCTTTTATTGTAGAAAGATTGACGGGGTCTTTCTTTTCTTCGGTTTTTTTATCAGTTCTTTCTTGTGTCTTAAGATCAACTGGTTTGCCACGTAGATCATAAATCACAACTTTATTATCTTCAATTAATTTATTTACATACCTATTAGCAAATTCACGGTGAGCAAGTTGTTTATATTGTTCACGTATTTCACCGTTAAATGGTTTTTTCACCGCAAGATGTACCGACTTAATAAACAGGAACATTGCCATCCCTTGTATACTAAATGGTCCTACAACGGAATTCGCTCCCTTGGCTTTTATCTGTTTAACAATATCCGGAGGAAGCACACTTTCGGGCATATCAAAAGGCTGTGTAGCTATTGGCATTTTACCTGTTTTATATGTATTTACAATCTTATTTAATTCCTCTTCACTTTTTACCTTAAGAACCTTATCTGATTGTTCTTTGTTGCTAACCGAAATCATTATGCCTGAGACTTCATTCGTACCTTTCATGTGTTTATCCCACATTTCGTCATAATATTTTTCCAATTCCGAATCAGTCATAATTTTTTTAACTTGCTCGTCAAGGTACTTAGATGAAGCATATGACTTACGACGAGATGCCATTGATTTACTAATTTCTGGGTCGTCTGCAAGGTTCATCTCTTTAGCTTTAGTATCAATAAGTTTTTGATACGCCAATTTAAACGAAATTAGTCGTAATAATTCCGCATAAGGCATTCTCGAAGATAGCTCAAGCGGAATGTTCGATAATTCTGCATTAACAACAGTTTTATCTATTTTAGAACCATCAGTAAATACTACTGCAGCATTTTTGTCCTTGTTGACATTAACCTCCGGAGTGCTGTTGGTATTTGCAGAACTGTTAGATGTTGCAACCTCAGTTGAGGTATTTTTTTGACTTTTGTCAGTTTCTGATGTTTTATTTTCGGTATTAGTTTTACTAGAGTTTTCTTGACTTGTTGGTTTTGATGCTTCTTTTTTATTTACATTTTCTGTTTTGTTTTCGTTTTTTTCTTCTGCCGTTTTTTTATCACCAAATAGTTTGAATGCTTCAACTGATTGTGGAACAAAAAATGGCGTGCCTAAAAGTCCAATGATTAAAAATTGTGTTAATTTTTTCATGTCTTTTATCCAAAATTTAAACTGAGCTTACACTTCTGTCAGTTTAGCATGTTTTTTATTTGTACGTTTTGCAAATGCTTGCCCATATTTGCACTCAATTAAAGTTTTCGTTACACTGTAACAAGTGATACAGTTATGCAGGAAAGCATGGCATTAAAGATTAGATTAGCCCGTGGTGGATCTAAACACCGTCCATTTTATCATCTTGTGGTGGCAGAAAATACCGCACCTAGAGATGGACGATTTGTAGAAAAATTGGGTCATTACAATCCTCTATTGGAACACGATAACACAGAACGCTTTGTTGTAAAGGATGACAGAGCCAAGTATTGGATATCAGTTGGAGCAAAGCCCACTGAACGAGTAGAAAAATTGTTAGCATCCAAAGGATTATGTGATGTTCCAGCAATCCCGAACCGTCCTAAAAAGTCTGCACCTAAGAAAAAAGCTCAAGAGCGTATGGCTAAAGAAGCCGAAGAAAATGGCTAAAAAACTGTTGGTAGGTAGAATTTTAAAGCCTATTGGTCTAAAGGGACTGGTTAAAATCCAGTCCTATATGTCTTCTTCCGAAATTTTTCTAAAGCAAACAACTTTTTTTGATAGTAATGATGAAAAAATCAACGTTACTAAATTGCAACACTTAGGCGATGATAAGTTTTCAGGTTTTATTAACAACATAAGTAGCTGTGACGATGCAGATAAGTATCGTAGGTGCGAGTTGCATCTTCCTCGTAATTCTTTGCCGCCATTATCAAATAATGAATACTATTATGACGACCTGATAGGTATGAAGGTTTACGATGAAAATGATACTTCAGTTGGAATGGTGAAAATAGCATTGGATTACGGGGCAGGAACTTTTTTGGAAGTTGTAACTAACTCTTCTGAAAATTCAACTAAGAATGGAAAAACTGTAACTATCCCGTTTAATAAAAATGCAATTATTGACGTTAATTTAGAATTAAATAAGATTATTGTAAACAAAAATTACATATTGTAAGGAAGTTATACTTATTAATTGCCATACGATTTCCGCCCTGATAACATTACATTGTGATTGTTATAGTAGCTGGTATTAATGACTGATAGTGATATTAAATTAAAAGCATCAAATAAGAAAAATAAAGCGTTGGGTATTTCAGCTAAGAATAAAAAAATAGAACAAACATGCAAAACAACTAGCGACATTAATTACATTAAACAGGTCGTTAAGATACTAAAAGACAATAACTTAGCTGAAATTAAATACGAAACTGAGCATTCGGAAATAAAAATAGTAGCTTCCCATTCAAATCTCCAGCAACCAATTTCTCCATCTCAGACAGCATCTATGCCACAGACGGTATCTGCCCCACAGATGGTATCTGTCCCACAGATGGCATCTGTTTCACAACAGAGTTCGCAAGCAGTACCTATCCCAGGAGACGAAAATCATAAGCCTGTAACTACAGTAACTCAATTTCAGGCAGTGGTCGCAAATCAATCGGCAAGTGCATCGATACAGCAAGATTATGGAAATCATCCTGGAGCGGTTAAGTCACCAATGGTTGGAACGTGTTATTTATCACCAGAACCTGGTGTTCCGACGTTTGTAAAAACTGGTGATACTGTTAAGAAAGATCAGCCATTGTTGATTATCGAAGCGATGAAAGTTATGAATTATATTAAAGCTCCTAAGGAAGGAAAAATTATACACATAGCTGTTGAAGATGCTCAACCTGTAGAATTTGGACAGTTACTAATGGTAATTGACTAGTTTTTAATGGATGAAAAGAATATGTTTAATAAGATATTGATTGCTAACCGTGGAGATATAGCTATAAGAATACTACGTGCTTGCAAAGAACTAGGTATAAAAACTGTTGCTGTACACTCTGTAGTTGATGAAAACCTTATGCATGTAAAATTGGCTGATGAAAGTGTTTGCATTGGTTCTAATAGTGCAAAAGATAGTTATCTCAATATGTCATCAATTCTAAGTGCGACAGAGGTAACAGGAGCAGATGCTATTCATCCGGGAGTAGGGTTTTTATCTGAAAATGCAAATTTTGCCAAGATGGTTGAGGCTCATGATCTAACGTTTATAGGCCCTTCACCTGAGCATCTCGCAATGATGGGTGATAAAATCACTGCTAAACATACAATGGAAAAATTTGGTGTTCCTACTGTCAGTGGTTCTACCGAAACGCTTGATGACTTAAAACAGGCATTAAAAATTGCCGATGAAATCGGATACCCAGTAATTTTAAAAGCCTCGTCAGGTGGAGGAGGCAAAGGCATGAAAGTTATATGGACAGAAGACGATTTAAATTCTAACTTCAAGCTTGCGAAATCCGAAGCAAAAGCAAATTTCGGTGATGATAGAGTATACTTAGAAAAGTATCTTACCAATCCGCGTCATATTGAATTTCAAATAATTGCTGATAAATATGGAAATGTAGTTTCTTTAGGTGAACGCGAATGCTCAATTCAACGGAATAATCAAAAGCTTATGGAAGAAAGTCCATCAACTGCCATTACTCAAAATGAACGAGAAAAAATAGGAAACTTAGTAAGTAAAGCTTTTATGCAAATAGGCTATGTCGGAGTTGCTACGGTAGAGTTTTTATATGACGATAGACAATTCTACTTTATGGAAGTTAATCCGAGACTACAAGTTGAGCATTCAGTAACTGAAGAAATTACGGGTATTGATATTGTTAAAGAGCAAATCCGTATTGCGATGGGAGAGAAATTATCATTTAGTCAGACAGACGTAAAGCCACGAGGTCATGCAATAGAATTTCGTATCAATGCTGAAGATTCAAAAACATTTATGCCATGTCCGGGGACAGTTGAGGAACTTTATTTCCCAGGAGGAAATGGTATACGCATTGATTCTCACATATACAGAGGGTATACTGTTCCGCCGTATTATGACAGTTTGATTGCAAAAATCATTGTTCATGCTAGCGATCGTAAGTCCTGCTTAATGAAAGCACATCAAGCATTAGACGAATTAGTAATAGACGGCATAAACACAACTGCAGATTTACATAAAGCATTAGTAATACATAATGATGTAATAAATGGTCGATTTGATATCCATTGGTTAGAAAAATATATTAAAACATTGTAAGGAGTATAAAAATGAATATAGAAGTTGCAAAAAATTTATCTCAATTTAGTCAAATCCAACATGGTTTTTTCGATAGAATGGATGGATATAGTACTGGCGACTTTGCATTTCTAAATGTTGGTTTAAATCGTGGTGATGATAATGCTATTCGTAACAGAGAAAAAATTGCCAAACATTTCAGCGTAGAACCAATAATAAATCTTATTACAACACAACAAATACACAGTACGACAATTCATCTAGTAACACGAGAAAATGTTGAACAGTTTAGAGGAAATAACATCCCTGGAGATGGACTTGTTACTGATGTCCCAGGATTATTAATAGGTGTGTATACTGCCGACTGTGTGCCACTGCTAATGTATGATAGTGAAACGGGATACATTGCTTCCATTCACTGCGGGTGGCGTGGAGCATTTAAAGGGATGCTTACAGTCGCATTACAGTATATGCGAGATTTAGGTTGCCGTAATTTATACGTTGCAACAGGAGCCTTTATTCATAGACTGGAGCTTACACCTGACATTGTTCCGCCAGAATATCGAGGGTTTCTTAACCCAGAAAGTAATGTTTATGATTTTAAATCTCTAGTCTATGCAACAATGACAGGAGTAAACTATAACGATTTGAATATTGACACCTATTCAAACCAAAACTATTTTAGTTATAGACGATTTTCTCAACAGCATGCGGGCGAACAAACCGTAGGACGTAATGGAGTACAACTTTCCTGTATAATGATTAAAGATAAGAAAATATAGTTTTTCAATGAAACCGAACATGAATACATTGCTTGCTCAAGCACAAAAAATGCAGTCGGATATGGGGCGGGTACAAAAAGAATTAGAGGTAACAGAAGTTGAAGGTTCATCAGGTAATGGTGCTGTAGTGGTAAAAATGTCTGCAACTGGTAATATTAAATCGATATCAATAAATCCATCTGTAATTGATCCTTCTGACCATGAGATGTTAGAAGATTTGGTATTGACTGCATTTAACGATGCTAAAAATAAAGCAGATGAAACGTCTAAAAACGCTATGTCTGTTGTAACTGGAGGTCTGTCTATTCCTGGAATATTTTAAGACGAATAAATCTACAGCTATCATACGTATTGCATGCGATAGTTGTAGAGCATTGTTTCTTTTAGATTATTTTATGTATTTAAGTAAATCCGTTACATACTTAATTTTATCTTTATGCTTGTCAAATAGTTGGTTTATTATGTTTATACTATTTCCTATGTTTATACTATTTCCATTGGTTTTAACCAAATGTTCGTCGATGGTTATCTCTGGTTCTGTCAATTTTATTACCAGTGTTAGCAAATCTTGAGGCGATTTAGACTTACCCAGTGTATTTATAGAGGTGGCTAAGTCACTATACCTGTTTAGGACATGACCTCTGAGTAGCACGTGATTTATTGGCATGTAGTGGCGACGACCATTTTCCTCATAGTATGACTCGGCTGACGCGGTGTACTCCTCATGCCTAATCCCTGTCTCAACAGCATCGCAGATGTCTTTGATGAAACTTTCCTCCAATTTGTTATCAACTTTGAGGGTCAAATCTTCAATTAAAGCCTCGAGTCTCCTCTATTGCTATCATCAAATCTTAGAACACAAGTGCTATATTCCTCTATAATCTTAGCTATTTTTTGTTCAAACAGAGGCTTGGCGTTTTTGCCTTTTTTAGGCTCAATGTGGTACGACTGGGCGATTTTTTCAGTACCAGAACGCTTTTATCGGTTATTTTCATTAATTGCATATTACCCATGACTGTCGCTATATCATCACTGACATTCAGGAAGCCATGTTTTTTTTCGTATAAGTCCAACTCCTTGTGAAAGTCGTCTGGTGATACCCATAAATCAATGTACCTGTTAACACACTTGCTTGCGTTACTAAGTGCATCATCCAAGAGTTTTTTGGTAGCTTCCTTTTCCATCTGCAGACGGGTGCCGAGGCAGGTGAATTTTCTAGTTAATAAATTGTACTAAAAGATCACGATACTTTTCTCGATAAGAATATTTGTGAGCGTGTGCTTTAGACAATTTTCTCGTTGACCGAATGACTTCTTCGGTGTTTAAAATATCCTGTATATTTTTGTGTGAGAAAGAATTGTTATGTTTTTCATATATATCATCCAACACTTTTTTAGACAGATTTATATCACAGTCTGCAGTTTTATACACCGCTAAAATAAGGTTTAAAAATATTTCACAATTTCCTATGGTATTAAATTTCTTTGCATAGCTTATAAGCTGAAAGATATCCTCGATAGGTCTATCGGGTACGTTACATAATGTGTTCGATAACCATCTTATAAAGTATTCATTGTCGGCTTTGCACAAGTCGCAACAACTATTCAAAAATTTACTAAGTTCGTCCTCAGACTGTTCCCTAAATACCGGTTCTACTCGGTTTAGCATTGCGGAAACGTAGCTCCAATAGTGGAGCGAATTACTATAGTTATTTTTATCAAATATCTTTGATTGCTCATTATAGATTTCATCACTATTCATACTGGAATTTATGTAATTCTTGCCTGTTTGATTAGAAGCAAAAATACTATTACACAGCACACTGGCACACCTTACTTTATCCCATTTATTTGAAATTTTGTCACTAAGTTTCCCATGTTCTTTGGCATTTGTCATTATCTGATACAATGAACTCTGTTTAGGGTCTTTTGAACCACTATTAATGTCAATTATTAACTCTATATATCTTTTAAACGCATCAACAGGAGTAGGTGCATCATCTATGGTTACTAAATTGTAAAGTAAATAATAGGAGTTACCGAATTGCTCAGGTTTTATTTCGCTTAGTATCAAGTCATCAAATAAATCAATGTTGCAGAATCGTGACTTGCCCCATTTACTTCCACGTTGTAGTAACCCCGTATAGCTATCTTTAAATTCTTTAACGCGTTTTTGTTCCATACCTTGTTTTTTGTAATAAATAGACACCTTGTCGAAGTAATCAAACTGCACTACTTCTAGTTTTAGTATGATAGTTTTTTAACAGAATGTCAAGTATATATTATATATATATTATGATTGTTGATATATTATACTTCTATAGTACCACATTTTACTTTTAAAATCAAGGGGTTAAATAAAAAAACAACATAAATTTTTTGCATATTTTGAATATGTGCATGTGTATGTAGTGTTAACAACAAGAGAGATTAATGAGCAAAGATTAATCGTTTTTTAACACATTACCAGATATCCAAAAGTCAGTTCCCATTTTTAATGGTTAAGCTGATGTTTAAAAAACTAATTTTAATGGTATTAGCCATAAGCAGTAGTTATGGTATGGAAGTCAATAAAAATACAGAAAATAACATTGCAGAGAACGTCACTCAACAATTGAGTAATATTACATTAGATAATACCGAAAATGGTCAATTATCTAGTGTTCAGCAATCTAATAACCAACCTATTTTATTTGACATAATACATCTTGCTAAAACTAAGCATTTTAAGGACATGACAAAGGATGAAAAAGATTGGATGAGACTTAGAGCCTACGATAATTTTTCAAAATCTTGTCAAACATTCATACAGATAGCTTTTGCTACCAAGAATATTACCAAGGAACTTAAGGATAAGTTTTATAATACAGTAACTATTAAGTTCTGTATCCTAACAGGGTTACATCCACGCCAAATTTTTGAAGATGAGTTGAAATTTAATGTTGATAGAACTTGCTATGAAGGAAAAATCGAATTAACAACCGTAATGACTAAACTCAATAAAGTCGCTCAAAGTTTAGATAAAGATATGGAACATTACCGTGGTCGCTTTGTTAAACTTGGACAAGTTAACAATTTTGATATACAGTTATGTCCCCGAGATAAATTCCACGGGGGCATCTATTCATTTAGATGAAGGTTAGTATTTAAATTACATACTGAATTAGAACTACTAGGTTCAGCATTAATACTGCTTATGTTTGTAACACATACTATTACTGATAATAATGATAGATTTTTAAAGTACATAAAGTCTCCTTTTGAAAATTATTTAAGTATTGAAATAAACAAATCCTATAAGAAAATACAAAGTTGAGTGCTATGTACCCTGTTGGGTGTTTTGCACATACTTACACACTATGCTGGTTACGCAATTGCTATTTATTATTTCCACCCAGATTTGCTAGGAATGAGAACCATTCCTAGCTATAAGTTAGGAAATTCTTTGAGATGAATACAAGTGGGGAAATGAAAAAATTTTCAATACTTTGTAGATAGTATGTAGTATCTTATTTATCAATGGCAAGAAAATATGTTGATACACTTTGTGTCTGCAATAACAAGATCCCTCTCTGAAAAAACAGATTAAACTTGTTACACTGAACATATCGATGATATGTATTATCAATTATGGTTCAGAAAGTATCAAAACAGGCGTGGTTTGTATGGGGACTTGCTGCATTTTTTTATTTATATGAGTTGGTCTTACGTGTGTCACCAAGCGTGATGACTGAGGGATTAAGCAATTCGTTTAATGTATCTGCAAGTATGCTTGGAGTACTTGTTTCGTTTTACTACTATTCATATACAATACTTCAGTTACCTTGTGGGGTACTTTTAGATCGTATCGGTGTAAAATGGATTTTGGCAATTTCAGCGTTTTTATGTGCTGTTGGTTCTGTCTTGTTTGCCCTTACAGATAACTTATCTGTAGCACAAATTGGTCGTTTCTTAGTGGGTTGTGGTTCGGCATGTGCATTCATCAGTAGTTTACAGATTGCGTCGACGATGTTTCCCACAAAATATTTTGTGTTATTAACAGGAGCTACAAACTTAATGGGAACGGTTGGCGGACTGGTAGGTGGCTATCCAGTTGCAAAAGCAGTTAATACTATTGGATGGCATCAGACAACATATATGTTAGCCTACATAGGATTTGCAATTTCAATATTGATAATGTTCGCATTTCCCAGTATGCCACAGCAGAAAACACAAAACAAAAAAACAATTACAAAAGATGTCTTAAGTTTAGTAAAAAACAAACAAATAATAATCGCATCATTAGTTACAAGTTTGATGTATCTTCCGTGTTGTACATTTGCTGAACTGTGGGCAGTTCCATATTTTATGAAAAGATTTGATGTATCAAACGAAATTGCATCAATGGCATCATCAGCTGTTTTTCTAGGTGTTGCTTTAGGAAGTATTCTAATGGCAGTAGTTGCCAATAAAATTAAAAGCTATAATAAAACCTTGCAATATTCTGCATTAGTTTGCGGTACATTATTTCTGATAATGATTTATAGTCCTATGAATTTGTACATTGCTCTGCTAATTGTCCTCTTTATAGGTATTTTAACTGGTGCACAGCCAATAGGTTTTACATGTGCAAAAAACAACTCAATTGCTGAACTTTCAGGAACTACATTGGCTTTAACAAACTGTATCGTAATGTTGCTCGGAAGTATATTCCAACTTTTGGTGGGTTGTCTGCTTGACGTATTTAGAGGTAATGCTGTTGATGCAATGGGACAGCGTTTATATTCAGCTGAATGTTACACAAGTGCAATATTGATTATACCTTTATGCTTGTTCATCGCATACTTATTAGTTTTCTTAATGAAAGAAACTTACAAAGATGCGTAAGCTCGTTACCATCTGTATAGCATTAATATGCTATACAGATGCGTTCTCGGCAAAGTTATTAGATACATACCAGTTACCTTTGTCAGCATCTATATTAAAAACTTTTCCAAAATTAAAAACTAAGCATTTTATAATTGCTGTACCAAGGCTCGGTATTGTCTTACACGAGGAAAATGCTAAGTGGTCAATTAGGTGTGGTAATTTTTCAGAAATACTAGATAAAATGGCATCCCTAATTCAGGAAACACCTATGCCAAACATTGACCAATTTTTAACACAATACGGACGACCAATACCCAAATACACCGATATCGCTTCCAAAAAATTGGGCATTTTAATTTCTCTGTATGAATTGTGCAATTTATTTGAACAAGAGTATCTATATATTTATAGAAATCATAATAATAAACGAATTTCTAATAGACTAAAATTATTTGCATTTTATTCTGGACAGAATATAGGCTGTATTTGCAGATACATTAATAGTAACAAAGTTGCATTTGACATTATTATTTATCATGAGTATGATGAAAGCACATTTTTACATGATATAGAAAAAATAATACAATGGCTAGATAGATTTTTAATAAAAGAGGTTTCAGGCATTTCCAGGGCAATAAATATTCCAGTATTTTATGGCGGGCAATCATTAATGGTTTTTAAAACGCCGGTAGGTAATGAGCTATTAATTGAAAAAGATAGAAAAGAGCAAGTTGTAAGAACAATTAGATATTACATGCGTCTTTCTGCTCCAATTACCCCGTCGGACAAAATAGGCACTGTGTTTTACAAATACTCATTATTCAGAAATCCTGTAAAATTTGAAGTCTACAGTAACGTTTGTATCCAAAAAAGTAATATATTTAAAAACTTACTTGATTCGATTTGTTATATTATCTATAATAGACCATGGAAATGAATAAACGTCTCTTATTTAGGATAATCAATTCGTGATTTTGTACCAAAATAGTTAAAAATTAAACAAAAATTCTGAAAAATTATTAATTTTTCCTATAAATAGGAAATTATTCTATTACAAACGCCGAGTTATACCCTTTTTGTGATATAATGTAGGTGAGCGATGTAATCGCTATTGTGTTTGTATAGTTAACACAAAACATCACTTTTCAACTGGGGGATGGTAGACCGCTTGGCTTAATTTTGTTTAAGTTGGTGCGGAAATAGTTGGCAAAATTGTTAACTGAATCAGTTTTTGCAGTTATTCCCTTAATTAGACCTTAACGTTTGTTATGGTCTTGCCCCCAGTTAGTAGTTACTTTTTTTCAGGAATTATATGAAAGCCCATTTGAAATGCCCTAAGGCAAATTATCGCATTACTCCGTACATGTTAAATAAGTACGGGCTGGATGAAGAGTTATCTTTTACCCTATCTGATACAGAGGAACAAATACTTTTTTTAGAAGAGCAGAACATGTATATGAATATAGTGTGTAGTATCGTTGCACGTAGCGAATTCAGCCCCGCTACTGTTAGTGCCGACTACAGAAATGAGATAGATAAACCTTTTAAGAAAATGCAATTTAACTTATATGACGGTAGTTCGATAGACATGAATGGCATTGTCTCTAGTATCGATGTTGTTATTTACGAATCAGAAATACCAATTGACCAAAAAGTTATATATACTAAGAAATTTTATACAAGCCAATCTAGAATAATTGAAGTTTACGAAACAGAAAACCATTCTGGAATTAATACAATTTCAAATGTACACTTCTTCGGAGGAGCTTATAAGCCGAACATGCCGTTAGATGGTATACAACCGTATCTATTTTACTTAATGCATGAATATAATAATCTGGCTCACATAGGTATTATTTCTGCGACTGATTTTCTCAATTCTAAAAATAATTTGATACCTGCTCCTAATATTAAGTTTGAAGACTTATCTACGCTATATGATGATATAGTAACTGGTAAAATCCAATTAACATTGAACAATAGTATCTATAGATCAATATCCGCAGTAAAAAACACTCTTACTAATTCATTGTTTATACTAAAACTTAAACAGATTAGTTAGATTTATATTTACTTTGCCAATAGTAGCTTACTATAATACACAGCACGATAATCAGTATGAACATAGTAGCAAATGCATTTATCATTGGCGTAATTCCCACTCTGATATTTGAAAATAGTAAAATAGGCAAAGTTGTAGAACCTGGTCCAGTCAAGAAACTAGCAATTACTAGATCATCAAGAGACATTGTAAATACTAATACCCAACTAGCAACAATTGCACTACTTAGCATAGGTAACTTAATCCTCCAAAATACAGACCATGGCTTTGCACCAAGATTTAGTGCTACTTCCTCAACTGATTTGTCTAGCGTACGTATTTTAGCACTTATATTCATGTGAACATATGACATAGTTGCCATTACGTGTCCGATGCAAACTGTCATTATGCCACGGCTGATGGCACAGTTAAATACTCGTTCAATACTAAGCAGGAGCATCAATAATGAAAAGCCAACTATGATCTCAGGCATTACGATAGGCATGATAATTGTGTTATTTAATAGCTTACGCCCAAAAAATTTTTGAGTTTTAGGTTGAGTTGTTGCAACCGCAGCCATAATGCCTAGAATACTAGAGGCAGTTGCTGACATTACTGCAATTTTTAAACTGACAAAAATCGCATTTAGTAACTCATGATCTTCTAAAGCCTCCTTATACCACTTCAACGTAAAATGCGTCCATATGCCAGGAATATCAGAATTTCCAAATGAATTGATTATGAGAATAATAAGAGGTGTAAATAGAAAAGTATAACCGATAATTAGTACTACGGACACAAATTTGGAACGCATATCAATTTCTTTGTTAATGTCATAGTATTATTGTAAAACGCAATAGCGTTAAATAGCACATAGTGTCGTAAAAGTTACATATATCATGGTGCATGCCTTTCTAACATGTTGTAGGCTATAATGAATTGTCGAGACAGTAGAAACATGTTTAACAATGTCAGAAGTATTATTATTAATTACTCCAATGGTTCTAGTACTATTATCTATAGCACTAATGCCATTATTAGCTCCTAACTTCTGGCATAAAGCAGAGAATATCTTATTTATTTGTGTCTTGCTATTTTCTGTAGTGGTTGATTTTATATATATACCAACTGCAAAAAATATGTTATTAAACTCCATATTTCATGATTATTTGCCGTTTATTATAATGTTGTTTACACTGTACGTTCTTAGCCATGGTATACACATTAAAGTTAGTGCAGAACCTACAACACTAGCCAATTTAATTTTTTTATCAGTAGGCAGTGTAATTTCATCGTTCATTGGGACAACAGGTTCAGCAATGCTTTTAATACGACCATTTATTGCATTTAATGAACGTAGAGTACATAAAGCTCATTTATTGATATTCTTTATCATAATGATTGCAAATATAGGTGGCTTGCTAACTCCTTTAGGAGATCCTCCATTGTTATTGGGGTATTTGCATGGTGTGGATTTTACTTGGCTTACTACTCATATGTTAAAATATTGGGGTGGATATATTGCCATTTGTATTATAATATTGACCATTGTTGATAAAATTGTATTGATGCATGAACATTTTACCAAAAATCCTATCACTTCCGAAGTAAAAATGAGTATACACGGCATACCTAATATCATATTACTGTGTGCTACTGCAATTATATTATTTATTAATGTTAACTGGGATATTAAAAAATATGTTATTCCGACAATATATGCAAAAGACGCTATTTTACTTGTACTCACCGCTATATCACTTTGGATACAACGAACAAAACATCAGCATATAGAGTACACGCCATTTGTAGAGGTAGTCAGAACATTTTTTGTAATTTTTATTGTGTTGGCTCCTGTATTATACTTAATGGAAAGTAATATAAGCACTATACATAAATTTTTATACAGCATGAGTAATGATGGGAAATCTATTCCATTAGCATACTTCTCATTATGTTCTATTGCTTCTGCATTTTTGGATAATGCACCATCTTACTTACTATTTTTCCATATGACAGGTCAAAATGCAGTATCACTTATGTCTCACCATGCAGATATATTAGTTGCTATTTCGGTAAGTTCAGTTGTAATGGGTTCTATGACATACATAGGCAATGCACCTAACATGATGGTAAGGAATATTGCACAACGCCGTAGTGTTGCTATGCCATCATTTGTTGCATATTTAGGATACGCATGTTTAATTGTATTGCCAGCATCGTATATTTTGATAAAACTTTTTAATTTCAGATAGGATGGTTACAAATGAAGTATATTAGGAACTTTGCAATTATTGCTCATATAGACCACGGGAAATCGACATTAGCCGATCGGATTATTGAGATTTGCGGTGGTTTGGAAAAACGTGAGATGAAGGAACAGGTATTAGATTCCATGGATATAGAACGGGAACGTGGAATTACTATCAAAGCTCAAGCTGTACGTTTAAGTTATAAAGCTAAAGATGGATATATATATCAACTTAATTTGATTGATACGCCAGGACATGTGGACTTTTCCTATGAAGTTAGTAGGTCACTTACCGCATGTGAAGGTTCTTTACTAGTAGTAGATGCATCACAGGGGGTAGAAGCTCAGACATTAGCGAATGTCTACCATGCAATGGAAGCAAATCATGAAATTGTCGTAGTTTTGAATAAAGTTGATTTACCAGCTGCAGATATTAATGCTGTGAAAAAACAGATAGAAGAGGTTATTGGGTTAGATGCGTCTAATGCTATTGCGATATCTGCAAAAACAGGACAAGGAGTAGTTGATGTCCTTGAAGCAATAGTTACTCAGCTACCTGCACCTCAGAAATATAATTCTGATAAATTGTGTGCATTACTAGTTGACAGTTGGTATGACCCATATTTAGGAATTGTCATACTAGTACGCATAATGAGTGGTACCCTATCGAACGGTATGAAAATCCGAATGGTTTCTTCTGGAAAAATTTATATAGTAGAAAACGTAGGTTATTCAGTCCCCAAAAAAATAATGACGGAAGAATTAACAGAAGGAGAAGTAGGTTTTATTACTGCAGGTATTAAAGAAATTTCAGATTGTCATGTAGGTGATACTATTACTAATGATAAAGACCCAAGTGATTTAATTTTGCCAGGTTTTAAACCGTCTGTACCAGTTGTTTTTTGTGGAATATTTCCAGTTGATAGTTCTGAATTCGATAAATTAAAAGAAAGTTTACAAAAATTGCATTTAAATGATGCCAGTTTTAGTTTTGAAACGGCAACATCAGTAGCTCTCGGGTTTGGTTTTAGGTGTGGATTTTTGGGATTATTGCATCTTGAGATTATTCAAGAACGGTTAGATAGAGAATTTAATTTAGATATAATTACCACTGCTCCCAGTGTTGTATACAATATTGCATTAACAGATGGAACAACTATGCAATTACATAATCCAGTTGAAATGCCAGATGTTATGAAAATAGCAAAAATAGAAGAGCCGTGGATTAAAGCAACTATTATCGTTCCCGAAACATATTTAGGTAATGTACTGAGTTTATGTGAGGATAAACGGGGGGAACAAATTGAAATGAATTTTTCAGGTAATAGGGCAATTGTCGTATACAGATTGCCATTAAATGAGATTGTATTTGATTTTTATGATAAGTTGAAATCCGCGACTAAGGGATATGCATCTTTTGATTATGTTCAAGATGGGTATCAAGAAGGTGATTTAGTAAGAGTATCAATTTTAGTAAATGGCGAGCCGGTTGATGCATTGTCAATGATCGTCCACAAAACAAAAGCTGAAAAACGTGGTAGAGCTTTATGTGAACGCTTAAAAGGATTAATACCAAAACAATTGTTTAATATTGCAATACAAGCAGCAATAGGTGGAAAAATTATTGCCCGTGAGACTGTATCAGCCTACCGGAAAGATGTGTTAGCAAAATGCTATGGTGGTGATATTTCCAGAAAACGAAAACTTTTGGAAAAGCAAAAAGCGGGAAAAAAACGAATGAGAACATTTGGGAATGTTGAAATCCCCCATAAAGCCTTCATCGAAGCATTAAAGTTAGGTGATAATTGAAAAATTAATGTTTTATACCGAAGTTTTCAAATATGCAATTGACGTAGCTAGATCTGCTCCTCCTAATGAAGTACCAATTGGAGCGGTAGTAGCAATAGGGTCTGAAATTATTTCAGTAGCCACGAACAATACTATTTCAAGAGGTAAAGACTGGTATCACGCTGAATATATTGCTGTTCTTGACGCTATACAAACAAATGAAAGATACATGAGCAATTCAAGTATTTATGTTACGTTAGAACCCTGCATTTTCTGTAGTGCCTTATTAGAAAAGGTAAGAATTGGGCATATATATTTTGGAGCATATAATTTTGAAAAACCAGCACTTACCGAATGTTTAGATAAATTTCCATACTTAAAAAATAATGTTGAAATTATTGGTGGGATATACGAGCAAACGTGTCATAATATGTTAGTGAATTTTTTTAACAAACTGAGAAACGATGAATGATATTAGATTAAATAAAGCAATGGCAGACCTCGGCATATGTTCACGGCGCACAGCAGATGAATTTATTTCAAAAGGTATGGTAAGTGTTAACGGAATTAGTACCACAGTATTAGGCACAAAAGTAAAAACGAACGATGTTATATCAGTAAACGGAGTTGAGTACAAAGTTAATCAAAAACCAGTTCCATCAGTATGGATATACAATAAACCAGTTGGATTAGTTACAACACACAGGGACGAAAAGGGACGAGATACAGTGTTTGAAGCAATAGGCGAGATGATTAGGGAACGGGTAATATCAGTAGGAAGATTGGATATTAATTCCGAAGGGTTACTGTTGCTTACTAATAGTAGCAAGTTTGCTCATATGACAGAAAAAAGTAATTGGGAAAGACATTATCGGGTGCGAGTATTTGGGGATATTCCAAAAAATTTTATTGATGCAGTTAAGAATGGTATTGTAATAGATGGCATACATTATGCTCCCGTACAAATCGTAATACAGTCATCTGAAAAGAGGCATCATTGGTGTTTATGTGTATTGAAGGAAGGTAAAAATCGTGAAATACGCAAAATTTTTAATTATTTTGGTCTTCAGGTAAGTCGTCTAATTCGAACTAAATACGGAAAATACGAACTTGGTAACTTAAACCCTGGGGAAATTAAAAAAGTTAAATGCCCAAAAAATTGATATTTTATTAAAATAACCAGCCCCAAACAAACAGTATGTTACAATCTGCTTGGTTAGCGGAATTTGAGGTTGATAACATTTATGAGTTTTGGAAAATTTTATATCTTATTAGCTACATTAGGAATTCCCTTAGGCAACTTATCGGCTATGGAGTCGATAACAACAAAGTCTGAAAATACAAACAGTATAACTGATGAAACGACACAATATGCTCAAAATAGCAGTGATGGGTTTGTAAGTGCCGTAAATGAAATTTTAAAAAAAGGTGAAGAAAATTTAGAAGATGGGGAACTTAACGAAAAAATAATCGCGGAACAAAAGCTATGCCAGGGAAAATGCAATAATTGCACGCAATTTAGTAATTGGGTATTGCATTACAATAACAAATCCTTTTGTGCAACTTGCCTGCCTATTAAAATTGAGAATACCTATCCGCAAAATATTTCCAGTATTTGTTCTGAAAAAAACTGTCAATGGAAGTATAAGTGCATTAAAAAAAACACAAAATATCCACCGATAATATGTGCAGATTGGTTAAATAAGGCACGCGTCAAAGCCCATTGTCCTTACAGTGCTGAAATATTAAAGGTAGTATCAGAATTTGCGCATAAACTGGTTTACACTAATGGGCTTGATTTGTGGTTAAACGGGATTGTTAAAAAGACCGGCGATAACAATAGCACACAAATAAAATTTATTTCTGAGTATGTACGTGACATTTACAATAACATTTGTTTCCAGATTAACGAGTTTTTTCCAAATGAGTTTTTCAAGTTAAAGCTATCAGAAGACGTAAAATCAAAAAAAACAGAAATTAAAAAAAAATTGCTAGAACGCATTTTGAATTTTGAAAAAGTCCTTGTACCGATATGTGAATATTTCCTAATACGTCGCGAATTTGCTTCTGGATGGCTAACGTTAATTGATGGAGGGTTTATCCGTAGGCACAATGTTAGCTTGTGTAATAATCTTGCCGTATCCAAACAAGAAGCTGAAGAAGTAATAACAAAAAATGAATTACAGTTGAAAGTTGTGGAAATGTGTTTCCGAGGATTGATTAATCTTATGTGGGACGCATTCTTTGGTGAGGTTGCAGAAGACTTTGCAAGTTTCGTGGGCGAAAAATTTTATACTGATGACACAGCATCCCAATTATCTGGAAATGTAATTGAAATTTTACTTAACGCAACATTTTACGCAATTATACATAAGGGCAGTATCCCCGATTTTACATATGCGTTAAAACTTTCGAAATACCTAAACGGGATTCCATTTTTAGGAGATACCGAGGACGCTTCAAACCGACGTGATAATAGAACTATTTTCTCTGTTTGGTATGGTTATAAGCGTAAAGATGTTATTGACGCCATAGAATCTGTTCAAAAAATTCTGAGACCGAAAGATAAATACATAAATAACCTCATACAAACTACAAACGTTAGTTACCCAGATTTACAGAATATGTCAAAATTTATTGGAAACATACAATTGAGTCCCGATGGAACGTTTCGTGTAAAAACAGATCTGAGCTTATTTTTTAACTACATGAGCGAGAACAATCTCTTTGATAATAAATGTAAATTAAGCCATGTGAAAGAACCTAAATCAAAAGATGCAAGTGCAACAGATAAAACAGATAACAACACGACATCTAGCACGAAAAAAAAGAGAAGAAAACATAAAAAGAAGAACAAAAATAAGATAAACACAAATCAGATAAAAACAGACAAAATTGAAGATCAAAAGGAAAAGTAAGCTGTTAATGATGCACGACCGGCTTAGTTGTGTGTCAATTTGTCTCGTGATAAACTGATTACGAACGGGAGGTAGCGCAGTCTGGTAGCGCACTTGCTTTGGGAGCAAGGGGTCGGAGGTTCAAATCCTCTTCTCCCGACCAATGGTGATATTTCTTTCACATTTTTAAACTAGAGAAGAGTATTCGGCTGAGCAAAAGCTCAGAACAAATCCTCTCCTCCCGATAATCTTTCAATAATCGTTTATTAGTATTAACAGAAAGAGGATTCGGCAAGGAGCATCTCCTTGAACAAATCCTCTCATCCAGACCAATGATAACTGCCGGTGACTGCCAATATTGCATATGCTAAAATAAAAATGAAAAATAAGCAAGAGTAGAGAGGCAGTGTATGTACGGATGTGAATATATACCAAAGTTAGATATAAAAGAAGATTACATGTTTAAAAAAGTTTTTGGTGATAGAGATGATAATCC
>CADBLQ010000004.1 GCA_902795615.1 uncultured Pseudomonadota bacterium | reverse complement strand
TCATTGTTCATAGTATTATCCCCTAATGTATTTCTATCTTGTGAATATTTTATCATATCTGAAGGTTGATAAATATTGACGTATCTTCATTTTTTCTATCTTAATCTGTTTTTAAATACAAAGTTACCCTCTTCATTATCATAAGCTAAGTACCGTTAGCTTCATCAACAGTAATAGGAGCTTAGTTAGCTATAGAAATTAATTTTAATTAAAATTAAATAGTTAACTATTTTTGCACTATTTGTAATTTATCATAATTAAGTAATAGCATAAGTATATATATTATATATAGCTTATATTATATCTTACGAAATGTTTATGCTATTACAAATATTTAATTTATTTACATGAGGTAATATGACAAACAAATTGTTATTAATTTTTGCAATGCTTGCAAGCATCAATTTGGTAAATGCTACATCTACTACCAATACTATTAGTTATCCAGTGAACGTTGCTACCGGTGGGCAATTAAATTTGCAAACAAGTGACGCATACGTGTTTACAGCGACATGTTCAGCAACATCAGATGATGCAGACTCACCAGCAACGATTGTGGCTGATAAAGATGTTACGTATAGTGGTAACTTCTCTGCAACAGGGAATGTTTCACTAAGTTTTAGTAATGTAACATTCAATGGGGATCTCACGTTAGCTAAGACAACCATATCTAGTCAAGATTATAACCCAACCATGAATGTGTCCAGTAGTATGGCGTTTGGTAATAGTAGTACAGTAAATACTGGTGGCACAACCGTTCAATTTGGTTCAGGCGGGTCAATAAACATTACCAATGGAACCTTTACTAAATTGAATGCTAGTGGTCTCAACGCAAATGATAAGCTAAGCATTGAGTACAGCGATGCTAACACAATTCGGACTGACTATGAAGTAGCAAGAACCCAGTTATCAGGGCAAATTGCAAACTGTACTCTTACGAATGCTTCAATTCAAGATCTTTGGGTAACCAAAGGAAAGGGGGAAATATCTGGGGCAAAACTTAAAGTGGAAAAGATTGTAGACAGCAATTATTATAATGTTTCGATAATAGATATGACTTCACCTGCTAGCCCTGGTACTAAATTCATAGCTGATGACGAAACCTTAAACAAGACTCTCGACGAGAAGAGCATAACGGTTATACCTACCAGTGAAACAAATGATATGGGTACAGATGAAGCTGTAAGTTATTCAGTAGATTTCGGTGCAGATATAAATAAAAATACGACAGCTGAGGATAAAGCTGAAATAACACCTAATACTGCAGGTAACGTCTTGATTGATTGGGAGGCTACAGACACAGGCTACGACTTATTATCAAGTCTTGAAAGCACTAATACTTCTTATACATTCAATATGAATATAAAACCTAGTGTAAAAAAGACACTTTCGCTAAAGACTACTAATGCAGGGTTGAAAACAATCACTTTCAATGGTGAGCAAAATAACAACCTAACAGTTGCTTTAAAGTCAGCAAGCATGACAGACGTTGAATTTTCACCGGAAGTAGCAAGTTTTTGCAAAATAAATGCAACGGCAACACAAAAAGATCTAAACTTAAAGGTATCAAATCACACTAAAGGTCAAGTTGAAACAACAGCGAAGGAATTCGTAATAAGCGATAAACCTACTGTGGATGATGAGAAAGGATACTCGTTAGAGATTGGGAAAAATGTAAATGTAAAATTAACCAATACTGAATACACCTTTAAAGGAATTACAGTAGTTGCACCTGCAAGTGGAGACTTAGCTTCTGAAATTACAGTTGGAAGTGGAGCAATATTGAATTTATAATACTTTAATTGCAGAGATAGAAATAATTTAGGCACAATACCTTAGGGTTTGTGCCTTCTTTAATATATAAACCAGTAAATCATAAATATGTTTGACACGTACATCCACACCATGGTACAATCAAATTAGGGGAATATAAAAAATTATATATTTTATGAAGTTTAATGCGACATATAACTTTTTAGTACTGCTATTTTTATATGCCTTTTGTTGTACGGTTGTTCGCGGTATAGAAGCATTGTATGGAGTTAACCTACAAATGGCAGTTGTTTACTACAACGTATGGTCTGCTTCAGCAATTACGCTTTTGCTAGCTCCTCTTGTAATCTTTTGGACTTGTAAAGATGGTATTGATGAGTCTGAGTTACCGTCATCAAACGGTATCATTGTAGCTACAAAAATATTTAATATGTTTTGGTTAATAAGTTTACTCACTGTTGTTATGGGAAATATTGCAACAAGTGTTAAAAGCTTTTTAATTGGTGAACTAGGAACAAAACCGTTCTTACTCGGTCTATTAATAAATGCTTTTGCAGTATTCGCTTTTTGTGCTAGTTATTTTACATCAAATAATCGCATTCAGTTACGTTCTTACAAAATTGCTGTATCGACAATAGTTGCACTGTTATCCTGTATTACTGTCTTTATCGCTCAAGCATGTCTTCCTGTTCAGTACTTACGTGCGGTTCATAAGGATGGCATTCGCCATGATATGTTATGTGATATAGAACGTGAAATAAAGAAAAATCCCGATTGGACACCTGACCAAAAGACATGGTCGGTGTCAGGAACGTGGTATGACAAAATAGCAAAAGCTATTGAATTTGGGAATATCTCTCTTGCAGTTGTGGACGACACGCACGTGAAAATGAGTTGGAAACGTGATATTGAACCTGACGTTTTAGACAAGACAGGTTCCCGATCTGCTCTATTACATAGTTATAAGTATTCCTATTACGATTGGGGCTGTTATTATAAACAAACAGAAAAAATAGTTGAAATGGAAGCCAAGATTGAAAAAAAACGTAAAGAAAACCCAGAGTCAAAAGATAAGACAACGGAAATACCGCCACTCCCAGATACGATAGTCAGAAGATAGAGTCTAAATAGTTTGTAGCTACAGTATTGCACATGCATTTATGAAGTGTACAATATTTAAATATTGGTGTTAATTTTTGACAATTTGAGATTGAAAGTCGAAAACTGACACCAAAATTACTAAAATACGTAAATTATGTTCTATATAGGCTGGGATAAAATTATTTGTTCTACATCCGCAAAAGTCTTAAGATGGAAATTAAAAAACAGCATATCCAAAAATAAAATCTTTTCGGGATAACTCCGTTTTTTTACTAATAAAAATACTTGTTACATTAATTCTTGTCACACCTTTAGTATCGTTATACTGTATATTATTGTATGAGCAAAATTAATTAATATTACAAGTACATTATATTGATATTGAGCTTGTCTTTTAGGTACTTACGTTTTGTTAGTGTTAGGTCGCGGGAATAACCTGTATTGATTTCGTAATTTTGACCATACTGATCTTTACTAAAGAAGTATATTTTATTATCACCCGGGTTACACTTGTCTAAGAATTCCCGTAAAGCATGTACATTCGTATTATTATTTATATCAATATATATTTTTTGTTTTTTAATTAGAATATCTAAATCTTGTACTTCTACAGCATGTATATTTAATTTTTCCCCGACACCTTCAATATCAACAGTCATTATGTATGGCTTACCTATTTGTAAATATTCGCGTACCTTACCGTACAAGTCGGGGAATACAGTTACCTCAAATGAATTACTTGTATCTGAAAACATTGCAAAAGCGTATTTTTGACCTGTTTTCGATAGGCGTTCGCGTTTTCCCATTAACATACCAGCTACCTTTATGTGGTTATTTGTAATTGAAAAATCTTTGCTATTAACAATACCCATACTTTTTAGTAACTCATTGTATAACTCCATAGGATGTGCAGTTAGGTAAAAAGTTATTGCTTGGCGTTCATAATCCAGTTTTTCCAAAACTTGCCATTCAGGAACGTTAGCAAGAGACACTCCAGATGGAGATAATTCGCCAAATAATGAAAACTGTTTTACATTTGAATTTTCATTCCCCAGTTCAAGAAGACTTTTAATAGAAGCATGTAACTGATGCCTATTATTGTGTAAACAATCTAATGAACCTGAAAAGATAAGTGCTTCTGCATGCTTAGCGTTAAATGCTCGTATTTTTGTTGCTCGTTTGAAAAAATCAAATACATTTTTAAATAAGCCATTACTGTTTCTATCAGCTACAAGCTCTTCCATAACCGCTTGACCACTACCTTTTAACGCGCCAAGTGCATATCTTATAGATTTATCTCCTTCTTCAATAAACAATGCCTCAGATTTGTTTATGTTAGGTGGTAGTATTGTGATACCTGATTGTTTGGCATCTTGTATAAATATTGCAATTTTGTCAGTATTTGTAAGTTCAAGATTAAGAGACGCAGTATAAAATTCTAATCGGTAATTAGCTTTTAACCATGCAGTTTGATACGATATAACACCATATGCTGCTGCATGAGACCTATTAAATCCATAGCTGGCAAATTTTGCCATCATATCAAAAACATCACCAGCAATTCTCGCACTTATATTGTTTTTTTTTGCTCCTTCTTCAAATATAGTTCTATTACGTGCCATTTCCTCCCTTATCTTTTTACCCATTGCTCTACGCAATAAATCAGCTTCTGCCAATGAGTAACCAGCCATTTTTTGTGCAATCTGCATCACCTGTTCTTGGTAAATCATTACTCCATATGTTGGCTTTAAAATCGGTTCTAAAATCGGATGTAAGTATTTAACAAACTCTTTACCATGTTTTCTAGCCAAATACGTTGGAATATTATCCATAGGACCAGGACGGAAAAGTGAAATAAGTGCTATTATATCCTCAATATTGTCAGGTTGTAAATTTCGTATAACGTCTTTCATGCCTCCACTTTCTAATTGAAATACTCCTACTACATCAACATCGCATAACAGTTTAAATGTCTTTAAATCTTCCATATCAATTGAATTAATATCTATCTCAACTCCTTTATATTTTTTAATGTCATTTATAGCATATTGAATAACGGTCAGTGTTTTAAGCCCAAGAAAATCAAATTTCACTAGTCCAGTCATTTCAACGTATTTCATATTAAATTGAGTAATTGCTAATGATGTTTCTCCGTCAGAATATACTGGTACTATTTCATCTATACTTTTGTTCCCAATTACAATACCAGCAGCGTGCATTGATGCATGTCTATACAAACCTTCTAACTGCATAGCAGTATCGATTAAAAATTTTATCTGACTATCTTGTGCCACCAAATCTTTTAATTGAGGCTCAATATCAAGTGCCTGTTTTAATGTAACTGGATCAGTGGGGTTTTGAGGAATTAGTTTTGCTATTTTATCTACTTGCCCATACGGCATTTGTAACACTCTACCAACATCGCGAACTACATTCCTAGCCTGTAATTTCCCAAGTGCAATAATATGAGCCACTCTGTTTTTACCATACTTTCGTTGTACGTATTCTATTGTTTCATTGCGTCTAAATTGACAGAAGTCAATATCGAAGTCCGGCATCGATACTCGTTCTGGATTTAAAAAACGTTCAAACAAAAGCGTATATTTTATTGGGTCAAGTTCCGTAATATGCATACACCATGCAACAATTGACCCTGCTCCTGACCCACGACCTGGCCCCACTGGAATATCATGCTCTTTAGACCACTTAACAAAATCAGATACAATCAGGAAATATCCACAAAAACCCATTTTTTTAATTACGGATATCTCATAATCAAATCTATCTCGATATTCTCGTTCAATAATAGAAAAATCCTTATTAATATTTGATTTGTAATTTTTTACAATTTCTAGTTTTTCTTCCAAACCCAAACGGGCTTTATTTTCCATTATTTCATCTTCATTAATTTTAGCATCGTCCAGAAATAGTGGTAACTCAGGTTTCTTTTTTTCAGGCATAAACGAACAGCGTTTAGCTATTATTGAGGTATTTAATACTGCTTCAGGGATATCTGAAAATAACTCAAACATTTCCTGTGACGTCTTTAAATAATGTTCCGAAGTTAATTTTCTACGTTCTTGTACATCTATGTATGTAGCATCAGCAATACACATTAGGGCATCTTGTGCCATGTGCATATCTTTTGTTAAAAAAAATACCTCATTTGTTGCGACTAATGATGTTCCAGTATCAATTGCATAATTTACACAAAACTCTTCAGTTTCTACTTCTCCCACTTCTCCCATTCTGGAAATTTCTATATACAAATTATTACCAAATATATTAGACAAAGCATCCAAATATTCTTTAGCTTTATCTGTTTGCTTTTCTGCAATTAGTTTTCCAGCAATACCACTTACACCGCCAGATAGACAAATTATGTCGTTGCAATGTTGTTCTAAATCATGTAATGTAATAAATCTATTATTATGAAAGTAAAAAGATGTCATTAGTTTCATTAAATGTCCATATCCCTGTTCGGTTTTGGCAAGCAACGGAATTGGAGCAATAATATCGTCGAATTTTAGATTTAGTGTCGTACCAATAATTGGTTGAATACCATGTTCTGAAGTTTTAACAGTGAATTCCATAATACCAAACATATTATTCGTATCAGTAATTGCAATAGCAGGAAAAACTTCCTGCTCACATGCAGTTACCAAGTCAGGTATTTTTACTGCTCCCTCACATAATGAATAGGCTGTGTGTACACGTAAATGAATAAATGGTGCGTTACTTGCCACGTAATTTTCCATTGCATTTTTGAGTAATGGCATTAATTACTTTATCAGAGATATTCTGAATTACATCATCAGTTAATGTGCATTTGTCTGATAAAAGTGTTATTTCAAAAGCTAACGCCTTCTTATCCGCTCCTAAATTCTCCGATTCGTAAACATCGAATATCTTAACATTTTTAATTTCATTTATATGTAATTTCTTTATTGTTTCAATAACTATATCAGCAGTCACCGATTTATTAAGTACAAATGAAAAATCTCGTGTTACAGATTGATATGGCGAAACCTCACTTACTGGCATAATTGAAGTTTTTAATTCCGGAATTCTATCGAGAAAAAGTTCAAAACAGTAAACAGGTGATTTAATACCAATACTATCTAGTACCATAGGATGAACTTCACCAAATTGGGCAACACATATATCTCTTCGAAACATGTAACTTCCACTTCGTCCTGGATGATAATATGCAGAAGCTGAAGTATCCAATTTCGTTTTTATTCCAAGTTGCCTAATTAAACCTTCTACATCGGCTTTGACATCAAAAACAGATATCAAACTGGGTTTATTCCAATGACGAGGTTTTTCAATTTCAGAAATTGTTCCAATTAAAACACTTTCCTCAACTATGTTAGCCTTTTCGTTTTTAAATTGCTTTACAAGTTCAGGATGTAAAGGAAGCATCCGTTCAACAACATTTTGTAATTCATTTTCGATGCCAAGATAAAATTGTCTACCATACTCACAGATTTTTATAGATGGCAACGTTCTGCTTTGTGCATGTAGTACTGCTTTTAAATGCGATGCAACTAACGTTGTTCGCAAGACGGCAAATTCTCCTGAGAGGGCATCTTCAATTTTGATAATACTACCCTCTTGAGAAAATAATTCCGCTGTTTTTTCATCAATCAGTGAGAAAGTCTTACATTCTTGGTATCCATTATGAATCAAAATATCTAGTAAATTATCATTACGTTCACGATCTGTTATTGGCTCAGCATAAGGTAATTTCACTGCTTGAATTTTATCAAATCCACTTAATTGCAATATTTCCTCAATTAAATCCTCTTCAATTTCTAAGTCATGCCTCCATGATGGAGTTTCAACAGTTATTAAAGTTCCAGACTGTTCTAAAATTTTGCAACCTATATTTTGCAGTAATATGGGAGCTTTTTTAAAATCGTCAGCTCCAAATTGGAGTACATCATGGAATTTTTCATAGGATAATGAGATTTTATGTTTATTTGGAGGCAATGCCCCGACTGACTTTATACCAGATAACTCAATACTTGGACAAACAGTTTTTAATATTTTAATGAAATACAACTGTGCAAAGTTTACTTTGTCTGGATCAATACCCCGTTCAAAGCGTGTGCGAGCATCAGTAGTAAGGTGCAGAGTTTGACCCGTTTTGGTAATTGACACTTTATTAAAATATGAACTTTCTAATAATAAATTTGTCGAATTTTCTGAAACTGCAGTACTTTGCCCACCCATAATACCTACAATACTTATTGGTTCATTTTGACTACTTGCAATTAATGCCTGTTCTGGTAACTGTTCAATATTGCCAGCAAGAGTTTTTATCTGTTCACCAGCTTTTGCATCACGTATATATATTGTTTGAGGTAATTTATCTAAATCAAATACGTGCATTGGTTGCCCCATATCAAAACAAATATAATTAGCAATATCAACAGGACATGATATTAGTTTTTGCCCACATAACTTCAGACGGTTAGATATTTTTTCAGGTGTGTTTCCATTAAAATTTTTTATTGCCACAGTTGAAAAATATTCACAATTTTCACTTTCAAGTTTTATTTCTATAGGATTTTCAATAGTTTGCGTGAGTTCACCAACATCAATTGTTTTCAAAGTGCCATACTTAGCTGATGCTAATTGCCGTGCTATACCATGGACACTGAATAAATCCCCACGGTTGGGCGTAATACTCACGTCGTATACAACATCATTGAGTTTCAATCCGGTAACTGCTGTTTCCCCAATAATGACATCATTAGGCAACTCAATAATTCCACCATCTGTACATTCTAAATCCAAGCACAATTCACTTGCTGAACACATCATGCCTCGACTTTCTATTTCACGAATAGTGCCTTTTTTAAGTACGGTTTGTGTTGATGGAACAATTGCTCCAGGCAACGCTACCACAACATAAATGCCTTCACGAGCATTAGATGCCCCGCATACAATTTGTAGTAGTTTTTCAATTCCAATATCTACTGAGCAAACACGTAACTTATCAGCATTAGGATGTTTTTCAGCATTCATTATTTTACCAATAACAAAATTATTCAGTATTTTCGAGTAGTCAATAACTTCTTCAACTTCAACTCCTAACATTGTTAATTTTTCAGCCACTTCATAAGGAGATAGTGTGGTGTCTAAGTGGTCTTTTAACCAATCGAATGTAAATTTCATGGCATTTGCGTGATTTTATATCTCTAGGAGAGTTTAACATACCTATATAAACATTCGTTCTATATGAACATGGCACAAGATACACGTAACGAATTGGCAGAAGGATTTATAGATGACGTTGGAGAAGATTTGACTTATACATCAGTATATGATGATATTCGCAATGCCAGGTATGAAGAAGATGAACAACTCTCTCAAGGCGTATGGGAACATGATATTGCTCGTGCTGATTGGAATAAAGTTAAAAGTCTTTGCGTAGATGCTATCAAAAATCGTTCTAAAGACTTACAAATCGCCGGATGGCTAGTTGAAGCTCTTACTATGTTAGATGGTTTTAATGGTGTTGCCACTGGTATTGAGTTTTTAACCAAATTCATTGATAAATATTGGAACACATGCTACCCACATACGACTGCTGGAAAGTCAGATATAGAACAAAAAATTCGAATTCTGGATTGGATATATAACACAATACATCAGCGTGTAATTTTACTGCCAATAATTGGTTTCAGTTTGTACAACTATGAATATGCACGTAATTTAAAAATGAAAATATTACAAAACCCTACACAAGCCAACAGCTTAATTGAAACAGCAAAAAATGACAATATTAAAACAATTGAAGAAATTAATAATATAGCAGAAAATGCAAGCCAACAAACACGTGAAAAGATTTTAAAACAAACGGATGTAATTATTCACAACATAGACAATTTATCAGCTATACTAGTAAAAAAGAATGCTACTGAAAATACTTCTACATCGAAGGCATTTACGCAATTATTAGATGATATTAATACAGTTCGTCACTTATTCAAAAGCACTACAGTGATATCAAATGTAACGATGTCTACTCCAGAGATACCAAACATAAGTGAGGAAAGTATAAAAGTTGGTCAAATATCAAATAGGGAAGTTCTATACTCTGCATTAAAGGCTTTAGCAGAGCAGTTAGAAAAAACCGACAAACACAGTCCTGCTCCGTATTTATTAAAGCTAGTTGTTTCATGGAAAGATAAGAATTTATTAGAAATTATGAATGATTTACAACAAGGAGAAACATCAGCTCATTTATTGCTACGTCGATTACTGAGCTGATTTACGTTGTTGCAGTTCAAATATTGCCTTGACTAAATCTTCTGGTCGTGGCGGACAACCAAGTATATTTATATCTACCGGAATTATATTCGATATTCCATTTAGTACAGATGGAGCATCAGCATATAAGCCACCTGATATAGCACAGTTTCCCATAGCTATAACAAATTTAGGGCTTAACATTTGGTCATATAAGTTTTTTATAAGTGGAGCAATTTTATGAGTCACCGTTCCCGACACTATCATTAAATCAGCGTGTCTCGGACTGGCACGAAATAAGCATCCAAACTGGTCTAAATCATATCTACTTGCTGCAGTGTGCATCATTTCTATTGCACAACATGATAATCCACAAGCCAGTGGCCATAACGATTTACGTGATGCCCAGTCAGACATCTCTTTAAGAGTAGTAAGAAAAATGTTGTCAGCCATTCAATTGCATTTAGTTGTTCACACATGCTATTATACGAATGTATGGCGGGTGTAGCTCAGTTGGTTAGAGCGCCAGATTGTGGCTCTGGAGGTCGTCAGTTCGACTCTGATTACTCGCCCCATTCTCAGGTATGCCGATTTAGCTCAGTTGGTAGAGCAACTGATTTGTAATCAGTAGGTCGGGGGTTCGAATCCCTCTATCGGCACCAAGCTCGTTCTTTGATAGAATTATTTTCTGAACCCGTCTGATACCTATGACACCTTCATTTAGCGAGATCGTGTCTTTACTTATGCAAAACTTTTACTACTTTTTGATTGACACCGAAATAAGTTTTGTGGATTTCCCATGTACCAATTTGTATTCACTATAACTTGATATTAAAGTTACACAACACTGGGATATTAATACACAAAATTCTTAAAATTTTACAATACCTATAATTTTTGTTTAAAATTGCCGTGAAGGGCAAAAGACTTATTCTTTTATCCCTTGTAGAACAATATGTTTTATGGAGAACTTTATGAGAATTTTGAAAAATTCATTAACAATAACTACGTTAATGGCAATTTTTGGAACTATTCCTTCTGGCAAATGTGGTGATAGCTCAACGAAGTCTAGCTATGAAGACATGTTGGCGACTTTTAAAACATATAGAAATAGTTCAATTATTCCCCAAAACCCAGTCACCAGTTTTTACTTAGTAAACACATCAGAAAATTTAGAGAGTAAAACGGCAGATAGAGCAGTTTTTAAAACTATTGCCTTGATCAAACATACAAATATACCATATAACCTTAGCGAATGCTACGCTAGTATGAACTTAGGAAGTAAGCAAGCGAACTTTACTTTCCTATGGCAAAACCCAGATGGTTGGGAGAATACTGAAACTTACAAAATTATAACTGGCAAAAAAAACGGTAATGCTAGCAAATATTTTAGCAAACTGATGGAAATGAATAAGTCAAGATATAGCAGTAACCCAAACAAAACACTTCCAAACAAAAAACTTCGTAGTAATAAAACATACAATATTGGTCAGCCCAAAAAAAATGGTTAGCAGACAAGTAGACGCTTCAGAAGCGTTCTACTTCCTTATTTAACTTATATAGATTTTGTTGTAAGTGTATTTCTCATTTTAATGCAGAGCATTGAGTGTGCTATCCTTACACAGTAGGTAATCAGCGTATGAAAGGCTAATCTCATGATTAGTAGTAGTGATTTTGATAAAGTTTGCCGTTTAGCAAAGTTATCAATTTCAGAAGCAGATAAAGACCGGTTTCTGGATAAATTAAATTCAATTTTTAATTGGATTGATCAATTACAAAAAATAGATACATCATCAGTTGAAGAGATTCGAACATATAATGATGTTTCAACTCCAGAACGAACCGATACTCCCTGCTTAAGCAATACACGTCAGGAGGTTTTGTCAAATACGAAAAATAAAAAGTTTGATATGTTTTGTGTTCCCAAAATTGTGGAGTAAGTTATGAACAAAAAAATTGTGGCTATAAAAATAAATGGTGAATTGCACGACATAGATAATTGTTCGGGGTCTGATGGTGAACTAATATCATTGTATTCTACAGATGGTGTAAAAATTTTAAGACATTCATTAGCTCACATAATGGCGACTGCACTACAAAAAATTGATCCTAATATTAAATTTGCTATAGGTCCAGCAATTGATAATGGATTTTACTATGATGTTGATTCATCTATAGATTTTTCAACAGATGATTTAGAAAAAATTGAAAAAATAATGCATGAGTTGATTCAACAAGACTTAAAATTTACAAGAACTGAGATTTCTCGTGCTGATGCTCTTAAATTGTTTAAAGATAAAGATCAATCGTACAAGGTAGAAATACTAGAAGGAATTGATGCCGATGCTGTTTCGATGTATCAAGTTGGAGATTTTATAGATTTATGTAGAGGACCTCATTTGCCATCAAGTGGTTTTGTGCCATCTGATTGCTTCAAACTGACAAAAGTATCAGGTGCATATTGGCGAGGCGATAGTAATCGTCAAATGCTACAACGTATATACGGTGTTGCCTTTTCTGATAAAAAGGAACTCAAAACGTATTTAAAAATGCTGGAAGAGGCACAAATGCGAGACCATAGAAAGCTTGGTATAGAATTAGATTTGTTTCATGTGGATGAAGTAGCCCCAGGAAATGTTTTTTGGTTACCTAAAGGACAGACTTTATACAATACTATTCAAAAATATATAGCAGAAGTAATGGATAATTATGGCTATAAATTAGTTAAAACTCCTCAATTATTAAACAAAGTGCTATGGGAAACGTCTGGTCATTGGGGAAAGTTTAGAGAAAACATGTTCATTGTTGAAGACAATGAAACGACAATGGCAATAAAACCTATGAATTGTCCGGGACATATTATCTGTTACAAAACTGGGGCAGTAAAAAGTTATCGTGATTTGCCATTAAGATATGGAGAATTTGGATTATGCCACAGGAATGAAAGTTCAGGTTCGTTACATGGCATCATGAGACTTCGTGCGTTTACGCAAGATGATGGTCATATATTCTGTACTCCAGAACAGATAGTTTCAGAAACAATAAATTTCTGTAAAATGCTAAAAGAGATTTATGCTAAATTCGGTTTTACTGACGTTTCAGTAAAGTTTTCTGACAGACCTGAAAAACGAGTTGGAAATGATGATATTTGGGATTTAGCAGAAAATTCGTTAAGAGATGCTGCTACACAAGCGGGACTGGAGTATGAGCTTAATAAGGGAGAAGGTGCATTTTATGGCCCAAAATTAGAATTCGTACTAAAAGATTGTCTTGGTAGGGATTGGCAATGTGGAACATTGCAAGTTGATTTTAACTTACCTGAACGATTTGATATATATTACACCACAGCTGAGGGCGAAAAAAAGCATCCTGTTATGTTACACAGAGCAGTCTTAGGCTCGATGGAAAGGTTTATTGGAATTTTAATCGAAAACTATAATGGAAAATTTCCATTTTGGCTTGCTCCAGTACAAATTGGTATAGTTACCGTATCCGATAAATTTAGTAATTACGCAAAAGATATTGAAAAAAAGCTAAGAGACTTTAGAGTTGTTTCAGATGTAGGCTCAGATACGCTTACTTATAAAATACGAAAGTATTCACATCAAAAAATTCCTTGCATATTAATTATTGGACAATCAGAAGTTGAAAACAATACAGTGTCAGTGAGAATGTTAGGAACTAATAATAATGAAACTATGTCAATTGAAGAATTGACGAAAAAACTCGCAACATTATAGTTATGGAAATTGCTGCAATACAGCATTTTTCACTTTTAGACTATCCTGGGAAAATTTCTGCTATAATTTTCACCCAGGGGTGTCCTTTTCGTTGTGCTTACTGTCATAACTCCGAGTTGCAACCTGTGTTAACTGGTCGTATTCCGTTTACTGAGGTGTTGGCTTTTCTGCAAACTCGTGTTGGACTTCTAGAGGGAGTAGTATTTTCTGGTGGAGAGCCATTAATGCAACAGGATTTATACAATGCAATTGTTCAGGTAAAAAATTTAGGATTTGATATCGGATTACATACGAGTGGTGCAAGTCCTTCTCAGTTGAAAAAAGTATTATCAGTTGTTGATTGGGTAGGGTTTGATATGAAAACGACATTTGAAAATTATGAAGCTATAACTAAAGTGCCGAACTCTGGAACTTTTGCAAAAAAATCATTTGATACACTCCTGCAATATCGAGACACAATAAATTTCGAAATCAGAACTACTGTTGATAGTAGATACATTAGTTTTAATGATTTAATGCAAATTGCAAACTTCTTAAAAGAAAATGATGTTGATGAATGGATACTTCAACAATGTATCTTACGGCATGAAGCACAGGAAGATGTTTATTTACCATTACCTAGTGACGCAGAGATTGACGCACTCAAAAAAGTTATTGATGTAAAGATACGCACCTAACTTATGATTAGAAATGACACGTTGTTTAACCGGTTCGCGAGATATAGTCCAATAAAAAGGAATTATGTTTTGTAAATAACCAAAGTAACAGGGTTACCGTTACTTTAGTTATCCTTCATTAGAACGTAAAACCAAGAGATAAGCTTGCACCAACAGATTGAAGTTTAAAGTCAAATGGCTTTATTTTCTTAGCTATGTTCGTTGGGAATAGATAGAACAGACCTAACTTTGTAAAGAAACAATCATTTATGTTAAATCTAAAGCCCAACTCTGCACCAAACCTATTACACCATTTCGACTGTTTGGTATCAGGAATAGCTTCTGTTATATCTGGGAATAACTTACGAAGTTTATCTGCATCAGACATTTTGTAAATCGAAGAACAGTCATATTCAACTTTTGTTATCTGGTCAAATGCCGAAAATTCTATAGCAAATTTATTGCGTTATTGCTTAGGTAAAAATAGCGAAATATAGTCTTATAATACTTATATACTGAAGCAAACAATGGTGTGTTCCGATCGTAATGAGCGGAATACCAGATTCGCTCATTTATTGGTAGAGATAAAATTGCTGGTATTACTGTAGTTTTAATATTTTGTCAATAGATAATCCCGTACACTCCGATACAAAATCAACAGCTGCCCCCTTTGATAACATTTTCCTAGCTGTTTCAATCTTTGCATTATGTTCACCCTCAGCTAAACCTTCATTTCTAGCAGATATAACTCTAGAAACGTTATCAGTTAAAGTTTTATTTAATAATCTTATCTTTTCTCGCTCTTCATTACTAGCTATAGCTGTACTATATATACCCTTCGCATTTGATATTGCTTTCCTATTTTTAGTCGATGTTTTAACTTCTATTGCATCAGAATTTGGAGAATTTGGTGATTTTAAGAATTCTGTCCACGCCAATAACTCATCATTATCCGTCATGTATTTCCTCTTCCTTAACTCTATAAAATGTATTTCCAACATCTTAAAGTCATCTTTACCTGTTTTCTCATCTGTTATTATAAACTTCCTTTGACATCTATTATCTTCAAATAAGTTAAAGTCTAATATATTTATTGCTATGACAGGTACTAAACGTTCATATGCTTGTCCTTGGTCTAGTTGTGATGAATACACCTTTGACCAATAATATAATGATCTTTTAAACATATTGTCATTATTGCTATTCTGCATCTCTATGTTTAACAACTCACCATTGTTTGTCCTTCCTAATAGATCTAATCTAATACCATGTTTACCAATAAATTGGTCATCCATTTCTGTATTTATTAATTCGACAGAAGTAATAGGGTCTTCACGTCTTAGAATAGCATTCAAGAAACAGATTAAGATATCAGGATGTTCTTTATTCCAGAAAATACGTTTAAATATTAAATCATTGGTTGGTAATATTTTGCTGTAATCGAACTCAAACTCGAAATGTGTAGACACTTTGGGTTCAGAGATATTTTCAGTAGATTCAACATTATCGTCAGGTTCAAAGTGTCTGTTGTGTTTATTTTGGTTACTTTTATCAACTTCGAAAGCATTAATTATTTTTGTCATAACAGCGTCTCCAGTTACACTTTACGAAAAAACTTTAAAAAAATTAAATTCAACAATAGAGTAAAAAAACGTCCTACATATGCCATAAAAATTTATATCCATAAATGTACACATACATCAATATTATACAACACGTTACGTATCACTCTAAAACCTGCGTGGATCATCTATATAGCGCTGTAGCCTGATATCAGCATTATCAGGTAACGGAGTATCATCGGCAATACTAACTTTAACCAAAATAACAAGTTCTACTATTTGATCTTTCATATTAGTATTACTAGTAGCATCCCCCAAAACAGGAATATCTCTTACTAATGGCAATCCGGATTTTTTCTTTGTAGAGATGACTTCTAAAAATCCTCCTAAAACAGCAACTTCTCCATCCTTTAGCTTAAGCATCGAGGCGACTTCCCTAACTTCAGTAACCGGAACTTTTGATGGTACATATGAGTTTTTTTTATGATGTTGCACAGATTTTAGTGCAATATCAACTGCTGGGTCACTTACACTGTCTTCAAGTTTTGTAATCGTGGGTCTTAAAAAGAGTGAAATTGTTCTAGTTTTGAGGTCAATTGACGGTTGAACAAACATTACTAAGCCAATTGGAATTGTTTTTATATCACTTGATACATTAATGTCTTCTCGGTCAGCATTTCGGCCGGAATATGTTTTGTCGTAATTTAATTTAAAATAAACATGATTTTGTGCAATTTTTAACACCGCTGCCTGGTTATTCATTGCGGTAATCCTTGGATTTGATAATGTTCGAACTGAACCAAATTCCTCCATAGCTTTTAAAATACCCTCTATGCTATCTGTCTTAAATGACAAAGTGGAGGCGTCAGCATTGTACGACTGCGTATATCCTAACTCTTTACCAGCTGTAAGAATATTCCAATTAATACCACGTTTATACTCATTTTTCAGCACAACTTCTATGATTTTTGCTTCAATTAACACCTGTCCAGTATTAACTGCTTTTACTTCATTAATATATGTTTCTACGTCTTTATGTGTTTTTGAATTCGCATAAACTGTAACTATGCCTGATTGTTTGTTAATTGAATATTTGTTTTCTGAGCTTCCACCTAATATGATACCTAAACTATTACTTAATTCAGTCCAGAAATCGCTTTGAGCTTTTATTGTGACTTGACTATCAGTATTTTCCTTTTCTATGTTTTTTACTCCATTTACTTCTGTAGCAATTGATATTTTGTTTTCACTCTCACGTGAAAGATTTAGGAATTGAATATCATAGTTTTTTGCGTATGGTGTATCTTTAACAATTTTTATAAAATCAGATTGTATAGTGTATCGCAAATTTGCAATATCACATATTGCGTCAATTACCTCAATAAACGGTTGGTTATTGGCTCTAAAAATTATACGTGCATCGATGTCAGAGGCTATTTGCATGTTAATGTTTAGCTTGTTGGCAACTTCGTAAAGTACAGATTTTATAGGAAGTGTTTCGTTTAATATTAGAGAAACAGGCTGTCTAAATTTTACTGGAATTGTTGGTTTTGATGCTCTAGGAATTTGTGGTGGTTTTTTTTGACGATCAGTTGGCAAAATTGGTGCTGTCAGTTCATTCATTGAACTAGTATTCATATTTTTTGATAAATATTTGTCCTCAGAAATTTTGTCACATCCTAATAAAATTAACGCAATAAATAATATGCTTTTGTACCACAACATGCTCAGAAATTGCATGTGAACTTATTACCAGAGTGGCATAAACGACAACAGTTCTCAATGTCACTTTTTAATTCAAATACCACAAGTATGTTTGTTCGACTGCGAAATAACCACAGTGATTTGACTAGATTATATAAAAATATGTTCTAATTTATATATACATCAGCATCATGAGACTGGACAATGGCAGAAAGTAGGCAACACACTATTGATAGAATTCGGCGTCCTAGAGTACACATAACATATGATGTTGAAATTGGAAATGCAATAGAAAAAAAAGAGTTACCGTTTGTAGTCGGAGTTCTTGCGGATCTTTCTGGAATGCCTGCAAGCCCATTACCGCCACTTAAGCTTCGAAAATTTGTTGAAGTAGATCGTGATAACTTTTCAGAAATGATGCGGGTAATATCACCAAGATTAGTTATACGAGTTCCGAACCGTATATCGGGAGATGTACCAGAAACTAGTATTGAGTTGAACTTTGAAAAAATGGAAGATTTTGAACCTCAAAATTTGGCACAAAACGTACCTGTTCTAGCTCAGCTATATAAAAAACGTACTAACTTAAAAAATCTTATTACTAAAATGGATGGCAATGATTCACTTGAAAATTTGCTAAATCAGATAATGAAAAATCGCGATAATTTAAATAAACTAAAACGAGAAATTGACGAAAGAAAATTCCAACAAGCTGAATTTTTAGACAAGAATGCAGACTTAAAAAAATCAATTACTGAGAAAACATCAGAACAGATTGTAGATGAAACATCACGGTAAATCATGATAGAAGATTCGACCATAATAATTCCAGACGAAGCCAAGATATTGGATATTTTGCTCCATGAACGCAAAATGATACGTTTTGATGAACAAGAAGATGATGCTGTTGAAATGCTGTCTGAATTTGTCGAGGAGTTATTGATGATAGATGCTGATGCTCAGGAAACTGAAATAATTCCATTCCTGATGCGTAGAATTACCGAGATTGATGAATTTTTAACAGCCCAGATTAATGAAATTCTACATCATCCAGCATTTCAAAAATTGGAAGGTAGTTGGCGAGGATTACATTACTTTGTAATGAATACTGAAACTTGTTCACAACTTAAAGTTCGAGTGCTTAACACGTCACTTGAAGTTCTACGGGAGGATTTAACAAAAGCAATAGAATTTGATCAAAGTAATTTATTTAAAAAAATATATGAAGAAGAATATGGTACATTTGGTGGCTCACCTTATTCCTGTTTGATTGGTGATTTTTATTTTTCAAATCATGTACAGGATATAAGATTATTAGAGCTGATATCAGGTGTTGTCGCTACTGCACATACTCCTTTCATTTCAGCTGTTTCACCATTGTTTTTTAACCTAGATAAATTTGAAGATTTACCATTTCCTAGAGATTTAGCAAAGCTGTTTGAATCTCCTGATTATGTTAAGTGGAATGCATTTAGAAATTCGGAAGATTCACGGTATGTTGCTTTATTGTTGCCTCGTATACTAATGCGTTTACCATATGGTGATAATACCCTACCTGTTGTAGGGTTTAACTTTAATGAGGATGTAGGTGTCGGGGATACTGACAAATTCTGCTGGGGAAATCCTGCATACGCTCTTGGTCAACGTATAACAAATGCTTTTTCATTGTACGGCTGGACTGCTGCAATTCGTGGAGTTGAGGGAGGAGGAATGGTTGAAAATCTGCCAACTTACATTTTTAAAACCCTTGAAGGTGATAAGTCTGTAAAATGTCCAACTGAGGTAGCAATTACTGATAGACGTGAGAAAGAATTAAGCGATTTAGGTTTTTTGAGCATCTGTTATTGTAAGGGTACCGATTATGCAGTCTTTTTTGGTGGGCAGACTACACAAAAACCAAGATTGTACAATCTAGATGATGCTAATGCTAATGCTAGCTTATCAGCAAGACTGACTTACATGTTGGTATCCTCTAGGTTTGCTCACTACATTAAAATCCTAATGCGTGACAAAATAGGCTCATTTTTAATGAAGGAGAATATTGAAGCGTATTTAAATACTTGGCTGTCAGGGTACATATTACTAAATGATGATGCGTCATCCAGTGTAAAAGCACAATATCCATTACGTGAAGGACGGGTGGACGTATTTGATGTACCAGGAAAACCTGGCTCATATAAAGCTGTTATATATTTACGACCCCATTTTCAAATGGAAGAATTAACTGCATCAATAAGGCTAGTTACTATGTTGCCCCGTCGAGAGGTATAAAAAATGGTACTGAAGTTGTTCTGTAAAACATTAATGTGTTTCGGAGTATTAATTAGTGAAATATCAGCCACCATTGTATCCGCTGATAAACTATTAGAACTAAGGGATTTTTTGATTAACTTACCTGAAATAGGACAATTTAATCGCATTATTCGAGAAACTTCATCAGCGGTAGTTTTAATTTATTCAATAAGTTCAAAAGTCCCAGCAAATCCGGGAAAAGATATTTTTTATAACATAGCCGCTAAACCGAGAAATAGTGCGTTTGAATACCGGTATGGCGTTATTTCGGGAGTTGTTATATCAAGTGATGGTGTTGTAGTAACTCCATATGATTGTGTGAAATACGCTGACAGTTTTATTATTTCGATTAATAGCGAACGGCGAAAGAAGAATAAAGAAAATGGTGAGTTACCGTTAACCAAAAACGAATTCAATGGTAAGTTAATAAAAGCTATTCCAGAACTAGGTTTAGCATTTTTAAAAATCGAATTGCCAAAATCACAGGCTAGTAGAAAATTTAATTATCTCAATATTGCCAATGATGCCGCAATAACGGATAGTAAAGAAAAAATGTATTTGCTCAACGGAGGAATAGTTCATGGTAAGTGTAAAGTCAACTCAGTAAGTATTTCTGAGCGTAATCCGGGTGTTAATACGAATTCATTCGTAGGTTATCAATTTTTCTGTAGTCGTATTTCATCTGATATTTTTGAGGGATTACGACGTTTGATAATTTACAATCCAGTACTTGCTGATGTTGTTACACCAGAAGTACACGGAGGTGCATTAATAACTCTTGACGCAAAATTATTGGGAATAGCAACTTACCAAAAAGATATTTACGCACCTATGTCATATGCAATTCCAGCCTCTATTATAAAAAGAGGTATGCAATTAGCAACTCCTTGGCTAATTAAATTGTCTGAAGATAGTAGCTTAGGACTCGAGGTAGAACCATTAGATAATACGCAGAAAAAGCAATTGGTAAAAATTATTAGTAATTGGGATCATTCCCTATATTCCGATATAGCAACAACTTTCGCTAATATAATAGATGGTGATTCTTTTGGTAAGTTACAAGATGAGGTTAAAAGAGGGAATTGTGGCGTATCTGTGAAATCTATTACTGAAGGTGGAATGGCATCTGTTGCAGGAATTAGACAGGGGGACATTATACTCACTGTGCGAAATGTTGGGGTTACCAGTGTTGAATGTTTTCACAATCTTGAAAAACAGTCTATCGGAGAACAATACGTGGAACTACGACTTGTTCCACTAGGGCAGAAACGTATAAAAAACGAAACTATTCTGTATGTGCCAGTTTATCGAGATGTAAACATTCCTAAAAAAAAGACCACTGTTTCAGAACAAAACAAAAAATCTAACACAACGCTTAGTATTCTTGAACGGATAAAACTCTGGATATCACAAATAAAAAATGATAAAAAACTTACGCACGTAAAATAATTATTGTTATTTTCTGAACCATCGTGTTTTACTAATTTTTTCTAGTGTGCGTTCGTAAAAATAAGCAATTATCATTACTAATATAATGCACATACTTGTATACCTCACGGGGTGTACGATAATACCTTCAGACGTTGATAACGTATAATTCGACATAGCACTATTAGCATTTAAAACTTTGATAAGTTGTTTACCTGCCATAAAAAACATTACACCGCTTGAGATTATATTGATATAGGATCTACGTATTTTATACGTAAGTTTTACACCCAGCCAAGAGCCAAATGATGCTCCTACAAAAAGGAGTAATACAAGAGCTATGTCACAACAATAATGCTGAGAAGCATAAATCAATGCGACGAGTGCAGTAACAACGAAGCTAGCCATTGCTGTTGTACCGTAGACTACAGGACTTATACGACCAATTAAGTATGTAATTACAGGAGCTATGAACAAATTACTACCTCCTCCCAGTGAGGCTACTAAGATACCACTCATTAAGCCAATAAAAATTGGAATAGTTACACTAGCTTCAACGCGGAAGCGTCCAAACACTTTATGTAAAGGTAAATACTGCATCCATTTACGCATCATCAATTTATATTGAGTTATTTTTTTTGCTGGGTATTTTAGTGTCACGATACTCTGAAATAGCATTATTGAACCAAAGACAATTAAGATACCAATGTAAATATATGAAAATTTATGTAAAATTACTTCTGGGTTATTGGCATTCTTTAAAAAAATCCATTCCAAAAAAGCACCAAAGCATCCACCAACCAATATAAAAAATGCAAATAGGTAATCAACATCTGTTCGGCGTTTATATGATAGAAAACTTGTAAAGTTAGTACCTACAGCATGACATAGTTGTGTCGGAATAGCTACGAACGGAGGCAGTCCAAAATCCATTAAAAGTGGCGTTATAATTATTCCACAGCCCGTTCCTAAAAAACCCGATGTAAATCCTCCAACTGATCCAGTAAGCAAAACTGACAAAAGACTAAAATCTGTTCCCCCTATCAAAGAACTTATACCAAACATTTTTAAACCTTCCCCACGTTGATAATAACGTCAACGCAAACAAAAATACTTTTCAGCGGTTCTTATCCACACGAGGTTGCTCTTAAAAAACAGCCAAACAAACAATCACTTCAATAAGGGTATTTTATCATAAATTGTGCCAATCTGCAAAGACGCCTACATTAAATATACGTCGATACCCAGCTCTGCTAGTGTGTATGGAACGAGGAACGGAATAAGTTGCGTAACATGCTAAAATCAGAGCAGTTACTTTCTACCATTCCTTAAAATGGACTCGTTAAGCATTGTTTCAGTTTTGTTATTACTGGTTATTGGAGCGTTATTATACTTCATATACTCAATGAAAAATCAATTACAGCGACAGAAAAATGCTGAAATTGATATTGAAGAACGATTTAAAGAAATTTCAAATAATGTGTTACAAAATAGTCACCAACAATTTATAAATTTGGCAAAGGAGACTTTTGACAAAATAGTAGTTCGTGAAAAATCCGACTTATCAAATAAGCAAAATGAGTTTAAATCAACAATAGAGCCGATAAAGGAAATGCTGTCACACCTGCAATCTGCCACTTTGGATTTAGAAAAAGAACGTACGAGTTCATACAGCGATTTGCGTCGTCAAATTAGTGACTTAATGCTGTTTCAAAAAGACATTCAAAAAACCACAGCTGAATTAAATAAGGCTTTATCTGCACCACCCTCAAGTGGTCAATGGGGAGAAATGCAGTTGCGTCGTACAGTTGAATTATCAGGAATGCTTCCATATTGCGACTTTTTAGAACAACAAGTAACCGATGCCCCATACTCTCGTTTAAGACCAGATATGATAATTCGTTTGCCAGGAGATAAAAATATAATAGTTGATGCCAAAACCTCACTAAATGACTATATTCGTTACATCAACAGTGGAGACATTTCGGCACTTGAAGAACATGTGCGTCATATAAAAAAACATATTCGAGATTTAGCTCAAAAATCATATTGGAATCAGTTTCCTCATACTCCAGAGTTCGTATTAATGTTTCTGCCTGGTGAATCATTCTTCAGTACTGCAATAAAACATGATCCATCTTTATTGGAATTTGGCATTAAAGAAAAAGTAATTATAACAACTCCGCTAACTTTAATCGCTGTACTCAAAGCAATTGCTTGTACATGGCGGCAAGAAGCAATATCAAATAATGCTAAAAAAATTGGAGAAGCAGGTAAATTATTACAGTCTAAGCTTGAAAAGCTATTCGAAGTAACAGAAGCATTCAATAAGAATTTGTATAGAACGACAGAACAATTTGATAAATTAAATGGCTTTATCAGAAAGGAAATAATGCCAGCTGCTAATCAACTAAAGGCACTTGGATTAGAAACTCCTGAATTACTTGAAAACGAAAAACATGAACAATTAACACTTGTTTCGTAGTACCCATTCGCACTTAGTTATATCGACATACTTTATGCAAATGCTCCTACTTTGATTTTCGACCATAAAGTAGTCGCATGACGTTCTCGTTTCATATCATCTTCACTGGTAATTGGGGCTCCTAGGATAAAACTATCTATTTCCTCAATGCTAGGAATTATATTGGGTATTGCTAGCATATCGTCATCAATTAATGGATAATTAGAAGGGATATTAATTAAAATTCCTGAATAATTAGTAATTTCTAAGGCAATTTTTGGTCGCAATATAAAGTCAATAAACTTATGAGCATTTGCTTTGTGTGGAGCATTCTTAGGAATTGCTACACAATCAATCCATGCTGGTGTCATATTTTTAGTAATTGAATATTTCATGTATTTTCCAATTGATCTTGCCGAATTTATTATTTTAAATGCCTGATCGGAAGAACATATAGCTAAACATACTTCTTCTGCTAGTAGATCGAACATGATAGTTGTTGAATTAAATTTCGTAACGTACTTTCGTATTGAAGCTAAAAGTGGGACAACAATGTCATCTTTTAAGCTATTATATTTCTTTATATCTATATTTTTCTGTAGCTCAGTATTGTGATTAAGAAGGTAAGCTTTTGCTTGTGGGAAAAGGTCTATGTATTCCTCAGGTAGTGAAATACCATATTTAGATATTTTTTGCATAAAATCAGGATTAAACAGTTCATTGTATGTAATATTTTGCTGATTGGGAAATTCTCTGTTCATGATATTGGCATTGTATATAATGCCCATAGTTCCCCAGAAAATTGGCAGAACATACTCTATCTTTCCACCCGAGTTTATGAATTTCTGAGTTAAAGCACCATTAGTGTTTATAGCATTTGGTATTAGTTGGTAGTCTATTTTAGAAAATACTTTTAGGAGAGTTTCACGAGAGGCATATGGAATAAAAGACGGAAAAACTACATCATAGCCACTAGAACCTGATAATAATTTTGCTTCTAAAATGTTATTGTTATCAAACGAATCATATACTACTTTTATACCTGTTTCTCTTTCGAAATCTTTTATGACTTTATGAGGAAAAATTCCATACCAACCGTATATGTTTACAACATTATTGTTATTATTCTTAAAATCTACAAATAATCCAATTACTACTGCTCCCAAAAGCAATAATTGAATAATTCGATGTTGCTTGATAAAGTTGCTCACTGCAGAAATTAGGCATTAATTTAATACATAACAATTGTACATTATTCAACATAAAGCATAATTGCCTACATGTCATTCATTTTTATTATCACTGTTAGTACATCTGTACCACATGATACCAAATAGCAATGTTGCCATTATTGAAGCTACCGTTGTTGATATTACAACAGCATCCCAACTGAAATTTTCTGCAATATATGCAATTCCTATCCCTGCTACCGCAGTACCTACATACCCCATTGTTCCAACAAAGCCAACAGCAGTGGCGACTGTTTTTTTATTAACAGTCTCTGATAAAAAAGCATTAATTAATACAATAGGTGCTGTCATTAATGCTCCAAGCCCCATCATACAAATAAATGTTAATACTATAGAATTTCGAGGTATATAGTAAAACAGACCATTCATTATAATTGCTCCTGTCATGCAGAATGTTGCTGTCGCTACTCTACCGTTCTTGGCTATCTTATCTGATATATACCCAGCAAGTACTGTACCCAATATCCCAGCTAAATCAAATAGAGCCATTTGATGCCCTGATAAAAAAGGAGAACTCCCTCTGCCTTCTTGCAATAGAGTTGGTCCCCAATTAATAAATGTCATGCGATTAATGTATATAAAAAAATTAGCAAATCCCATAACCCAAACGACCTTACTAGTTATAATCAGCTTTGCTGTTTCTTTGAAACTGAGGGCATTATGAGTAACTTTTTGAACCGTCCCTTCTATTTCATCAATTGACGGTAATCCCATAGATGTTGGTGTATCCCGAAGCCTGTTAAATATAAGTATTGAAATAGCGATAGCTATAATACCAGGTACATAAAATACGTAACGCCAACCAAAACGCTCTAGTAACCATGGCGATAATATACCAGCAAAAGCTCCACCTATATGTAACGCTGTATTCCAAATGCCCCACTTACTTCCTAATTCGGATTTTCCAAACCAGTTTGCTAACATTTTGGCACATGGAGGACTACCCATCGACTGAAAACACTGATTTAAAGAAAAAAATAAAACAATTGCAGGAAACCACGAACTAAACCCTAAAAAAATATTCATTATTCCTGACCCAGCAAGTCCAATTGCCATGACATATCTAGCACTGTACTTGTCTCCAACTAGTCCAAATAAAAATCGTCCTGTTCCATATAAAATTGCCCCAATACTCATTATACGACCAATTTCACCTTTAGTAATACTTAACTCATTACACAATGACGGAACTGTATATGAAAAGTTCTGTCTGACAACATAAAATAGAGCGTATCCAATCATTATTGAGTATAAAGTTCTAATCCGCCAATACCTAAAATCTTTATTCTGTCTAGCATATTGTTGAGCAGTCATACTATCGTGCATAATTAAATCTCAAAATCCCAATAGTTTTCCCATATTGTAAAAAATATTGCGTAAGATTTGCAAAACAAAGATTAAGTGAATAGAAAAATAGCAGACTTTAATATCTGCTATCTATCAATGAGTTTTATTTAGTGTTTTTATTTTTTATTTTATTAATTACTTTTGTAATATTCAATTTTTTATTTACATTTGGAATTTTAGCAGTGTTTTTATTAAAAATATTAATAACCTTGTTTGTAAGTTTTGGGTTTATTACGACTGTATTATTTATATTTTTTACTCCATTATTTAAAACGCTCTGTTTCGTATTGCCTTGCGCATCATTTTTTGTTTTCTTGATAATTGTTTTAATATTATTTAAACTTTTTTTGGTTGTGTCAATGGTTTTTGCAGTAATATCCGTATTTATTTTGGTTGCAATATTTTTTTGATTAGTTGTTTTATTTGATATCACATTAGTTTGTATTGTAGTATTTGCATTTGTTTTCCTGATAGTATTTTTACTATTACGATATTCGTATGAGTTAATTTTACTATCAGTTGATTTATTTTCAAAATCTATTCCTTTGAGTAAATTTACAAGCTCTTCACGGTTGACAAACTTCCTGTTCGTAAAATAATTTGCAGGATTTCCCATTTTGAAACCATACGTTGTTACATATAGATAAAACGATTCTAGACCATCACTATCAATGTTTCCCTTATAGTATTTTTTTATACTTTCTATGTTTGTAAAAACACACTTAACTTTGTTAAACTTCTGGACAAATTCTGGTAGGTTGCCTTGTTTCCAAAAATTTATACAATTTATAACTATTTGTTCACTAAAAGCACTGTTTTCAGACATTTTTTCAATGGTTTTATATAATTCTACTGCAGAACCAAACGTTTTAAAATTACGATCGTTGTTCGCTATACAAGATAACAATGCCAAATAGCACGTTGTTTTGAAGTGAATATGAGATAGTTTTTGTTTTGTTGATAAAAGTTCACTTAAGAATGTTTCGGGTTTAATACCGTATTTTAATAGGGATATTGCCAGATGACAACCTGTAAAGGTGTCACTACTATGCCCACTTAATTTCACTCCATATTCTTGGATTTGATTAAATATGTCAATAATGTTTTTAATATTCTTCTCATTGACTTCCATTTTGTAGTCAAATGCGGATATCGCTGACATTGACATAATTAAGTGCAAGTCAGCTAAATAATTTTGAGGTGGTCGTTGCAAATTTCTGTTAACATTTTTTATTAAATTTTGCCAAATATTAATTACTGTATCAATTGATTTCAGTTTTTTATTATTGACACAAAGTTGTAAGTCATAAAAGTTGCATAAAAATATCAAATAATCTAAATTATTATGATCAGGGTTTAATATCTCAGTCTTAACAAACCCGTTTACTGAAACTAATGCTTTTTTAAAGCTATCAGATTTTTCAAATGCGGTAATTAATTCATTTGTACTGCCCTTTGCTTTCGGATTTAATGCTCTAATTCTTTGAACACATTGATTTCTAAGTTTATTTAATGTATTAACAGTTGACAATACAGAATTAATCCATATTTTTTTGTCTTTATTTGCTACTACCCCTGAGTGAATAACTTTAAATTGATTTAGATAACAGTTCCAATCGTGTTTAAAATACTTCGCTGGCGTTTCATTTGCAAATTCTTTAAATTGCTCTTCTTCAAAAACGAACTCTGTGTTACGCATCCCATTAGCTAATAGTTGTTCACATACTTGCTTGTATGCACTCCTATATAAGACGGCATATAGTCTCCGTTCTGACGTTGTGTCCAAATTTAATGAAAGCGTTACTGCGAGTTGAGGATTGTTTTGGCACTGCAGCAATGTTTCGTATATAAGAAAATCCGTCATTAAACTTAATGCCTGGTCTCGTTCCTTTTTTACTTCTCTCCAAGCTTGGTTCTTTCTTACTACAGATATTAAATCTTTAGAGAGAGAACTAGCAATTTGTTTTCTGACATTAATATTACGACTTACAGTAATAAGTTTCTTAAGATTGGTGATTGATAATTTGTATGGGTTTTGTATTCCCCAATACTCATTATTACACATAGAATTTACGGTATTAACATTTGTGTCAATTGCATAACTAACAGTATTGAGGAGTTCCCTATCTGAAATCTGCATACCACTTATCGACCAGAGTTGTTGAAATGGTTTTATCGACGACATGACTTTTTCAGCCTTATCATGCATCGTAATAACACGGTTGGGCATAGCTGAATACGCCAGCTCTGTTGACACGCTTACTATTGGTAGCAATATACCATACGCCAACAAGGAAAAATTACTAATCTTAGACATAGCATACCTACTTTTTTTAAAAATTAATTGTTTACCGATAATTAATCATCAACTTGTTCCACATGTCTTGTGTATATTGAATAATTAGTTAATTATTTGTTAAAAAATATTTTTATATGAAACCACATGCAGGTATTTTTTAATTAACGATTTTCTGGAAAAATTTTTATATTTTTAGTCCTATCTTTGCGAAAGATAAGTTTGGCAAAGTTAATTGCAGAGAACTTTGGCTTTATTATTTCGTTTGCCATACGTTCTAAAAGTTCATAGGACATAATTCTAGGAGTAAACTTTTGAACAATCCCATTCAAAATTCTTATTTGTAATTCCAATGGCTGATGACAAAATGTTTTTAATTCCAAATAATTGCCATTAAAGCATTCAGAAACTAATCTTTCTGCAATGTCATCTAGGCAGGAATTAGCATTATTCAACCGTCTAATTGTTGCATTAATAGAAGCAGTCGTTAATTCGTAATTTTTAAACATTAAGTATGCTTTACGCCATCTAACACGTTCATAATGCTCATCATCATTCATTTCATCATGTACGTATTTATCTATACCAAAACGTTGTAGCAAAGTCTCTTTTAAATCTTGTGGAGAAAATGCCAATAACGGTCGAAGTATTTTTATGTTTCTAAAGTTAGTAATGGGGTGTATAGCTGATAACCCACGTAATCCCGATCCCCTAGATAAACGCATAAAAAATGTTTCCCATTGATCTAATGCGTGATGTGCAGTACACAAAACGTCTGCCTTGACATTATTACAATATTCATGTAACAAATCATAACGAGCAATTCTGGCTTTCTGTTCTAAATTACCGGTAATTTTGTCGTGTTTCCATATTTTTACACAATAATTGATATTCTTCCGCTCTAAAATATCGATAATAGGAATAATTTCGGTTGATGATGTAGGACGTAGCTTATGGTCAACGATGCACGCGAATATATTATTGTGACAATACTCGTTCAGAAGCAGAGTAAGGCATAAACTATCAGCTCCACCTGATAACCCAACGACCATCTTACCGGATACGTTCATTTTATTCATTAGTTGTGAAAACAGTTTGGGAGTTATAATCATGCCAAATTCCTATGTGTTTTAAGTCGAATGCCAAGTGAACCGCACGCATTATTGCTATCTCTAATTTCAAAATACTCACTTACTAAATGAGTATGACTTTTTAACCAGTCAATTACGTTATCACGGACGATACCTCTGCCTTTCCCAGTAATTATAGTAATAAATTTGATATTATTGATAATACAACGAGTACAGAAATCGCCTAAAACAGCATCAATATTATCAAAATTATCATGTAAATCCAGACTTACCTCGCTTTTAAATCGTTTTTTCTGCTTACGAGAAAATAGACTTAGTTCTCGTTCTGTAGTCGAAACAGCATTAATCAAGTGCTTTTGTTGTCTAGAGAATCGCAATCTTTCCATATCCACTGAATAATGTAATTCCTGCAATGGAGTAATATACTTATTTGAGTTATCAATAGGTGTAACTGATTGAATATATTCAGACCACAAATCTTTTTTCATAGAGCTAAAAGGTTAAGCATGAACAGCAAAACCCGAAATGAATAGTGTTGGATGCTGTATTTCTACCCTGACCAGTTCCACTAAACATTATCGCCAATGCTACATACCTAACCTAATCCTATTCTAACATATATTTTTAACTGTCGCGTACTAAATTAAAATTCCTTAATTACTACTACAGAAATTGTAGTTGTCTTGCTATCCGTAAACATTCGATTCAGGGTCTATTATCAAAACTTTGGTCATCCCTGAGGCATGCATCAAAACTGTGTTTCGGTATAGCCAAAACTATGTTTTAGTGCATGCATTGATTAGCGGCTATCGAAATTGTAATTAGTTTTGTTACGTGAAGAGCCGAATTCGAAACTGTAGGCGTCTTTAAGACATGCACCAAATATCCCCGCGACAGTAGATACTATTCCGATTATTTCGCCAGGAATATCTTTTTGACATTGGGCAATGAACATTAGGCATAGTACTAAGCCAAGTGATGCTGCCAGTACCATTACATTTGCCCGGACATTACGTATACCTTGTGTATTAAGAGCTGTATCACGTCTGCGGGCATCCTGTCTATCTTTAAGCAGAGCTAGTTCTATTTCAGCTTCAGTTTTTACTATTGTTTCCCGTAAATGATTTAATAATTGTTCGTCATTACGTAACCGGTCTAACATTTCCTTTTCATCATTAGTGCCGGTAATAGATTGTGTTATGTTAAGTAGTAATTCAGAAACTGAATTAGCATCATGTTTACTGAACCACTTTGAAAATGTCTTGGATAATGACGGAAGTAATGAACAAATTGATAAAACTGTATTTATAACAGGTATCATAACACCTCCTTAATAAAGGCGTGAAGTTTTTCAATTTAAGACTAGTGCTTTTATTGCATTGTGATTTACCACATCGCCCCCAATTCTTTTAGTAGCATAAAACTCGACAAATGGTTTTGAGTTAAATGGGTCTTTAAGCAACTTAAAGCCTGGTCTTTCTGCAATTTGGTAGCCCTCATAGAAATTGCCAAACAATATTGGCACCACCGGTTTTTTTGCCTTTGCTAACTCTTCTTTAGATAGCATTTTTGGCATATCATCACATATTGCTACTGGGTAACCAAGTAGCGTATCGGGAGTGCCTGGTAATATGGCGTTTTGCCAAATGAATTTTCCACTATTACTGTCTTGCATATAGCGTAATTTTGAGGCAACATTTCGAGACATAAGCCATGACGCTCCGTAAAAATATTTAGATGGTAACAGATCCATAAGCTCAACGAGTTTTTTATAACTACTTAATCCATCATTAACTGTTATTCCCTCAATTGCTTTTGACGCAAGAGTATAATTAGATGTTACAATATCATATTTTAAAATCCCTTTAGGTTGTGTAATTCCATCTCCATATAAGAAGCTATAGTTCTCAAATTCTGCAATTTGTGACGCAATACTTTCCTGTATCACATCTTCAACTTGTGCGTTTTGATCTTCAAGAACAGATGCAGATACCATCGGACGTGAATATACTTCATGAAGATAAATTGACACCTTTGATACAGATGCATTAGTATCTGATTTTATCAGTGTATCACTTACCCAACCTGATGAGGGCTTAGTATTAAGATTAACTATTACATCCAGTTTATCCAATCCTGTATATAATACTTTTGCTAAAGACCGTATGGGACTGAGCATTTTTAGCTTATTTGAAATATTAAGTGATAAAGAAGCAGGTAAAGGCATAGAATTACTCAAAGTACTTTCACCTCTTAGGTAACTAAGAAATTTTTGTAATTCTAAATTCCCTGTTTCATTTGAAGCCATAGGGCGTTCTGTTGTCATATAAAATTCCTTTCTTTTTAAAAAATTATTGAAAATAAACAAATCTTAGTGTGGGATATAACGTTAGTAGTTATTGTATGTGAACCTATACCTCTGTACTAGTTGCACAACAACAGTTATTACCTTCCCCCGGATTTGTTAGGAATGAGAACCATTCCTAGTTACAGATTAGGAAACTTTTTGGAGGAAATGCAAGTGGGTGCAAGGAAAAATTTTTTTATATTGAGGAAAGAAGGCATGCATTAACATCAATTAAACATTTTTTAACACATTACCAGCTATCCAAAAATCAGTTCCTTTTGTTAACAACCAATTAATGTTTAAAAAACTAATTTTAATGGTATTAGCCATAAGCAGT
>CADBLQ010000003.1 GCA_902795615.1 uncultured Pseudomonadota bacterium | reverse complement strand
AGTGGCGGTTCTGTGACGTAGTCACAGCCCGACAGCAATACTGCGTTAGCTGTAGTGCTGGCGGAGAGAGGGGGATTCGAAAATCAAGATATACTAATTTTCAATAAAGTAATTTCCGGATCCCCCTCTGTCATAATTGTAGAAAATTTTTAAACGCTGGCGGAGAGAGGGGGATTCGAACCCCCGATACAGCTATTCAACCGTATGACGGTTTAGCAAACCGTTGCCTTCAGCCACTCGGCCATCTCTCCATAGTTGATGGTGACACAATAGAATTGCCCCATCGGTAGCAGGATACAACGAATTATGTTTTATCGCAAACATGCCACTAAATCGACATAATAACTAGGTATGTCGTACAATCCAAACAAGAAAGACAGACTATAAGTATTTATGCGTAGGCGTAGAAAAGTATTTAAAAGCATTTTGCCAATACACAAAATGTTTCCAAATGTAATTACGCTATTATCATTATTCTCAGGTTTAGCACAAATTAAGTTTGCTTTAGCTCATAAGTGGGAAGCTGTTGTAGCATGTGTTCTCGTATCAGCATTATTGGATGCTTCTGATGGTCGACTGGCAAGATTACTAAACTCATGTAGCAGGTTTGGTGCTGAGCTAGATTCATTAGTTGATTTTGCAGCTTTTGGTATAGCTCCAGCTGTATCTGTATACCTATTTAGTCTGCATGAAATTGGAAAAATAGGCTGGATAGTTGCTGTATTATTTTGTGTGTGTATGTGTTTGCGCTTAGCTAGATTTAATACTAAAGATATAGAACATATAAAAACACCATTGTCAGGAAAGTTTTTTACGGGTGTTCCTGCTCCTGCAGGAGCAATATTAGCTGAGTTCCCAATGATATTATTTAATGCCTTTGAAAACCCTATATTTCTAAATCCAAAAATTGGGGTTGCTGTAATGTTGATCACTGGTTTATTGTGCGTATCAACTCTTCCTACTCCATCAATTAAGAAAGTCCATTTAAAACGAGGACAGTTTATGCCATTTTTATTAGCAGTATCTGCCATAACCGCAATTGCATTTATTTATACGTGGAAGGTATTGAGTATATTAGTTGTAATTTATTTGTTTTCTATTATTGTATGTTGTCGTAGGGCAAAACAGTTACTTGCAGAAAAAATAAATGAAGATAAAATATGATAAGTAGTTTAAGCTTAATTAGATTTAGAAATTATTTAAATGAAACAATAAATATTAAAAATAATATTGTTGTATTATATGGTGATAATGGAGAAGGAAAAACTAATATTTTAGAAGCAATATCAATATTGGCAGATGGTAAGGGTTTACGGCGTGCCGATACCGATAGTCTAATAAATAAAGACACATCAGAGCAATTGTGGAGTATTGATGCGATTATAAACAGTACTGCTATTAGTGTTGGATTTGTAAAAGGAGATAAGAGCGGAAAAAAAATATACAAAGTTAACGGAAAGACAGTTAAAAACCTAAACGAATTTCGTGAAAAAAATCATATTTTATGGATGACATCTGAAAATGACCGTTTATTTGTTCAATCTCCTGCAAATAGAAGAAATTTTATTGATATGTTTTGCAACAGCGTAGATGCAGAACATACGACATATCTTAGGGCGTATGAAAAATTAATTCGAGATAGAATGGTAGTTCTGAAAAATGACTATAACGAAAATTCGGAAGATACTAGCAAGTGGTTGGATATCTTAGAAAAGCAAATTTGTGAAGTAGGATTAAAAGTAGCTAAAAATCGTATTGAAATGACTGAGAACTTGGAACAGTGTCAACTAGCGTCTAACGATTTTCCATCATTTACTAATAAAATGATAGGAACATTAGAAAATGAAATTTTGAATATTGCAAATGAAACTAATGTTTTGGACATGTATCAGAAAGCTCTTAAGGAACGACGACTAAAAGATAGTGTGACCGGAACTACGACGATAGGTATTAACAGAAGTGATTGGTCAGTACACCATATCGTTAATGATATAAATGCAAACCAATGTTCTGCCGGAGAACAGAAAATGCTCCTAATAGGGATATTTTTGTCATTTATAATAAATAAAATTAAGGACGACAATTGGATTATATTATTAGATGATATTGTTGCTCATTTGGATGAAAAATACAGTTTAATATTGTTGCGATATATAAAGAAGTTGGTACATGATAACCGTGATAAAATAGACGTGTGGTTGAGTGGTACTTCAGTGAGTGATTTTTCAGCTCTTGATGGATTTGCTCAATTCTTTGAAATAGATAATGGCAAGGTTTCAGAAAAGGAAAATAAGTATGACAATTGATAGTACAACTAGTAATGTGACTAATAACTATGATGCTAATTCGATTAAGGTATTAAAAGGGCTTGAGGCAGTACGTAAACGTCCGGGAATGTATATCGGTGATACAGACGATGGTACAGGGTTGCATCATTTAGTATATGAAGTTGTTGATAACTCAATAGATGAAGCACTTGCCGGATATTGTAATAAAATCGAGATTTCAATTGAAGAAGATGGATTTGTCTCGGTTATCGACAATGGCAGAGGTATTCCTGTTGATATCCATAAAGAAATGGGTGTGTCAGCAGCGGAAGTTATTATGACGCAATTACACGCCGGAGGAAAATTTGACCAGAATTCATATAAAGTTTCGGGTGGATTGCATGGTGTAGGCGTATCAGTAGTTAATGCACTATCTGAAGTTTTAGAGCTAACAATTTGGAAAAATAATAAGCGATATTATATGGAGTTCCAGCGTGGCATAGCTATCTCTCCGCTTAGAATTGTGTCGGAAACCGAACAAATTGAATCAGGCACAATGGTTAGGTTTAAACCGGATAGTGAAATTTTCAAAATAACAAAGTTCGAACGCCCAGTAATTGAAAAAAGAATTAGAGAATTAGCGTTTTTAAATTCAGGGATTAAAATAATTCTTCAAGACAAAAGAATGACCTCTCAATATAAAAATGAATTCTTTTACGAAGGTGGATTGCAAGCCTTTGTTAATTATATAGATAGCGGGAAAAATGTATTACATCAAAAAATTGTTAACGCCGATAATTCAAAAGCAGGAAATGATATCGTTGTCCAGATGGCAATGGAATGGACAGACAGTTACCATGAAAATATTTTATGTTTTACCAATAATATTCCACAGCATGATGGAGGTACGCACTTAGCCGGTTTTAAATCTGCCTTAACTCGAGCAGTAACTAACTATATTGCCTCTAATAATATTAAGAGTCAAGGTAAAAAAGATTTAAAAGATGTAATAACAGGTGATGATATTAGGGAAGGACTAACTTGCGTTCTATCAGTAAAAGTTCCTGATCCAAAATTTTCATCTCAAACCAAGGATAAATTAGTTTCGTCAGAGGTTCGTCCTGTAGTCGAAAATGTTATTAGTGAAGCTGTTAGTCAATGGCTCGAGGAAAATCCAGCTATGGCTAGAACAGTTATTGATAAAATATTTGAGGCTGTATCCGCACGTGAGGCAGCCCGTAAGGCACGCGAGTTAACTCGCAGAAAAGGGGTATTAGACATTGCTTCATTACCAGGTAAATTAGCAGACTGCTCAGAAAAAGACCCTGCATTAAGTGAAATGTTTATTGTGGAAGGAGAATCTGCTGGTGGTTCGGCAAAAATGGGTCGGGATAGGAAAACTCAGGCGATATTAGCTCTGAGAGGAAAAATTCTTAATGTTGAAAAAGCTAGATTTGATAAAATGCTAGCATCCGAAACGATAGGGACATTAATAACTGCTATTGGTACAGGAATAGGTAAAGATGATTTCGATATTGAAAAAGCCCGATATCATAAAATAGTCATAATGACTGATGCTGATGTTGATGGCAGTCACATAAGAACGCTATTATTAACCTTTTTCTATCGGTATATGCCTCAGATAATAGAAAAAGGGTATTTATATATAGCACAGCCTCCGTTATATAAAGTTAAACGTGGCAATTCAATCGTGTATATAAAGGATGAAAAGGAGTTTGAAGATTACATTCTAGATGAAGCAATAAAGAGTGTTAGATTAATATTAGCTGATGGTTCTTGCATTTCTGGGGGAGATTTAAAACATATAGTTGAAGTTGCTGTTAATATTAATCAGTCAATTGATGCTCTAACACCATATATAAATAATAAGGAACTAATTGAGAAATTGTATCTCAGTGGCTGTTTAATTGACTTCCGTCCTGAGCATCTAGCTGTTCTAGAAAAATATCTTACCAGAATGAGTAACGATGATTGTAATTACACATATAAGGTAATAGATGATAACCTCGAAATACACATTAATACTTTTGGCTCACATGATGTAACAATTGTTGAACCGGAATTTTTAAGATTACCTGATGTGTTATCTCTAAATCATTTGCATGATAAAATGTTTAGCTTATTTGAGAACGTTGCAACGATCGACATGGGGGGTGGCAAATGTCAAATTTCGGGAACATTAGAATTAGCTGAAAAAATATTTGAATATGGTCGCAAGGGATTAACAATAAGTAGATATAAGGGATTGGGAGAAATGAACCCAGAACAGTTATGGGAAACAACGTTAGATCCATCCGCAAGAACATTGCTACAAGTACAGCTAACTCAAGCGGAAGAAGCAGATAAGATATTTTCATTGTTAATGGGAGATGTTGTTGAACCAAGACGGTTGTTCATTCAAGAAAATGCAGAGAAAGTTAAAAACCTTGATATATAACCAAGTGTTATTGCTTCCTCATTGGGGTCATTGTATACTATATTATATAGATACAATATTGATATTATGAAAATTATTAATTTTTTAATAGTAATTGGAAAAATTTTTATTAATTTTTTAAAAACAACAGGTAATCTAGCAGTCTTCCTTTTTAAAAGTTTAATTTTGGGGTTGCGACCTCCGTATTATTGGAGGCAAATATTACTACAAACAATACAAATTGGGTATTACTCGTTGCCAGTTGTGGGGCTTACAGCATTATTTACTGGTATGGCCATGACGTTACAGTGTTATGATGGATTTTCTAGCTTTACATCGGAAGGAGCTATTCCGTCAGTTGTTATGATTGCTATGACAAGGGAGTTAGGCCCCGTGTTGGCATCTCTTATGGTGGCAGGTCGATTAGGAGCATCAATGACTGCTGAAATTGGCACAATGAGGGTTACAGAACAGATAGATGCTCTATCTAGTTTATCTGTCAACCCATATAAATATTTGGTCTTTCCTAGAATACTTACTGGAACATTATTGATGCCGTTCTTAGTTTTTATAGATGATGTTATTGGCATTTTAGGAGGATATTTGGTAGGTGTTTATCATTTGGGATTTAATTCGGCGAACTATATTCATAATACTTTTATATCAATGTCAATGTGGGATGTTATGTCGGGGTTAATAAAAGGAGCTGTATTTGGTTTTGTAATTTGTCTAATGGGTTGTTATCAGGGATTCTCGTCTAAAGGTGGTGCTGAAGGTGTTGGCCGAGCAACAACTAATTCAGTTGTAACATCTTCAATAGTTATTTTGTTATTAGATGGTATATTGACGTTTGTTTTATTTTGAGGTGAATTATGTATGTAATAGAAGTTGAAAATTTAACTAAATCGTTTGGTAAAAATCATGTGCTTAATGGTGTATCTTTAAAGCTTGGAAAAGGAGAAAGTTACGTTATTATTGGTGGTTCTGGTTCTGGAAAATCGGTACTTTTAAAAAGTATTATTGGAATACTAACACCTACATCGGGAACAGTAACAATTAACGGTAATGAGATGACTTCGTTACCACAGAAAAAACGGGATAAGCTAATGCTCAAATGTGGAATTTTGTTTCAGGGAGGAGCATTATTCGATAGTTTAACAGTAGCAGACAACATTGGATTTGGATTAGTTTACGGTTGTGGGTATTCAAAAAAACAAGCTCGAGAAGTAGCACGAGAAAAATTACACGATGTTAATTTAAACGATGATATTTTAGATAAGTACCCATCTGAACTTTCCGGCGGTATGAAAAAGCGTGTAGCACTAGCACGAGCTATTGCTACAAATCCCGACATAATATTTTTTGATGAGCCAACAACGGGCTTAGACCCAATTACTAGTGGCATGATTAATGAACTAATTGTTAAATGTACTAAGGAAATGGGTATTTCTGCATTATCTATTACTCACGATATTAATAGCTTAAAACATATAAGTGATAGGGTGGGACTTTTATTTGGGGGAAAAATAATTTGGGAAGGTTTTAATAAAGATTTATGGAAAACAGATAATCCGTATGTAAGACAATTCGTAACAGGTTCTTTAACTGGTCCTTTCACCGATGGCAAATAAAAATATTAACAGAATAACACCCTACAATTAAGTGAGGTGTAGATGGTATGGTATACGCCTTAATTAAAATTCTATTCATAACTGCTAGAGTACTCTAAAAGCCTTCTTTTTAACTCTTTGATGTTTTTACATCTTGAAGTCTTATAATTTTTGTATATTTCTATTAATTTAGTTACAATGTCCGTACGGCAAAGATACTCTGAAGCTCCCACTTTATTCCTTATAATACAAAATGTACGTGCCAACAATTTTTCAGTATTGGCATCAAGTTTGAATTCTGTATTTAATTTATTAAATAATAACGTTATATAAAATATATCATCCCACTCTACTGAAACATTTAAATTCTCGTCTACGAGGTTTTTATAGTTCTGGCCTATTTTAGAAAAAATAGATATAAAATTCGTTAAATCAACCTTATGATTTATCAATATTGGGTAGCTACAACTTATTTTATAAACCATTTCTTCTGTTCCGTTGTCTTCAAACAATGTGCGAATGAAACTTCCATTTTTAATAACATCACAAAGCCTGTTAAGGTAATCAAAGTACGGCGAAAACCACGCCTGATCAATTTCTCCATTAGTAAATTCAATAGCACAGGTCACATAGTCTATATAATCGATGAGAACGCGTGCTTCGTCAACACAACTTGACCAATAATAGTCATAATGCACTAATTTCCAATAATTTTCATCAATTAGCATAAACTTAGGTAACTCACCTAGAATTAATTCAAAAAAATTGTTAGGAAGGTGTTTTTCTTTTATTACCGTTTGTAAATGCAACCAATTTTCAATATACCGTAAATAAACAGAGTTATACTTATTCTTTTCAATAAATATACTAGCTGTATTAATTCCTAGTTTGTGCCATTGTTTACTAGCTTTATCCCAATCTCGTTTAAACTGAGGTAATTTTTCAATAGTTGAAAGTATTTCAAATTTGCGTTCAATGTCACAAATGTTCCAATTTTCACCAATAGATGGATTTGGCAGATATTTACTAGCATTCGTTACAACGGCATCCAATGTTTCTGTAACTCTATCGCAACACTCTAAGATAGAACGACGATAAGGAATATCACAGATAACCCCAAACTGAGTCAAATAGCAATCCCAATCATGTTTAAAACAATTAACTAAAACAGTCCAAAGGTCAACCTTAATAAATTCATTATCGTAAAAGACAATAGTATTTGCGAAATTTTTTCGAATAATACTGGTGAGGATCTGGTGTTTGACGTTACTAGAAATATTTTTGCTATTAGTAAATATTTTTGCCAGTCTTTTAAAAAACCGGTTAAACGCCTCAATATATAATTTGTTAAGTGCATTAATATCATTTCTGTTGATGGTTAGCTCATCAATGTTTTTATTGCTAAGACGGATAACATCTATTGTTTCTGCTATCAATCCACCAGTCAATAACGACAATATTTGCTTTTCTGATGCTGTGTCAGAAATATAAGAATAATAATTTGGGTTTAAGTTACCAGTTTTTATTATCATACCAACAAGAATGTTGTCTACCGATTTAAGATTATTATCCAAAACCTGTTCAATAGTTTTTAAATCATAAGTTTCGATTATAGTAATAATGGATTTAAGATTTTTAAGAGAAAGTGCCCATTCGCGAGCAATCTTATCTCCATTATCAATCAATGTTTGATCAATAGCTCTCAATGCCCAATAATTTTCGCCTACAGTATTTTTGGCATATAGTTTAATATTTTTGTTTACCACGTAATCTATTTGTTCAAAACAGTGCTTATGACTTTGATACATCTTTGCTTCATTACTAAAGTCTAAAACATTGCATTTTTCGGTGTCGTAATGAGTTGTTGAGGAAGATGCACAATGAACATTATCGTCAATAAATGCTGAGAATACCAATGTTGTCAAAGACATTTTTAGTAAAAACCTAAAATCTCTCATGTAATTTAAAATTTAAAATCATGCTTATACACCATTGTAACATTCTTTGCCTTCATTGTGTCAAGCAATGATTATGAGATTTTTAACTATTATGGCAAATGTCATTTTTCGTTCAATTTTCGCTTCTTATTCCTAAATCAAACGGATATAGATGATTGAAATTCAAATTTGATAATTAAATTATGAAGTACATGAAATTTAAATACCCGAGGAAATAACCCTCGGGTGAATGGTTTTGGATTTTCATCCTCTAACCTAATCAAATTATTAAATTCGCATAGATGAATTAATTATCTTATGCTTTTGGTTCTTCTGCATTTGCTGGTGCTCCAGAATTCGCAGAGGCTTCAGAACTTTCTTGAGGAGCTACCGGTGCAACATTTTCGGAACTGACTGCTTCCGTTGGAAGAGCTATACCGGCACTTTCTTCAGACTTTTTTTCCTCTTCTTTTTTTTCATCAGCTTTTGGTTCATCTGCTTTTTTCTCTTCTTCCTTTTTATCGTCTTTAGAGAAAAGTTTTGCCAAAATGCCTTTTTCTTCCTTCTTTTCCTCAGTTTTTGCTTCTTCTGACTTCTTTTCTTCTGCCTTTGGCTCTTCTGATTTTTGTCCTTCTGCTGGTGCTGGAGCTTCTACCTTTTTAGCATCTTCAGCTTTAGGAGCATCTTTTTTTTCTCCTGCACATGCTCCCCCAATAATACCGAGCAGCAATGCAAATAATGATAATTGTGATTTCATGAAACGTTTCTCCTATAAAAAAAACAATTTAAATGACCTACCTTGGTCACTCATTATGGATTTTAACGCCAATTGGTAAAAAATTTATTAATCTTCATTGCTAATTTGTCACTTTTGTGTCTTAATTGTATTAATGTTTCAACACATAATGTGTCATTTACTTGTGCTAAAATTAAAGTGTAGAGTGGTTCGTACTCTACTGCACAGATGACAATTCTTAATAGCTATTAAGTATTAATAATGTCATATATGTGTATTCATTAATTCATTACGGAATTTTTAATAACGTTCGTAGTTCCATTATTAAATTTATAAGGAGAAATATGGAAAACATAATTCTGTCTAAAAATATCCAAGCAGTTATTGGGACAGGCATTTTAAAGGCACATCTACGTATTTGTCATAATCATGAAGATGAATATCTCAAAACGATCATAAAAATGGCAACTGGGATAGTAGAAGCTAAATTGGCAAAATCAATTATCATTAAGGAATATCAGCTTTCATATTATCCAACGCATAGTAATGCCCATTGTAAAATCAAGTTGCCTATTCGCAACATACTTAATGTTATAAACGTTATGCAGGGTGAAACACATATAGATTATGTGCTGCATCGAGAATACAACGAAATATCTCTCATTCCTAAAACATATGAAGTTCCAATTACCATTCACTATAAAGCAGGTATGTCTGACGACATACAATGTATTCCTGAGGAATTGAAATATAAGATACTGTGTGTTGCGAAGAATATATACGACTGTATTGATGATAGACAAATTGTTGAACACCATCATGTGGCACTATGAGGGATTATGCGGTCTAGACTTATCGAGCGTGTAACGATGCTTACTGAAAATAAATGCAGTTTGCCAAAAACACTAGTATATGAAAAATTCTCCAAAAGTTATGATACAAGGGCTACAATAACCCCAATAGGTTACACAACTGACGAAGTAAAAGTTTATTCAATTATAATTCCTATGCCTCCTGCTATATTTTCTAACGTATCGTTTGCTGGCATTATGTGGAATAGTATGGAATACGTATTTTCATCACCCTTAAAAGAGTGGAGTTCTAGCCAGAAGTTGAAAAACAATCAAATGAAATTTTTAAAGGGAATTATTACACCTGTTGCTTGAGTATCTGAAAAGTGCTACCAATTATATTGGTTTTTGTAGAATTTTACGGAGCATGAATAAGATTTCCAGTACCAAGTACCAAGGTTTGTACATAACAACCTTGTCAGTATTACTATTACTGGCAACATGTGAAATACGAATTCCAATCGGGGTTGTACCAATAACGTTACAAACATTCGTTGCGTATTTGTTGGGGCTACAACTTGATAAACGCAGTGCAATAAGCACTGGAATAGCTTTTGTTGCTATTAAGATGTTTACATTACCAGTCCTAACATATCCGACGTTTGGATACATAACTGGTATTGGTTTAGCAATTCCTGGTATGTGCTATCTACGCGAGGTTTTAGGTAGTAAATTTGTTACTTGCATAATCGGATATATCATAACTACGATCTTTGGCACACTGTGGTTACGGCACTTTTTACCTAATTGGCATGCAGTTTGGCTACATGGAGTTGCTCCGTTTCTACTTGGTGATACCATAAAGATAGTAGGTGCAGTCTACGCATCTAAGTATTTAGCAAAGCGTCGCTAGATTATTTCTTTGATATGGGGGTTGACTAACTTTTGAACTAGTGCTACCCTCAACTTGTTGGTTGTTTTATTTTGTTGAACATTGATTAAATTTTCATTATTATCTCGTGTTTTGATTAATTGTGTTTTAATTTCTAGTTCATTTTCATTACTTGTATCAGAAACATCTGTGCCAAAAGCTACTAAATCTGAAATACCAATGTTTATCGCATTTACGCCCAATATGCCGTTCGTAGCTAACACATTGGCAGTATCTTCCAAACCAGCTATAACACTTCGTCAAGAGATAGAATATAGAAGTTTGGGAGTAAGATTTATTAATCTTGACTTTCAAACTCCACAAAAATATATAAGTAAAAATAATATACAATGCAAAAAAGTAAAAGTTACAAAGTGGAGACCAAAAACTCTAAAAGAGATAATAAGACTTATGGAAAAAGAATATCAAATACCAGAAAATTTATTATTATCTATTGCCAGAGTGGAAACAAGAATGCGACCATATGCAATTAACTACAATGGTCGAGGAAAAATTTTTAATAATATTAATGATGCTGTTGCATTCGCAAAATATTTAATACGGAAAGGCTGTACAAATTTCAGTGTTGGATGTTTTCAGTTACATTATCGTTCTCATGCACGTTATTTTAAATCTCTTGAGGATATGTTTAATCCTGAAAAGAATGTTAGATATGCAGCTAAACTTTTAAAAAAGTTGTATCGGCTACATGGATATAACTGGAAATATGCAGTTAAACGATATCATTCGGGATATGAAATCTCCAATTGTATTTATTACACTAAAATTGTTAATAAGCTAGGACGGTGCATCTAAAATTAATTCTATACACTAAAGTAGCCAGAGTTCAGACACTTACAATGTCTGTGCTATCCTGTATTTTGGCGTACTTCCGTATAAAAAATACCATAGTTAGTGTTTACGAATTCACTTTAGTATGCATATCAGTTGTATTATTTCATTTATCGGCTAATACAATCTCTGAATACCGAGATTGTGTTAAAGGAATAGATAATCCTAAGTCACCAGGAACTAAATATAGACTAGTTACTGGAATAGTACCAGCAAAAAATATTTTATATATTGGTATAACATCATTTTTAATTGCCTCTATTTGTGGAATTTTAGTCTGCTTCACGTATCCTATCTTATTAATTCCTGGCTTAGCAGGAGCAGGATTGGCACTATTTTATAGTGAAGGATTAGGATTGAAGTACAAAGGATTAGGAGAAGTTTCCATACTCTTATGTTATGGTCCATTACTTGGATTTTCTACTGTATATGCAGGACTAGGTACATGTTCCGTTACTGACGTATTAATTTTCATACCAGGAAGTTTGTTTATCGTTTGCGTTTTATTAGCAAATAACATACGGGATTTTGAATTTGATAGAGGACATACCATAACTCTTACTACGATAGTTGGAAAAAAAATCTCACATGTTATTCTGTACGGACTAGCCATGACGGGCTACATGCTATATAGTCTAATGGTTTATTATAAATTACTGCCACATACTGTATATTGGACATTGGCATCATGTCCACTCTTATTGTTAAGTTACAGATATAGAAAGCATCCTAAGTTCATAAACTTTTTTGGCATAATCTTTTTCACAACGGAGTTAATCGCTATTTCTGGGCTTCTATTTACTTAGTAAGGGGCGATACATAAAAATTTTTGTTATCTCCGTTGTATTGTATTTATTTCTCATGCTAATATCTAGGCAGAGGCAGTTGTTGCTTCTGTAATGTGTTGGGGGGAGTAGCTCAGTTGGTTAGAGCGTCGGCCTGTCACGTCGAAGGTCGCGAGTTCAAGTCTCGTCTCTCCCGCCACTTATTCTAAGCCCAGTCTTTCGGATTAAAACTTAATTCTAGATCTTTCCATTCGTTGTATTTATCTTTTGGAAGAGGTAATGGATTACATACTGGGTCAAGCACCGCTCGTAATGCACTTTCTGCAGCTGTTCTGAAACCAGGGTCACTAGCCATTCTAGATTTATCAACTACATTTGCTGTTTTTACATATCCGTCATGATCAAGTTCCATTTTTATATCTACTACTAACTTATCAGCATCTTTTAAACCAGCAGGAAAATGCCAACATGGACGAATAGTTTCACGTATTAAATCAACTTGAGTGGCAGTAAGAGTATCGCCGACTTCGTCGGCATTAAGACCTGAGTTATCGTAATCATCATCGGCTAAGGCACTATCCACAACACTGTCCAATGCTCCTTTTGTTTTTTGATTTAGTCCCGAAGATTTTTTCTTTTTATCAGATAAATTCACTAAGGCTTTATCTCCCGATTTTGTAGATTTAGCATGCTTGGGCGTAGATTTATTATTATTTTTACTGTTAACAGATTGTTTTTTGGTTTTATCTTTTTTCTTGTCGTTAGGTTTCGGTTTTGGTCTTTTAGGAATTTTCTTTTCTTTATTACTTGTCTTCTCAGCTTGCTTCTTATCATTGTCTGACTCGTAAGAATTATTTCTACTATTATTAGTTTGTTCGGTGGTTTCGCTATTAGTTTTTTTTGGTTTCTCTTCTTCCAATTGGCTTTTTGTTTTACTTGCTCGTGAATTAATAGGAGACAATACCGGAGCTTTACTTTTAGAGCCTATTGTTACGAAATCAAATATTACATGTCCATTATCCTTTATTGCACTATTCTTGATAAATCTGTCTAAGTTAAGAAAAGAAAGAATAAGTACTGCGATATGTAATATAACAGATAGCCATATGGCAAGTGGGTTCATACTACCTCTGTGGTTTTGTTATTTTTTGGGCAGTTGCTGAATTAGATATATTTTTATTTTTAGTAAATTTTCCTTTATCGTCAGGAGTGGCAATCAAAGAGACTTTACATGTGCCAGACGATGATATTATGCCCATTATGTTCATAATAGTTCCATAAGGTAAATCCTTATCTCCGCGTACGTACACAGTATCAGTATTACCTGTTTGCAATATATGTGGTAATTTTTGTATTAATTCATCTGTTGATAGTTTTGTTTCATCAACAAATAAATCTCCATATTTATTAATTGATATTACAACTGGCAAATTTTTAGTATCGTTTAGCTCGGAAGCACTAGTCTTGGGTAAATCTACTGGCACACCAACGTTTAGTGTTGGAGCAGTGAGCATAAATATAATTATTAATACAAGCATTACTTCCACAAGTGGAGCTACGTTAATGTATACGTCTGGGGTAGGTTGGTGTCTAATTTTCATGTTTGCCTCACAATCACTCAGAATTCGAACCAATTTGTCTTGCAATAATTAAACTAAACTCTTCTGCAAATACTTCTAATCGATTTATATATCGATTAATATTTCCATGTATTTTGTTATATCCAAATGCTGCAGGAATAGCAGTTATTATACCAAATGCAGTTGTAATCAATGCTTCCGTAATGATTGGACCAATAGTGCCAATTGAAACACTTTGTTGGACAGAAATAGCTTTAAATCCGTTTAAAATTCCAATTACTGTTCCAAACAAGCCAATAATAACGCCATTTGTTCCAATACTAGATAACACAGGCATGCCATTACTTAGTTCACTGATTTCACGATTAATAGCTACCGACATTGCTTTTTCAATACGTATTGCGAGCGGTTCTGGTTTAATGGCTTTACTATTCATTGCCTGTTCCCATTCAGACATAGCGACACAGAATACATTTGTCATTGGATCGTTTGCAGAATTTCGCACCTGGTTATATAACACATCTAGTGGTTCACCCGACCAAAAAGCTTCCTCAAAATCATCTGCATCCCTGTTTAATCTTCTTAATTTTATATGATGTGAAAACATAAATGACCATGAATATATGGAGGCAAATATCAACGTAATAATTACTGCTTTAATCAGCCAACCTGCATTCCAAAAATACGAAAAGATACTATCAGACGATTGGGAAACCACATTATTAAGTGCATTGCTTGCAACCTCGGAAACCCCATTAGTACCACTTAACATCGAAGCACTAGATTGATCAACTGCCTGGGTAGTAACAGTCGGTAAAACTGTCTGATTAGTCATAAAAAAAAAATCTTTATACTGCAATGATTGTATCACAGGATGCTAATGTGCGAATACACACCCTCATTTCACTATCTTATTCTCAACATATCTTTACAAAATTTATGTATGTATTACGTCAAACTAATAATATCCAGTATTAGAGATTTAGCCTACATATGTGACACTAACGCGATTAGAACGCAGTTTTAAATTTGTGACGATAGGAGATGGAATTGTACCAACAATAGATGCCATATCACTTATTGATATATGTTTTCCCAAAATTTCAGCATAACGACCAGGTTCAGTTAAGTGGTTAGGAATATTTGTAACATCACAAGTGGTTACATCCATAGCAACTCTGCCTATTATTGGTGCTTTATAATCTTCAAAATATACATATCCCTTATTACTTAAATTGAATTGCAAACCATCTGCATACCCCACAGAAAGTAACGCTATTTGACGTTTATCACTGGAAATATAGGTAGCATCATAACCGACTGGCGTACCCGCAGGAATAGTATATTTTTGAAGTACTGGAGCATTGAAAGTAATTATGTTTTCAGGTTGGAACACATCTTTAATACCTTTCCAATACAATGCAATACCAATACGCACCATGTCATAGTAGTACTTCTCGATTAATGTTCCCTCAGATGCTGAAAGTGTAGCTTTGACATTAGGCTTTATCTTTCTAATTTTTGATACGATGCGTTCAAAAGTTTCTTTTTGTATCGTGTTTTGAGGATTACTACTATCAGACGCACATGCCAAGTGCGACATAACATATTGAACATTTTCTTGAGCGATATCATTTGCAAGTAATTCTATTTCATCCTCTTGAAACCCTAAACGATGTAGTCCAGTTTCTACAAATAGAACGATAGGTAATCCATTGCCCTTAATTTGGTTAAATTCTTTAGGTGTGTTAACTACCTGAGTTATTCTATGAGATTTCAGAAGACTAATATCGCTGGGTGTAAAGCCTTGTAATACGAAAATTTCCGCGTCGTGGGCAATAACTTTACGTAAAGCTATAGCTTCAACAATATGAGCTACCCAAAAATTTCTACAGCCTGCTTCATATAGTTTAGGGGCAACAAATTCTGCTCCTAAACCATAAGCATCTGCTTTTAAAACAGAGGCGACTTCTGTTTGTTTATTTATAATTTGACGCAAAGTTTTGTAATTATTACAAATTGCATTTAAATTAATTGAAATTTTTGGGGCTAGCATTTCAACGTTCCTTCATTTCTTCTGCAATCTGAGTTAAAGATGCTAAATCATCGTCTAAATCTAATTCACGTTTATTAGCAACATTCCACTCAAATAAGTTAACAGCACTATGCGGACAAATTGTAGATATTGCATGCTTATATAGCAACTGAGCATAGCCTTCTTTTCTTATTAAAATTGTATTCTGGTCAAAACATACAACAAAACCGATCATCTTTACTCCATTCATTAGAAACAACGTTACTTGCACTTTATTTCTACGAACATAATTTAAAAACGCATCTTGTACATTTATTAACCGTTCGGGGTTGATAAATGGAGGTGTTGTTCGTTTGGTATTTATTCCACCTTGATAATTTGTTTTTGAAGGATATGACATTTTCTGATCATATCCATTATCCATTACTCCCGGATGTTGGGAATTTAATCTATTATCCATTTGAAAACTCTTATTTTTTACGTTTCTTTAACGATTTCAGTCTACCGCAACATGCGTTTGATAACAAGTTACATAAAAGTATATAGAAAATTTTTAAATTTTCGCAGGTACAATGTGGTTTCAATAATTTGAAGACGACAGTATATAAAAAATTTTTGAGGTTTTAATCCGTATACGCCGTCAAGGCGTCTGAATGCTAGTATGTTGTAGTAATTTACTATATCCCTAAAATAAATATTTTTTTACGGTCTGCGAATTTTATTAACTTTTGCATGTTTTCAATATGGCAACAATTGGCTTTAACAACAATACCTGATAGTTTTGCCGTATGTGCATTTACAACTGTTCGCAAGTCTATTGTTGGATAAAGCAAAGTAAACCGTTGATGAGGTTTTGTCGATTTATAAAGAATTCCTCCTTTTGGAGTATTTTTCAAATCTATGCATCTGTCTATCAAGTCAGCTGTGCTTTCTGCTTCAGATTCAATACCTAATACTTTTCCCGATTGAACAATTACCGATTGACCATTTTTATTATTCATTAAGGAATTCAACGTATACACACCCATTGCTATATCTCTAAGGTCAGTTTCATTAGGTATACATCTCGTCATAAGTCCGACAGTTGCAACATTATTACCAAATATATTATCGGGACATATGTACATTAGGTCGTTTTTACTTAAAATTTTATGCCACTTCTCATTGTACTTCAGTATTTTGCTGGGTGAATTGTTAATTACCTTTTCATCGCATACAGTAACAAATCTGATGCCTTGTTTTTTTAATCTGATAAATGCTTGTTCCATAGAGCCTGTACGCTTGCCTGGTATAAATTGAATTGACTGCTTTTCATGTTGTTTTAACTTCTCTCGGTATTTTTCTAATAACTCAGTATCATTACTTTCCAGTAGAATTGCTACCTTGCTATAATCAATACTAGTACCTGAAGTTACTGTTTTATTTTTACAAACTGTTAAATTGCTACTTAGGCTTATAGGATTTGTAGAATTATTACTTTCTATATTGTTTTCAGAAACAGCAATTTGCGATGTTTTGTTACTAGTTATGTCAGAATTTTTATCAGATTTTGGAGAACCTAAAGTAGGAATAGTCAATTTTTGCATATTGGCTATAGACATATTACAAAAATAGTACATATTTCATATTGAAATTTTAACACCTGAAACAATGTTAAATTTTTAATCTCACACTAAATATGTAGTAGCTGCAACAAACAAATATATTATAAAAATGTTTTCATTAAACTTTCATAATTTTTTAACTTTTATATTGGCACGTAATAACATGCAGTTTTGTGTAATAATTTGCACGGCTAAGCAATAGGTTTTAAACTGAAAACATAAGAGGACAGTATTGAAAAATATGGCTTATATCAGACGCGGTGATCGTGAAAATTCTCTAAATATATGGCCTGGATTTGTTGATGCACTATCAACTGTTGTTCTAGTATTTACTTTTGTTATCGTTGGTTTTTTTGCGTCTCAGATATATTTAGCCAGTATTATTTCGGATAAAGATAGCTCAATGGGAACATTGCAATCGCGTCTATCTGAGATTTGTTCATTATTCGATAATGAAAAAGAACGAAACGAAAAACTAACTACTGAAAATTTATCTCTAAATCAACAGATAAAATCACTTAATCAGTCTATTGCTACATTGCAAAAAATGTTAAATGATAACAAAACCATTTTGGAAAATAAAAATACTGAAAATATTTCGATACAGAAACAGTTATCGCAGTTGAATGCTCACTTAAAAGAGGTTATGGAAGCATTAGCGATTGAACAACGTCGTTCTTCAACCATGAAAGCAGAGAATTTGAAACTAACTGAACTAACCCGTTTTAATGCGTATCGATCAGAATTTTTTGATGCCCTATCGAATATCGTTAAAGACAAAGATCGAATAAAAATAGTTGGAGATAGATTTATTTTCCAATCTGAGTTGTTTTTTGATACAGCGTCGGCTGAACTAAGTCTCGATGGGCAAATTCAAGTGAGTGAATTGGCAAAAGTTATCAAGGAGATAGGAGATAAAATTCCGAATAATATAAGGTGGATCCTTCGTGTTGATGGGCATACAGATAATCGTAGAATTTCAAATAACCTTAAATTTGCTTCAAATTGGGAGTTATCTGCTGCACGTGCGATATCTGTCGTCAAACATTTAATTAAGGAAGGCATTGACCCAGCACATTTAGTAGCTGCTGGATTTGGTGAGTTTCAGCCTATTGCCATGGGGAATAACCCTGAAGATTTGGCAAGAAACAGAAGAATAGAATTTAAACTGGACGAAAGGTAAATATTTATATTTTTTCATGCAATGAATTGTATTTTGTTAATGCCAATAAAAACCCAACACATACAGCAGACGATAGCATAGAGCTACCCCCGTAACTAATAAATTGTAATGTCATGCCCTTTGTTGGAATTAAATGTAAGGTACTGCCAATATTAATAATTGTCTGTAACATGATTTGCATTGACAATCCAAATATTGCTGAAAAACAAAATAAATTAGTTGATTCCATGGATTTTATTACAGGTCTAATAATTAATATTGCCAATAGAATAATCACTGCTAAACATACAAAAAATCCAAATTCCTCCCCTATTACAGAAAAAACGAAGTCAGAATGACAGTCCGGTACTGACATCTTTACTGTGCCTTCACCTGGCCCTTTGCCAAATAATCCTCCTTGCTGAAATGCTTCTAGTGATTTTTCTACTTGGTATAAATCATGCTCCTCAGTGTTTGAAAACATAAAGTTATTTATTCGTTCTGCAACATGTGGCAAAACAAAATACATGCCAGTAAGAGATGCAAGTCCAACTATTAGTGCAAAGGTGATCATAAATACAGATAATCCTGAAATGAATAGTTGTGCCATCCAAGTTGATATTAAAATCACTGCCATACCTACATCTGGTTGTCGAAGTAACAGCAGAGTTACCAGTAATAAAGTTAAAAACGAATATATTATGCCGTTAAACTTATGGTTTACATATTGTTTTGAAATTAGCCACGCAGTAATTACACTCATAATAGGTTTTAAAAACTCTGATGGTTGTAATGAAAAACCGAATATGTTAAGCCACCGTCTTGCTCCCTTTATTTCTGTACCGAAAAATAATGTGCAAAACACCAATAGTATGCATACGGAATACCCAATACATGATAATAATCGGATATGCTTGGGTTGTAACGTCGATAGACCAATGACTAATAGTAACACGAATGGTATTATCGCTATGTGTCGTTTGACAAAGCAAAAAGGATTTAAGCCAAGTTTTATTGCTACTGCGGGAGTTGATGCAATACTAACCCAAACACCAATACCAATAAGGAGTAGAACAATAAGTAATAGTGGTTGGTCGATTGACATTAACCACCTACGTATTTTCCCAATACCGTTAGACATATAACTAAAGAGTATTAACCAGTTTTACAAACTCATGTCCACGTTGTTCAAAGTTGTCAAATTGGTCAAAGCTAGAACACATTGGTGAAAATAACACTACTGATGGTGCAATCTCCTTTTTGGCATCCTGATAAGCATAACGTAATGCAATATCAATAGTTTTACAGTCGACAAACGGTTTATCATGAAATACTTTTTTAAATTCTTCAGTTGACTCACCAAATAAATATATTTTTGCAACACTTGCCAAGTATTTTTTGATATATGGCATTGGATCAATATGTTTACTTCGACCCCCAACAAGCCAGAATAGTTTATATCCAGTAAATGTTGCTAACGCAGTAGCACTGGAAGTTGGATTTGTCGCTTTACTATCATTTACAAACAAAATATTATCTATCTTTCGGACTGTGTTCATACGGTGAGGTAGAGGTTCAAACGTTTTAATTCCTTGTACTATTTTTTCATTTGGGACGCCAATTAAGGCACATATAGCATAGGCAAACATAAGATTTTGTGAATTATGTTTACCAACTAAATTTGGTAAGTTGGACACATCCAATATGGCATTTCCATTAGAAATTAGTAAATTATTTTCAATATAGTAATCAGCCCGCAGGTCTCTCTCCGTAGACACAGTTGTTATCTCTTTTCTCAATATACATTTCTGACTAGATAAATTAGATTTTTTTCGACGACAACTAATAGCAGTGGGCAAAAATTGCTCAACTGTATATGTATCTTCATATGAAATAATTTTATATTTTGAATGTTCTAGTATTTTACACTTTGCATCTATATAATTTTCAAATGAACCGTGAAATTCCAAATGATCGGGCTGTATATTTAAAACACAAGCAATCTCAAAATTCAGTAATTTCGAACTTGTAAGTTCATATGATGACATTTCAAATATATAGTAATCAATACTTTTGTTGTTCGAAATACCCATATTAATGTTAGCTGGGGCTGTAACTCCCTCGAAGTTCATGGAATGCACTATACCAGATGATTCAACGTTAAATTCTTTAGAGGTTTGAACTGGATACTCCGGGCTTGAAACAGTCGTACCCAAAGTGTCAAAATACGGAATACCAATATTACCACCTAACGCGACAGAAACGCCTGCACTTTTCAAAATATGGTATATAAGCGATACAGTAGTAGATTTACCGTTAGTACCTGTTACGCCAATAATCTTTGCATCGGGATTATAAATTCTAAAAATATCAAAAGCAGAACATATAGCCTTCTCATGTTGCATAGCTCCATCAACTATTAAATGACGATTATGGGGCATTATATGAACCGAGGGACTTTTTACAACAAGATCGATGTTATCCCAATTTGGTGTTATTACACGGTTAGGGATATCTGTTGCTTTATCATCATCATATACGAAAACGTTATGTCCTTTTGATAACAAAAACTGTGCAACTGATTTTCCAGTAACGCCATATCCAATAACCAATACATTTGATTTTTTGACACGCAGATCGTAAAAATTCGTACACTGTTTTTGTCTGCTTCTGAGCTGTAATTCATCTACCATTACAATTATCTCCTTCTACCATAACTGCACATAGAGCGATCGCCAATGCGTCACTAGCATCAGCAGTCTTTGGGCAGTGGCAAGCGGATGCAGTAGGCTGTAATATTTTCCACACATTTTCCTTTACTAAATCCTTACCACCATGTCCCATACCTGTAATTACTTTTTTAATCATATTAGGTGCAAATTCAACATACTTATGTCCTGTTTTAGCAATAGCCAATATCGCTGTAGTACGAGCCATTATAAGTTTTTCACTACTAGCAGGATTAATATTAACAAATACACGTTCTATTGAAATTCTATCAGGCTTAGTAGTTTTTATCAACTTATAAATTGAATCATAAATAAAAGTTAATCTGTCACAAAGATTATCATGAGTATCAGTTTTTAAAATTCCGCAATCAACAAATGTGTACTTTCCATTGTATGATATTTTACTTTTAGAGTTTTTGACATTAATAATGCCCCACCCAGTACTACTTAATCCAGGGTCTATACCTAGAACTGTAATCATTAGCTAGTTGCTATTACAACATAGACAACAGTTATTTTATCATGCCTTCTTACATATACAACAACTGCAAGACATACACCATTACACAAAATTGCTTATCAAACTAGAGATTTTGGGGCTTTTTTGCTTGTGGTATTAAAATCCTTTTATAAATTATAAAATTTCATACGTATAATCTACAATTAGGAAGTTCTAACTTCACTTGCACAGATCACTGTTTTGATTTCTATATATTTTATATATTGCGTAACTAACTTAAAAATCAAATAGCGGTTCTTCAAGAAGGAAAACCGCTATTTAACTAATTATTTGCTGAAAAATCTAAAACGGCGAATGCCATTTTTATTTGAGCTATCATCTCCATCATCATCGTCCAGTTGTTCATTAAACTTCAATCTTGGATTATCGTCTTCATATTTATCATCGTCATTCTTTGAATTTGCGTCATCTTTGTTTATTGTCATAGTAATAATTACTGGTGATGTGTTTTTACCATTACGACGTGCTATTTTAAAAGTCATACTTTCACCCGGATGTTCTTTTTGGAATACACTAATAATATCTTTTAACTGGTTGGCACTCGTAATTTGAGTTGAATTCGCAACTTCGATAATGTCTCCTATTTCGAATGGATTTGAGAACTCAAATAAACTACCGAAAACTTCATTATCATCTCTTTGTTTCTTAACCTTTTTTACAACAACCTGCTTCTTCGTCTCTTCTTTTTTATTATCAGTTTGTGTAGTATTTTCCTCTCCAACAAATATATCTAATCCTGGGATTTTAACTAACGATTTTTCATCATTGTTATTGTTTTTATCGGCATTTTTATTTGATTTCTTATCGAGTTTCTCAAAATCTTGATAATCACCAATATCAACCTTAACTTCAATTTGGTTTAATGCTCCAGTTGCTTGATCCCGTCTTACAACGGTTAGGGTTGCCGGTTCTTTAATTTTGTGATTATTTACTAATTTAGGTAATTTATTTGCTTCATCAATTAGTTGTCCATCAAACAATACGATTATATCTCCTGGTTTAATTCCTGCTTGTGCCGCTGGCCCATCATTAGAAACTTCATTTACTAACACACCGAAATAAGGCGGTAAATTTTCTGTATTTTGAATAGATTGAGGAAGAAGCCCCATATTTAGAGCTTCCTGAGTTTTTATACCCTGTATTGTTGCACCAAGCCAACCTCTGAATGTACGTTTATACTGTATTAAACTATCAATTATTGTCTTAGCTGAATTTGACGGTATAGCAAAACCAACACCAACATTTCCGCCATTCGGAGTATAAATAGCATTGTTTACTCCAACTACTTCACTATTCATATTTATTAGCACGCCACCTGAATTACCTCGATTTAGTGCGGCCGTGTGTTGTATGTAATTTTCCATTGAGTTCGTTTTTATTTCACCTAATAATTGACGACCTTTTGCAGACACAATACCTTGAGACACAGAAATACCAATTCCAAATGGATTGCCGATAGCAATAACATAGTTCCCTATTTGTAAATCATCAGATGAACCCCAAGTAATTGTTTGTATTTGCCTACCTTTTAAGTTTTTATTATTCATATCAACTTCAAGAACTGCTAAGTCACTTTTTGGGTCAACACCATGCACTGTAGCAGTAATTAACTTATCTTTATCGTGCATGATATTACTCACCGATTGGTCATGGAAAAAAATTGCAACGGTTTTAGCATTTTCAACAACATGATAATTTGTTGCAATATAAAGTTTGTCACCAACAACTTTTACGCAAAATCCAGATGCAGCACCAATGGATTTTTGAGTACGTCGGGGTTTTCTTTTTTGTTTATTATTAAAAAAGTCATCAAAACCAAAAAAATCAAATGGCGAATTGTCACCAAAAAAATCTTCAAATATACTTGGAAAATTGTCTTCTATTTCTTGAATAGTTACAATAGATACTACAGCAGGAGAAACCGCTCCAATTATTTTTGCAAACCCTTCTGTTTGATCAATTCGAGGTAACTGGTTATTTTGCCCGGGCAATTGTTCCTTCTTGACATTATTTTTTGATGTATCAGTTGTTTCGGTTTTTGTATTTTGACGCTTTTTAAAAATATCCATTAAACTGCCATTAGTGTTTTTCTCTTCTCCTTCTTTATCCGTGGTATCTGTCTTTGTCGAACCCTTTTCAATCTGCTTATTGAACAATTCCTTTAATTGATTTTCATCATGCTTAGCAACCTTAGAATTCTTAGATGAAGAATTGTCCACGTTGTCTGACCACCCTACTGATATTGCGACAAGCAAACACGGAAACAACAATATTTTATATAAATTTTTAACATCAACTTTAGCAAAGCTGTGCATAATAAACCTTACTCAATATGTACATTAGTATTGTACACTCTCAAATGGTTAAAAAATTACTAATTGCTACTGTTTTACTCCACTACTGAACAGTAACAAGCACAGCACAAAAAATTGAATTTTCATAGTTTACGTTTCTCATCATTGAGCATTTTGATTATTATTTATAACTTTCCATTTTAAGTAGCACCCTCCTATGTATGAGCTGTCCAATCTCAATGATTTACTCTCATATTTTGTTATAGTGTGAAATACAACTCTTACCCGATAATCACCCGATCTAATCAACAATCTTATTTTTTCCTGTATCTCATATGGTACCCTAGATAGGGGTTTGTTACACCAAGACAATTCACCTGCTTCGGACATTCTTACAAAGCCATTTCTAATGGCAGGATGGTGTTGATGGAGTTTGGTTCTCCGCTCTTTCTTCAGGGGAAGACGTTCAAGCGAGTTAGGATCGTTTTCGTTACGCAAAAACTCAATAGGTTGATTGTGAAGTGCTTTAGCAACATCATTCAAAGTCTTCTCTGATTGACTGCCGACATCGTCAATAACAGACGGAACAAACTGATTTGCATCACAAAGAGACATCAATCCAGCCAATACTAGTATACTTTCACGTTTGAAAATATGCATAGTTCAAAAAAGTTTCTAAACATATAACTATTTTAGCAACGCAGTGAAAAATAAGAAATTTTATATGCCATTTTTTTACAAAAAGTATTTATTGTGTTGGCGGAGTAACTTGCCATTTAAGGTTCACTGGTCGGAACAAAAGCGGTTTATTCTTATCTCTAAACATCGGAATATGGGGGGTAATAGGAACAAGGTTTAACTTATAACCATTCTGAAGCAACATTGAGACCATATTTTTAAATTGTTCTTTTACTGAAAACCTGCGGTTTAGCACGTTTAACACTAATTTATTTGCATTGGCAGGATCAATAGACACTTCGTAACTGGGATGTGTATTATGAGTAGTTATGTATTCAAAGAGTGAAATAGAAAATTTATAGCATTCTTCACCACATTTTGTACCATTCAAGTTTTTAGCAAAGTCAAAAATATTTTCTGTATCAGTTGATGTTTGTGTCGCACATTCAATTCTACTGTGAACTGTAACAGTCACAACAGTAAAAAATATACCAATTCTTACAAACGTTTTCATAAAATACATTGCTCATAGATTTTTAATAAAAAAATTTTAGCAAACAACTAAATTTATAACAAGCATTCGCGCTTTGTGTTGTGTGCAAATGCAAAAATGATATGCGTGCTGTAGATATTTTGGGAATGTGCCTTAAAGTACTAGTGAATAGCGTAAATAACAAAATTAGACATTATGCATATCTGTAAAATTGAGATAAGAAGTGGGGACATATTAGCAAAAAAATTGTATTTGCTATTAATTATTATTTATCTTTTTAAGATTAACATTATCATATGTTAAGTTACATGAGGTAACGTTTATGATGTTTGTAAAAAAGTTTTTATTAAATGCCCTAATTCTAAGTACAAATTTGTATGCAACTGAGGCTAGTATTGATTCTACTGTTATTGCGGAAGAAAAAGCCACAATACAATTTAAAAATTCCGAAGAATATGTCATTAATGGTGAAATTAATGCTAAAAGTGGTTCAACAGTTATTTTTGATAAACCTGTAAAAATTAGTACAGATGGAAAGTTTCAAATCGAGGGTAGTGAAGTAGCTGAAAAGACAATGGTTAAATTCAACAAGGGTTTAACTGTTGATAAGGGAGCTGTATTAACAAATGGAAACAATTGGAAATTCGATATATACGATACACTTATCCTTTTACAAGATGTAAAATTTGCCCAACAAGGTGCTTATAGCGGAGAAATTTATCTCCTTTCTGGTGACAAGAATGCCATTTTTAATGTTACAGGATTGAGTACTATAGAAAATCCTGGTAATCCAGATTATCAACTTACTGTTGTTGGCGATGGTGCAACTCAGTTTCAATACATGACTGATGACGAAATTAGTGGAGGAAAAGCTTGGAAGGACAAAGGTACAGCTACAATACGAGACAGATTGAATAATATATTAAAGCAACCTATAAGAATGGGAAAAATGATAATAAAAAACTATGAAGTATCAGCTGTTAGTAAAGATGATGTAGTAGTTAACACCGATGGCGACGGAAATATATCTACTAAACTTAACGGTTTCGAAACATTAATTAACGATGACATCAAACCTCAATGTATAGCAAAAGGATTAATAGTATCGGACGTTGAATTGGGAGATGATGTTAAAAACGCTTTGAAAGAAAAAACGGCAAATGCAATTAAAGATGCAATGGAAGGTGGTAAAAAAGTGACTATAAAAGAATGGGAAGCTACACCAATATCGTTTGCCCCACCTAGTACAGGTACCCCCGAGGAACAAAAAACCATTAATTTAAATTTTAATATTGGAGATATTGATAATGCAACAGAGACTGATGAAACAAAAACATTTTCAGTAAATACCGAGTTTCCAAATGATAGCGAAGAAAATAAAGTGGCTCTTACTGGGAAAATAGCAAAAAATGTAATTGTTAAATTGTCAGGTAATGTTAATGTAACAGAAATCGCTCCCGGAGCTATGCCAAGATTGGACTTCAGCGAACTTAAAGGTCAACAAATTAAGTTTATTCTTTGTTCAACTACCCAAACACCTAACAATGAGGGAGGTTATAAATACAAACTAAAAGATGACAACGATACCAGTTCAAATGCTACTACTATTAATGAGAAAACATTTATCTTAGGAAGTAAAAACCTGCATTTTGAAACTGGAGAAAATAATACAATTAATTTTGATCGTAAAGATAAATCTAACTCATTTGAATTTAAAATTTCTAAATACGTAGGAGGAGCAAATTCAACTACTAATATCAAAACTGGCGTTACGTTATCACTATAAAGAAAAAAAGAGGGATGTTATTATCCCTTCTATCTACACATTGATTTTACTCCATATGATATTAACACCCGAAGAGTTATAATCCCAGACAGAGATGAATGGTCATTGAATAGGGAATGAATACATTTTATATAAAAACATACGGATGTATGATGAATGTATATGACAGTAATAAGATAGAAGATTTATTAACAAATAGTGGATATTTAAAATCATCTAATACACAAGATGCAGATATACTTATATTTTATACATGCAACGTAAGAGAAAAAGCTGTACACAAATTACTTTCGGATATTGGCAGATTGAAAACTCAGAACACAAAAATTATTGCAGTTGGTGGATGTATAGCTCAATCTGAGGGCAGGCAGTTGTTTTCAAAAATTCCGGTAGTTAATATATCTTTTGGTCCTCAAACGTATCATAGATTACCTCAGTATATAGAAGAAGTATTAAGTGGAAAACGCAAACGAATTATTGATGGGACATTTTATAAGATGGACAAATTCACAGAATGCCCTAAGAAAATAAATGTAAATTTCAGTGAACATGTCGCTATACAGGAAGGATGTGATAATTACTGTACATACTGTATTGTGCCATATACACGTGGTCGTGAATATTCAAGACCTGTAAAAGATATTTTGGATGAGGTGAAGTACTTACTTGATAATGGAGCAGAGGAGATAGTTTTATGGGGGCAAAATGTTAATTCATATCATGGAGATGCACCATATATTACTATTGGACAGCCTAAGGCAACATGGCGTATTGAACGATTATTACAAGAGGTAGCTTTATTGCCAGGACTACGCAGATTGAGATATTCTACGTCTCATCCTAAAGATTTTACCCTAGAACTAATGAAAGTACATGCTGAAACGCCAGTTCTTGTTCCATTTACCCACATACCAGTACAATCGGGAAGCGACAAAATATTAAAACAAATGAATAGAGGATATACAGCAACTGAGTATTTAGCAAAATTAGAAAAATTTCGAGAGATATGCCCTAATATACAATTTTCATCTGATTTTATAGTTGGTTTTCCAGGAGAAACAGATGAAGATTTTCGAGATACAATAAGATTAGCCAAACGAGCAAAATACACTATATCGTTTTCATTTAAATATAGTCCAAGATCGGGTACTCCGGCAGCAAAATTTCCAAATCAAATTTCAGAGATAGTTAAAGAACAACGATTGGCTGTTTTACAAAAAGTGCTGATTGAAGAACAGAAGAAATTTAATATGTCGTTAGTTGGAAAGATACAGGAGGTATTATTTCATAAAGTTGGAAAACATGCTAATCAGTACATTGGTAAAAATGTATACAATCAGTCTGTTGTAATTAAAAGTAAGGAAAATATGATTGGAGAATTTAAGAATGTTCTGATAAAATCAGCAGAGGAGAATTGCGTTATAGGGGAAATCGCATGAGTAATCAGTTAAATATCTGCCTTAATAGTGATATGTGGGAAAAGGAGCCAGATTTCGATAACTGGAAGTTAACATTACCTAAAGTTTTAGATGAAACTATATACAAAATGAATTTACGAGATTGCGAAGTTAACTTACTATTGACTGATGATAACGAAATAAGACAGTTGAACTATGATTTTAGAAGTATTGATACCCCTACAAATGTGTTATCGTTTCCACAGTACGAGCAGCCGGAAGAATTGAATCTTGATGTAGAGAATACATGCATTGGCGATATTGCAATGGCATATGAAACAATAAAAAGGGAAGCTATTGATTTCAATAAACGATTCTTTGATAGAGCAACCCACTTATTTGTTCATGGCACATTACATCTGCTAGGATTAGACCATGTAGAGGAAAATGAACGATTTGAAATGGAACGTGTAGAAACAGAAATTCTAGCCCTTTTCAATATTAAAGATCCTTATACTTTAGGTTAAAAAAAATATATGTGTAGCAGACAGCAATCTAAGCCTGACCAGCTTGTGAACGAAAAGTCTAAATTAGAGCAATCTAAAAATAATGATAATAAACCTAACAAAAAATTATCCTTCGTTGGGCGTATATTGAAGTTGTTTAAATATAAAAATGATACAACATCAGCAAGGGATACAATAGAAGAAATTATTGAGGAAGATGATACGGGACAATCAATTGCTCAGAATGAGCGGGAAATGATAGGTAATGTCCTTGATTTACGAAACACATTAGTACAAGACATAATGCTTCCACGAACGTCAATTGTCTCAGTGCCACTTACTGCGACAATAGAAGAAGTATTAGAAAAATTTGTCGATAATCAGTTATCTACAATTTTAGTGTATCAGGATGAATTAGACAATGTAGCAGGAATTTTACGTCTAAAAGACGTTGCCAACTGGATACATATGAATAAACCATTTAGTGTTGGTAGTTTTATAAAGGATGTACTGTTCATTCCCCCCACAATGCGTACGTTGGATTTATTATTCAAAATGAAAAAAACAGGCATAAAAATTGCGGTTGTTATAGATGAGTACGGTGGTGTTGATGGTTTAGTATCATTCATTGAGCTGATCGAAGAAATTGTGGGTGATATTCAGGATGCCACAGAGATTAAACATCAAAAAATGAAAGTTGTTAAAAATGCGGACGGAAGCATAATAGTTGATGGTCAATCAACATTTGAAGAAATAAAAAAATATGGCGGTATTTCGGTTGCTCCCAACGACGATGATATAGATACTATCGGAGGTATGTTGTCTTCTATTTTAGGGCGATTACCTGTGCGAGGAGAACTAGTTACATTACCTGAACAGAAGTTAGAATTTGAAGTGTTATCTGTCGATCCACGAAAAGTTAAAAGCATTAAAATTCGATATGCAAAAACACAGGATATAAAATGAGTATTTGCTTATTAGACGTGTCAGGATTGATGTATCGTGCCTTTTTTGGTACGCCGTCAATGCAAATTGATGGAAAGGAGGTAGGGGCATTGTATGGTTTCAGGGCAGAACTGAATAATCTTTTATTGAGATTTAAAGGGACAACTTTCATCGCTACGTTAGACTGTGCAAAAAAAACGTTCAGAAACGATATATATCCAGAGTATAAAGCGAATAGACCTAGAATGCCCGAAGCCCTGTTATCTCAGTGTCTGTTAATACAGGATGCCTGTGAACAATCCGGTTGTAAAATTGCAAAAAAAGTCGGATACGAAGCCGATGATATTATTGCTAGTTATGTAAAACACTTTCAGCAAAGTACTGATGTAATTATTGTCTCAGGAGATAAAGATTTATTGCAATTACTGCAGTTTGAGCATGTACAGGTATATAACCCATCAAAACACAGATTTATAAAAAATGAAGATGTTATTGCAAGGTATGATGTGACGCCTACGCAGTTATTAGACCTGTTTTCATTAATGGGGGATAGTGCTGATAATGTGCCGGGAATTCCAGGTATTGGAATTAAAACTGCCTCAAAACTGATTAATCAGTATAATTCTTTAGACGGTTTAATTGCTAACATTAATAGACTTCCTTATACTAAAATGATGCAACGGGTTCGAGACAATATTGACAAAGCTGTACTCTCAAAAAAACTGATTGATTTGTGTTATACAGTTGAATTGGATTTTGATAATTAGCTATTTTAAGCTGTGATATCTATGTTAGCTTCATCACTGATGGCCCGGCAATTGGAACTCTAATTACTGTTTATAAATATTTGCAAACTAGTAATATAGCTGGTATACCCAAAATAGCAATGAAATAGTAAAATTGTGCTATAGATGCAATACTATGCTATTTATAAAATATAAAACTAATTTTATTTGCTTTCAACGGAACAAAACCAAATCGGATAGGTACGTAAATCAAAATCTGTCTAAAATGGAAAAATGTGGTAAAAATGTATAAAAAAAATTTATAAACGAAAGATAAAAGGGGGAAGCTCCCCCATCTGCTATAACTCTTTAATCTCTTCAACTGGCAAGCCAGTGGCTTTGGATATCTGTGCAAATGTTAATCCCATACCCAATAAGTTTCTAGCTGTTTCAGTAGCTTTTTTGTGTTCTCCTACCCTTTTCCCCTCAGCTAAGCCTTCAGCCCTGCCTTTTTTCTCACCT
>CADBLQ010000002.1 GCA_902795615.1 uncultured Pseudomonadota bacterium | reverse complement strand
TACCAGCTATCCAAAAATCAGTTCCTTTTGTTAACAACCAATTAATGTTTAAAAAACTAATTTTAATGGTATTAGCCATAAGCAGTAATTATGGCATGGATGCAAATAAAAAACCATTAGAAAATAATACTATTAAGCAAAATACTGAAGATGTTAAAGATAATGTTGGTGACACTCCTAAAACCGTTATATTTCAAGATGATGAGAAAGCGTTTTTATATAGTGATGACGTTAATATTCCTGAGGAAGACAAAAGTGCCAACAAAAAAATTGGTGAACAACAATTCGCAGAATCTATAGATAAGTTGTTTTTACCATATTCAGAAAATAATAATTCCGATAAAAAAGAAGTTGATGACAAAAAGTTAGAACCTAAACGATTCGATCTAACAAGTTTAAGACCCAAGCAGTTTAAGAATATGACGGATGATGAAAAAGATTGGGCTAGACTTCTTGTGTATAACAATTTCTCTAGACTATGTCAGGCATTTATACAAAAGAGTTTTATCTTAAAAAAAGTAAGTCGTAGTTTAAAAGACAGCTTTTGGAACGCGAGAGAACCCAAGTTGTGTATGGTTACTGGACTTGATATAAAGCAAATATTTTTGGATGAACTAAATTTCAACACTAATAAATCTTGTTATCAGCACCGTCCTCCTGTTCTAACACAGTTAGTTTTATTTTGTTGTCATTTTCCGAAAGTACAGCAATCGTATCGCAAAAAATTACTAGAGAATGGAATTATTGATAGCCAATGATACCATCAATCCAGTAGGTTTAAAGATAACCCTACTGGAGTAGGCTAAAATTTACTGATGTGCTTCGTCCTCTACATCTTTAGCACTTGATGTTAGCATGTCAATTAATTCAGCAATATTACTACTAAAGCTGGTATTTAGTTCGTCATCAGATTGTTTTTCAATTGCTGGCTCATCACAATCAAAAGGTTTTTGTTGCTCTTTTGTAATAACTGTAGTTTTATAGCTATTTTCCTCTTTCTATTCATCATCAGAATTATTATCAGAGTCAGCATCTGAAACAGAGCTATTAGATAGAGACAAAGAACTACTGAGTTTTAAAGTATCAGACATGTTAGTATTATCGTCCTTATTATCATGACTTGCTATGACTGTAGATACATTAGCTACGGGCATAAGTGTTAATGTTAATACACTTAAAATTTTATTTATTAACATAATTACTCCTTAAAAGATTGAATTTAAATAGGAAAATGGAACGTTTTTAGATCTAATAAATTTCCAGATTGCGACAATCGAGATTGCTGAAGGAGATCTCCTTCCATTTACAGGTTATGAAAATTTTCTGAAATAATGCAAGTGGGTGAGAGAAAGAATTGTTTCGTTAATTATGTTTGGTAGTCGGGACAGGGCTTGAACCTGCGACCCTTACAATGTGAATGTAATGCTCTACCAGCTGAGCTACCCGACTAATCACAGCTATTGTAACACAGTACTATAATCAGAATTACAATTAAGCGGTTTGTAACCCAATTTTTCCGAAGCATACATTAGCATTTCATGACGTGATACCTCTCTACTTATTAGCTCTCTAAATTGTGTATCAGGCTTTAAAATTTCAGCTATTACTGTTCTGCCACTTCTATTTTGATTGCGAACTAGTCGTTGTGAAATTATAGCAGTTAGATTTTCGGCAATAAAGCTCGATGGTATGTTAAAATGTCTCAACCTAAATATAGCTCCTAAACTATCGTTAGCGTGAATAGTAGTTAGTACAAGATGCCCTGTCATAGATGCTCTTATTGCCATCTGTGCTGTTTCTTCATCTCGAATTTCTCCTATCAAAATGACATCTGGGTCTTGACGCAATATGGAGCGTATACCCGAAACAAAATCGATTACACCTGGAATAATTTCCGTTTGTCTAACATTTGCTATATTATACTCTATCGGATCTTCCAACGTCATTATATTGCGACCTTTCTTATCCATAAGTTCAATAAGAGCGTATATCGATGTAGATTTTCCAGACCCTGTAGGTCCACAGAAAATTATCATGCCTTGTTTGTGTACCGTAATACCTTTCAAATATTCAACATCATTACTATTAAATCCTAATGCTTCGATATTTATTAGTTGTTTATCTTTATTTAATATACGTATAACTATGTTTTCACCATACATTGTCGGGTGCGTTGACAGTCGGAAATCAACAGTTCCATAACAAAACTGTCCTGACTGCGGACGTCTATTTTCGGATATATCTAATTTTGCTTTAACTTTTAAAGAAATTGCTAAATTACTATAGTTTTCAATTGGTAGGGTATTATAGTCCTGTAGTTCACCGTCTATTCGCAACATAATGATGAAAAACTTGGCATATGGTGTAATATGAATATCAGAGGCATTAGCCTTAATAGCATCATTTAATATGAGTAAATAATTATTAGTTGGAGCATCATTGTTTGCAATATTGCTGGCATATTGACAGATTTGAGTACGCGATGCAATACAATATTTAATTGTTTTAAATCCGATAGATTGCACATAGTATTCAATGCAATCTCTTACCTCTATATCATCGGGATTATACGTAGCTACGTAAAGTTGTGTATCTATTGCATACAATGGGAAAGCTGGTAAGTTTTTAAAACGTTCATAATCTATATCCAATTTTTTGAATAAATCAGTATCAGCAATTGGCAAGTTTGCATATTCTGCTAACAATCTAGATATTTCATCTTCTTGTATATGTTCAGCCAGAATGTTGTATTGGTCTTCATAATTTGTCTTATTTAAAATTAACTGATACACTGGTATTTCTATTTGTTTTTTTTCTAGCAAAAATGAAAAAAATGACATAGTCTAATTGCTTGTTGGGTATATTCACATTTTAACTTATCAACAGTACTTAATTGTTTTCACATTTGCTAACATATCTATCTCAATCTTATATATATATATATTGTTGTTGTGTGCGGAAATTTTTTGGACAAAATTGCCTTAACGCTTTGCAGAATAAGAGTTTTGCCTGTTGATAAGTTGTTGATAACCTGTTGATAAGTTGTTGATAACTTTTCAAACTACAAAAGTTATCAACAACTTATCAACAGGTTATCAACAACTTATCAACACCCCATATGCCCCCAGGAATAAATATAAGTTATAGCCTTGATTTCGATTGTTGTAATACGGCGATTTTGTTATCACAATTTGAACTTATTGATTTTATATTTACATTTCCGCGGAAAGCATCATCGGACATATTAGTACACTCTGGTGCATTGATAGCAGTTATATTCGGATGAGCAAAATTGCTACCGCCAAAGGCACATGAACCAATTGTTTTAACTTTTGGTAACTCCAGTGTTCCACTGATTTTTTCGTCTTTGTTATAAACAAATGCTCGAGCATCTATAAATTCAACTTCCGGTAAACTCAGGTCTGAGAGGTTATAGGGGTCATAAAATCCTTCTGTAGCTATCGTTCTGCACTTTGGTAAATTCAATTTTTTCATCGAACGCCAACGGCTGAAACTTTCCTTTCCTACCGAAATACATTCAGGTAAGATAATCTCCTCAATCGTTGTTTGACCACTGGCATCTGTCATTTTAAATGCATAATCTCCAACTTTCATGAGTTTAGGGGCATAAAACACATTGTCCTTTTCAATTTTTGATAAATCTCCAAATTTTTTTAAAGATGCACATGTTTCAAAAGCTGATTTACCTATTTCCTGTACATTTGGCATATCAACTAATGATAATTGATTACATTGATAAAACGCCTTTTCTCCAATCTTTGTTGCATTTTTGAATTTAACTTCCTGCAGGTTTTTATTGCATTCAAAAGCATTTTGATTAATATATTCACATTGTGGCATGTTTACTATAGTTAGGTTGTTGCATTTGTAAAATCCCCAACTGTCAATTGTTTTAACTCTTGGAAAGTATACCTCCCTCAGATACGGACAACATTGAAAGCCTTCTGAGGCAATTTTCATTGCACCTAATGCTCCGAAATATTCTATCTTACGTCCTTGAACTCGTTGACTCTTTGTGATTTCTCCAACAAATGATGGAGGAAGCTGTACATGCGTTAATTTTCCTGATATGCTTAACGTATCAATAGTTGATAAAATTGATTTCCAATCTGCAAGAGCAAATGTAGTCCCATACATAAATAATTTTTTTAATGACGTATATTTACGTAAATTACTTGCATCTTGTATTTTGTTACAATCTATTAAATAAATTTCAGTTGTATCTTCTGGGATTTCTGATAATGATTTAATGTTTACGCCTAGGAACTTTCCGTTACGACAAATTGAAAACGGTTGATGCTCACCAACCAACTCTATATCTTTCAAATATGTAGTTTTATCTAAAAATTCAAAAATACTGTTCATATCCTTGTGGAATACTTCATCTGTTGAACCAGAAGAAGCGTTATATCTTATAAACTGTAATTTTTTATATTGTGTAATATTTCCCAACCCCGTGAATTGAGTTGCATTATCTATCGTTATTTTTTCAACATTTGGGCCAAGTATTTTTAATGAAGTGATACCTACACCAATGTATTCGTGTGTATTTTCATTATATTCTTCCCTATTTGCCAGACCTGAATTTGAAGTTTCATCAATTTTTGCAATATAAAAATATTTATACTTTGCTGTATTAATTATAGGTATACTTTTTGAATACGATTGATTATTATTTGATTCATAGTTTTCCATATCACTAAATAATACTTCGTATCCTGTTGGAATTTTAATTGATTTAAATTTTTCTATTTCTGATATCAAATAGCCACGTGGTTGTAAAACATATGCTTCTCCTTGATAGTTTTCTTCTGCATAGACAGTGACTTCTGTTACATCATTTGCGTCTCCAACTTCTGTGCTGTTTTTATTGTTAGTTTCTTTGGGATTGTCAGAATTTTCATTAACTTCAGTTCCTGCTATTTCTTTTGTATCTTTAGATTCTGTCTTATCTGCTTCAGTAACATTAGAATTTTCCCTTTGTTGTTCGCTACTAGCACTCAAAATCAAAGTATGTAAAAATGTTAAATATATGATTTTATACATAGACAATGCAATTAATACATCTCGTAGTGTAAGTTTATTTGCATATTGATTAATAATCAGTTAACTATGAAAATCATCAACAGTTTGATACACTTGTAGTGTGAAAAAATTTGCATTTTATTGGATATGTTGGCACTAGAGACAAAGCGAGATGAAAATTTTGCGGAGTGGTATCAGGAAGTAATAACAAAAGCTGATTTGGCGGATAATTCAGATGTTAGAGGGTGTATGGTAATAAAACCATATGGTTACGCAATTTGGGAACGAATTCAACGCATTTTGGATGATAAGTTCAAAGAACTAGGACATTGTAATGCTTATTTCCCACTTTTTATACCAGTTGATTTATTTGAGAAAGAAGCTGAGCATGTTGCTGGATTTGCAAAAGAAATGGCAATTGTTACACATCACAAGCTTGAAAAAGTTGACGGGAAATTAATACCTGCTGGTAAATTAGAAACTCCGTTGGCAGTACGCCCAACGTCCGAAATGATTATTGGTAAAACTTACTCACGATGGGTTAAATCATATAGGGATTTGCCAATAATGATAAATCAGTGGGCAAATGTCGTACGTTGGGAAATGCGTACAAGATTGTTTTTAAGAACTTCTGAATTTTTATGGCAAGAAGGACATACTGTGCATGCTACTGAGGAAGAAGCTCGTAATGAAACTATAAAAATGCATGATGTGTATCATTGGTTTATTAAAGACATTCTGAAAATGTATGCAATCCCTGGTAGAAAACCGGAATATGATAAATTTGCTGGTGCTGTTGATACCTATACAGTTGAGGCAATGATGCAGGATGGAAAAGCTTTACAGTCTGCTACGAGCCACTATTTAGGCCAGAACTTTGCTAAGGCTACAAATATTCAATTTCAAAATAAAGCTGGTAAACAACAATATGCCTATACAACTTCTTGGGGGGCATCTACCAGGTTAATTGGCGGGTTGATAATGTCGCATGCTGATGACGATGGGTTGAATTTACCTTCTGAAATTACTCCGTATCATATGGTTATAATTCCGTTATTGCGTGGCGATACAACCAGTGCAGTTATGGAATATTGCGAGAAATTATGCCAAATGTTACGTACAAAATGTCGTGTATTTTTAGATACTAGAGACGATACTCCCCAAAATAAAAAGTGGAATTATGTACGTAAAGGTGTACCGTTTATTTGTGAAATTGGTAAAAAGGAAGTTGACTGCAAAACAGTATTTTTTACAAAACGAGTAAGTTCTCTAGAGCGAGTATTGATGCCAGTTGAAGAGTTTATAAGCAAGATTAATATTCTTATTGCTGAACATGATGATATTTTATATAAAAAACTGAATAAACGATGTGACAGTATGTTTAATCAGGATATAAAAACCTTTGATGAGATGGTTGAATTTTTTCAAAAAAATACCGGTTTTGTAAAGGTAAAATGGACAGGATTACCAGATAATTTAGAAAAACTTGATGAATTATCAGTATCTATTCGTTGTATTCCGCATGAGCAAAGCGGAGTTTTGGGAAAATGTATTTTGACAGGACACGAAACCTCGCAGGAAGTAATAATTGCAAGAAGTTATTAATCTTCATGGTACAATACTGCTAAGCACACTCCTGCAGTGCTTGATAGTTGAATTGTTAGTACCCGTAGCTCAATTGGATAGAGCGTTGCCCTCCGGAGGCAAAGGTTGTTGGTTCGAATCCAATCGGGTACACCATTTCTCAGATAAGTTCAACTTATGCAATAATACATGTGTTAAATAGAGAGATTTGCCAATATGACATGTGAGCAATTAGTTAAAAGAAATACACCTAAAATCGTTTCGTTCCAAGATATTATCTTTGGTTTGCAACAATACTGGTCTGATCAGGGATGCGTAATTATGCAACCATATGATACTGAAGTTGGTGCGGGAACATCGCACTATGTAACGACATTAAAAGCATTAGGTGATGATTACTGGGACGTAGCATTTGTTCAGCCTTGTCGTCGCCCTAAGGATGGAAGGTATGCGGAAAATCCAAATAGAACACAGTACTATTATCAGTATCAGGTAATTTTAAAACCCGCACCAACTGACCCACAGGATTTATATTTAAAAAGTTTAGAATATATTGGTTTTAATTTAGATGAACATGAAATTCGTTTTGTTGAGGACGATTGGGAAAATCCGTCGTTGGGTGCAGCAGGAGTAGGTTGGGAAATATGGTGTGATGGTATGGAAATTACACAGTATACATATTTTCAACAAGTAGGAGGTATTCAGTGTTCTGTTCCCCCAGTGGAAATTACATATGGTTTGGAACGCATTGCAACATTCATTCAGAACGTAGAGAACCATTTTGAAATAAATTGGAATGGAAGAACAGATGAACGAAAGTTAACATATGGCGATGTTTTAAAGCGTTTTGAACGTGAATTTTCATGTTACAACTTTGATGTTGCGTCAGTTGATATTTTACTGGAGCATTTTAATGACTACGAAACCGAGTGCAATAAACTGCTATCTCACAACTTGGTTATGCCTGCATATGAGCAATGTGTAAAAGCTAATCATTGTTTTAATCTACTTGATGCAAGAGGAGTTATTTCAGTTACTGAACGGGCAGGATACATAGCTCGTGTCAGGGCATTAGCAAAAAGCTGTTGTTCAGCATGGCTGAAATCATTACAGAATGAGGAGGATACTCATGAATGATTTGTTAATAGAGCTATTCACAGAAGATGTTCCAGCTAGGTTACATAAACAAGCGACAATAAATGCCCAAAAAGTATTTTCAAATTTATTGGTCAAAAGTTCAGCTGAATTTCAAAATGTCAAAGCATATATATCTCCAAGACGGTTGGCAATTCATGTAACAGGTTTATCAGAGCAGACACGTTCTATAACAGAAGTTAAGAGAGGTCCACGGATTGACGCAAACGAAAAGGCACTTAATGGATTTCTCAGCTCTAACAGTAAAAGCATAAGTGACTTGGTAGAGAAAGAGGGATATTACTATTTAAGTATCGAGAATAAGGGATGTAATATTACTGAAATAATTCCAAATTTAATAGAAGATTTAATTATAAACATGCCATGGCCTAAGTCAATGCACTGGTATTTAGAAAAGGAGAAAAAACTTAGTGCTTTTTGGATCAGACCGATTAGGTCGGTTATGTGTATATATAATGGTAACCCTCTAGAGTTTTACATAGAATCTATTGGACTTACTACTGGCAATCGTACTTATGGACATAGGTTTTTAGGTAATAAAGAGTTAGTTATACAGAATTTTGAGGATTATGTTAAACAACTTGAAGACAATAAGGTAATGCACGATTTTGGCACTAAAAGAGCTTATATTGAAAATGAGTTAGCACAACAAGTTGCATCAATGGGGTTAATTGTTAAGTCAGATGATGCATTGTTGGATGAAGTTACTGGATTAGTTGAATATCCATTTATACACATAGGTCATATAGAGGAACAATTCATGTCACTACCTGTAGAGATATTATCAACTTCCATGAAAGTGCATCAAAAATACTTTACATTAACGTATCCAGACAGTAATATAGCACCATTTTTTGCGACAGTAACAAATGTTCCTTGTACGGGAACTATGGCTCAAGGGTTTGAACGTGTTTTGAAAGCCAGATTGAGTGATGCAATGTTCTTTTATAAAGAAGATACAGATGTAACGCTAGAAGCATATTCTAATCGTTTATCGAACGTTGTATTTCATGAAAAACTTGGTTCTGTTGCCCAAAAAGTTGATCGTTTAATGTCGATTGCTAATTCAACTGAAGAGCATCGGGTTATAGCCCTATGTAAGGCAGATTTAGTGTCTCAGATGGTAGGTGAATTTCCAGAACTTCAAGGTATAATGGGGACTATTTACGCCAGAGTGCAAGGTGAATCTGATGTAATTTGTGAGGCTATTTGCGAGCATTATAAGCCATTGGGTGCAACTGATAACCTGCCAAAAACTTACGTTGGTTCGCGGATTTCATTCTTTGATAAGTTAGATACGCTTGTAGGATTTTTAGGCGTTGGTATAAAACCTACAGGTTCGAAAGACCCTTTTGCTCTGAGGCGTGCTGCGGTAAGCATAATTCGACTTATTTGCGATTCTACACATAACATTTTAGAAGATAGTTTAGAATGGTACATAGATACATTGATATCGGCGTACGCCGATCAAGGTATAGTTCTTGTTCAGTCGGTTAAAAAAGATGTCATTACGTTTTTAAAGGATCGTTTAGTTGTTTACGTATCTGATAGTGAGAACATTGATTCCAATTTGTGCTGGCAAGTTGTAGAAAATAGTAATTCAGACGAGTATGACTTTAAAATCATAAAAAGTAAAATTATTAAAATAAATGAGCTTTCTAAAAAGCCCGAATTTGAAATCGTACGGCAAGCATATAAACGTGCCTGTGGAATAGTTGGCGATTTTCAGCCAGTTACAACAAATAAAGAATATGTGTACGAAAACGAGTATATGAAAATTCTACAAAGTAAATTATCCAAATTATCTTCTAATGATAGTGAGATTGATTTCAATAATTGCGTAGATGTGAGCCACGCAATATTAAACGCCTGTGAAAATGTTTTAATGAACGATGATAATTTAGACGTCAAAAACAGTAATATGGCATTACTGCAAAGATGTATTACAACTATTGAAAATCAATACGGCAAACTTTAGTATAAGTAGCGGGGAACGAATGTGTTCGGTTCCTTGCTAACGCATGAATTTTAATTTTTGATATTGGCCACAATACTTCCGGCAATTAATGAAAATAATAATAGATTATCTGCATGTGAAAATAGTGGATACACCTCCAAACGAGTTAAATATACTATAAATTATTACATCAAATATTAACTCAAATATATGTTTGTACTTATCATTGTACAAGTTATTAACTTAGGTAAGTGAAAATTATGCTAAAGGTTTTCCGCCATAGTGGTGGTATGTACACAGTTATGCCTGAAACTGTGGTAGAGTGGAATGACATAATTAACAGTGAGGAACACTGTAAATAAATTACCACGTATCTTAGGTTTAAGAATTCCAGAAAAACAGTGGTAATATAACGGTAGTAGCTTATTGAAAAACTAATATGATACTGAAGACTGCATACAGAACGCATACATGTAATGAGCTAAATCTGTCAAATGTTGGTGAAACAGTAAAATTATCCGGATTTGTAGATACAACACGAGACCATGGTGGCTTGTTGTTTATTGATTTACGAGACCATTATGGTATTACGCAATGTGTTGTTAAACAGACAGACGCTGTATTTTGCGAAGCAGAAAAATTACGTTTAGAAACGGTAATTGCAATTACTGGAACTGTTATTAAACGAGATGCAGAAACAATAAATCCCAAAATGGTCACAGGCAATATTGAGGTTTCAATTGATAAACTTGAAATTTTATCTGCACCACAGGGAGAATTACCATTACAAGTTCGTGATAATGAATGTGATGTAAAATTTCCAGAGGATACAAGATTAACTTATCGATATTTAGATTTACGTAAAAAAAAGTCCCATTCTAATATTATTCTTCGTTCTAATATAATTGCATATATTCGCCAACAGATGATAGAACAGGGTTTTTTGGAGATACAAACGCCAATTCTAACTGCTTCTTCTCCTGAAGGAGCGAGAGATTATTTAGTCCCTAGTCGTATTCATCATGGAAAATTCTATGCTTTACCACAAGCACCACAACAATTTAAACAACTGTTAATGGTAGCAGGATTTGATAGATATTTTCAGATAGCACCTTGTTTTAGAGATGAAGATGCACGTGCTGATCGTTCGCCAGGAGAATTTTACCAATTAGATATTGAAATGAGTTTTGCTTCCCAAGAAGATGTATTTAGTACAATTGAACCGGTGATTTATAATACTTTTACAAAGTTTGCACCTGATGATTTTACAGTTACTGATTATCCATTCCCAAGAATTACATATGCGAATTCTATGCTTCATTACGGTTGCGATAAGCCTGACATGCGGAACCCACTGATAATCGAGGATTTAACCGACATTTTCAAGAATTCTAATTTTACAGCATTTAAAAATAACATAGAAAATGGAGATCAGGTACGTGGTATTAATGTTCCTAATTGCTCAGCTCAACCACGTAGCTTTTTTGATAAATTAGACAAATGGGCTAAAGATTTAGGGTTGCCAGGACTAGGTTATATTACTCGTATCTCAGGAACTGAATACAAAGGACCAATTGTAAAATTCCTAACAGAAACTAATCTTACTAAAATTACAGAAATCTGTAAGATGAACGACGGTGATGTTGTATTTTTTGTATGTCATAAAGATGTAAATAATGTTGCTCATCAACTACGTACTCATCTAGGGAAAGAACTGAACCTAACTGATGAAACAGCTTATAAATTCTGTTGGGTAGTTGATTTCCCAATGTTTGAGTATGATGAAGAGACGAAACAAATTATATTTTCTCATAATCCATTTTCAATGCCACAAGGAGGTCTTGATGCACTAAACACACAAAACCCATTGGATATAAAGGCATATCAATATGACATTGTTTGTAACGGTATAGAGCTATCAAGTGGAGCAATTCGTAATCATGTACCGGAAATTATGTACAAAGCATTTGAAATTGCGGGTCATGATAAAGCTTTTGTTGACGATAAATTCAGAGGTATGATTAAGGCATTTAAATATGGAGCTCCTCCACATGGCGGTTGTGCTCCAGGCATTGACCGAATGGTAATGCTTTTAGCTCAGACGGAGAACATAAGGGAAGTTATTGCATTTCCGTTCAATCAGAAAGCTCAAGATTTAATGATGGGAGCACCAGCTGAAGTTTCAGATGAACAACTCAAAGAATTACACATTTCGGTATTACCTAAGTTAATAAAGGAATAATCACTTAACGGGAGGGGGATATATCCTCCTCCCTCAAGCTAGTTATCGATAGATAAATTTTTGACCTTTGATATTTATTCTATTGATAAGTCCATAGGCGTTGCAAACCCTTTTTTGGGTTCGGAACTTTCAGGTTGTCTTCGCGAACTTTCAGTTTCACTCCCTTTAGGAGCGGACGCCTGCGGGCGTTCACGCTCAGTTGAAGTTCATCTGAAGTACATTTAAATACTATGCTACTGCAGGAATTCTAATAAAAATCCTGATCTTCTTATGTTTTTTGAGTATGTATTATCACGTTTTGGTAGTGTGCGAGAGAATATTATCGAGTAGCTGGGATTGTTTTTCGCAACCAAATCGTTGGTGATAATGAAACATATTTCGTAAAACACTTTTGATGTAAAGTCGTGTTTCTTTAATTGGTATAAGCTCAATTACTTCTAAAGTAGAGATATTGTTTAAATTCTGTATATCCTTTTTATACTTAGCTAAGTTGCTTTCCCCAGCATTATAGGCATAAAGGACGTACACAAGATTGTTATTATATTTTGACATTAATCGATTTAATAGGCTTGACCCTAGTTGCAAATTGTCATATTCGTTATACAAATTACGTTTGTTATACTGTACACCTAACAATTTTGCTTCTGCTTCTGCCGTTTTAGGCATTAACTGCATTAATCCTATTGCACCAGCAGAACTCGTAGCATGTCGTTTGAAATTGCTTTCTTGCTTTATCACAGAGTGAACTGTACTTATAAAGCAGTTTTCAGAATTTATGTTGGTTATTGGTGTTAATTTCTCTTCCTCTAGTTCATCATACGATTTATATATCATATAATGCTGTTTGTTATAGAATTTATCAATTAATGTTTCAACTTCGTTATTAGATTTAGCTAATTCAACTAATAAAATCTCTTCATATGGGTCTTCTATTTGGTCTATCAGTTTATTGTAAAAATACTTTCTGTACTGTTTTTCCTGCTCAATATTACGAGTAGCAATTAGTATTTGCACAAGTTCGCGTTTATAAAATTTCTCCTTCAGTGTGTCTGGTACATTTGAAACCGAGGCATTATCCATTGAGGTATTATATGTACCGGACAATCGTTTAATTTGTATATCAGCCAAATATCCATAAAACGTAGTAAAGTACTCTGATGCTTTTCGATACCATTCTATTGCGACTACTATATCAGCTTGTTCTCGATATAATTCAGCTAACCAAAAGGCATTTTTACTCTTGCGAATATCCTTTTGTGAATATTTGTAAGCTTCTTCAAAATGATTACGTGCTTGTAGCAATTTCCCTAAAAATCTATACGAAATAAACCCTAAAAGCCACTCTATACGAGCTTTATTATCGTCATCGATATTTTTAGGATATTTTGAGGCAACGTTATATGCCAATTCGGGTTTCCCGCTTCTCAATATGTTATATGCAATATATCTTCGTTTTTCAAAATATTTCTTATTAATAAATAAATTATCCTCTCCATATTCTGTAGTATTTAATACGTTTGCTACTTCCAAATCTTTACCTTGATTAATGAGTTTTTCGATATATTTATAACGTTCAGAAGCATCAAATAACATGTTATTATTAAATTTTATTTTTTCATTAACTGCATCTGTAACATACTGGATAATTTCTGTTTCATTAATTGCATTTTTCATTTCTATAAGTTGTTTTACATCATTTTGTATTGAAAAGCGTTTTGCCCGTTGTGCATCATTAATAGCACTTATATATTCACCATACTTTTTACGAAAATCCGTAGCATAACTAGGAACTAGATTCTGGAATATGTAAGTTTGCTGAATGTACTTTTTTGCCTTTTCTGTATCTGTACGTAATAAAGCATCAATATACGCTTCTATTCCCTCTTTTGTCATTGGTGGATACTTTTCAAACCATTGAATTACTGTATCGTTTGTAACACTTGTATCATCTTTAATATGATGTTCTGCCTCTTTTACTATCGATTTAAATAATGGAAAATGTGGATTTGCACCAAAAAATTCAAATACTTTACTAACATTTGATGTATCACTAATCACAGCTCTCCATTCTTTATACTTTTTTACAAATGTATCAGTGGTCGTCTGTTGCTCAGAACTAATAGATTTAGTCTGTGAAGTAGTCTCTTTTGCCTGTTGCATAGGTTCTGCCTGTGAAACAGATACCATCTGCGGGACAGATACCATCTGCGGGACAGATACCATCTGTGGGGCAGATACCATCTGTGGGGCAGATACCATCTGTGATGAAGACGCAGTCTGAGTTGTAGAGACGTTCTGAGATGAAGCTAATCCTAGTTGGATGGGAAGCCAACTTTCTAACTTATTGCCAAAATATGTTTTAATATTAGCAACCGTATTGTATAAATAATTGCTCTCATCATATGTGTTATTTGCTTTTATTTTATTGTAATTATAAATTATTGTACAACACAATAATAAAAACAAAAACTTTTTTGACATTTTCAAAGTTGTGTGATTGTTAACTATCAGTTAAAAAATGTACGTATTTTTGTTAAATTTGTATTAATTTTCTTTTGATAGTCAACAATTTTTGAAATTGTTTGTGTGTATCTACAGTCGTGTTACAATCACAACTGTACGAATTTAAACATTAATTTGAAGAAAAAAGAGAACAGTGAAACTTTTAAATAAAAGGGCATTCAGAGTTGTTGCTTTGATACTTTTGGGCAATGATATTACTAATTGTATGGAAATGAAAGTAGAGGAATTTAATGAACCAAATGCACAATCAAAATACTTTCATAAAAAAATGCTAGATGAAAAGGAAAAACTTAATGAATATCAATCAAATATCAAAACTGTGGCAGATGTTACATTTGAAAAAATGGAAGAACTGTTCCATATATTAATAAAAATTTCTGACTATTGTAATTTAAGATACCTTTATTTTAACAATCCGCCTAGCCAAGGAGTGGAAAATTGCAATAATGGTATGCAGTGTATGGTATTTTCAGACTACATGTCACAATACTCTGATAATCCTGGTGCGACGGAACAACTGTTTTTATCATTAAATCAAGAGTATCAACAACTTAAAATCACATATTCGTTAGATAAAATAGCATCGTACAGAACCCCAATAATTCCCACAGATAATAAAGATATCACCCTCAACTATATTAAGATATCATTGTGCAGTGAGTTTACTCTACGATCTTTTGCATGGGCTTGGTTCTTTGATGACGGAAAATATAGGATAGACTGTATGAATAAGATTCGTAATTTTGCACAATGGTTAATTACTGGAAATACTACTTTGGAATTTTTAGTAAATTTGCCAAACGTTATTAGCACATTATTCGATATAATCTTATATTATACAAGAGTTTATTGCGAGTTACTGGCTTGCTCAGATAATAATATAAATGATACAAAAACAAAACCATATAGTAATTTGTTTGCTTATTCAAGTATTGTTTCAGATAAGGTTTGTAGCTCTAATGAGGCAATAGCGTCAGACAAAACAATAATTAGGAGGATAATCAATAGTGGATTTAAATCGAAGTGTGATACTAATGATATTAAAAACCCTAAGACTATTGCCTGTTTAAAGTTGGAACAAGAACATTTGTCTGAATTTGCAATTAGTCTAGTTAATACTATTTGGCTCGAATTTGTACAACCTAGAGATATTTTGAAATTATTTTCTGCTATTCGTTATCATCTCCCCATGCATATTACAAACGACGAACAAGTCCTTCAAAGATATCTTGACTTAGTAGCATATCGTCTTTACATTGTCTGTCAAAAAATTTGTAATTTTTTACCTGATATTTGTAATTATGAGTCGGGTTCGGAAGCCAGAATTAACCAAAAGATCGAGGAGTTTAAGTTATCACTTAAAAAAAGCTATATTGCCAAAAAAGCTATTGAAGTATACTCAAATCAATTAAAGGTATTCCTGAAAGCAAAGAATAGTCAAACCCTCAAGGAACACAATAATTTGTCAAATGAACAAAATTCATCTCAAAATACTTCTAATACAACTGCAAGTACGGACACTTCGCAAAAACAACAACCTTCGATAAAAATACAGCAAAATATTAATAAAATAACTACAACAAATTATCAAAATAAAAACAATATTTTTCAAATTAAAAGGCAAAGAAGATATGTAAAAGTAAACTATATGAAAAAGGATAATAAAGGCAATGCTATAAAATAATTTGGTGTGTTGCTAATTAAAGTTTAGTTTTTGCACACCAGTCAATTCTTAATTGAAGACATTGCGAGTATAATTCATCAGAAGCAAGTAATGGCAATGTGGTATCTGCCGTAATATTGGATATTTGTATATTGTGGGTACAGATTGCGACCACTGAATAGTAAGTACTTTTCGTATTGAAAATTATATTAATTCGGTAGTTATTAGCTAGTTTATTATGCTTAGCAATTTGTATGATTTTTAGCGAAACATTGCCATTAACCAAGTCATCAAAATTACATAATGTATTGCTATTTTTGTAATTTCCAATAATTGATTTGATATCTAAAGCATTTAATATTCCAATACAGGATTTTTTAAAATCGGTGTTTGGACTAATGCCTTTCTTATAATCTTGTCCTATTTCCCATGAGTATCGCACACCATATTTTTTATCTAAATCAGTCCAACTATTAGCTCGATTTAACTCCATCGGCAAAATGTCCTGCCACAATCGTTTAACAACAATGCCACTCCACCTTACAAAAATATTTGGAACGTAAGTATCTAATAACTCAAACAATGTAATAGCATTAAGAGTAGAGAAACTCACAAAAATAAATATCGTATAAACTAAAATTTTTATATATTGTTCTGTCATGTACTGAATGTTATTTATCATGTCTTTAATTAATTTCTTATTCTGCGTACTTAATGCCCACAGTCTTTAATATTGACATACTTCTTTATCTAAAGCTAGCACGCTTTAACAGTATTGACAAACAGTGTTTAGTCGTGTCATTATACTACAAATTTGAATAAAACGTTGATAGTAGACGCCATTGCAACTAAATAAGAACTTGTGTTACACTCTGACTGTGGTTGAGATAATGGAAGGGTGGCCGAGTGGTTAAAGGCAGCAGACTGTAAATCTGCCGGCGTTAGCCTACGTAAGTTCGAATCTTACCCCTTCCACCACTGTATAGCTATAAATGTGGTATATAAAGGTCTTTTGCTGTGCGGGTGTAGCTTAATGGTAAAGCCCCAGCCTTCCAAGCTGGTTACGTGGGTTCGATTCCCATCACCCGCTCCAAGTTTTAATGATGGATTTTAAAATGATAAAGAGATTGAG
>CADBLQ010000001.1 GCA_902795615.1 uncultured Pseudomonadota bacterium | reverse complement strand
TCATTGTTCATAGTATTATCCCCTAATGTATTTCTATCTTGTGAATATTTTATCATATCTGAAGGTTGATAAATATTGACGTATCTTAGCTGTTATTATTTTGACCCAAAATAATAACAAATTCAGGTCTGTAATAGTTTTGGATACGTAGCATTGCATGAAGCCCTGTGTTAGATTAACTTTTTAAAGTTAGTTTACCAAGCGTTTCATCGTAAAGTTAATGATATCCTGCTGATATAGGAAGCAATTGTTATTTCATTACTGCTTATGGATACGTTACAAACGTTAATGCTTGGCGTTGTTCAGGGAATTGGTGAGTTTTTACCCATCAGTTCATCAGCAAACCTAGCTGTTGTCTCTAAGATATTTAAATTTGCAACGTGTAGTTTTGAAACTAAAGTTGCATTGCATGCCGGTAGTTTATTAGCGTTAATATTTTATTTTAGACAAACGCTATGGAGAATATTCCTTGGGCTATTTACAAACAAAGTAAAACTATCTCAAACCGAATTTTATACTATGGTTATTGCTACATTACCTGTGGTAATTATTGGGAGTATTCTACATCGTTTTATTAAAGGTTTTGACTCAAATATAATAACTGGCATTTTACTTATTGTATTTGGTATTTTGTTATGGTTAAGTGACATTATGTCAGTGAATAAATTAGCACAACGTTGTACAAAATCTACCCATGTGCGTGATTGTTTAATTGGTGTATTTCAGTCTATGGCAATATTGCCTGGAGTTAGCAGGCTAGGCATATGCACAACAGCATGCAGATTGTTTAATATTAATCGAAAACAGGCAATAACGACTTCTCTTTTGCTAGCTATCCCAAGTATTGCAGGCTCACTATGTATAGAGTTATTCACAATATTTAAAGATGATGCAATTCATTTATTTAATAGAACCAATTTAATAGGGATGTTAGTTTCAGGTATTGTTGGAATTATAGCACTACCAATTTGCATTAAATATATGGAAAATCATGGTTTTTTTGGAATTATGTGTTATAGAATTTTGCTAGGATTGACAGTTATATTTGCATTATGAAATTTTTACAGTTCGTATCTATACTGCTTTGTGTATCCGCTATGCAAGTATCGTATGCAAAAATATCGTATGGTGATACGTATAAAAAACAAGTAGATAATTATGTAGCTACGTGGTTAGAAAAAAATCCCAAAATAGTTAAAAAATATTTATTAGCGAATATAAATATTCCATACTGCTGTTTTATGTATGGCACAATATTACTTCAAGAAAAGAATTTTACACAGGCAGATGTATATATAACTAAAGCTGCTAATGCAGAATTACCTGAAGCATTAAACTCAATTGGGGATGGTTACTATTCCGGTGATATTCGCCCGAAGGATCACGTAAAGGCATTAGAGTATTATAGATGGGCAGCTAAAAAAGGTTATGGTCCAGCACAATTTAATGCTGGGGTTGTGTTTTTAAAATATGCTAAAACGGTTAAGGGGGTACGAAAAGCTATATACTGGTTAAATAAAGCTATAAATAATCCTGAAATGGCAAACCTGAAACCGTATGTATTAATTTCTAAAGCCAATGCAGTTGATAAACTTAAGAGTTTTAAGAAATAATGTTATTTTACAAGCTAATGAGATATTTGTAAAATATCCTAAAATATCTGCATTTATACTTGGATTATGTTTAAAAAACTCATTTAGCGAAAAAGAACAATTCATTTGGGTTTGGATTTGCATACAAACATTGTTACATATATTGAAGCTCACTAACGGCAAGCGTGCGTTTGTAATAGGATTTTGTTTTGGATACGGATATTTCCTAAGTACGCTTTACTGGATTGCCGAAGCGTTTAAGTGTGTGGGAATGGGAGATTTGGGATATCCAGCTGTATTGTTACTAGTTGCCTATCTTTCTATATATCCTGCACTAACCTGTTATTTATCGTATAAAATGAAACATGAGACACTTAAACGTTTGTCATTTCCTGTACTCTGGACAATATTTGAAATAATTAGAGGATACCTTTTTACTGGTTTCCCTTGGAATTTAATTGGATATATATCTTATAAGATACCATATTTTGCACAGATTGCTGATTTAGTCAGTATATATGGTGTAACTTTTTTATTGTTATTAATTCTAGTATTGCTTACTAAAAAAACATATAAATACTCAGTAATATTGTTGTGTGCTATTATGAGTTATGGGTATTTCCGGGAATTACAATATAATAAGAAACCTGAACTTCCAAACATTACATTAGTCCAGCCGTCAATTTCTCAACAGTCGAAATCTGACCCAATGAAATTTTGGGATAATTTGGATCTACAAATAGCAATGTCCCAATTTGGTTCTAACAAAACACGCCTTATTGTATGGTCCGAAACAGCTATTGGCACGTCTCTTAATCCGTATATATTGAAATATATTTCGTCACATTTGGGTAAAAACGAAATTTTAGTTACTGGCATTGACCGAGAGGAACAAAGTAAAATTTATAATAGTGTAATTGCAGTTGACAGTACAGGACAAATAGTACACTGTTATGATAAACGACATCTAGTACCGTTTGGCGAATATATTCCAGACTTTCTTTTGAAACTTGACTTAAATAAACTAACTGCTGGTATGATAAATTTCAGTGCAGGAATTGTATCAAAAACGTTTACTTTGCAAAATATTTCTGCGTTCGATGTTAATATCTGCTATGAAATTATAATGCCCAAGAAAGTATTAGATAACAAAAAATCAAAATGGATTCTAACAGTTAGTAATGATGCCTGGTTTGGTAACTCTGATGGTCCATATCAACACATGAAAACTGCCTGCTTTAGGGCTATCGAAGAGCGAAAGCCCGTTGTAAGATGTGCCAATAATGGAATTTCTTGTATAGTAAATTCTGCAGGAAAAATAGTTAAAAAACTAGCTCTTAATAGTATTGGCACAATAAATTTCTAATTATTGTTCAGTGCCATTTTGCTTACACTTCGTACACTTTGGATAAGAATCGTTTTCTTCGTATTCAATGGAGTTGTTTGAAACGTTTAAGTTAATTGAAATGTTGGTAAAATCAATTGTCTCTAAGTAGGGATTCCCTAGATATCTTTCGAAAAAGGTATCGGTACGATCGGGATTTATATCAGCACAGTCTAAGAAGTTATAAGAAATTTCATTATTATCCACAAATATTAGCCTATCACTTAAGTTTTTTCCTCTGAGTTTATTATAATTGAGTTGATTATCGCTTAAGTTTTTTTTTCTATCCATTTGATATATTCTCTGCGATTTTTTAAATTGCGTTTTAAATTCGGGGGATAAAGCATATTCAAAATGCGGTGTCTTATCCAAATTTTTAAGGTATTCGCTTTTATTTTTCTGACGTGGTGGCGTAACAGGTTGATAGTCTAAGTGCTTAATTCTTTGTTGGCCACACGATTTACAAATGCGTTTTTTAGGCTCAACTGAATTCATTATAGACATTATTGAACCAGGGTACGTCAGCGAATTGGCTCGTATTACTCCTTCATTCGCTTCTGATACTGTTGATAGCAATGTTATCAATGTCACTCCTGAAATTAGTTTTAAATTCATATGCAGTTATTTAATTTCAAGTTCTAATTATAGTTTATCATTTTGTTACAAAAGATGGAAAAAGAACTAACCCAAAGAAGCCATATTGGGATATTACAATTTAATAACACTAATAAAGATAATTTTGATATATCTAAAAAGAATAGAAGATTGAGTTATTGGATTACCATGTATGGTAACCCAACATTGATTTTTATTTTTTCTTTCTACCGTTTCCTAAACCAGTTGATTTAGCGATACCACTACGACGACGAGCATACGCTGGTGCAACCATAGGGTACTCAGAAGACAAACCCCAACGTTCTCTGTACTGGCTAACAGTCATGTTATATACTGTCATTAAGTGACGTTTTAACATTTGTAATTTTTTACCGTCTTCCAGGCAAATCAAGTAATCGTCGTGTACTGACTCCTCAATAGGAACAGCTGGTGTACGAGCGGGACTATTAGCTACAGCCATATTAATAACCTGTAAATTATCCATCAATGCATTACTAAACCGTTTTAATAATTCTGGCACATCACTTGAAGGAACAGAATTTTTCGAAATATAAGCTGCAGTTAATTCAACAGCAAGAGCTGTGAAATCCTGGATCAACTGTGTTTCTGGTTTTTCAACATCAAAAAATGCTCCAACAGTTGATTCTTTTTTTAGCTTTAAGTTTGACATTAAACTCTCCTAAATCCTACCTAAAACAAAGTCAATTAGAGTATTTCCAACTAACTTTCTAATAAAATTATGCCCCTCTCCCCCCCCCCCGGTCAATAAATAATCAAAAATCTTATGCAAGTTGCTAATTATATAGAAAAAATAAAAAGGCATATTGACACCCCGAGTACGATGACCAACTTGTAATATATCTTTTACTTGAAATACTCAAAAACCCTTACTCAGCCTCAAAGTTAAGACTGAAATTAGTAATACTGGAACAAAGGGAATTATGGGATTTTTTCTTATGCTTTTTGTCAAAATTGTGGCAAATATGCCATACATCCCAATCAATATTAATAAAATTGGCACGTCCTGGTTGCATAAAAACGGAGAAATAATTATACTGACGAGATAATCTGCAAGTCCCAATATGCTTTTTTTAGTTAACAACTTAAAGATAATACCAAGTAGTATTAGTATACAGAACAATAACAGACTATATTCTCGGCAAACCCAGTACTGACGGAAGCTGGCAATCGAAAAAATCAGTAGTGGAACTAACCCCACTGAGTACGTACGCCAGTCTTGAACGCATAGCACACTACCAGAAATAAGTAAAATAGCGTGCCATATTATTTCATACATTAACGGTGCTTGAAATTGCGAAGCATACTTTGCATAAAGTTTCCATTCGCCATTTTAATCATAACAGCTTTTATTTGTTCAAATTGAGTAATTAATCTGTTTACAGCACTTACATTTTGTCCACTACCATTAGCAATACGTCTACGACGAGATGCATCTAAAATTTTAGGATTTTTACGTTCCTTTGGTGTCATAGATCTTATAATTGCAATCTGCTGAGCAATTACTTTATCCGACATGCCCGATTGGGTTAATTTTTCTTGCATTTGTTTAATGCCCGGGATAAATTTCATAATACCTTTCATCCCACCAATTTTTTCAATTTGTTTTAAATATACTTCCATACCATTTAAATCAAATTCTCTACCTGTCTTTACATCTGCAACATTTTCTGCAATATTTGTGTCTATTGCTCTTTCAACTAAACTTACTACGTCTCCCTTATCTAGAATGCGGGATGCTATACGATCAGCATGGAAGACTTCAATATCTGAAATTTTTTCACCTACACCAATAAACTTTATTTGACAGTTAGTTACTGCTTTAGCAGATAAAATAGCACCACCACGAGCATCTCCATCAATACCAGTAAACACTAATCCTGTGAGAGATAACTGCTCATTGAAACTTTTTGCTGTATTGAGTGAGTTTTGTCCCATCATAGAATTTATTGTTAGTAATATATCTTGTGGTTTTACAATTGATTTTATTTGTAACAATTCCTGCATCATAGTATTATCCAAATATGTGCGTCCAGCGGTGTCGTAAATAATGACATCGTAATTGTTAGTATGGATATACGCTTTCTTAGCTATACCTACTGGAGTATCAGATGCATCAAAATTATCAAAAAAGCAAATATCGTTTGACTTTGCTAATGTTTTAAGTTGTTCAATAGCTGCGGGACGATAAGTATCCAGAGATACTAGTAAGCATTTTTTATTAAATTTTTTTTGCAATAGGTTAGCAAGTTTAGCAGAACTTGTAGTCTTTCCAGCACCTTGAAGCCCCACCATCATTATCGAGGTGTATTGAAAGTCTTGATTACCTTCTCCCAAAAACTTAACTAGTTCATCATATACAATTTTAATTATTGTTTGTTCCGGCGTAACTGTTTTTATTACTGATTGGTTTTTTAATTTTTCCTTTAGATCGGCAATAAAATCCTTTACAACACTTAATGCAACGTCCGCTTCCAGTAATGAAATTCGGATTTCTCGAATTGTAGCATCTATAACATCTTCAGTCAGTATGCCTCTACTACGAATTTTATCAAATACAGATAGCAGTTTTTTAGATAAGTTGTCAAACATATACAATCCAAATAAACATTAGGTGATGAATTAGCAGTATCATTTATGTTTTTGCCACCTACAATTTTTATGTATAAAGTAACACAATGTCCTATTTCATTCTAACACGCAAGGAAAAAAGAGCATGGAGCAAAAAGCTTTGAGGAGAAAGTTTCTAAGAGAAATGTTAAAGTGTGAATATAAACTCTACTTATATCAGGCATGATAACCCTTTATAACTCGCTTAGTCATAAGCTAGAAGAATTTCACCCAATTGATGCAATGCATGTAAAGATGTATGTATGTGGTCCCACAGTATATGATAGTCCTCATATAGGAAATGCCAGACCAGCAGTTATATTTGACGTTTTATATCGTTTACTTAAGTACAAATACCAAAATGTTACATATGTCCGTAACATAACTGATATTGATGACAAAATATATAAAACTGCAACCGCAAAGAACATTGATATAAAAACTCTAACTCATAAAACCACCGAAATGTACCATGCCGATATTTCAGCATTAAATGTATTACCAGTTGATATAGAACCTCGTGCAACTGATCATATTGACGATATTATTAAATTTATAGAGCAGATAATTGCCAATGGATATGCATATGTTTCGAATGACCATGTATATTTCGATACTAGCAAGTATAGCAATTACGGAATATTATCAAACATTGAAAAACGAATAGAAGGTGCAAGGATAGATGTTTCAGATAATAAACGTAATGCTACAGACTTTGTTTTATGGAAGCCAATAAGTACTGAATTTCCAATAGGGTGGACTAGTCCTTGGGGTATAGGACGTCCAGGATGGCATATAGAATGTTCAGCAATGTCACGTAAATATTTGGGCATGCAATTTGATATTCATGGAGGAGGACATGACCTCATATTTCCCCATCATGAAAACGAAATTGCACAATCATATGCTACCAACGATAAACTGATGGCTAATTATTGGTTACATAATGGTCACGTTATGATAAATGGCACAAAAATGTCCAAATCACTTGGCAATTTTTATACAGTTAGGGAATTACTAGAAGAGTTTTCGGGAGAAGTAATCCGTTTAGCACTGTTAATGACACACTATCGTAAGCCTATAAATTTTACAAAAAACCTTCTAACTGATGCCGAAACCCTGCTAAATAGATGGTACACCGCAATCAGAACAGATTATTCTTGTGGTAAAAACATTGATATGACAGTACTAAAAGCTTTAAAAAGTGATTTAAATACGCCTATGGCAATTGCTCATATGTCAGAATTGGTAACCCAAATTAATCAGGGCAAAAAGGAATTAACTTCAATTTTTGTTAATACGGCTCGCTCGTTACTAGGTTTATTATTGATAGAACCTGATAAGTGGTTTAAACATGGTGATAAATTAGACGTTAAGTTTATAGAAAAAGAAATTATTCGACGAAACATCGCTAAAAAAAATAAAGACTACGCAACTGCTGATACCATACGAAATAATCTTAAGGAACAAGGAATATTACTAGAAGATACAGTTACAGGCACACAATGGAAGCATTTGTAAAACAATTTTTGTTAGTATTCATCAATACCTTCGGTGGAAGTGGATTAATTTCCAAAAAAATGCCAGGTACTGTCGGTTCAGCTATTGCTACTATAATATCGTATGCACTGCCACCTTCTGCATTATTGCCTTTTATATTATCGTCATTGCTGTTTACTCTAGGCACTTTTACATGCCAAAAATATATTTTAAATCATCCAAGTAATCTTGACCCAGGATACATAGTTATAGATGAGGTATGTGCTATCTTTTTAGGAAATGCTATGATACTTACGCTGTTGCCATACAAATGGTATCTATACATAATAATATTTATATTTTTCAGATTGTTTGACATATGGAAACCGTATCCCATCAATGAAATTGAGAAATATTGCAAGACTAAGAGAATACTATTAGGTTTTGGTATTATGGTTGATGACATTTTAGCAATATTGCCTACTGTTCTATGCTCATATTCTGCAGTACGTCTAATCAGTTTATGGTGGGCGTGATTATAACGCAAAGAGCATAACTAATCTGTAAATGGAGGGAGTTCTCCTTCAACAATCTCGATTGTTACAATCTGGAAATTAGATTAGAACTAAAAACATTCCTGTTTTCTGTTTAAACTCAATCTTTAAGAAAGGAATTTTATATGAATATTAATAAATTAAAATTATTACTATCAGCAATAGTATGTATTACTGATATATATGCAGATATTGAAACTAATCTGCAAAATACTGCCCTACAACAAGTTATATATGCAGTAAATCTTTCTTTTATAGAACCTATCCAAAATGAAGGTAGTAGTAACTTATTTGATAACAATAGTGATTCATCTCTGGAAAGCATCTTAGACGCTTTGGAACAAAATCCTAACAATGTGGCTGAAGCGACTAGCAACGAACCTGTAGTAAATGGTAGCATTTCTGATCTCAACAATGGTTTTATGCAAGCCGACCATCAAGATAACGGTCAGACTATACAAAATATTAGTCAACAGCAAATGCAAACTTTTGATACAGGTATATGCCATGAACTAGGATTAGACCTCAGACCAGGACATATGTATTGTCAAACTACGGCTTCTTCTTGCACGAATTATTCTGTATCTTAGATGAATTGAGATGTTTCCAGCGAAAATATATATTCGTTGCATAATCAGCATTATCTGTATTTAAACGCCTCATAACGAATATTATTCCTTGCCAATAGCGTTTAATAATTTCAGTACATTGATTAATTTGTGCTTTCAAAGCAGACAATTGTGTACTGGAAACGTACAGATTGGTATCGACCAAACACGACGAGTTGATATTGAATTTTAATTCATCAAAAATCACGTTAAGTGGGTCGATGCCAACTAAAACACACAATTTGTATCCAGAGGAGCAGTAAAGTTTAGCCTTTGTGATGTCAGTAATATTCTTTTCAGCAATGATCGTTTGCCAGAACTCTTGGCTTGCTTTAGAAAGACGGTCATAGGCATCCAACCTAGCCCAATCTTTTTCATCATCGTTCATCTTAATAAAGTGTTTAGTAGTAATAAGTTTCTTAATGTCAAACAGATTGTCCGAGGTATTATTGCCATTTGTCTGTATATTGGATAATTGCGTACTAAATAATTGAGCAGTAGGTGGTTGATTGCCATATGTTTGAGTATTAGTAGCATTATTAGTATCACCATTGTTGATACTACTTTGTGCATTATTTAATGTAATACTATTCATCTGTTGTGTAATACTCTCTGCAATGTTATTTTCTGTATTTTTATTGATTTCTATACCATAACTACTGCTTATGGCTAATACCATTAAAATTAGTTTTTTAAACATTAATTGGTTGTTAACAAAAGGAACTGATTTTTGGATAGCTGGTA